>JBIIDT010000082.1:0-13167 GCA_044238145.1 Pirellulales bacterium | reverse complement strand
AGTTCGCCGACCGGCCGCTTCACGCCGTCGGGCCCGGTGACGCGGATCTCCTCCAGCGTCGCCAGCGTCCGCCGCTCGGCCTGCGGGTAGCGGACCATGAGTTTCACCTCGTGCCGCCCCCGCTGCAGCCGCATCACCTCCTCGCCGTAGAACGACGCCCGGATCGTGCCCGCCAAATCGGCCAGCGAGACACCCATCGCCTCGGCCTTGGGCTTGATCTTGATCTGGTACTCCCACTTGCCGGGCCGCGAGTCATCGTCAATGTCGATCACGCCGGGATACTGGGCGAGCCATTCCTTCGACTTTTCCACGGCCGCTTCCAACTGGCGCACGGCCTCGGGTTCGGCGGACGCCAGCAGCTTGAACTCGATGGTCTTGCCGCCGGGACCGATGTTCTCCGTGCCGAAGATCAGCGACTCGGTACCGGCGAACTCGCCCGCCAGCCGCCGCCACTCACTGATGAACTGCTCGCTGGTCACGTTCCGATCCTGACCGTCGACGAGTTCGATCGCCACCGCGCCCACGTGGCTGCCGCTCTGCCGTGCATCAGGACCGATCTCACCTTGGGCCGCCACCTGACCCACGGCCCGATGGACGAGTTCCACAATCGGCTTGCCGGCCGGCGACAGGTCCCGCGACGCGGCCATGGCGGCCTGTTCCAGCCGGGCCGTGGCCTCCTCGGTAATGCTCGCCGGCGTGCCGTCGGGAAACACGACCTTCGCCAGGAGCCGGTTGGCGTCGATCTTGGGAAACAAGAGGAAGGGCGTGACACCGCTGCGGACGATCCCCAGGGCCACGAGCAGGATGCACGCGGCACCGGCGAGCACCGCCAGGCGATTGTCGAGGGCAACATCCAGGGCCGGCGCGTAGACGTGCTTCACGAACCACTTCAGGCCACGGTCGCAGGCCCGCTGCAGCCATGCGACCGCGGGCAGCAGGAGCCGCAGCGGATAGAGCACGATTCCGAAAATCGTGAACACGAGGTTCTTTTCGTGCGCCAGGTGACCCGGCAGGACGAGCGTCGACTCGGCCAACGACACGAGGAGCGTGGAGATGAAGGCGAACGGCATGACGGCGATGAACTTCCCCATCACGCCGGACACGAAGCACAGCGGCAGGAACGTGATCACGGTCGTGAGCACGCTGGAGATCACGCTCGGCACCACCTCCACCGTGCCGTCGATCGCGGCCTGCGTGAGGCTCTTGCCCATCCGCCGGTGGCGGTCGACGTTGTCGCTGACGACGATCGCGTCGTCCACGACGATCCCGATCGCCATCAGGAAGGCGAACATCGAGAGCATGTTGAGCGTCTGGTCCGTGGCGAACATCAAGGCCCCGGTGCCGAGCATCGAGAACGGGATGCCCATCGCCACCCAGAAGGCGATCTTGAGGTCGAGGAACAGGGCCAGCATCACGAACACGATCACCAGCCCCTGGAGACCGTTGCTGAGCAGCATTTCCAGCCGGTCGCGGACGTCGATCGACTGGTCGGCCCAGACGGCGAACTCATAACCGGCCGGCGGCTTCGCCTCGGCCACGTACTTCTTCACCGCGGCCACCATCGCCAGCAGGTCCTCGCCGGAGCTGCGGTCGATGGAGATCACCATCCCCGGCCGGCCGTTGATCTGGTTCAGGGAAGCCACGTCGGCGAACTCGTCGCGGACCGTTCCCAGGTCGCCGACCGTGAGCACGAGGCCATCGGGCAGCGTCACGAGCGGGAGCTTCGCGATTTCGGTGCCGACGTACCGCTTGTTCTTGCCGCGGAGGAGAATCTCGCCCTGCTCGCTGCGGATCGTGCCTCCCGGCAGCTCCAGGTTCTCGCGGCGGACGATGTCGGCCACCTTCTGCAGCGAAAGGCCGTACTTGCGGAGCGTCTCCTCGGAAATCTCGATGTCGACCTGATAGTCGCGGGCCCCGAGCAGGTTGGCCGCCGACACGGCCGGCAAGGCGAGCAGGTCGTCGCGGACGAGTTCGGCCACGTCCCGCAGTTCCAGTTCTGCGCCCGTGTCGAGCGCGGTGCCGGGCGGGGCGAGCACGCCCACCTTGATGGCGGCAGTCCGGAGCGTGACCTGCTCGACCTTGGGATCCTCGGCCAGCTCCGGCATGCTCGGGATCCGCTCCACCTCCGAGCGGATCTCGCCGAGCGTCTTCTGCACGTCCTTGACGCTCTCCTGCAGCTCGAAGACGCAGTAGCCCATGCCCTCCTGGGCGACGCTCGTGATCTTCTTGATGCCGGCCACGCTCCGGCAGGCCTCCTCGACCTTCTGGCAGATGCCCTCTTCCACCTCGTCGGGCGTGGCCCCGGGATAGGGCACGGTGACAAGCACGATCTCCAGGTCGAACTCCGGAAACACCTCGCGCCGCATCGACGCGAAGGCCAGGCCGCCCACGAGCAGGATGGCGATGACCAGCGTGTTCATCGCCGGCATGTTGCGGACCGTCCAGGAGACGATCGACCTCACGTCGCGTCCTCCCCGGTCTCCGGCTCGACCCGCGCCGCCGGGAGCGAGGCGGGCTGGCCGGCCTCGACGAGCGCCATGCCCGGCCGCGGCGAGGCGATCTGCGAGACCACGATCCGATCGCCGGGCAACAGCCCGGACGACGCCGCGTCAAAAATCAGCCGGCCGCCCGCAGCCTGAACGGCCCGGGGCCGCAGCACCTCCAACCGCCCCTCGCGCATCACCCACACGTCGCCGCTGGGCCGCTGCGCCTCCTCGGGAATCGAGACGAGCGGCTCGCGGGAGTCGACGTGCACATGCACCTGCACGAACATCCCCCGGAGGAGCGACCGCGGCGTGCCAGCCGGCGGCTGGGACATCGTGGCGCCGTAGCGGTCGAGGGCACGGACGCGACCCGGCTCACGCACGAGCACGCGGCAGGGGAGCGTCCTGGTCTTCTCGTCGAGGCCGCGGCCCTCCTGGCGGGACAGCACGCCGTCCCACTCGAACGCCGCGTCGCCGATGCGAAACACCACCGTGGCGGGCGTGTCGAACGACTCCCGGCCGGTCCCGGCGGCGGGATCCGTCCGGCTGCCCCAGATCCGGGCGACATCGTCCATCTCCAGGCTCGTGCGCACCTCGACGGCGCTGGTGTCCTCGATCGTGACCAGCGACGTGCCCTTGGCGACGAACGAGCCCTGTTCCACCTTGTCCTCGACGATCACGCCGTCCAGCGGGGCCGTGATTTTCGTCCGCTCCAGGTCGAGCCGGGCCTTCTGCAGCATCGTCGCCGCCAACGATTTCGCCTCCAGCAGCCGGTTGCGGCGCTTCGTGAGCACCCGCCTCTGACCTTCCATCGCGGTCAGCGCATTGGTCGCCGTCAGCTCGTCGCGCAGGGCGCGGTCATGATCGGACTCCGTGACGATCTTGCCGGCCTTGAGGTTCTCCAGCCGGGCGGCCTCGCGTCGGGCCAATTCCACCTGTCGCCGTGCGATGTCCGTGGAGGTCGCATTTTGGCCCAGCTCCTCGTCCACCTCCTCGATCGCCAACGCCGCCTGCGCGAGTTCCCGCTCCAGCCGCTCGACGTCGAGCTCGTAGTCGCGGGGATCGATTTCGAAGAGCGGGCTGCCGGCCTTGACGAAGTGCCCTTCGTTGCAGTCGGCCGACTTGCTCCGCACCCGGCCGGCCACCTCGGCCGCGAGCGTCACCTCGCGCAGCGGCACGACGGCGCCGTCGGCGTCGATCGTCAGGCCGCCTGTGACCGACTCCGCGACCACCGTCCGCACCGCCAACGCGGCCACCGCGGGCGTTTCCTTCCGGACCGGCGGCGGCTGGGTTCCCAATCCCAGGAACACCGCGATGCCCGCTGCCAGAATGACCAGCGGCAACACCCAGCCGGCGATCGTACGAACGACGCTCATGCGACGACATCCTGCGACGGCGAAACGGATCCCGCTCCGGCGACCGGCGGCCCGACCCCGACGGCCGCCAGCGCGAACCGGGTGACGTGGTCGGCGATCGCCCGCGGGGTGTGGAAGGCGTCGATCTCGCCCGGTGGCACGAGCATGGCGACCACCTCCCCGGCGGCCCGGTAGAGGAAGCACTGCCCGATGATGCTCAGGCCGATGCGGCGCAGTTCCGACGGCGGCAGCGAGCCGCCGACCAGCTCGTCGAGAATCCCCAGCAGGATGCCAAAGTGCGGCCGGATGTAATCCTCGACGAGTTCACGGCAGGCCTCCGTGGGCTGGAGCACCTCCCGCATCATGAGCTTCACCTGCCACGGCTGCTGTCCGTCGCCGAGCATCCGCTCCAGGAGGTTGCCGACGAAGTCGCGGAGCTTCGCCGCGGCCGGGGTGCCGGGGGCCCAGTCGGGCTGCGGCACCTGGCGGACCCGCTCCTCGTGCGCGTGCTTGACGCTCTCGATGTACAGCCGCCGCTTGTCGCCGAAGTAGTAGTTGACGGCGGCCACGTTCACGCCCGCCGCGGCACAGATGTCGCGGACCGTGGCGGCGTCGTAGCCCCGCTCGGCGAACTCCCGGCCCGCCGACCGCAGGATCCGCTCCCGGGGGTCGTCGTGGGGCTTCGGCTCGCGGGTTTGTTCGACGTGGGCCATGGGGATTCCCGGTTTCAAACAGGCGTTTGAATCAACTGTATATGGGAAAGACCGCAGCGGCAACCCGGGCATAACAGCAATTTTCCCCGTGGGTCGCCCGGGCTTCGGAAGGGCCCTTATTCGGAACCACCAGGACTCACGGCCGGAGCACGGAAACGGCGGCCCTGCGGCCGCTCTCGAGGGCCCCGTTGATCGAGGCGCTGGTGCAGTGGTCACCGCACAGGAACAGGCCCGGAGCGAGCCGCTGCGACGCGGGCCGCGCCCCGCGCGCGGCCGGCGACTCGTCGGGCAGGGCGTGTGGCACCTGCACTGTCGCGAGGTGCCGCCACGACGCCGGCCCTGCCCCGAACCACCCCTCGGCCTGCCGGCGGACCGCCTCCGGCAGGTCGTCGTCGGCGCCGGGCCAGTCGCCGCGGATCGAAACGCAGACGACAGCACTGCCCGTCGGCGCGTACCCCGCGGCCACGTCCGACGGCACGCTGAGGTTGTCGATCGGGCCCGCGGCATCGCCGTTCACCACGAGCGTACGGCTCGACAGCGGCGAGCGGTCGGCCGCGAACGCGACCAGCCGCGTCCCCTTCCAGCGTCGCGTGGCGAGCCGATCGCCATGCGGCGGCGGCAGGATGCGGGCGGCTGCCGAGCCGTCCGTCGCCACCACGACGGCTGCCGCGGGCAGCGAACTCCCGTCATCGAGCGTCACGCGCCCGGGTTCCACGCCCCGCACCCGCGTGCCGAGCCGCACGCTGCCCGGCGGCAGGCCCGCGGCGAGTTGCCTCGGGATCGCATCCATCCCGCCGCGTGGCAGACAGGCGCGGCCCAGCGAGAACATCGCGAAGTCGAAGAGGAACACGCTCGCCGCCGTGTCGAGATCCCGCTCCAGGAACACGCCGCCGAAGAAGGGCACGAAGAACCGCCGCACGAAGCCGTCCGAGAAGCCGCGGGCCGCCAGTTCCTCGCGGGTGGTCCGCTCGCCCGCAGTGCCCGACGCGTCGGGATCGAGCAAACCGGCCCGCAGGGCGCCGAGCACGTCGGCCCGCAGCCGCGCGGTCCGCAGCGCGTCGGCGATGCCCACCGTGCCGTCGAGCAGCCCGCCGATGGCTGCCAGCGGCCGGCGCCACGGGTCGCTCACCCGCCGGAGCCGGCCACCCTCGGCGATCACCGCGCCCGGCTCGAAGGCGCCGAGGTCGAGGGCCGCGAGGTCGAGCTGTCGCCGGCCCTCGGGATAGGCGTCGTTGTAGACCTGAAAACCGCGGTCGATGCGGAAGCCGTCCACGGTGTCGGTCGCGACGCGCCCCCCCACACGGTCCGCAGCCTCGAGCACGGTGACCTGCCTCCCGGCCCGCACGAGCTCCCGCGCGCAGGCCAGCCCCGCGAGCCCCGCACCGACGATGATCACGTCGTCATTCATGGCAACAACGAGTTCCTCGCACCAATTCGCATGCTCCTCGCCCAGGGCCTTGGATCACGCCACTCCGCTCGTGGATCGCCGGGCGGGGTTGCCCATGTCCTCGAGCGGGCTGTGGGAGCAAGCGCAGGCATGGATGCCGAAGCGCAGCGGACACGCAGTGAGCGGAAGCCCGGAGGGCGGACGCGAACGTCCGCCGAGAGGACATGGGCAACCCCGCCGCCCACGGACGCGACGTACTCCTCCGAAGTCGCGCGAGCCCCCGCCATGAGCGCTCACAGCGGCCGCACGATCGACTGGCTCCGCCAGTAGTCGAACAGCGTCTCGATCGAGTTCACGCCGCCGCCCACGCCGCTCTTGTTGACGCCGCCGTAGGGCACGCCCCGCGGGAAGACGTTGTGGGCGTTGATCCAGCTGTTGCCGGCGACCATCGACTCCGCCACCCGGGCCGCCCGGCCGAGGTCGGTCGTCCACACGCTGTTGGCGAGGCCGTAGTCGGTGTCGTTGGCCAACGCCACCGCCTCGTCGTCCGTCTTGAACCGCGTCAGGTAGGCCACGGGTCCGAAGATCTCCTCGCGGGCCGCCACGTTGTCGAACGACCCGGCGAGCAGGGCCGGCTTCACGAAATAGCCGTCGCAGCCGCTCACCTCCGCGGGCCCGCCGGCGACGAGCGCCTGGGCGCCCTGGGCGACGCCCTTTTCCAGGTACGAGAGCACCCGCTGCCGCTGCTTGGCGTTCACCACCGGCCCCATCGTCGAGCCGCCGTCGAGCTGGTGGCCGACGTGCACCTGCCCCATCCGGCTGCGGCACTCGGCGACGAAGGCGTCGTAGACCTTCTCGTGCACGATCCACCGGGTGGCGTCGCAGCACACCTGGCCGGTGTGGAACGTGATCGCTCCCACGAGCTTCGCAGCCGTGGTGGGCACGTCGACGTCGTCGAACACGACGGCCGCCCCCTTGCCGCCGAGTTCCAGCTTCACCGGCACGAGGTTCCGCCCGCAGGCCTCGCCCACGAGCCGGCCCACCTCGGGCGAGCCCGTGAACGACATCCGCTTGAGGCCCGGATGGGCCGAGAGCGCCGCCCCCGCCCCGGCCCCGGTGCCGGTCACGACGTTGATCACGCCGTCGGGGATGCCGACGTCGCGGGCCAGCCGCGCCAGGTAGAGGGCCGACAGCGGGGTGTCCTCGGCCGGCTTGATGACGATCGTGTTGCCCGCGGCGAGGGCCGGCGAGACGCCCCAGCCGATGAGCAGCAGCGGAAAGTTCCAGGGGAAGATGAAGCCGCAGGCGCCCCACGGGTTCCGCGTCGTCCAGGCCTCGTGCCCGGCGACGGCGAGCACGTTGCGGCGCTGCACGTGCATCGCCATGTCGGCGAAGTAGCGGAGCGTGTCGACGCAGTTCTGCACGTCGCCGAGGGCCTGGCCGAGAATCTTGCCGGCGTCGAGGGCCTCGATCTGGCCGATGATCGGCTTGTGCTTCTCGAGCGCGTCGGCCAGCCGATGGATGTGGACGCCGCGCTCGTTGGGGGGCATGGTGGCCCAGCCGGAGTGCTTGAAGGCGTGGTTCGCGGCCTTCACGGCGGCGTCCACGTCGGCGGCATCGAGCACGCAGAACTCGGCGATCGTCTCGCCCGTGCCGGGGTCCCGGGTGGCCATCGTCGCGCCGCTCGATCCGGCCACGTCCTTGCCGCCCACCACGCTCTTGAGAGGCGTGCCGGCGAGGAACTTTTCAACTTCTGGCAAGAGACGGGGCGCGGTGGCCGTGGCCATGATCATGACTCCGGGAACGAGGGATCGCCTCGCCTCGACGGCGAAGCCGCACCATCTTGTCGGCCCGCGGGGCCTTTCCGCAAGCCTTCAACCGAGCACACCGGCCATCCAACGACCGGCGGACAGTCCGCTCACGGCCGCACCCTCGACCCGGGGGCCGGCGAAGGCGTCGCCGCAGCAGGCGATCGGTGGCGTGGCCGAGGCGACGACCAGCGGTTCGGCGAGCACCGTCGTTGGCAGGGCGAACTTCCAACGGTGCAACGACCGCTCGACCACGGCCGTGGCCGGATCACCGTCGATCCACGGCCGCACGGCATCGAGCAGGATCGCGGCCACCTCGTCCGGCGGCGCGTCGAAATGCTCGCGGCTGAATCGGCCGGTGGCGTGCACGGTGAGCGCCGGAATGGTCGAGATCCCCTTCTGGAGGTTATCGGCCAGCCACGCGATCGGTTCCGCTCCGGCCGCGAATTGGATGCCGCCCGGCGGCGGCACCCGACTCGGCCGGTCGAGGACGAGCATCAGGGCGAAGCACGGATCGTAGGTGACGGAAGCCAGCGACCCATGCGCCGCAGGATCCATGCCACCACCCGGCCCGAACATCCCGCCGGCGGCCATCAGGTCGAGCGCCTGCGGCACGGGCGCCGTGAGGATCGCGCCGCGGGCGGTGATCGTGACGCGGTCGCCGGTTCCATGTTCCAGGTCGATGCGCACCCCGCCCGCCGCCGTCGCCACGGCCTTGACCGTGGCCTGCGTCCGGATCTCGCACCGTCCCCCAGCGTCGGCGTCGAGCCGTGCAGCCAGCCACTTGGGGAGGTCGGTCATCCCCCGAACTCCCCGCCACCGCGGATGGCCGTCGCCGGCGGCCGTCAGGCTCCCGTCGCCCACCGCCTGCGCGAAGCCTTCGCACCAGGTCGCGACGACACCGCGCGACTGCGCGTCGGCCACCATTCCGCCAAAATCCCTCCCGCGGACGGTGAAGAACTGCGCCCCATGGTCGCACACGGCCGCCCCGAGGCGGCGGGTTGCCATCCGCCCGCCAATGCCCCGCGCCTTGTCGACGACGAGCACCCGCAGGCCGGCGGCGATGAGTTCGCCCGCGGCGCACAGCCCCGCGAGTCCCGCCCCGATCACGACGACGTCCGCGGACCCGCTCGCCGTCATGCCGAGGATCCGGGAAACAACATGCCCAGCGGGTCGCCCGTGCACGGCATGCGGCTCGACGCGAGCAGTTCGCCCGCGGCGCAGCCCGCCATGATCCCGGTCGTTTCCGCCATCGCCCGCACCCGCGGAAAGACGTGGGCCTTCTCCGGCGGGAACTGCGACTTGTAGCAGCCGATCGCCTCGAGCTTCGTCTCCAGGTGGCCGGCGATGTCCACCACCAGCGGCCAGTGGCCCGGGGGCACCGCCGGGATGCCGGCGAACAGGAAGTAGCCGAGCAGGTGCGGCACGGTGTGCACCGGCAGGTGGTCGAACGTGTCGTCCCACTTCGAGAGCCGCGAGTAGAAGACGGCCGCCTCGGTGATGGCCACCGCCTGGGCGTGGTCGGGCGAGGCGAGCGGCGTCTTCTCGGCGATGCCGATCACGAGCCGCGGCCGCCAGCGGCGCAGCACCTTCGCCAGGGCCACGCGCACCTCGAACGAGTCGAACAGCCGCCGATTGGGAAACCCGAGGTTCTCCCGGTGCGTCACGCCGAGCACCCGCGCGGCCGCCGCCGCCTCCGCGAGCCGCTCCGCGGGGCCGCTCGACCGGGGCGTCGGCTCGCCGTCGGTCAGGTCCACGATGCCCGTCCGCGCACCCCGCGACGCGAGCAGGGCGAGCGTGCCGCCGCAGCCGATCTCGACGTCGTCGGGATGGGCACCCACGGCGATCACGTCGAGCGGCTCGGGGAGCGGCGCGGCGGTCATCGGGGCTTCGTGCCGGCGATGAGGAACATCGGGTTGATCGCCTCGAAGCGGATGCGGTCCATCTGCTCGATGCCCCGGGCGATGTTCACCATCCAGTACGCGGCGTCGCCCGACCGCGACCGCAGCAGCGCGTGCACGGCGGCCAGGTTCTCGATGCTGTTGCAGGCCGTCACCAGCCGGCCGCCGGGCTTGAGTCGCTCCCAGGCCTTCTCCACGAGCATGGCGACGTCGCGGCCGCTGCCCCCCACGTAGATGGCGTCGGGATCGGGCAGGTCCGCCCAGGCCTCAGGCGCCCGGCCGAGGACGGGCTGCAGGTTCGTGACGCCGAACCGGCGGGCGTTCTCGCGGATCAGCTGGTGATCGTCCGGATCCATCTCGACGGCGTGCACGGTTCCCGCGTGCGCGATCCGCGCCGCCTCGAGGCCCACCGAGCCGCTGCCCGCCCCCACGTCCCACACCACGCTGTCGGGCCGGAGGGCGAGTTCCGCGAGCGCCAGCGCCCGGACCTCGGCCGGCGTGAGCAGGCCCCGCTTGGGCCGCGACTGCAGGAAGCACTCGTCCGCGTTGCCGAACAGCCGGTTGCCCGCCTGCCCGGGCTCGGCCGCGCGGGCCTTGCGCACGAGGATCATCACGTTCAGCGGACCGAACGAATCCTTGGCGATGTCGGCCAGCGAGCCCTGCGTCACCCGCTCGTCGGGCGAGCCGAGATTCTCGCAGACATAGGCCTGGAAGGAGTCGATGCCCTCGTCGAGCAGGGCCCGGGCGACCGCGGCCGGCGGCCACTGCTCGCTCGTGAACAGCCCGACCGTCTCGGCCGACCGCACCTTGTCGATGACCCGCTCGATCGACTGGCCGGCGAGGTTGGCGAGAAAGGCGTCCTCCCACGACTCCTTCACGCGGGCGAAGGCCAGCTGCATGCTGCTCACGTGCGGCACGACCTCGAACCGGTCCTTGCCGAGCCGGGAACACACGTAGCGTGCCGTTCCGTAGAACAGCGGATCGCCCGACGCGAGCACGACCACCCGCTTCGGCCCGGCCGCCTCGATCCGGTCGACGAGGTCCTCGAGCCCCGCGGCCGACTCCAGCCGCGTCCGCAGGGCCGTGGGCAGCAGGGTCGCGCACGACTCCGGCCCGAGGAGCAGATCGGCGGCCTCGACGAGCCGCCGGGCCTGGGCCGTCATGCCGTCGACACCATCGTCGCCGATGCCGACGATGTGAACCTTGCCTTCAGCCACGATCAGGCCTGGAACGAACTGCCGCAGCCGCAGCTCTTCTTGGCGTTCGGGTTGTTGAAGGTGAAGCCCCGCTTGTCGATCCCCTCGTGGAAGTCGAGGGTCGTGCCGTCGAGGAACAGGTCGCTCTTCCGGTCGACGACCACGGCCACGCCGTGCTGCTCCGACTTCGTGTCGGCCTTGGGATCGAACTGGGTGTCGAAGCCCAGCGAATACTGGAAGCCGCTGCAGCCGCCGCCGGCGACGCCGACCCGCAGCACCGTGGCCGGATCGAGTTTCTGGTCGGCGATGATCTTCTTGACCTCGGAGGCGGCTTTTTCCGTGAGCGTGACCGACATGGGCGTTTTCTCCTGCAGTGTCCCGGGGGGCTGAAATAACGCAGCCCGCCATGTGGAAAGTTTATCCCTCGCCGTCGGAAAGGCAAAGGCCGGGATCAGCCGCGGGGGTCGGGGTTGCCGGTGCCCTCTCGCCGGACGTTCGCTGCGCCCCTCCCGAAGCATCGACCGCAAGACTACTGAACCCTTTTGGAAACCGAGTCACGCCCGCAGCCTGGCGACGCCGGCGGCGATCCGGGCGGCGGCCGTGTCCACTTCCTCCGCCGTCGTGAAGCGAGAGAGGCCGAATCGCAGGCTCGCGCGGGCCTGGTCCTCGTCGAGGCCGAGGGCCAGGAGCACGTGGCTCGGCCGCGGTTGCTCCGACGAGCAGGCGCTTCCCGAACTCACGGCGAGATCGTCGCGGGCGAGTGTCGCCAGGAGGGTCTGCCCGTCGACGCCGGGCACGTGGACGTTGAGGTTGTTGACGAGCCGCAGCGGAACGCCGGCGGCATCGTGCGCGTCGAGGGTCGGACCGTTGAGGACGAGACCCGGAATCCCGCCGGCGAGCCGCTCCCAGAGCCGGTCCCGCAAGCCGCGCATTCGCGGCCCCTCGTCGGCCAGGCCGGCGACCGCCACTCCCGCCGCCGCCGCGAGCCCCACGATCCCCGGCACGTCGAGCGTGCCGCTCCGCATGCCCCGCTCCTGCCCGCCACCGAACACGAGCGGCTCGAGCCGCACCGCCCGACCCCGGCGCCGCACGTAAAGCGCGCCGGCCCCCTTCGGCCCGTGGAACTTGTGCGCCGAGAAGCTGGCGAGATCCGCCCCCAGCGCGTCGACGTCCACCGGCATCCGGCCGACGGACTGCGCGCAGTCGACGTGCACGATCGCGCCTTTCGCGTGGGCGAGCGCCGCGATCGCCGCCACGTCCTGGACGACGCCGACCTCGTTGTTGGCGAGGAGCACCGACACGAGACACGTCTCCGGCCGCAGGGCCGCCTCCAGGTCGTCGAGCCGGATCCGCCCCGGCACGCCCGCCTCCCCCTGCCGCACGACGCCCAGCCGGGTGACGGCGACGCCCTGCCGCTCGAGGTGCTCGACGGGATCGAGCACGGCATGGTGCTCGGTCTCGAGCGTGACCACGTGGTGCCGCGCGTCGGCGGGGCCCGCCGCCCGCGCCCGCGCGGCGGTGCCGAGGATCGCCAGGTTCGCGCTCTCCGTCGCACCGCTGGTGAACACGATCTCCCGCGCCGTCGCCCCGACCGCTGCGGCGAAGCCCTCCCGCGCGGCCTCGACCGCCTCCCGGGCCACGCGGCCCATCTCGTGGGTCATGCTCCCGGCGTTGCCGTAGTGGTCGGTGAGCCACGGCAGCATCGCCTCGAGCACCCGCGGGTCGAGCCGGGTCGTGGCGTGGTTGTCGAGGTAGATCATGGCTCGGCCGGCGACTGGCACCGGTCAGCCGAGTCTACCTTCGGCGAGGGCGTCGAGCGTGATCTGCGACCAGGTCTCGAACCGCCCGCGGTCGGCGAGCAGCTGCTCCAGCGACTCGAAGCCGCACTCGACCAGCTCGCTCTCCCGGGAGGCGACTTCCGGCCGCTCCAGTTCCAGCACGTGGACGATCCCCAGGTGCACGCTGCCGACGGCGTTGGAGTCGTCGTTGATGAGCCCCACGCAGCGGCTCGTCCAGCCGCCGCCGATCGCGATCTCCTCGGCGATCTCCCGCCGCATCCCGGCCTCGTAGGACGTGTCGTCGCCGTGCTCGCCATCGGTGCTCGAGATGTGGCCGCCGATGCCAACCGACCGCTTCGCCCGCAGCCGGGCCTCGCTCTGGCCGCCGCCGCGGGTGTAGGCGAAGTACCGCCGCCCGCCGTCGACCGCCCGCCAGGCGAGCACGCAGTAGGGGATCAACTGCTTGAACGACGGATCGTCCTCGACCGTGGCCCGCGGCCGCCACGACGTGTGCCGCGGATCGAGCAGCACCGGCAGGTAGGCGGC
>JBIIDT010000081.1:0-13319 GCA_044238145.1 Pirellulales bacterium | reverse complement strand
GTCGTCGGAGACGATCACCTCCAGCCGGCAGGCCGCCCGCTGCAGCGCGATCGACTCGAGCACCAGCGCCAGGTGCCGGGGCTTCTCGAACGTGTTGACGAGGATCGAGACGTCGATCGCCGCGCCCCGGGGCGTGGTCATGCCAGCAGCCTCCGCACCACCGCGGCCGCGTTCGCCGCGTCGCGGACGGCCGGGGCGTGGGCCGCCGCGGTGGCCAGGTAGTGTGCCGCATGACGCACGACCTCGCGGAGGGCGGCGGGCACGTCCTCCGGCGCCGCGATCACGAGGCCGACCGCGGCGGCTGGCACGGGGCCCGTGACGGCGAGGTCGCGGATCGTGATCGTGGACGGCTCGGCGGCGGCGGCGCCGCAGGCGGCGGTGAACTCGAGCCGCGCGCCCGCCGCGCCGGCGGCCGGCAGCGGGAAGACCGCCGCGGCGGGCCCACCGGCGGCCAGCACCGTCGGCGGCCGCGGCCCGCCGCCCTCGAGCGCCACCCGCACCGGCGGCGTCGCCAGCCGCCCGTCCGGCCACGCCATCTCCACCACCACGACCCCGGCGTCCGCGGCGGTCCGCGTGGGCAGATCGATAAACAGCGGCCGCGGGCCGATTCGCGGGCCATCGATCCGCCGAGTCGCGAGCGGCCGACCCCGGGCGGCGACGGCGGCGGCATGATGCGCGAGCGGCGCCGCGAGCTGCCTGGCCATCCATCCGCCTCCGGTGAGGATCGGCACCGCACCGGCCGCGAGGGCTTCGAGCACGACGCCCGAACAGCGGCTGCGATACCGACCTTGATCGTACGGCAGGAGCACGACGTCCGCCGCGGCGAGTTCGCGGGCGTAGGTCGCCGCGTCGAGCGGTCCGGCCAGCAGTTCGACGGGTGCCCCGTCCGCCGCGGCCCGGGCGAGCGCCGCGAGCGTCCGCGTCACGGCCCGGTACTCGGGCCGCCGCGAGTCGGGCGGAAAACCGACGTTCGCCTGCACGGCGAACCGCAGCCGGTCGCGCAGGTCCGCGTCGCGCTGTGCCGCCGCGACGACGTCGGCGAGGCATGCGGAGTGCTTCTCGGGCCGGGCGTCGCCGAGGCACGCGACCCGCAGCGGGCCGGCGGCATCGCGGGCGGGCCCGGCGGCGACCTGGACGGGGTAGGGCAGCGTGCCGACCGGCCCCGCCACGAGCCGCGCGTACTGGGCCGCGAGCTCGTCCGTCGTGGCGTGGTGGCGGATCACGTGGGGCGCGGCCGCGGCCGTCGCGGCCGCGAGCGTGGCGCGGGCCGCGGCGAGCCGTCCCGCCTGACCGGCGCCGTCGGCGGCGAAGGCCGGTTCGATCGGCATGTGGTACTGCACGTGCCAGCCGACACCCCGAGGCGGCCGGGCGGCGGCGATCGCCCGCGCCAGGCCGGCAGCCTCGAGCTCCGATGCGGTGGCCACGAGCACGACGTCGCCCGCCTCGAGCCCGGCGAGCGCGGGAGCGACCTCGCGGGCGAAGGCGGCGATTCGCTCCTCCCGCCGCCGTGCGGCGTGATGGGCCGTCCACGGGAACTCGGGCAGGAGGGGCGGCCGGCCGCGGGCGTCGAGCCGGTCGAGGCCGCCGGCGAGCGTGTACTTTGAATAGGCCGTGTGCGTGAAGGCCGGCAGCACCCGCCAGTCGGCCGGCGCAGCGGCGAACTCGCGGTGCGTCACGACCAGGCAGTCGCAGCCCGCGGCCGCGGCCGCCCCCCGCACCAGCGCGGCGTAGTGATACGGATGCGATCCCAGTCCGGTCAGGCAGGGATCGACGAGCACGAACCTGCGCGGCCTCGAGGCGGGCATCACGGCCTCGCCTCCGCCGCGGCCCGGCCGGCCACGGCGGCCCGGATCGCGGCCTCCAGGTCGGCGGCGCCGGACGCGAACGCCAGCGCGATCTCGACCGCCGCGAGCGGCCGGTCGCCGATCGCGTCGCGCCGCACCTTGACGAGGTCCTTGAGCGTCGTCACCACGAGGTCGGCGCCGGCGGCCGCCGCGGACGCGCCGAGCGCGTCGACATCCGCGGCCCCGTAGGCGTGGTGGTCGGGGAGCGGGCGGAAGCCGACGACGTCGGCACCGAGCCCGGCGAGGGCCGCGCGGAACGCGGCGGGATTGCCGATGCCGGCGAAGGCGAAGACCCGCCGGCCGCGCAGCTCGTCGAGCGACCGCGTGCCGCCGGACGCGGTGCGGAGCCCGACCGGCCGGTGGTCGGCCTCGGCCCACACCGGCGGCAGGCGGCCGCCGCAGGCGGCGGCGAGGGCGGCGCGGATCGCGGCGCGGCGGGGCGGGTCGACCGCCGCGGACCGCGTGAGGACGACGGCGTCGGCCCGGGCCAGACCGGCGAGCGGCTCGCGGAGCAGGCCGCGCGGGAAGAGGTGGCCGCAGCCGAACGGGTCGGTCGCATCGATCGCGACCACGTCGAGGTCACGGGCCAGGCGGCGATGCTGGAAGCCGTCGTCGAGCACGACCACGTCGGCGCCGGCGGCCACGGCCCGCGCGGCCGCCCGCCTGCGATCGCGATCGGCACAGTGCGGCACGCCCGGCAGCAGGATCGCGAGTTCCGCCGCCTCGTCGCTCGTCTCGCCCGGCCGCGCGCCGTAGCCGCGGCTCGCGATCGCGGGTCGGCGTGCGAGCCGCGCGAGCAGGGCGGCCGTCCAGGCGACCAGCGGCGTCTTGCCGGTGCCGCCGAGCGTCAGGTTGCCGATCGAGATCACCGGCACGTCGGCCCGCGCGACGCCGAGCAGGCCCGCATCGTAGGCGGCGTTGCGGGCGGCGACGACGACGCCGTAGGGCGCCGCGACCGCGGCCAGGGCCAGGCGGGCCAGGGCGGCGGCGGGGCCGCGGTCCGTGCCGTCGACGAGCCGCTTGAACGACTCCGCGTCGGGCACCAGCGCCATGATCCGCTTCCTGGGGACGGCCGCCGCATCCGCGGGACGGGCGGAACAGGCCCGCGCAGCATCGGCGAAACGGCCGGCTTTTCCAAGGGCGTGCCGGAGCGGTGGATTTTCCGCCGGCGGAAGCCGCGGGCGAACCGAGGGCCCGGTCGGGCCGATATACTTTGGAGAAGGCGGTCGCCCGACCGCCGCGGCCCCCGATCCCGACCGCCGTGCCGGCCCCACGGCAGGGAGTTTCGCGATGGCGACGGCAGCTCCCGAGGTGCGCGACGACCCGCTGGCCGTGCCCGCGTGGCGGGAGGACGGCGAGTCGAAGTCGGAGCGGTACATCGCCCGGCGGCTCGCCGCGGCGACCGCCGACTTCAAGGGCGTGGCCCTGACCACCTTCGTGCTCGCGGCCGGGGTGGCGGCCATGGCCTGGCTGGCCTGTGGCGTGGTCGTGGAGCACTGGCTCGTGCCGGGGGGCCTGCCGCGGTGGGCCCGCTGGACGTGGCTGGCAGCCGGCCTCGTGGCGGTGGCCGCGGCCGTGGTCCGCTGGATCGTGCCGCTCGTCCGCTACCGGGTGAACCTCGTCTACGCCGCCCGCGCGATCGAGCGCGACAACCCGGCGCTCCGCAACGATCTGGTCAACGCCGTGCTCGTGCAGGCCAACCCCGACGCGGCGCCGCCGCGGGTCGCACGGTCGATCGGCCGCCGGGCGGCGCGGGAACTCGCGGAGGTGCCGGCCGAGGGCGTGATCGATCGCACGACGGCGGTCCGTCTCGCTTATGCGTTGGCGGCGCTGGTGGGGGCGGCCTGCCTCTACGAACTCGCGGCGCCGAAGAGCCTGGTCGTGTCGGCCGCGCGGCTCGTCGTGCCGTGGCTCGGCATCTCGGCTCCGACGCGGGTGCGGATCGAACAGCCGCGGCTCTCCTGGCGGATGCCGGGTGAGGATCCGGCGGCCCCGGGCGCGGCAGACGCTGGCCGGGTGCTGCCCGTGGCCGAAGGCACGGCCACGCTCGTCCGCGGCCGGCAGCTGGCGGTCGCGGCGGAGATCCGCGGCTTGCGACGCGACGAACGGCCCGTGCTCTTCGTGACGCCGCTGCGGGACGACGGCGGCGTCGATGCCGCCGCGGCACCGTGGCAGGCGGAGATGACGCGCGGCGGCAGCGACGCTCGGCACGTCGCCGTGCTGCCGGACGCGTCGCGCGGCCTCGACCGCCCGGTCGAGTTCGTGATCGCCGCCGGCGACGGCCGCAGCGAGCGGATCCGGGTGGCGGTGGTCGACGCGCCAGCGCTCATCGTCCGCGAGGTCCGCTACGAGTATCCGGCCTACACGAAGCTGGCTGCGGAGACCGTGGCCTGGCAGGGTGACCTGCGGGGCGTCGAGGGGACGAAGGTGACCCTCGTCGCGGAGAGCAACCAGCCGCTCGAGGCGGCCTGGATCGACCTCGGCTGCGAGGGCAAGCGGGACCAGCGGCTGCGGGTCGGCTCGAGTGATCTGGCCCGTGCGACGGGCGCGATCGTGCTGCGGCTCAACGCCGACCGCACCGGTCCCGAGCACGCGAGCTACCGGCTGCTCTTCCAGCCCCGCGCCGCGACGTCCGAGCAGCGGGAGCAGGTGATCGTCGAGAAGATGGAGCACCGCATCGAGGTGCAGGCCGACCTCGCACCCGAGGTGGCGATCGAGACGCCGGAGGAGCCCGTGCTACGGGTGCCGCCGGGCGCCCCGGTCGCGATCGGCGTGCGGGCGGTCGATCCCGACTTCGGCCTCGCGCGGGTCGGCGTCGAGGCCCGGCTGCAGGGCGCCGCGATCGCCCCCCCGATCGTGATCTTCCGCGGCGACCGGCAGGGGCCGTTCCGCGGCGTCGGTCGGCTCGACCTCGAGAAGCTCGGCGCCGGCCCCGGGGCGGTCGTCGAATACCGCGCGTTCGCCGAGGACAATCGCCCCGAGAGCCCGAACGTCGCCCGTTCCGAATGGAAGACCCTGCGGATCGACGCCAGCGCTCCGCCGCCGCCGGAGCCGCAGCAAGGCGGCGCCGCGGGCGAGCAGGGACAAGCGGGCGAGCAGGGACCACAAGAAGCCGGCGAAAAGGGCGGTGATAAAGGACAGGCGGGCGACCAGGGCCAAGCAGGCGACAAGGGACAGGCGGGTGACAACGGCCAAGCGGGCGACAAGGGACAAGCGGGTGACGACGGCCGCATGAACCCGGAGGGCGGCGACGCCGGCAAGGGCGACGGCAAGACCGGCGCCGGCACGGAGGGCAAGCCGAACGAGGGCGGCGAGCGGGAAGGCGATGCGCGGACCGACGCGGGCGGCCAGCGGCAGGACGGCGAGCAGGGCCGTGACTCTGGCGGCGGCGGTGACTCGGCCGCGGAGCAACAGCCGAAATCAAAGCCCGACAAGGGAGACAGTCGGCAGGGCGAACCGCAGCCGGGCGACCAGCGTGGCGACGCCGACGGCAGCCAGTCGAAGGCGGGCCAGCAGGGGCGGCCGGGCGATCAGGCGGGTCGGCAGCCGCAACCGGGCGCGCAGGATGGTGCCGGCGATCGGCAGGACGGCGCCGGCGGCCAAGGCGGGGCGAATGCCGGCAAGCAGGCGGGAGGCACGCAGCAAGGCGGTGCGAAACCCGGTGACCAGGCGGGCGCGGGGGGCGAGCGCAAGCCGGGCGGTGACGCCTCCGGCGCAGGGGCCGGCAGCCAGGCGGGCAAGGGCACGGAGAGCGGAGCCCGCGATGGGCAGGCCGGCGCGAAGGGAGGCCAGGGTCAGCGGCCTGGCGAACGCAGCGGTCAGGACCGCGGTCAGGGGCAGGCGGCGCAGCGCGACACCGTCGCCTCCGACGGCACGAACGACGGTGAGGCCCTCGAGCGAATCCTCCAGCATCGGCGCGAGGAACAGGGCGGCGGTCAGTCGCAGTCGCCCGCGGCGCCGCAGGGCGAAGGTGGCAAGTCGGGCGCGATCTCGGCAGACAAGCCGGGCGCCGAGAAGGGCGCCGAGCCGGGAGACAAGCCGGGAGACAAGACGCAGCCTTCACCGCAATGCACGGGCGCCGACGGGAAGCCGTGCGGCAAAGAAGGCTGTTCGTCGTGCCAGGGCGGCAAGGCCGGTGGCGGTGCCGGCAGCGGCAAGAGCGGATCGGACGCGGGCGGCGAGGGCCAGCCCACGGCGGGCAAGGGACAGCAGGGCCAGTCTGGCCAGGAAGGCGGGGGCCAGCCGGGGCAGGGCGCAGCGGGTCAGCCGTCGAACGGGCAGGCAGGTCAGCAAGGCGAAGGCCAAGGAGAAGGACAAGGAGAAGGACAAGGACAAGGACAAGGACAAGGACAAGGTCAGGGCCAGGGCCAGGGCCAGGGTCAGGGCCAGGGCCAGGGACAAGGTCAGGGCCAGGGAAAAAGCCAAGAGCAGGGTCAGGGACAAGGTCAGGCACAAACAGAAGGACAAGGCGCGCAGCCTGGTGGTGGTCAGGCGGGTGGGCAGCAACCAGGCGCCTCGGCGCCGCAGCCCGGTCAGCCCGCTGGCGGTGATCAGCCACCGCAGGCCCAGCCGGGCGCTGGTGGTGAGCCGGGAGCCGGTGGTGAGCCGGCTGGTCCCGGCGCGGAGTCAGGGCAGCCGGGCGGCGGCCAATCGGCACCGGGCAGCCAGGTCGGGATGGGCGGTCAGGCCGCCGGTGGCGAGGCGGGTGGCGGTGGCGGCGAAGCGGCCGCGCGGGTCGATCGCGAGACGGAGTGGGGCGAGCAGGATCTCGCCCACGCACGCAACGCCGCCAACCTCGCGATCGAGCATCTCCGCGACGACCTCGACTCCGGCCGCACCGAACTGCTCGACCAACTCGGCTGGACGCCCGAGCAGGCCCGCGCGTTCCTCGACCGGTGGGAGAAGATGAAGCGGATGGCCGGCAGTCCCGACCCGCGGCAGAAGGCCGAGTTCGACAAGACGCTCCGCAGCCTCGGCCTGCGTCCCGACGGCGTCCGCACTTCCCGCGACGTGCAGACCGACGCGAAGGGGGGCCAGGCCGAGGGCCGCCGCAGCCGCCCGCCCGCCGGCTATCGCGATCAATTGAAGGCCTACCTGCAGGGCACCGGCGGCGAATGAACCAGGCGTACGAGGGGCCGCGGTATCTCGTGGCCTTCGGTCCGAAGCGGGTGCCGCACTGCTTCACCGACGTGCTCATCCTCGGCGGCGGTCTGGCCGGCCTGCGGGCGGCGCTCGCGGTCGATCCCGGTCTCGCAGTCACCGTCGTCACGAAGGACGACCTCCAGGCGTCGTCGAGCCAGTGGGCCCAGGGGGGCATCGCCAGCGTCGTCGACCCCGAGGACCGGTTCGACAACCACGTGGCCGACACGCTCACGGCCGGCTGCGGCCTGTGCGACGGGGAGGTGGTCGACTCCGTGGTGCGCGAGGCGCCGGGGCGGATCGCCGAACTGATCGCGTGGGGCACGCGGTTCGATTCGAGCAACGGCAGCCTGGAGCTGGGACGCGAGGGGGGGCACAGCCACCACCGCATCGTGCACGCGCTCGGTGACGCCACCGGCCGCGAGGTGATGCGGGCGGTGATCGAGCGGACGCGGGGGCTCGAGAATCTCGATGTCTGGCCCGACACGTTCACGATCGACCTCGTCACGCACGAGGGCCGCTGCCGCGGCGCGATCGTCTGGCACCCGGCCCACGGCAAGACGATCGTCTGGGCCCGACGGACGATCCTCGCCACGGGGGGCGCGGGGCAGCTGTACCGCGAGTCGACCAATCCGCCCGGCGTCAGCGGCGACGGCATGGCGCTGGCCTGGCGGGCCGGGGCGGAACTGCGGGACATGGAGTTCATGCAGTTCCACCCCACGGTCCTCTACATCGCCGGCGGCGCCCGGAGCCTGATCACGGAGGCGGTCCGCGGCGCGGGAGCGCACCTCGTCGACCGCGACGGCCGGCGGTTCATGCCCGACTTCGATCCGCGGGCGGAACTGGCGCCGCGGGACGTCGTCTCCCGCGCGATCACGGTGGTCATGCAGCGCACGCACCACGCCAACGTGTACCTCGACCTCGCCCACCTCGACGCCGGGACGGTGCGGCGCCGGTTCCCCGGGATGGCGGAAATCTGTGCGAAGTTCGGCCTCGACCTGGCCCGCGACCGGATCCCGGTGCGGCCGGGCGCCCACTACATGATCGGCGGCGTGACGGTGGACGACTCCGGCCGCACGAGCCTGCCGGGGCTGTTCGCGGCGGGCGAGGTGACGTCGAGCGGCCTGCATGGTGCCAATCGGCTCGCGAGTAACAGCCTGCTCGAGGGGCTCGTCTACGGGGCGCGGGCCGGGGCCGCGGCGTCGGCCGAGGCGATCGCCGCCGCCGGCGACGCGACCAACGACTTCCACGTGCCGGAGATCGCGTTCCCGCGGGCGGAGGCGGACGCGGCCGATGGCGCGCTCGACCTGGCCGACATCCGCAACTCGTTGCGGGCGCTGATGTGGCGGCACGTGGGCGTGGAGCGGACGGAGGAGTCGCTCCGCGAGGCCCTCGAGACCGTGGAGGGCTGGTGCCGCTACGTGCTGCCGCGGCAGTTTTCCGACCCGCAGGGCTGGCAGCTGCAGAACATGCTCGAGGTGTCGCGTCTCATGATCCACGCCGCGATCGACCGCCGCGAGACCCGCGGCGTGCACTTCCGCGCCGACCATCCCGAAACCAGCGACGCGTGGCGGCGGCACATCGCCTGGCGCCGCGGTCGCCCCGAGCCGGTGCTCGAGCCGGTGGGCTGACTCGGGGCCGATCCCCAGGATCGGCGAGCCGGGAGGGGCTGCCGGTGGCCCGGGAGCCGGGCTATGGAAGCAAGCGAAGCCAGGATGGCGCAGCGCAGCGGACATGCAGAGAGCGTCGGGCAGGATGCCCGACGCGAACGTCCGGCGACCGGGCACCGGCAGCCCCGACCCCACCCGCAGCCGCCATCGTCTCTTCGTCGCGGATCGCGGCCGGGGCCGAAGCCCGGGGATTGCCACCGGGGCGGTTCTGGGAAAGAATGACCGGCCCTCAGGTTCTCCGCCTCCTTCCCACCCGCAGCGGATGCGTCGATGACCCCAGCAAGCCACCCGGCCGGCGGCGAGGCCATGATCGAGGCCGACGGCCTGAGCAAGTACTACGGCGAGTTCATCGCCATCGAGAACGTCTCGTTTCGCGTCCCCCGCGGCGAGATCGTCGCCTTCCTCGGCCCCAACGGCGCGGGTAAGAGCACGACGATGAAGATCCTCACCGGCTACCTGGCCCCCTCGGCCGGCACGGCCCGGATCGCGGGCTTCGACATGTCTACCGACCGGCTCGCCGCGGCCGAGCGGCTCGGCTACCTGCCGGAGAACGGTCCGCTGTATCCCGACATGACGCCCCGCAGCCTGCTCGAGTTCTTCGCCGACGCCCGCGGTCTCGCCGGGGCGCGGAAGCGCGACCGGATCGAGAAGGTGGTGAAGCAGTGTGAGCTGGGGAGCGTGATCGGCAAGGCGATCGGCAAGCTCTCCAAGGGCTACCGGCAGCGGGTGGGCATGGCCCAGGTGCTGCTCCACGAGCCCGACGTGCTGATCCTCGACGAGCCCACCAGCGGCCTCGACCCGAACCAGATCCGCGAGGTGCGCGAGACGATCCGCCGCCTCGGCGAGAAGAAGACGATCCTGCTCTCGACCCACATCCTCCAGGAGGTCGAGGCCCTGGCCGACCGCGTGCTGCTCATCGCCGAGGGGCGGCTGCGGTTCGACGGCACCCCCGCCGAGCTGCGGCGCGACGGCCGCAGCCTCGACGAGCGGTTCCACGAGCTGACCCGCTCGGCCTGATCCCGCCCGCCAGCCGACGAGACCGAGGAACCAAATCCATGAAGTGGCATGTCCTGGACGCCGTTTTCAAGCGGAACTTCGTCGCCTATTTCTCGAATCCCACCGGCTACGTCTTCATCTGCGTGTTCGTGCTGCTGGGGTCGCTGGCCGCCTTCTGGCCGCCGGAGTTCTTCAACGCCAACCTGGCCAACCTCGACCAACTGAACCGCTACCTGCCCTACATCCTCCTCGTGTTCGTGCCCGCGATCACGATGAGCGTGTGGGCCGACGAGCGGCGGCAGGGCACCGACGAGCTGCTGCTCACGATTCCCGCCAGCGACTGGGAGGTGGTGTTCGGCAAGTACCTCGCCGCGGTCGGCATCTTCACCGTGGCCCTGATGTTCTCCTGCGTCTGCAACCTGATCATCCTGCTCCGCTGGGGCACGCCGGACGCGGGCCTGTTCCTCACCAACTACCTCGGCTACTGGTTCACCGGCCTGGCGATGCTGGCGATGGGCATGGTGGCGAGCTTCCTCACCAACAACCTCACCGTGGGCTTCATCCTCGGCCTGCTGTTCAACGCGCCCCTGGCGGTGGCCGACCAGGCGAGCAGCGTGATGGGTCCGCGGGCGGCCGCGAAGGTCCGGGCCTGGAGCCTGGCCGAGCACTTCGCCGACTTCGGCCGCGGCGTCGTCAGCCTGTCGTCGATCGCCTTCTTCCTGGGGATCGTGGCGGTCTGCCTGTACGTGGCGATGGTCCTCATCGGCCGGCGGCACTGGACGGGCCGCCGCGACGGCGGGCGGATGGGCCTGCACTTCCTCGCCCGCACGCTCGGCCTGGCGGCCGCGGCGGTGGGGGGCGTGCTCCTCTTTCGGGCGCTCGACGTGCGGGCCGACCTGTCCGCGGAGCAGATCGGCTCGCTCGCCCCCGACACGCGGCGGCTGCTGAAGACGCTGGAGACGAGCCGGCCGATCGACATCAAGGCCTACGTCAGCCCGACCGTGCCGGAGGACTACGTCCAGACCCGGCTCAACCTCGTCAACATGCTGCGGCAGTTCCAGCGGCTCGGCCGCGGCAAGGTCAACGTGGAGGTCATCGACACCGAGCCCAAGACCGAGGCCGCGGCGCTGGCGGCGCAGCAGTTCGGCATCGAGCCGGTGAACGTGATGGCCCGGGTGCGGGGCGCCTACCGCGACGAGGAGATCTTCCTCGGCTGCGCCTTCACCAGCGGCCTGGAGAAGGTGGTGGTCCCGTTCTTCGACAAGGGCACGCCGGTGGAGTACGAGCTCATCCGCTCGATCTGCACCGTGGCCCAGCAGAAGCGGAAGCGGCTCGGCCTGCTCACCACCGACGCCGACCTGTTCGGCGGGTTCGACATGATGAGCGGCCAGCAGCGGCCGCGGCAGCCGATCGTGGAGGAGTTGGAGAAGCAGTACGACGTCGTCCAGGTCGACGCCTCGGCGCCGATCACCGAGACCTACGACGTGCTCCTCGCGGTGCAGCCCTCGTCGCTGGGCCCGGAGCAGCTGCCGAACTTCGTGGCGGCCGTGAAGGCCGGGCAGCCGACGGCGATCTTCGAGGACCCGCTGCCGGTGCTGATGACGAACGTGCCCGGCACGTCGCAGCCGCGGCGCAGCCCGATGGGCCCGATGGCCATGTTCGGCGGCCAGCAGGGGCAGCCGAAGGGCAACCTCGACGAGCTCTGGCAGGCGCTCGGCGTGCGGCTCTCCTCCGGCGGCGGCCGTCCGGCGATGGGCCAGATGGGGGCCGCTCCGTACGTCGTCTATCAGGACTACAACCCGCACCTCAAGCTCGAGCTGCCCGCCGAGTTCGTGTTCGTGGACGCCTCGCTCGAAGGCAAGGATTCGGGCTTCAGCCAGGCCCAGCGGATCACGTCGGGACTGCAGGAGGTGCTCTTCCCGTTCCCCGGCGGGATCTCCCGCGACGAGTCGGCCGACGTGACGTTCATGCCGCTGGTGCGGACGTCGGCCGGGCGATCCGGGACGATCGAGGTCGACCAGGTGATGGGCAACCGCGGCGACATGCGGCAGCTGCAGATCTTCGAGCGGCGGTCGGACCAGTCGATGGTCATGGCCGCGCTCGTGGAGCGGAAGCCGGCGGCCGCGGCCGCCGGCGATGGCGGGGCGGCGCCGGGCCGGCCGATCCGGGCCGTGATCGTGGCCGACATCGACCTGCTCGACGGCCGGATCTTCGGCCTACGGAACCGTCCCGACGACGTCTTCGGCCTCGACTTCGACAACGTGGAGTTCGCCCTCAACGTGCTCGACGAGCTGGCCGGTGACGACCGCTTCCTCGACATCCGCAAACGGAAGCCGAAGCACCGCACGCTGGAGCGGATCGACGACGCCGTGGCCAGCGCCCGCGAGGCGGCCGACAAGCAACGGGCGTTGTACATCGCCGAGTTCGACGCCGCCGAGAAGCAGGCCAACGAGGCCATGCAGAAGGAGGTCGGCGAGTTCGAGAAGAAGATCAAGGACCTGGAGTCCCAGGGCGACGCCGATCCGCAGGCCGCGATGCAGGCGATCCAGCAGCTGGCGAGTCGGCAGCGGCTCGCCCAGCGGCGGCTCGACACGACGATCGAGAAACTCAAGAGCAAGCGGGACGCGGCCGTGGCGACGGAAGAGCGGAAGCTCGAGGCCCAGGTCCGGCGCGAGCAGGACTGGCAGAAGTGGCTGGCGGTGCTCCTGCCACCGATCCCGCCGTTGGTGGTCGCGTTCCTGGTTTTCTTCCGGCGGCGGGCGCTCGAGCGCGAGGGCGTGGCCAGGTCGAGGTTGAGGTGAGCATGGGAGGGCACGGCGGGATGACCCATTCGGCACACGGCACGGGCGGCGCGGGGCCGCTGGGACGGACGGCGGCGTTCCTGGTCGGCGGCATCGGGCTGCTCCTGCTCGGGCTCGCGATCCAGCCGCGGTTCCGCGGCACGCAGGTCAAGCCGGAGGCGGCCCGCGTGCTGTTTCCGGAGCTCTCCGACCCGGCGAAGGCCGCGAGCATGGAGATCGTGTCGTTCGACGACGAGACGGCCACGCTCAAGCCGTTCAAGGTGGTGCAGTCGGGCGGCGTGTGGAAGCTGCCGTCGCACGAGGGCTACCCGGCCGACGCCAAGGAGCAACTGGCGGCTGCGGCCACGGAACTGGTCGACCGGCCGATCCTCGGCGTGGCGAGCGAGAGCCGTGCCGACCACGAGACGTTCGGCGTGATCGAGCCGGATCCGGAGAAGATCAAGGTGGGCACGACCGGCGTGGGCCGGCTCGTGGAGATCCGCGACGCCTCGGGCAACAAGCTGGCCCGGCTGATCATCGGCAAGGAAGACAAGAAGCCGGCCGGGGCCCCAGGCCGCTCGCTGCGGTTCGTCCGCAAGGCGGACCAGGATCCGGTGTACCGGGTGGAGATCGACACGGCGAAGTTCTCCACGAAGTTCGACGACTGGATCGAGAAGGACCTGCTCAAGATCTCGCCGTGGGACGTGCGCCGGCTCGTGATCGACGATTCGACCTGCACGTTCGGCTTCGACGAGGCGACCGGCCGGCCGGCCGTCACCCAGGACCGCCAGAGCCGCATCGATCTCGCCTACGACGACAAGGACGCGAAGTGGTCGCTGGCGAAGCTCGAGGCCTTCGGCAAGGACAACCAGCCGCGGGAGGAGAAGCTC
>JBIIDT010000080.1:0-13357 GCA_044238145.1 Pirellulales bacterium | reverse complement strand
ACGCGGTCACCCGCCGGCTGCACCCCGAGCCGTATCGCACCTACAACATCGACCGCAACATCAACTACACGAACGTCTGCTCCGCGGTCTGTGATTTCTGCGCCTTCTACCGCGGCCCGAAGCATCCCGAGGGCTACGTCCTCGACCGCGACGTGCTGATGCGGAAGATCGAGGAGACCGTGGCGGTGGGGGGCGATCAGATCCTGCTCCAGGGCGGCATGCATCCCGGGCTGCAACTGGAGTGGTACGAGGATCTGCTCCGCGACATCAAGGACCGGTTTCCCCAGGTCAACGTGCACGGCTTCTCGCCCCCCGAGATCCATGCCCTCGTCAAGCTGTCGAAGCGGCCGCTCCGCGAAGTGCTCGAGCGGCTGGCCCGCGCCGGGCTCGGCTCCCTGCCCGGCGGCGGCGGCGAGATCCTCGTCGACCGCGTCCGCAAGGCCATCACCCGCGGCAAGGCTCTGACCGACGACTGGCTGGAGGTGAGCCGCCAGTGGCACCTCCTCGGAGGCCGGAGCACGGCCACCATGATGTACGGCCACGTCGAAACGCTGGCCGAGCGCGTCGAGCACCTGGACCGGCTGCGGCGGCTCCAGGACGAGACCGGCGGCTTCACGGCCTTCATCTGCTGGTCGTTCCAGCCCGAGAACACGCAGATGGCCGAGATCCCACCGGCGGGCGCCTTCGAGTACCTGAAGACGCAGGCGGTCGCCCGGCTGTACCTCGACAACTTCGCAAACATCCAGTCGAGCTGGGTGACGCAGGGTCGCGAGATCGGCCAGTTGGCCCTGCTCTTCGGCGCCAACGACATGGGCAGCCTGATGCTGGAGGAGAACGTCGTCAGCGCGGCGGGCACCGTCCACCACCTGACGCTCGAGGAGATGCGATCGGCGATCTCCGAACTGGGCTGGATCCCGCGGCGGCGGAACGTGTTCTACGAGATCTTCCTGGACGAGCCGCCGTCCCCGGCGGTGGCCGCCACCACGTCCCGCTCGGCGGCGCTCCCGGTGCTGGCGACGGCGCCGTGAGTCCCGCGGGTGGGACGGTGCTGCGGGCTCGCCACGTCGTGCCGGGCCTGGGCCGGCCGCTGGAGAACGCCTGGGTCCGCGTCGCCCGTGGACGGATCGTGGCCCTGGGCACGGGAGACCCGGGCGGGCCGGCGATCGACCTCGGCGACGCGGTGCTGCTGCCGGGGCTCGTCAACGCGCACACGCACCTCGAGTTCTCCGAGCTGCGGGCTCCGTTCGCGGCCGACGGCGGCCTGCCCGAGTGGATCGGCCGTGTCGTCGCCTGGCGGCGGGAGCGGGATGCGGCCGGCGACGCCGCGACAGTCAAAGCCGCTGCGATCCAGGCCGGACTAGGCGAGTGCGCCGCCCAGGGCGTGACCACGGTGGGCGAGATCGCGACGGCCGCGCCGCCCGGGCGCGGCGCCGCGGGCCTGCCGCGGCTACGGGTGTTCCGCGAGGCGCTCGGTCTCTCCGCTGCGGCCGTCGACGCAGCGGCCCGCGGCCTGGCCCGCGATCTCGACCGGCTGGCCGCGGACGGATTCGCCTCTGGCATCTCGCCGCACGCCCCCTACTCCGTCGCGGCCCCCCTCGCGGCCCGGCTTGCCCGGGAGATGGCCCACCGGCGGCTTCCCGTGGCCATGCACCTCGCCGAGAGCCGGGAGGAGGTTGAACTGCTCGCCACCGGCAGCGGGCCGCTGCGTCGGCTGCTGGAGGGCCTCGGGGCGTGGGATCCCGCCGCCCCGCCCCGCCTGCTCCCCGCGGCCGAATGGATCACGCGGCTGGCCCGCGCTCGCCGCGGGATCGTGGTCCACGGCACGCACCTGCCGGCCGACGAGGCCGCCCTCGCCCGGCTGGCCCGCCACCGCGACCGGCTGTGCGTGGCCGTCTGCCCGCGGACGACGCGGGCCCTCTCCGGCGGCCTGCCGCCGGTGGCCGCGTTTCACGCCGCCGGCATCCGTGTGGCGCTCGGCACCGACGGCCGCGGGTCGAATCCCGACCTCTCGATCCTCGCCGAGTGCCGGACCCTCGTCGACGCGGGCCTCGCGAGCCCCGCCGAGGCGATCGCCATGGCCACCATCCACGGCGCCTGGGCGCTGGATTTCGACCGCGTGGCCGGCCGCCTCGCCCCGGGCCGCCCGGCCGATCTCGTCGTCCTCCGTCCCGCCTCGGCCCACGCCGACCCGCACGACGCCGCCCTCGACCCCGCGACCACGGTCGTCGCCACCCTCCGCGCCGGCCGCGTCATCGCCGGCGGGATCGAGAAGGCTGCCACGTAGGCTGCGAGCGGAATGAATTGGGAGGGGGTGCCCGTAACCGTGTCGCCGGGCTATGGGAGCAAGCGCAGGCATGGATGCCGGAGCGCCGCGGACATGCAGTGAACGGAGGACCGGAGGTCCGCAGTGAACGTCCGGAGACACGGTGCGGGCACCCCCGCCCCCCCATCACCGGCTGACCGGCCCGGCCCTACAGCCGGCAGTTCGCGATCTGCGTCTCGATGATCGCCGACGCGCCGATGGCCTCCAGCCGCTCCATGATGGCGTGGGCCTCGCCCCTCCTCACCATGGCCCGCACGGCGCACCACTCGGCGTCCTCGAGCTGCATGATCGTCGGCGAGTTGAAGCCGGGCGTGATCTTCTCGGCCTCGGCCAGCCGCGATCGGGGCACGTTGTACTCCAGCAGCGACCAACTGCGGGCGATCACGATCCCCTCCAGGCGGCGAACGATCCGGTCGACGAGGGCCTGGTCGGCCGGGCGGCTGTTCTGCACGAGCACCGTCTCGTAACGGCCGATCTCGGCGAGGATCCGCAGCCGGTTGGCGGCCAGCGTGCTGCCCGTCTCGACGAGGTCCACGATCGCGTCGGCCACGCCGAGGGCGATCATCACCTCGACGCTGCCGGAGAGCTCGACGAAGTGCGCGGAGACACCGCGTTCCGCGAGCCACTGCCGCGTGATCCGCGGAAAGCTGGTGGCGATCCGCCGGCCGGCCAGCTGCCGCGGGTCGGTGACGGGCGCATCGTCGGCCACGCACATCGCCAGCCGGCAGGAGCCGACGCCGAGGTCGAGCCGATGGACGAGTTCCACGCCGCCCTCGGCGACGAGATCGGCGCCGGTGATCCCCAGGTCGATCGCCCCCTCGGCGGTGAGCACGGGGATGTCGTCGGTCCGCAGGAAGGTGACCTCGACCGGCATGTCCTTGCAGCGGGCGAACAGGCTCCGCTCCGTCCGCCGGAAGGCGAGGCCGGCGTCGGCGAGCAGTTGCGCGGAGAGCTCCGCGAGCCGTCCCTTGCTGGGCACGCCGATCCGCAGCAGCCGCTCCGGGTTCGTTCCGCTCACGACGCACCTCCCGCGGCCCGGCCCCGGGAGGCCTTCTCCTCGAGTCCCGAGACGCCGAATCGCCGCGCCAGTTCGGCCTCGACGGCGGCGAGCGAGAGATCCCGGGCGACGAGGAGCACGAGCGTGTGGTAGAGCAGGTCGGCGGCCTCGGCCACGACCCGGTCGTCGGATTCGGCCGCGGCGGCCTGCACCAGTTCCCCGGCCTCTTCGGTGATCTTGCCGCCGATCCGCGGCACGCCGCCGGCCAGCAGCCGGCTGGTGTAGGATTTTTCGGGAGAATCGCCCTTGCGCGACGCCACCACCCGCTCGAGGGCCTCGAGCACCTCGCCACGACGCATCGATGACTGCAGATCGGACACCGGTCCAGCCCTCGCCGGAGGCCGACGCCCGGCCGGATCCGCTCCGGCCGCCGGCGGCGGACCGCACAACTCTAGCATGGTCTCCGGAGGATCCGGCCTCCCGGCCGGAACTCGCCGCGGATTGCTGGTTTCTGTCGGGCCCCACCGCCGCCGGCAAATCGGCGCTCGGCGTCCGCATGGCCCACGACCTGGGGGCGGAGATCGTGAGCGTCGACTCGATGGCGGTGTACCGCGGCCTCGACGTGGGCACGGCCAAGCCCACGGCCGAGCAGCGCCGGGCGGTGCCCCACCACCTGCTCGACGTCGTGTCGCCGGCCGCGGCCTACAGCGTCGCCCGCTGGCTGGCTGACGCGGCGGCCGCCGTCGCCGACTGTCGCCGCCGCGGCCGAAAAATCCTCTTCGTCGGGGGCACGCCGCTGTACCTGCGGGCGTTGCGGGACGGCCTGGCCCCGCTCCCCGGCGAGGATCCGGACCTCCGGCGGCAGCTGGCCGCGGAGGCCGCAGCGCACGGCTCGGCCCACCTCCACGCCCGGCTCGCGGCCGTCGATCCCGCCACGGCCGCCCGGCTCCACCCCAACGACCTGAAGCGGGTCATCCGCGCCCTGGAGGTGGAGCAGTTGTCGGGCCGGCCGCTTTCCCAGGCCTTCGCCCCGCAACCGCATCCCGTGTTCGAGCGGCAGTTCCTCGTCCTCGACCTGCCCCGGCCGGTGCTGTACGAGCGGATCGACCGGCGCGTGGAGCGGATGTTTGCGGAGGGCATCGTGGAGGAGACCCGCGCCGCCCTCGCGGCCCCCGGCGGCCTCGGCCCGACGGCGATCCAGGCCGCGGGCTACGCCGAGGCGGCCGACCTGCTCGCCGGCCGCATCGACCGCGCCGAGGCGATCCGCCGCACGCAGCAGCGGACGCGTCAACTGGCAAAGCGGCAGCTCACCTGGCTGCGGAGCTTCGAAAAGGCGCAATGGATCCCGGCATGAGGGCCGCAGCGCCATACGGGAGGCGCGGGGTTGCCCCTGCCCTGAGAGCCGGCGTAGGCGGCCAGCGGAGACAGGATGTCGGAGCGCAGACGCCTCCGAGTGAGTGGAGCCCAGGATGGGCGCAACGAACGTCCGGCGACGGGGCACGGGCAACCCCGCGCCGGCCCCGTCCCCCGAAAACTGCTAGCACGGGGCGTGCTAGCACCGGATGTTGTGGTCGGGCCCGGTCGGCCACCACAAAATCGAAAAAATCCTTGTTTCGCCGTTGACGCCCGGTACGTTCGCCGCAGTCGCGACCCCGCGACGCCGGCCCGCCAAGGATGGGGGCCGGTGGAACGATTTCCACAGCGTCAGGAGGACCCATGGCCGCCAAGCCCCTCATCGGCATCAACACCGACTACCGTGCCACCCGCAAGGAGCACGCCGCCCTCTCGTTCGTGGCCGCGGGGTACTACGACGGCATCACGGCCGCCGGGGGGATCCCGGTGATCCTGCCCCCCCTGGCCAGCGAGGACGACGTCGTCCGCCTGCTCGACCTGCTCGACGGCGTGGTGCTGGTGGGCGGGGCCGACCTGGACCCCCGCCGCGACGGCTACATGCCGCACCCCTCGGTGCGGCCGATGGACACCCGCCGCGAGGACTTCGACCGCCTGCTCGCCAAGCACATTTGCGCCCGGCACATGCCGGTGCTGGCCGTCGGCAGCGGGATGCAACTCCTCAACGTCACCGAGGGGGGCACGCTGTTCCTGCACATCCCCGAGGACCTCCCCAAGGCGATCCCCCACAAGGATCCGACCGACCTGGCCCACCGCCATGCCCTCGTCGTCGAGCCCGGCACCGTGATGGAGCGGGTCTACGGCGACGGCGAAATCCGCGTCAACAGCATGCACCACATGGCGATCGACGACGTCGCCGCCAGCTTCAAGGTTACGGCCCGGGCGCCGGACGGTGTGATCGAGGCCATCGAGAGCTGCGTCGAGAACTGGACCGCGATCGGCGTCCAGTTCCACCCCGAGGCCGAGACCGCCTCGGCGCTCGACGTGAAGATCTTCGAGGAGTTCGTGATCGGCATCACGGGCGAGGTGCCGGAGATGAAGCTCGTCGCCTGACGACGTACAGGTCGATCTCGGGCCCGCCGGTCGCGCCCCGCGGCCGGCGGGCCTGCCGCCGCTCGACGGTCAGACTGGCCGCCCGGCAGGCCGGCTCGAACTCGGCCGCCCGGGCCCGTCCCGGGTCGGCGACGAGACCGAGCCCGCCGGGGGCCAGCGTCCGGCCGAGGACGTCGGCCAGGGCGCGGGCGTGGTGCTTCTCGTAGAGCACGTCGGCGGCCACGACGCGGTCGAACGTGCCGAGGTCGGCCGGGAGGTCCCGCCAATCGAGGAGCCGCACGGCGAGGCCGGCGGCGCCGTTAGAGGCGGCGTTGTGCCGCACCGCCTCGAGGGCGTCGGGCTCGTAGTCGCTGGCCGTCGCGGCGAACCCCCGGCGGGCCGCCACGATCGCGGGCAGCCCGATGCCGCAGCCGAGCTCCAAGAGCGTCAGCCCCCGGCCGTCGCCGGCGGCCAGTTCCTCGGCCAGCACGATCGCCGACTCCCAGACGTGGGCCCAGTAGGGGATCCGCTCGTCCCGCTCGAAGGCCGCCACGTCGATCAGGGCGTCGATGTCCGGGGGCTGCCAGACGGCGTACGGCGTCCCCAGGACGTCGATCCGCCGCTCGACCGGTGCAAATCGCTCGTAGCCCATCGTCCGCTCCCGCACCGCCCCTCCCAGCCGGCACATCCGGCACCCGTTCCGGGCCTGCGACCGGGGGAGGCGTGTCGCGTGCGACCTTACCATGTGCAACGATTGGAGGGATCCCCTTCCCACCGCGGCCCGCCATGCTCACCGACTTCGATCTCCACCTCCTCGGCGAGGGCCGCCACTGGAAGAGCTACGAGAAGCTCGGGGCGCAGCTCCACGCGATCGATGGCGTGGCCGGCGTGAACTTCGCGGTCTGGGCCCCGAACGCCGACGCGGTGAGCGTCGTGGGCGACTTCAACGGCTGGAACGGCGCCGCCCACCGGATGCACAAGCGGATCCCGTCCGGGATCTGGGAACTGTTCGTGCCGGGCCTCGGGCCGGGCACGCTCTACAAGTACCGCGTCCACGCCCACGGCACGCACTCCGACCGCTGCGATCCCTACGGCTTCGGCGCCGAGGTGCCGCCGCGGACCGCCTCGGTCGTCGTCGACCTGACGTCCCACGCCTGGCGGGACGACGATTGGATGGCCCGGCGGGCCGGATGCAACGCCCTGTCCGCGCCGCTCAACGTCTACGAGATTCACCTCGGCAGCTGGCGGCGGCCCGGCGACGACCCGCACCGCTGGCTGACGTACGCCGACCTCGAACGGGAACTGGTGCCGTACGTCGTCGAGATGGGGTTCACCCACGTCGAGTTCCTGCCGCCGACGGAGCATCCGCTGTCGGCGAGCTGGGGCTACCAGACGATCGGCCTGTTCGCCGCCACGAGCCGGTTCGGTCCGCCCCAGGCCCTGATGTCGCTGATCGACGCCCTCCACCGGGCGGGCGTCGGCGTGATCATCGACTGGGTGCCCGCGCACTTCCCCAAAGACGCCCATGGCTTGCGTGTCTTCGACGGCACCGCGCTCTACGAGCACGAGGACGCGCGGCGCGGCGAGCATCCCGACTGGGGCACGCTGATCTTCAACTACGGCCGCCACGAGGTGGCCAACTACCTGGTGTCGTCGGCCCTGTTCTGGCTCGACCGCTACCACGTCGACGGCCTGCGGGTCGACGCGGTCGCCTCGATGCTGTACCTCGACTACAGCCGCAAGGAGGGGGAGTGGCTGCCGAACTGCTTCGGCGGCCGCGAGAACCTCGAGGCGATCGAGTTCCTCAAGACCTTCAACGTCCAGGTCCACCAGCACTTCCCCGGCACGCTCACGATCGCCGAGGAGTCGACCGCCTGGGCCGGCGTGTCGCGGCCCACCTACGTGGGCGGCCTCGGGTTCAGCCTGAAGTGGAACATGGGCTGGATGAACGACACGCTGCGGTACATGCGGCACGACCCCGTGCACCGCAAGTACCACCACGACGAGCTGACCTTCAGCCTGATCTACGCCTTCCACGAGAACTTCACGCTCCCGCTGTCGCACGACGAGGTGGTGCACGGCAAGGGGTCGCTCCTCGACCAGATGCCGGGCGACCTGTGGCAGAAGTTCGCCAACCTCCGGCTGCTCTACTCCTACATGTGGTGCCACCCCGGCAAGAAGCTGCTCTTCATGGGGGGCGAGTTCGGGCAGTGGCACGAGTGGAACTTCGACGAGAGCCTGCAGTGGCACCTCTGCCAGTTCGAGAGCCACCGAGGCCTGCAGCGGGCCGTCGCCGACCTCAACGCGCTCGTCCGCCGCGAGCCGGCACTCCACGAGCTCGACTTCGACGGGGCCGGCTTCGAGTGGATCGACTGCCACAACTGGCAGGACAGCGTGCTGGCCTTCGTGCGGCGGGCGGGCGACCCCGACGACTTCCTCGTCGTGTGCTGCAACTTCACGCCCGTGCCGCGGACGGGCTACCGGCTCGGCGTCCCCCGCGGCGGCCTGTACGACGAGGTCTTCAACGGCGACTCGGCCTTCTACGGCGGCGCGAACGTGGGCAACGGCGGCGCGATCGCCGCCGAGCCGGTGCCGCATCACGGCCGCGGCCACTCGCTGTTCCTCACGCTCCCGCCCCTCGCGGTCGTGGTCCTCAAGCCGCGGCGAGCCTGATCAGCGTCACCCGGGGCGCCACACGCTCGGCCGTGACCCTGGAGCCGCAGAGTGGCACTCTGCGGAATGCGGCCGGGTGAACTGCGACGGTGTGCAGACTGCCAGTCTGCACCTACAGGGCGCACCGTCGGCAGCCTCTTCCGCTCGAATCCCGGCGGCCCAAGAGGGCCCACGGCCCGTCACCGCGGTTCGCGGTGCCAGGTGAGGGCGTGCCGTTTTTCCAGGGCCTCGACCCAGTCGGCCGCGGCCCGCGAGGTTTCCCGCTGCGCCACCATAGCCAGCCGCCGCTGGTCGTCGCGGGCCTCGAGAAACCGCTCGCGGAGCTGCTCCAGCGGCGGCTCGAAACCCACCATCCGCACGGCGTAGCAGACGGTCCGCGGCTCGTTGAAGGCGGCGGCCGTCTTGCCGGGCTCGAGCGCGAACACGGCCCGCATGAAATCCTCGCCCGGCATCGAGATCCCCTCGGGCTGCGAGAGCGACGGCGGCGTGCCGAAAGGCACCGTGCCCTGTGTCAGCCAGGTGAACGGTCCGGCCTTCTCGACCGTGAGCCCCTCCATACCGGCGACGGCGTCGGCGAGCGATCCGCCGGCCTCGGCCTTGCGGGCGATCCCCTCGGCCTTCGTCCGGGCCAGGCTGCGGGCCTCGGTGATCCGCCACGCCCGCTCGACCCCCTCACGGGCCGCCTCGAACGTGGGCGTGAACTCCGGCTGGTCCTCGATCTTCCAGGAGATGAAGCGGTTGCCCTCGACGTCCCGGGACGTGACAGGACGGAACGTCGGCGCGCCCTGGCCGTAGATCATGTCGAGCCAGCGCTGCTGGCGGATGCCAAACCGGCTCGAGGCGTCGGGGACGAAATCGTAACTGCCGCCGAGCGGCCCGGCGGCCACCGCCTGGTCGGCCGTGACCAGTTCGGAACGGCCGGCCTCGAGGCCCTGCGCGGCCGCGATCTTCTCGAAGTCGGGCGGCGCCGGTGCGGCGGCCCCCGCGGCCTTGCCGCGGGCCTGCCACAGGGCGTACGACTCGGCGTAGCTCCCCATGTCGGTGGCGACGGCCGAGAAGATGGCATCCACTTGCTTGTCGGCGGCCTCGCGGGCCAACCGGTTGCGGATGTCGTCCTTCACCTTCTCCAGCGGCTCGAAGTTCGCCGCGTCGTCGGCGGAGGGTTTTGATTCCTCCTTCGCGTCGGCCTTCGTGTCGGCGGGCGGATCGGCCTTCGCGTCGGGTGCGGCTTTCTCGTCCGGCGCGGGCTGACGGAAGGCGACCGGCACGAACGGCCCGCGATCGATCGAGGCGCCCTTGCCAGCCCCGGCGTCGCCCGGCTTCGTCTCCGGGGTCGCGGCCGCCGGTTTCTCGGCCGCGGGCTTCTCTCCACTCGCCGGACCGCCCTGCCCCGCCCCGTCAGGCTTCTCAGTCGCCGACTCCGCGGCGGGCTTGGCCCGAAAGAGGGCGATCTTGTTCTTCTCGTAGTACTCGGCGATCTGCGCGTCGGTGACGTCCTTGGCGGCCGCCGCCTCGAAGGGCTCCCGCTTCGCCACCAGGAACTGGACCTTCGCCCGGTGCGGCTCCCGGAAGCCGGGGTCGGCGCTCCGGGCCACGGGCAGGTCGTCCTTGTACTGCTCGAAGAAGTTCCGCAGCGTCTGTTCGGCGGGCGCCGGCACGTCGGCGGCGAGCGACTCCACCACCACCGGCACGGCCTCCACCGTGGCCGACTGCTCCAGCCGCCGGAAGTAGTCCCACCGCCAGCCCGGCGGATCCGCCGACATGCCCGATTGGAAGAGCATCTGCATGCTCCGCGCGGCGATCACGGTCCGCAGGGCCTCGAACAGGTCGTGCTGGCTCACGCCCATCGGCCCGATCCGGAGCCGGCCGATGATCTGGTCGAACTGCTCCTGGCGGACGAGGTTGTTGGTCCACTGCCCGAGGAAGTCGTTGATCGCGTCGTCGCCGACGACGATCCCGTTGGCCGCCGCCTCCTTGGCCAGCACCGCCGTGCGGACGATCGACCGCTCGTCATCCGGCAAGAGGCCGATCTGCGACGGGTCGCGGCCCGCGATGGCGGCCGATTCGGCCAGAAACCGGTTGACGACGCCCCGCATGGCTACCGCCCGTTCGACGTCGCTCTCGTGCATCGCGCCCCCCTGCCAGGAGGCGACGACGGGATCCCGTCCCGTGAACCCGTCGCCCATCTGGAGGAAGGGGGGCAGGATGAAGAAGGCGATCATGGCCATGATCGCCAGCGCGGCGAGCGCGAGACGCTGATTCCTGCGGAAAACGTCGAAAGAGCCGGCCATGGCACCGCCTGTGGGCTGGGACGCGCAACTCCGTGCGCCGCGGGCCCGAGACTTGACAAGGCACGAGAGGGCAGGGTAACGCTGTCGGGCTTGCGTCAGGCCGGAGATTGTAGCGCCGGCCCCGACTGCGCCAATCCCAAGGCTCCGCCCCCGGGCACGAATCTCCACCATGGCCAAGAAATCTTCCGCGCCGCGCCGCAAGGCCCCCGGAGCCGCCCCGGCCGGGAGCCGCCGCCCCGGTGGCGACTACCAGCTGGTGATCGTGGAGAGCCCGGCGAAGGCCAAGACGATCGAGAAGTACCTCGGTCCGGGCTTCGTCGTGAAGGCCTCGATCGGCCACATCCGCGACCTGCCCAGCCGGGCCCCCAAGGGCTCCAAGCAGCCGGTCCCGGGAGTCGATCTGGATCGCGACTTCAAGCCCACGTACGAGGTCGACAGCGACAAGGCCAAGACGGTCAGAGAGCTGAAGTCGCTGGCCAAGGGGGCGAGCGACGTGTGGTTCGCCACCGACCTCGACCGCGAGGGCGAGGCGATCGCCTGGCACCTGGCCATGGAACTCGGGGTCGACCCGGCCGTTGCCAAGCGGGTGACGTTCGACGCGATCACGAAAAGCGAGGTCCAGCGGGCCTTCCAGTCGCCGCGGGCGATCAACATGCCCCGTGTCGAGGCCCAGCAGGCCCGGCGGATCGTCGATCGGATCGTCGGCTACCAGGTCTCGCCGATCCTTTGGAAGAAGGTGGCCGGCGGCCTGTCGGCGGGCCGCGTGCAGAGCGTGGCCACGCGGATCATCGTCGAGCGGGAGCAGGAGATCAGGGAGTTCACTCCGGCCGAGTCGTGGGAGATCACCGCGGCCCTGGCGTTCGAGCCGGAGAAGGCGGCGGCGCTCCACGAGGAATGGACACGGTTCATGGCCCGCCGCGACGAACGCGGCCGGCCGCCGCTGGTCCGCGAGCGGATGGCCTGGCTGGCCGACCATCGATCGCTGTCCTGCGACCTGGTCGAGGTCGGCGGCCGGCCGGTGAAGATCGAGGCCGACAAGTCCTCCACGGCCGACCTCGCGCCCTCCGTGCAGCAGGCCGCCGAGGCGGCCGGACTCCTCGACGTGAAGATCGACCGCTCCGAGGATTCGTCCGGCAAGGGCCGGGGCAGGAACGTGGTGCGGCTCACGGGCCGTCCCGACCCCACCGCCCGCTTCGCGGTCGAGTCGATCGACGTCACCCGGACGCGGTCCCGGCCCTATCCCCCGTTCATCACGAGCACGCTCCAGCAGGCCGCCAGCAGCCGCCTGGGCATGTCGACCGACCGCACAATGCGGATCGCCCAGCAGCTCTACGAGGGCATCGACGTTCCCGGCGAGGGCCGCGTGGGCCTGATCACCTATATGCGGACCGACTCGACGAACCTGTCCCGCGAGGCGATCGAGATGGCCCGCCGCTATCTCGACCAGCGGCACGGTGCGGCCTATGTCCCCGAGAAGCCCCGCTCCTACACCAGCTCCAACGAGAGCGCCCAGGAGGCCCACGAGGCGATCCGGCCCACCGACGCCTTCCGCGAGCCGGCGCTCGTCGCCGCCGCCCTCAGCGACGAGCAACTGAAGCTCTACAAGCTGATCTGGGAATGCTTCGTGGCCTGCCAGGCCACCGACGCCGAGTGGGACTCGACGAGCGCCCGGCTGCGGCGGACCGACCGCGACACGGGGGCCGTCTTCAAGGCCCACGGCCGGGTCCTCAAGTTCGACGGGTTCTACAAGATCAGCGGCACGCCGCGGGACGACGGCGACCAGGTGCTGCCGGACTTCGACAAGGGGGCCGTCCTGGCGCCGATCGACATCGAGCCGCGGCAGAAGTTCCAGGCCCCGCCGCCGCGGTACACCGAGGCGACGCTGGTCAAGAAGATGGAGGAGGAGGGCATCGGCCGTCCCTCCACCTACGCCAGCATCATCAACGTCATCGAGCGACGCGGCTACGTCATCCAGCAGGAACGGCGGTTCCACGCCACCGCGATCGGCGAGGCGGTGACGGGCTTCCTCAAACGCGGCTTCCGCGACCAGTTCATCGAGATCGGCTACACCCGCGAGATCGAGCAGGAACTCGACCAGGTCGCCCAGGGCCACAAGCCGTGGACCGAGATGCTGCACGAGTTCTACGACGAACTCACCCCCAAGCTCGGCGACGCCGCCAACGAGCCGCACGAGAAGGCGAAGGCGGACCCCTCACCGTGGAAGTGCCCGCAGTGCGGCCGCCGGCTCGAGTTCAGGCTCGGCGGCAAGGGGGAGTTCCTCTCCTGCTCCGGCTACAACGAGAAGATCATCGAGGAGCCGGTCGCGGCCGCGAAGCCCGCCAAGGGAAAGGCGAAGAAGGCCAAGAAAGCCAAGCCCAAGGAGAAGCCCGCCTGCACGTTCGCGATGCCGGTGGATCGCCAGCGGCGACCGCTCCTGCCGGAGCAGATCGACCTGCTCTCGCCGGCGGGCGTGCCGATGGTGAAGCGGACCGGACGGTTCGGCGACTTCCTCGTCGAGGACAAGCCGCGGCCTCCGAAGCCGAAGGGCAAGAAGGCGGCCGAGGCCCCGGCGGAGCCGCCGTCGTTCATCCTCAACCTCGACCGCAAGGGAAACCTCAAGTTTCCGGCCCC
>JBIIDT010000154.1:0-3807 GCA_044238145.1 Pirellulales bacterium | reverse complement strand
GAAGAAGCCGACCGGCCCGCGAGGGCCGGCTCGGCACGGGGCGACCCGCCCCGTACCAGCTTCCGGGTCGGCTGCTGGAGGCCCCGGGCAACCGGGGTCCTAGAGAAATGGTCGCCCCCGCGGACCCCCGGGCCCGCGGGACAGAACCCGGCTTACAGGCCCGCTCCTCGTCTTCGTGCCCCGCGTCGAGGGGTCACTTGGCCCGGGCCAGGCGGCCGCCGGCGGCCGGCGGATCGGCGGGCTCGAATCCGCCCCGCAACCCCGCGAGGTCCCGCTGCTCCTGCTCGTCGAGCAGCTTCATGAGCTTGGAAATGCAGAGGGTGTTGATGCTCACCCGCATCTGCTCCGCCTCCGCCTTGAGCGTCTCGTGGAGCGACCGGGGCATCCGAACCGTGACCACGCGCTGGGTCTCCCGGTCGGAAGGCCGCTGCTGCTGGCGGACGCGAAGGCTGTCGAGCATCTCCCGGATCCGGGCGTACTGCGGCGAGCACTCGAACCGCAGGAGGGCGGCGGGGTCGCTGAAGGTCCGGCGGACGATGCCGTCCACCCCGAGCACCTCCCGGAAGAAGACGACCCACTCTGGATTCATGGAATGGAGCCGCTCGGCCACGTGGAGGACGGCGGTCGCCGCATGGGCGTCGGGGGTTTGGGGGGTTTCCAAGGCCTTCGTGGTTGCCATCGTGGTGCTTTCGCTCGCAGGGCTGGTCCCGACCGGGTCTCAATCCGTGAAACCCGCTTCGTGTCGGTGGCAAACTGTTTCCAGCGAGTCAAGCGCCGGCATGAAGTGCATGCAGGGCAACGACTTAAGTCGCTTGGCACCACTCAGCCTTGTTTTCAGGCAGGAGTGATCGATGGATGGGCAGTGGGTGGGCTGCCTGCTTCTTGGGCAGCCCACGGGTTTCTCATTTGCCAAATGTCCGGGTCGTGAGGGCCAGTTCCTTTGCCCTCAAGTCCGGCTCAGGCCCCGGCTTTTTGCCCGGCGGCGACGACGTAGTCGGCCACCGCTCCGGTGACGTCCTGACCGGTGGCGTCCTCGAGCGCCCGCCAGCCCGGGACCCCGTTGACCTCCAGGACCAGCACCCGGCCGTCGGTCGCCGGCAGGAGGTCGACCCCGGCCACCTCCGTCTCCAGGCAGCGGGCCGCCCGGAAGGCCAGGTCGACCCAGGCCGCCGGCGGGTCGAAGGGCTCGGCGACACCCCCCAGCGCGACGTTCGTTCGCCAGTCGCCGGCGGCTGCCCGGCGCCGCATCGCGAACGCGTGGTCGCCGACGGTGAGGATCCGGACGTCCCATCCTCCATGGGGCACGAACTCCTGCAGCAGAAAGAGCCGCTCCGCGGCCGCGGTCGGCTCGTCGAGCCCGGATGCTTCGCGGATGCGGACGACCCCGCGGCCCCGGGAACCGAAGATCGGCTTGAGCACGCAGTCGCCGCCGAGTTCGTGCCAGGCACGTTCGGCCGCCGTCCGGCCCTGCACCGCGCGGCAGCGGGGCACCGGCAGGCCGGCGGCCGCGAGCCGGGCCGCGGCCAGGTACTTGTCGATCGCCGCCTCGAGCGCCCGGGGCTGGTTGACCACGGCCGTGCCGCGGGCCGCGAGCCGCGCGAGCACGTCCATCCGCAGCACGACCGGCTCGAGCCGGTCGCCGCCGACCGCGCCTCCGGGCATCCCACGGACCACCACCGCCTGCGCGTCGTCGAGCGGAGGCGGGGCGAATCGCTCCCCATGTGCGTCGATCGCCGCGCCGAGATCGTGCCAGCGGACGACCTCGGCCGCATGCCCCAGCGCGGCCAGCCGGTCGACCAGGCGGCCGACGTGCCAGCCTGCGGGCTCGCCGAGCACGGCCACCCGCATGCGTCAGGCCTCCGCAACGCCGGCGAACGAGGCGGCGACGATCTCGGGCGCGATCCGGCCGGCACGGTGACGGCGGCCGGTGTCGGCGTGGACGAGTTCGAGGCAGGCCGGGGCGAAGAGCGCGGGGTCGAGCGCGTAGAAGTCGCGGCCGGCCCGCTCGAAGAGCCGCAGGAAGGGTTCGCCCGCCGCGGGCGAGGCGCCGCTCACGGCCTGCGGGGCGACGTCGGCGAGGCTCGCGTCGTCGCCGCTCGCCTCGAGCACGACGCTGCCGCCGTAGAGGATGGCGTCGTTGGTGCGGCCGATGGCCACCAGGTCGTCGGCCGCCGGGGGCGGGAGAGGCGCGATGCCGCGGCCGCCGTGGATGCGGCCCACCTCGAAGTGCAGGTCGTGGAGTTTGTGGAGAGCCGTCTCCAGCGAGCGGGCGACCACCTGCAGCGTGCCGGCGACGCTCGCCGTGCGGGCCACGAGCAGCACGAGGGCGTCGGCCGGCACGCCGGCTTCGGCCGCGAGCGTCTGGCAGACCTCGGCCGGTGGCAGGGCCGAGGCCTCGAGCAGCCCGACGGCCGTCTCGGGCCGCTCCCGCCCACCGATCGTGTCGAACAGGTCTTCCCTGCCGATGGCGGCCCGCAGCGGGCCGCTCGCCATCGCGAAGTAGCCGGGAGCCTTCACCCGCCATCCCGCGTACTGGGCAGCGAGGCAGGCGGCCACCGGCTCCCGGCTGGCGACCGCGACCGCGGGCCACGGGCATCCCGGCCACGCCGCTTCCGGCCCGCCCGCGGGATGGAGCTCGACCGTGGCCAGGCCGGCCAACGCGGCCCGGGCCATGAGCAGGCCGGCCTCGCTGCCGCCGGCCGCCCGGACGCCGCAGTCGACGACCCACGCGCCGCCAATCCGATGGCAGTCGGCGCCGTATCGGCCGGGATCCGCGAGCAGGGGCTCGACGATCTCGCGCGCCCGACGATTGAGATGCATGTGTTCCCTTCCCAGTCCCTCCGGCCCCCGCGCCGGGTCGCGTCGCTTCAGCCCGTCCGTTCCCAGACGGCCGACTGTCCGAGACATTCGTCGACCGACACGCGGATCGTGCCGCCCACCGCGTGGCCAGCCGCCGCCAACGCGGCGAGCAATTCCATGCCGATCCAGCGGGCGATCCACTCGGCGGTCGTGTTCCGCACGGGCAGCACGACGCACTCGTCGGCCGGGAAGATCCAGCGACGGTTCGCGAAGCGGACGGTCGTCTCGCGGACGCCGGTCGGGCCGTCCGCGGTCGAGACCGCGAGCAGCGGGTTCTCCGCCGGCAGGAGCATGCGGTGGTCGAGCCGGGCCACGATGCCCCCGAGTTGGTCCCGCAAGGCGATGAAGTCGACCACCATGCCGTGGCGGTCCGGGCTGCCCGCGACGTCGACGCCGACGGTCCAGTTGTGTCCGTGGACCGGCTCGCAGAGTTCGTCGGTGAGCGTGATGAAGTGGCCCGCGCAGAAGACGTGTACCGCCTTTCGCAGCCGGACCTCGAACGTTTCGTGCATCGGAGCCTCTCGGCGCGGGGCGGGCATCAGGAGAGAGGCGGCGCCCCGCGGAGGAGAATGTACAGCGCCGCGGCGACGAGGTCGGCGGTGGTGCCCGGATTGACCCGCCGCGGGAGCCGCAGGGAACGGTCGAACTCCGCCGCCGCCTCCCGCCAGGCCGGCCCGGCCGCGAGCACCGCCGCCGCCGCGGCCGAAACCTCCGCCGCCACGGCGGCGCCGTGGCGGCGGGCGACGAGCGTGTCGGGTTCGCGGGCGAGTTGGCGCAAGTGGATCCACACGATCGCCTCGTCGAGCGGCCGGCCCGCGTCTAGTTCCGCGTCGAGATCGGCCACCGGCCCGGCGAACAGCCCCGCATAGCCCGTGGCCCAGAGGCGGGCGATCTGGTCGCGGTGGGCGGCCGCACGCATCGCCTCGAGGAGGTCGGCCGGAGGCGGGG
>JBIIDT010000079.1:0-13466 GCA_044238145.1 Pirellulales bacterium | reverse complement strand
TGTCGAGGTGCCGCGACACCTCGCGCAGGCCCGAGTCGGCCGAGGCGATCAGCGGCCGGCCCTGCCGCAGGTCGCAGGCCCGGATGCGGCGGGCCTGCTCGGCCAGCGGCTCGACGTCGCCGGCCGCGAGCCCGCTGCCGAGGTCCCACATCAGCACGCGGTCCCAGTTGCGCAGCGCCGGCACCGTGTCGGGGTCGCGGACATCGACGTCGGGGATCGCCGGCGGCGGGCAGATCACCCACAGCCCGGCCGCGCGGGCCTCGGCGAGCAGTTCCGCCGTGGCCGGCTCCGGCAGGCGGACGCAGTTGAAGCCGAGGGCCGCGATCGCCGCCAGCGGCTCGCCGCTGTGGTCGAGGGAGCGGGGGAAGAACGGCATCCCGGCCACCTCGAGCACGCCGCGGGCCAGGCCGGCGGGTGGATCGACGGGCGGCCCGAAGGACTCGGCGGCGACCGGCCGCACGAGCGGGTCACGCCTCGGGCCGCGCCCGGCGGCCGGCACGCTGCCCGTGACCGTCACGTCGTCGACGGCGATGTCGTAGCGGCCGGGCGACGAGTACAGGTCGAGGACGAGGTGCGTGACGGTCGCGCCGGCGACCGTGCCCTGCGGGCCGTGCTCGAGGTGCAGGGCGGGCAGGCGGCGGGCGAGGGCCTGTGGCAGTCCGGTCACCCGCAGTTGCACCCAGCGTTCGACCTCGGCCGTGGGCGGGCCCGGGAGGAGCAGTTCGACCGGTCGACCGGTCTTCCGCGACACGAAGTCGGGCAGCACGACCCGCGCGGCCAGACGGATCGCGGGGCGATTCGCCCGGATCCAGGCGGCGGCGGCGAACTCGTCGATGACGACCGCCGGGCCGATCGGCATCTCCAGCCGCAGGCTCGACCCGGCCGAGGCCTCGATCGAGATCGCCTCGCAGGTCCGCCCCCGATGCGGCGCGGTGCGGGAGAGCGCGTGGGCCAGGACGCGGGGCGCCGCGTCGGACTCACCGAGCGTCCAGGTCGGGGCCGCGGGTTCCGGCTCGTCGGCGGCCGGGGCCCGCGCCGGCAGGCCGAGGAGCCCGACGAGCACCGCGGCCGCCCGGGCGGCCCGCGGCGGAAAGCGAGGCGAGGATGGCGTGGGAGACCGCATGCGCATGCCGCTCTCGCGCCGCGGCCTCGCGGCAGCGGCCCCGGGGACGTGTCCAACGCCGGGGCTTGTACAGACCCCGCATGGCGGCTGCCACGGCAGCCGGGCACCCCGCCTGCCGGCGGAGAAACGGGCGAAGCGTGGGAAGAGGGGCGGGGCGGGGGACTTGAAGGCCCGGGCCGCTGACCCGAACATGGGACCTCCGTTGTGAGAGATTCGTGAGGCCAGGCCCGGCGAGCGATTCATGAGCCCCGTCACGGCGGAACAACTCGCCCACCTGGCCGGCGAACTGGAACTCGCCGGACACGGCCCGCTCGGCGAGGCACTCCGCGAGTTCGGCGGCGGCCCGGTGGCGGCGGCCCAGGAGTTCGGCACGGCGCTCGTCCGTCGGGAGCTGATCACGGGCTACCAGCTCGAGAAGCTGCTCCGTGGCGACCGGGCGGGCTACCTCTTCGGCCGGGCGAAGGTGCTCTACCAGATCGGGGCCGGTTCCTTCGCCCGCGTCTTCCGGGCCGTGCATCGCGACACCGGCGCGATCCTGGCGGTGAAGGTGCTGCGAAGCCGCTATGCCAACGACGCGGAGAAGCAGGCCGCCTTCCGCCACGAGGGGGAGATGGGGCGGCTGTTGCGGCACCCCAACATCGTGGCGATCGAGGACGTCGGCCAGGAGCAGGGGGCGAGTTACATCAACATGGAGTTCGTGGAGGGCCAGACGCTCCGCGAGCTCGTGCGGATCCGCGGCGCGGTCGACCTGCCGCGGGCCCTGGACATGATCCAGCAGATGCTCGCCGGCCTCGAGTACGCCCATCGCCGGGGCGTCACGCACCGCGACCTGAAGGCCTCCAACGTGATCGTCTCGTCGTCCGGCCAGGCCAAGCTCGTCGACTTCGGCCTCGCCAGCGTCGACGACACGGGCGACAAGGCGCTCGGCCGCGTGGAGAAGCCCCGCACCGTCGACTACGCGGCGCTCGAGAAGCTCACCGGCATGCGGGACGACAGCGTCCGCAGTGACATCTACTTCCTGGGCACGGTGGCGTATCTCACGCTGGCAGGGGCCTCCGCCCTGGCCGAGTCGCGGGACCGCAACGTGCGGTCCGATCCGCGGCGGTTCTCGGCGGTCGAGCCGCTGGCGTCGAAGGCGCCGCAGCTGCCGCGGGATGTGGCGGACTTCGTGGGGCGAATGATGCACCTCGACCCGCTGGAGCGGTGGCAGACCGCGGCCGACGCGCGGCGGGCCGTCGAGCAGATCATCGCCCGCCGGGCCGCCGCGGCCGACCGCCCGGAGGCCGGCCCCGCCGCCCAGGCCGCGGCCGGAGTCACCGCCGCGCCGGCCGGCAAGGGAAGTGTGATGGTCGTGGAGTCGCTGGAGAAGGACCAGCAGTCGCTGCGGCAGTTCTTCACCAAGCTCGGGTATCGGGTGCTCGTCACCGAGAGCCCGCAGCGGGCCCTGACGCGGTTTTCCACGACGCCCCCCCCGGCCGACTGTCTCGTGATCAGCGCCCAGACGCTCGGCGGTGCGGCGCTCGAGGCCTTCAACGCGCTCTCGACCGATACGTTCTACGCCGCGGTGCCCGCCGTGCTCCTCACGAGTCCGAAGCAGGAGTCGATCGCGGGGCAGGCCCGCGAGGACGACCGCCGGCGGGTGGTGCGGATGCCGATTTCGGCGACCGAGTTCGCCCGCGTTCTCGACGCCCTGCTGCATCAGGGTTGACAATCTTGCTGGAGGCCGGGCCCACGTTTCGCCGGCACGCAGCAGCCGTAGGCCGCGCAGCGTGCTGTGATCACGCGAAGCCTCGGCCTCGTGCCTCGCTTCGCTTGGCCGGCGTGCGCCGGCATGCGAGCGCCCGCCTTCCGGGCGGGCAGTCTTGCCGGCACGCAGCGGCCGTAGGCCGCGCAGCGTGCTGTGATTGCGAAACGCCTCGGCCTCGTGCCTCGCTTCGCTTGGCCGGCACGCAGCGGCCGTAGGCCGCGCAGCGTGCTGTGGTTACGTGGCGCCTCGGCCTCGTGCCTCGCTTCGCTTGGCCGGCACGCAGCGGCCGTAGGCCGCGCAGCGTGCCTTCCGGCCCACGCGGTGCGGATCGACGCCTCGTCGAGCCGCCGCGTGCCGCCGCCCCGCGGCGGCCACGGCCGCCTGGAGGGCGGCCGCCTGCCCGGCTGGTCGCACCTCGGCTGCGACCACGCCGGGCCAAGCCTGCGGGGGCCATGGATGGCCCCGCAGGCGTGAATTTAGATGTAATACATCGCCTGCGCGGAGCCTCGGCAGCGTTCGAGCAGGTCGGCGAGCGACACGCTGCGGAGGGCCTCGGCCTCGGCGCGGGCCGCATCGTCCCATGCGGCGGCGAGCGCGGCAGCCGCCCGCGAGCGGCCGGCCAGTTCGGCCGTGGTCGGCGCGGCGTCCCCCTCCCCCTCGATCGCCGCGCGGATGTCGGCGAGCGTGATCTCCTCCGGGGGCCGCGCCAGCCGATAGCCGCCGGCGGCTCCGCGGGTGCTCGTCACCAGGCCGGCCGCCTTGAGCTGCAGGAGAATCTGCACGAGGAACTTCTCCGGCACGCCCTGGCCCTGCGAGATCGATCGCAGCCGCACCGGGTCGGCGGCGCCGCGGCAGCGGGCCAGTTCCAGGGCGGCGATCGCGGCGTATTCGGTCTTCGCGGAGATCCGCATCGCTGCCTCGCTCAGGAGCCCTTGGAATGCAGGCCGCACTCGGTCTTCGCCGAGCCGCTCCAGCGGCCGGCCCGCTCGTCCTCGCCGGGAGTGATCGCCCGCGTGCATGGCTGGCAGCCGATGCTCACGTAGCCGCGGTCGTGGAGCGGGTTGTAGGGTACCTGCTCCTTGACGATCGCGTCCCAGACGCGGGCCTTCGTCCAGTTCGCCAGCGGCGACACCTTCACGACGTCGAACTTGTGGTCCCAGCCGACGATCGGCGCGGAAGCGCGGTCGGGGCTCTGGTCGCGGCGGATCGCGGTCATCCAGGCGTCGAAGCCCGTCAGCACCCGCTTCACCACCGCGATCTTCCGGTCGCCGCAGCAGCGGTCGGGGTCGGTGCGGTAGACGGGACCGCCGTGCGCCCGCTCGTAGTCCTCCACGCCCTGCGCGGGCCGCTCGAGCGCCACCTCGATGCCATACCGCCGCGCGATCCGGTCGCGGAGTTCGAGCGTCTCGCGGAACTGGTAGCCGGTGTCGAGGTTGAAGATGTGCGTCGCCGGGGCGATGGCCGCCAGCCAGTGGATGATCAGGCAGCCCTCGGGGCCGAAGGCGGTGGCCATCGTCAGCCGCGGGCCGAAGCGGTCGGCCGCCCAGCGGATGATCTCCGGCGGCTCGGCCTTCTCGAGGCCGCGGCTCTCCCGGGCGAGGTCCTCCCGCAGGCTGTCGGAAACCGTCGTGCCCATGTCCAATCCCTACCAGCTTGGTCAACTATCGGAAGAATAGCCCCGGGTGGCTCGGTTATCGACCTGCCGCAGGGAAACGGCCGCATAACGGCCTGCCGACCGGCAGGGTCGCCGCCGTTTGCCCTGTCCGGACCCGGCCACCCGTGCGTCGGGTACAACGCTCGGCTGGTTTCCAGGGCAGGCACGCAAAGGCAGGCAAGGCCAGGAGCAGGGCGATGGCACGCACGGTGGCGTTGGCGGTGGATCTTGGGGCGTCGGGCGGGCGCGTGGTGTCGGGCGCGTTCGATGGGCGGCTCCTGGAGCTCGAGGAGATCCACCGCTTCGAGAACGGTCCCGTCGCGATGGGCGGCCAGCTCGTGTGGGACCTGCCCCGGCTCTGGCAGGAGGTGTCCACGGGACTGCGGGCCGCCGCCGGGCGACACGGCGGCGCGGTCGCGAGCGTGGGCGTCGACACCTGGGGCGTGGACTTCTCCTTCCTCACCGCCGACGACGCGCTGCTGGCCAACCCCGTCTGCTACCGCGATGCCCGAACCCGCGGCATGCTCGCCGCCGCGGAGCAGGTCGTGCCCCGGGCGGAAATCTTCGCCGCGACGGGCCTGCAGTTCATGGAGATCAATTCGCTGTACCAACTGCTGTCGCTCCGGGCGCGGCGGTCGCCGATCCTCGAGGCGGCCGACCGGATGCTCATGATCCCCGATCTCTTCCACTGGCTGCTCTCGGGCACGCGGTCGAACGAGCGGACCAACGCGACCACGTCGCAGTGCTTCGACCCACGGCAAAACGACTGGGCGTTCCCGCTGCTCGACCGCTTCGGCCTGCCCCGGCGGATCTTCGGGCCCGTCGTCGAGCCGGGCGCCGATCTCGGCCCGCTGCGGAGCGAGGTGGCGGCCGAAACGGGTCTCGGTGCGGCCCGCGTGATCGTGCCCGGTACCCACGACACCGCCAGCGCCGTGGTGGCGGTGCCTGCGGCCGATCCGCCGAGCAGCCGCCCCGACTGGTGCTACGTGAGCCTCGGCACCTGGGCCCTCGTGGGCACGGAACTCGACCGGCCGCTGGTCACGCCCGAGTGCCTGGCGCTCAACTTCACCAACGAAGGGGGCGTGGGGGGCACGACGCGGCTGCTCCGGAACGTGTGCGGCCTGTGGCTGGTGCAGCAGTGCCGGGCCGCCTGGCGGAGACAGGGCAAGGAGTGGACCTGGGACCAGCTCACGGCGCTGGCGGCCGAGGCTCCGCCGCTGGCCACGCTCGTCGACCCCGACGATCCCGCGCTCGTCGCGCCGGCCGACATGCCCGAGGCGATCCGCGGGCTGGCCCGGGCGGCGGGCGAGTCGGTGCCCGAGTCCACGGCGGCGGTGGTGCGGGCCGCGCTGGAGAGCGTGGCGGCGGCGATTCGGCGCCGGATCCTCGAGCTCGACCGGCTCGTGGGCCGGCGGATCGGGCGGGTGCACGTGGTGGGGGGCGGCGTCAAGAATCGCCTCCTCTGCCAAATGATCGCCGACGCCACCGGCCGCCCGGTGCTGGCCGGGCCGGTGGAGGCCACGGCGATCGGCAACCTGCTCGTGCAGCTCGCCGCCCGCGGCGGCGTCGTCGACCTGCGGCAGATCCGCGAGATCGTGCGGCACAGCTTCGAGCCGGAGGCCTTCGAGCCGCGGGCAGCCGCGGCCTGGGACGCCCGGCTCGGCGGCTGAGCGGCCCCCTCCGGCCGGGTGAAGGGGGAGCCGGCATCCGGGCCGCCACCGCCGGCTTTTTTGTGGGGCCATGCCCCGGAAACCCGCCCTTGTCCCGGGGCGGGGGCGGCATTACCTTCCCCGCCCGCCTCGGTGGTCGTGGACGGATGACTCCGCCCAGCCTGCCGGGGCGACCGCAGCCTGCCTCGGCCGTTGTTCGCGCCGGCGGGTGGGCCGCACCCGCCCGTCGAACCGATTCCAGACGCCATCCGACCGCGGGGCGGCCCGACACGAAAGCGCCGGTTCATGCACTACTTCCTCCGAGCCCTCCGCGAAGCCGCCAAGAGCTGGCCGCTCCTGGCAGCCGCGCTGTTCTGCTCCGCCGGCGTGGCGGCCCTGTGGGGCGCGAACATCGCCGCCCTGTTCCCGATCATCGAGGTCACGCTCAAGGGCGAGTCGCTGCAGTCGTGGAACGAGCGGCGGATCGTCGACGCCCGGGCCCGGATGGCGGCCGGCGTCGAGGAGCGGTCCCGCCTCCAGGCCGCGGTCGCCGCCGGCGAACTCGACGGCGAGGCCGCCCGCAAGGCCCGCACGAAGATCGATACCCTCGCCCTCACGACCCGCGGCGAGGAGGCGATCGTGGCCTCCGCCGAGCGGCTCGGGCCATGGCTCGACCGCCTCCTGCCGACCGACCCCTTCCAGACGGTGCTGGTGGTCGTCGTGTTCGTGGTGGTGAGCACGTTCCTGAAGCACGTCCTCCTGCTCACCGGCCACCTGCTCGTGGCCTGGGTGGCGATGAGCATCGGCCGCAACATCCGCCTCAAGGTATTCGACAAGGCCCTGGAACTCGACCGCGCCCAGTTCATGCGCTGGGGCTCGGCCGGCTTCATGGCCCAGGTGACGAGCACCTCCGACATGCTGGCCAGCGGCATCACGAGCGTATACGGCGGTGCCGTCACGGAGCCGCTCAAGATCCTGGCCTGTCTCGGCGGCGCGTTCTGCATCTCGTGGCGGCTGACGCTGGCCTGCCTGCTGCTGGCGCCGCTGGTGGGCTTCCTGATGGTGTGGCTCAACCGCCGCATCCGCGGCATCTCCAAGAGCATCCTCGCCCGCTCTCGGGGCTTCCATCACGTGCTCCTCGAGGCCCTCAACAACGTGCTCACGGTCCAGGCCTACACGATGGAGGACTTCGAGCGGCAGCGGTTCCGCAACTGCACCAGCGACATGATGCGGACCGGCATGTGGCACAGCTTCTACTTCGCCCTCGCCAACCCGATCACGGAGATCCTCGGGATCGGCATGGTGGCGACCTCGATCGCCGTCGGGGCGTGGCTCGTGATCAACCAGGAGACGCGGATCTTCGGGATCACGATGACCGACCAGCCGATGACGGTGCCGGGCATCATGATCTTCTTCGGCTTCCTCATCGGGGCCAGCGACCCCGTCCGTAAGCTGTCCGGCGTGATCACGGGGATGAACGTCGGCATCGTGGGCGCCCAGGGCCTGTACCCGCTGCTCGACACGCCTTCCAAGCTCCGTGCGGCGGCCCAGCCGGTCAGCCTGCCGTCGCCGCACCGCGAGATCCGCCTCGACAACGTGAGTTTCAGCTACGACGGCATCGACACCGTGCTCAAGGACGTGAGCGTGGCGATCGCCTTCGGCGAGCGCGTGGCGATCGTGGGCCCGAACGGCGGCGGCAAGAGCACGCTCGTGAACCTGGTGTGCCGGTTCTACGATCCGACGAAGGGGCGGGTGCTGCTGGACGGCGTGCCGCTGACCGACATCGCGATCCACGACCTGCGGCGGCGGATCGCGCTGGTCACCCAGCAGACGGAACTGTTCAACGAGTCGATCCTCTACAACATCCGCTACGGCCGCTGGGACGCCACCGACGAGGAGGTCGAGGAGGCCGCCCGCAAGGCCCGGGCCCACGACTTCATCGCGGAGTTTCCCGAGGGCTACCGGACGATGGTCGGCCCCAACGGCTTCCGGCTCTCGGGTGGCCAGCGGCAGCGGATCTCGCTGGCCCGGGCCTTCCTCCGCGACGCCGAAATCCTGGTCCTCGACGAGGCGACCAGCCAGATCGACGTCGAGAGCGAGCGGCTGATCCACGAGGCCCTCGCCCGCTACGTGGAGAACCGCACGGTGATCATGATCACCCATCGGGCCAGCACGCTGGCCCTGGCCGACTCGATCCTCGAGGTCGAGCACGGGAAGGTGACGAAGCGGCCCGCCCAGCAGCACCGGGCCGCCTGACGCGGCCGCTGCTACAATTCCCGGCATGACCGACTCGATCAAGTGCGTGTGCGGCTACAGGGGGCCCAGCGTGCCCGAGGGGGAGCACCAGGTCTGCCCCATCTGCCGCGGCCGCGTCCGCGGCTCCGCCCAGTTCGTGCCGGCCGGGGCGGGGGCCGCCGGTGACGATTTCGGCGGCGTCGACGAGACGCTTCGCCCGGACGAGCCGGTCGTCTACCGCATCCCCTGCCCCAAGGGGCACGTGATCAAGGCCCGTGAGGACATGCTCGGTCAGCAGGTCTGCTGCCCGCAGTGCAACGAGTTCTTCGTCCTGCGGGCCTCGGACAGCGTGGAGTTTCGCAAGGAGCAGGAGCGGCGGCAGGCGGAGATGGAGGCGCGGGCCGCACAGACGTGGCTCAAACGCGCGATCGTGGCCGCGGTGCTGATCGGCCTGTCGTTCATCGCCATGCTCGTGATCGGCCTCAATCCGGGCCTGATCAGGCGCTAGTGTCGGCCATGGCCGAGTCGCAGCTCGGCGGCGAGCGCGGTGTTGCACAGCAACACGGCGACCGTCAACGGCCCGACGCCACCGGGCACCGGCGAGATCCAGCCGGCGACGGCACGCACGGCCTCGAAGTCGACGTCGCCCACGAGCTTGCCGTCCACGCGGTTGATGCCCACGTCGATCACCGCCGCCCCCGGCTTGACCATCGACGCGGTGACGAGGCCCGGGCGGCCCACCGCGGCCACGAGGATGTCGGCCTGGCGGGTGATGGCGGGAAGGTCGGCGGAGCGGCTGTGGCAGATCGTGACCGTGGCGTCGCCCCCGCGGGTGCCGGCGGGCGACTTCGCAGCCAGCAGCAGGGCCAGCGGCTTCCCCACGATGTCGCTGCGGCCGATGATCACGGCGTGGCGGCCCGCCGTCTCGATGCCGGCGTCGATCAGCATCCGCTGCACGCCGGCGGCGGTGCAGGGGATGAAGCGGGGCCGGCCCTGGGAGAGGAGTCCGGCGTTCTCGGGATGGAAGCCGTCCACGTCGCGGTCGGGCGGCACCGCGTCGAGCACGGCGACGGCATCGACGTGCGGTGGGAGCGGCAGCTGCACGAGGATGCCGTCGGCCGCCCCGTGATCCTCGCGGGCGATCGCCTGCACGAGGGCGACGAGTTCGGCCGTGCCGGACGTGGCCGGCACGCGGATCACCTCCGCGTCGATGCCCACGCGTGCGGCGGCGGCCGCCTTGCTCTTCACGTACGAGGCGCTCGCGGCGACGTCGCCGACGAGCACGACGACCAACCGCGGCGGCCGCCCCGTCATGGCGGCGAACGTCCGCACCTCCTCGGCGAGCCCGGCTTCGATCCGACCGGCCAGGGCCCGCCCGTCGAGCAGTCGGGCCGTCATGGCTTCGCCGCCCCGGTCGCCTCGGCCCAGCGCCGCCAACGGCCGTCGATGTCGGCGGCCACGGTCTCGCCCTCGTGGAGCACGACGAGATAGCGGAACGTCCGCGACTCGCCGGCGGGGAGGGTGTAGTCGCCGCTGCCCGCGGGGGCGCCGGTGAAGTCGTGGAGGCCGAAGGGGTTGGCCGCGACGAGCCCGTAGTCGCGGGCATGCCAGAGGGACGGGTGTCGCAGGTTGGTCGGGTGGTCGAGGATCGCCACGCCCACGGTCCTGCCGTCCACGGGCCCCCAGTAGCCGACCCAGCGGGCCGCCTGGCCCCAGGCCGCGGCGTCCGTCTGGCCCTCCGAGTTGAGGATGTGGCCGGCCGCCCCCTTGGATCCGTGCGCGTCCTTTGTCTGCAGCGTGGCGGGCACCCGCAGGCCGAAGGTCCCCTCCTTGGTGTCGCCGAACTTCACCGGCCCGTGATCGGCGTGGATCGTCACCGCGTAGTCGATCGTCCGGCCGGCGGCATCCGCGGCGAAGGTGAGCCGGCGGGAATCGGTGCACGCGACCTTCCCGTCGGCCTGCACCCAGCGGTTCCGCGTCTCGAGTCGGCCGACGGGCCCGCCTTCGCAGGCGACGAGCTCCACGTGCTCGATGCGGTTGTCGACGCGGTGCTTCTCGTCGTGGGCGTTGGGATGGGCGGCCCAGAAGTCGGCACCGTTGACGATGCCGTGCGTGAACCAGATCGACTCGTGGTGGGGATGGTCCCGGGGCTCTCCGGCCACACCCTCCACCATCGGCCAGGCCCTCGTCATGGCGGCCCCGCCGGGGCCGATCACGGGATGGAGGATCGGCTTGCGGTGCCCGGCGAACACGTAGGCCGTGAACGGCTTGCCGTCGACGCTCACGTCGACCCGGCCCTCGCGCCGCTCCAGTCGCACCTCGGCGGCCACCGCCGGGCAGGCCGCGACCACGGCGACGACAATCAGCAGCGGACGGATCATGAACGGGCCTCGACGTACAGCGTGCGGAGCTGGTGCTGGATCTCCTCGAGCAGCCGGCCCTCCTCGGTGGTCAGGTTGCCCCGGGTCTTCTCCTCGAGCATCGTCAGCGTGTCGATGAAGTGCCGCGCGGTGTCGAGGTTGCGGATCGACTGCTTCGTGATCGGGTTGGGGATCCGGCCGAGGGCCATGAGGGCCTGGGTGAAGAGCGTGTGGACGAGGAAGTCGAAGGTCGCGGGCGGGGCCTGCCCGCTCCGCTCGGCGGGATCGGGCTGGTCGGTGACTGTGGATTCGTCGGGCATGCTCGTCCTCCGTGGGGCCGGCGATCAGGCCTCGGCCACCCAGGCGCTGCCGGCGTGCCGCTCCACCGCCGCGGCCACGAGGCCGGCGAACAGCGGATGGGCCGCGGTCGGCTTGCTCTTGAACTCGGGATGGAACTGCACCGCCACGAACCACGGGTGGTCGGCCAACTCCACGATCTCCACGAGCGTGCCGGCCGGGTTGGTGCCGGCGATCACGAGCCCGGCCTCCTCGAGCGCCGCGCGGTACTTCGAGTTGAACTCGTAGCGGTGCCGGTGCCGCTCGGAGATCTGCGTCGTGCCGTAGGCGGCGGCCGCCCGCGTGCCCTCGACGAGCACGGCCGGCTGGGCGCCCAGCCGCATCGTGCCCCCCTTGTCGACGACCGCGTGCTGCTCGTCCATCAGGCAGATCACGGGGTGGGGTGTGTTGCGGTCGAACTCGGTCGAGTGGGCGGACTCCAGGCCGGCCACGTGCCGGGCCACGTCGATCACCGCGCACTGCATCCCCAGGCAGATGCCGAGGAAGGGCAGCCGCCGCTCGCGGGCGAAGCGGATCGCCTCCACCTTGCCCTCGATGCCCCGCTCGCCGAAGCCGCCGGGCACGAGCAGGCCGTCGAAGCCGGCCAGGAGCCGCTCGGCCCCCTCACGCTCGATGTCCTCGCTCTTGATGGGCTGCACGCGGACCTGCGTCTTGTGGGCGATGCCGCCGTGGTCGAGGGCCTCGTAGATGCTCTTGTAGGCGTCGCGGTGCTCGGCGTACTTGCCGACCAGGGCGATCGAAACCTCGTGCTCCGGGTTCCGCAGGCGGTGGAGGATGTCGTGCCACTCGTCGAGATCGGCCGCCGGCGCCTGGATGCCGAAGCGGCGGAGGATGATCTCGTCGATGCGGTTCGACTGCAGCGACAGGGGCACCTCGTAGATCGAGAAGTCCTTGTCCCGCTCCTCGATCACCGAGTCCAGCGGCACGTTGCAGAACAGCGCGATCTTCTCGCGGTCGGAGACGTCGAGGCCCCGCTCCGTGCGGCACACGAGGATGTCGGGCTGGATGCCGATCTGGCGGAGGATGCCCACCGAGTGCTGGGTGGGCTTGGTCTTCAGCTCGCCGGCGGCCTTGAGGTAGGGCACCAGCGTGAGGTGGATGAAGATGCAGTTCTCGCGGCCCACCTCCAGCGGGATCTGCCGGATCGCCTCCAGGAAGGGCAGGCTCTCGATGTCGCCCACCGTGCCACCGATCTCCGTGATCGCCACGTCGACGTCGGGGGCGGCGAGCTGCGTCACGACCTCCTTGATCTCGTTGGTGATGTGGGGGATCACCTGCACCGTCTTGCCGAGGAACTCGCCACGCCGCTCCTTGTTGATCACCGACAGGTAGATCTGGCCGGTCGTGTAATTGCTCTTGCGGGAGAGCGGGGCCGACGTGAACCGCTCGTAGTGGCCGAGGTCGAGGTCGGTCTCGCTGCCGTCGTCGAGCACGTACACCTCGCCGTGCTGGTACGGGCTCATCGTGCCCGGGTCGACGTTGATGTAGGGATCGAGCTTCTGCATCCGGACCCGCAGGCCGCGGGCCTCGAGAAGCATGCCGATCGAGGCGGAGGTGAGCCCCTTGCCGAGCGAGCTGACGACGCCCCCGGTCACGAAAACGTGCTTGGTCACGGTGCGAGCTCCTTCCCGTCCGCCGCCGGTGTCGTGCCTCCGCGGCGCCGCGGAAACGTCCGGCCGGAAGCCGATTGAACCAGCGTTCCCGGGGGCGGTCAAACCCCGGGGCGTCCGCGGCGGCGTTCCGTGGTGTAGAGTTGGGTCATGCATCCCGCCGCCGCGCCGTCGGCCTCCGCGTCGACGCCCACGTCCAACCTCCGCATCCGCAGCCTCGACCCGCTCGTCCCCCCGGCGCGGCTGTGCAACCTGCTCCCCCTCGACGAGGCGGCGCGGCAGACGATCGTGCAGGGGCGGCACGCCGTGGAGCGGATCCTGGCCCTCGAGGACCCGCGGCTCCTGGCTGTCGTGGGCCCGTGCTCGATCCACGACCTCGAAGCCGCCCGCGACTACGCCGCCCGCCTGCGGGCGGTCGCCGACCGGGTCGCCGACCGGATGCTCGTCATCATGCGGGTGTACTTCGAGAAGCCACGGACGACCGTCGGCTGGAAGGGGCTGATCAACGACCCGCACCTCGACGGCAGCTTCGACGTGGCCACGGGGCTCCGGCTGGCCCGCAGCCTGCTCATCGAGATCGCCGCCCTGGGGCTGCCGACCGCGACGGAGTTCCTCGAGCCGATCACGCCGCAGTACATCGCCGACACGATCGTGCTCGGCGCCATCGGGGCCCGCACCACCGAGAGCCCGACGCACCGGCAGATGGCCAGTGGCCTGTCGATGCCGGTGGG
>JBIIDT010000078.1:0-13553 GCA_044238145.1 Pirellulales bacterium | reverse complement strand
CTCCCTCCCGCACCGGCACGCCGGCCGGCTGGCTCTCCTTCCTCGGCAACCGGCTGCTCCTGGCCCTGCTGGCGGTGTCGCTCATCCCCATGGCGTTCATGGGCATGACCACCTACCGCACGGCATCTCAGGCCCTGCGGGAGCAGGCCAACGGCAAGCTGGAAACCGTCAACACCGTCACGGCCAAGTCGGTCGAGCGGTACTTCGACAACCTCCGCCACGAACTGCAGGTCCTCGCCGAGGACCGGATGACGCTCGACGCCCTGAAGCGGTTCCAGACCGGCCTGCAACAGATCGTCGCCGACGCGAAGGCCGACGACCAGGAACTGGTCCGCGTGCGGCGGGATCTCGAGTCGTTCTACTCCGGCGACTTCACCGGCGAGTTCCGCAAGCGGACCGGGGAGGCGATCTCGGCCCAGCCCATCGTCGACGCCCTCGACGACACCGCGGCCTATCTGCAGTATCTGTACATCCGCCGCAACGAGAACCCGATCGGATCCAAGCACCTGCTCGACGCCGCCGGTGACGATTCGGCCTACACGAAGGCCCACGCCGACTTCCACCCGATCTTTCGCAGCCTGCGGGAGAAGTACGGCCTGTCGGACGTGTTTCTGATCGACGCGGCGGGTGGCACGGTGGTGTACACGGTCTTCAAGGAGATCGACTTCGCCGCGTCGCTGCGGAGCGGCCCGTTGGCCGGCACGAGCCTGGCCCAGGCCTTCCAGGAGGCGGCGTCGGCCGGCCGCCGGGACGCCGTCGCCTTCGGCCGCTACGACCGCTACCTCCCCTCGTGCAACGAGCCGGCGGGGTTCATTGCCGCTCCGATCTACGAGGGCCGGCAGATCGTGGGGGTGGTCGCCTTCCAGATCCCGCTCGACCGGGCCGACGCGATCATCGGCGAGACGACCGGCATGGGTGAGACCGGCGAAACGTACGCGATCGGCCCCGACCGCCTGTTCCAGAGCAACTCTCGATTCGCGAAGGAGCTGGGCGTCGCGACCACGATCATCAATCCCCAGTTCAAGGTCGACACGCCGGCGGTCAGGGCGGCACTCGACGAGGGGAAGGCGGGCGTGACCGCGGGTCTCGACTACCGCGATCAGCCCGTGCTCACGGCCTACCGTCCCGTCACGATCCATCGCGGACCGGGCGGGGGCCGGGGCGACGTCCGCTGGGCCCTCATCTCGGAGATCGATGCGGCCGAAGTGCTCGCGCCGGTCAACCGGCTGTGGCGATTCGGCCTGATGATCTTCGGGCTGACGACGCTCGGCGTGCTCGGCGTATCCACGCTCATCGCCCAGCGGCTGACCCGCGAGAGCCAACGGCAGGCGGCGCTCGTCGGCGGCATCGTCGACAACACCCATGCCCTCGCCAGCGCCTCGGAGGAGCTCACCAGCGTCAGCCAGCAGATGAGCGCCGCGGCCGAGCAGACCACCGCCCAGGCCAACCTCGTCTCGGCCGCGGCCGAGCAGGTCAGCGGCAACGCCCGCACCGTGTCCGGGTCGATCGACAATCTCGTGGCCAGCATCCACGACATCGCCCGCAACGCGCAGGACGCGGCCACCACCGCCCGGCGGGCCGTGGAGATGGCGACGGCGACGTCGGCCACGATGGACGCCCTGGGCCGTTCGAGCCAGGAGATCGGCGCCGTCGTCAAGGTGATCAACACGATCGCCGAGCAGACGAACCTCCTGGCGCTCAACGCCACGATCGAGGCGGCCCGGGCGGGCGAGGCGGGCAAGGGCTTCGCCGTCGTGGCCAACGAGGTCAAGGAACTGGCCCGCGAGACCGCCAAGGCCACGGAGGATATCGGCGGTCGGATCGAGGGCATGCAGGGCGACACGGCCCGGGCGGTGGCGGCGATCGCCGAGATCGAGACGGTGATCGAGAAGATCGACGCCCTCCAGACCAAGATCGCGGCCGCGGTCGAGGAGCAGTCGGTGACCACCAGCGAGATCAGCCGCAACATCGCCGAGGCGACGACGGGCTCCGGCGAGATCGCCGAGAACATCGTGCAGGTGGCCCAGGCGGCCCAGAGCACGGCCGAGGGGGCCTCGAACACGCAGGTCTCCTCGCAGGAGTTGGCCCGCATGGCCCAGGCCCTGCAACGGCTCGTCGACGAATACAAGAAATAGCGGCGACCGGCCGCCCGGCCGGCCGCGACAGGGAGGTTCCTCACCGTGCGGGCGCTGGTCGTCGACGACTCGAAGCCGAGCCGGAGCATCGTCTCGCGGACGCTCCGCGAACTGCACTTCGAATGCGCCGAGGCGGCCAACGGCGCCGAGGCGCTGGCGGCCCTGGCCGCCGCCGGCCGCCCCGACCTCGTGACCGTCAACTGGCACATGCCGGTCATGGACGGCCTGGAACTCGTGCGGCGGCTGCGGCGGGACCCGGCCCACCGCGACCTGCCGCTGCTCATGATCTCCACGGAGCACGACCGCGGCCGGATCGCCGAGGCCCTCGCCGCGGGGGTGAACGACTACCTCGCCAAGCCGTTCACGGCGGCGTCGCTCGTGCGGAAGCTCGTGGACCTCGGGCTCTGCGCCGAGGACGTCGTCGCGGCGGACGGCCGCCGGCCGATCCGCGTGCTCCTGTGCGACGACTCGCACACGATGCGGAGCATCCTCTCGGCCACGCTGGCCACCGACGCCGACCTCCGAGTGGCCGGCACGGCCGTCAACGGCCAGGCCTGCCTCGAGGCCCTCGCCGCCGACCTGCCGGATCTCGTGCTGCTCGACGTCGAGATGCCCGTCATGGACGGGATCACGGCCCTGCGGGAGATCCGCCGGCGGCACCCGAAACTGCCCGTCATCATGTTCTCGAGCCTCACCGAGCGCGGCGCGAAGGCCACCGTCGAGGCCTTGCTCGCCGGGGCGAACGACTACGTCGCCAAGCCGGCGGGCCTCGACCCCGACGACGTCGCCGCCAAGATCCGCGCCGAGGTGATCACGCGAATCAAGGCCCTCGTGCCGCGGGGCCGGCTGCCCGCCGCACCTGCCAGGCCCGCGGCCGTGGGGGCCGTGTCGCCCGGCCGCCCGCCCGCCGCCCGCCGCCCGCCGGTGCAGGGCGTGGTGATCGCCGTGTCGACGGGCGGCCCCACGGCCCTCGCCGAGGTTCTGCCGACCTGCGGCCGCGGCGCGCCGGTGCCGATCCTCATCGTGCAGCACATGCCGGCCTTCTTCACGACCCAGCTCGCCGAGCGACTCACCAAGCTCTGTGGCTTTCCCGTCCGCGAGGCCACGGACGGCATGCCGATCGCCCCGGGCGACGTCGTCCTCGCCCCCGGTGGCCGACACCTCGAACTCGCGGGCGACGCCACGGCCCAGCGGGTCCGGCTCTCGGACGCGCCGCCCGAGAACTCCTGCCGCCCCTCCGCCGACGTCCTCTTCCGCTCGGCGGCCCGCATCTGGGGCGGCGGCACGCTCGGCGTCGTGCTCACGGGCATGGGCCGGGATGGCCGCGACGGCTCGCGGGTGATCGTGGAGGCGGGCGGCGGCGTGATCGCCCAGGACGAGTTCTCGAGCGTCGTCTGGGGCATGCCGGGCGAGGTCGTCCGCGCCGGCCTAGCCGACGCGGTCCTGCCGCTCGCCCAGGTGGGCGTCGAGGTGGCCCTCCGGCTCAAGAGACGCGGCAGTTAATCCATTTCCTTCATCTGGGCTATACCTCGACGTGCTGCACCAAAAAAGCCAGGTGAGGGGGTCGGCGAATGCTCGAGGAGCCTATGGCCGCTGCGGCCATCAGCGACAAGACTTTTGCCGCCCCCGAGCCGGAGATTCACGCAGGCCGACGTCGAGACCGCGCGGGCTCTTCTCATGAAGGTCGCCGAGCCGCAGTTCGCCTTCCTCTGCGGGCTTCTCAAGCGCCGTACGGGGGTCTGCATCGACGAGTCGAAACAGTACCTCGTCGTGGCCCGCCTCATGCCGATCGTGCGGCAGCGCAAGATCCCCAGCCTCGAGACGCTGATCGACCGGGTCCGCCAGGGCATCGATCCCACGCTCGAGCGCGACGTGCTGTGCGCGATGATGACCCACGAGACCTCGTTCTTTCGAGACCAGGCGCCGTTCGAGGCCCTGCGCAGGCTCGTGGCCGAGCTCGCCGTGCGACGCGCCGCCGACAAGCAGCTCGTGATCTGGTCGGCCGCCTGCTCGACCGGCCAGGAGCCCTATAGCATCGCCATCACCCTGCTCGAGCACTTTCCCGACCTCGCGGCCACCTGGCGGGTGCGGATCGTGGCCAGCGACTTTTCCGAGCCGGTCCTGGAGCGGGCCCGGGCGGGCGTGTACAGCGAACTGGAGACGGCCCGCGGCCTGCCCCCGAACCTTCTGAAGAAATACTTCCGACCACTGCAGGGCAAGTGGAGCGTGGCCCAGGAGTGCCGCCGGTTCGTCGAGTTCCGCTGCCTGAACCTCAACGGCACCTGGCCGATGCTGCCGGCCTGCGACGTCATGTTCCTGAGGAACGTGATGCTCTACTTCGACGTCCCCACCCGGTCCGCGCTCGTGAAGCGGGCCCGCCGGGCGTTGCGTCCCGACGGCGGCCTGTTCCTCGGCGGCGCCGAGACCATGATCGGCCTCGACGACGGCTTCGACCGCGTCGTCGAGGGCGGCTGCAGCTACTACCGCCCGAAGCGTCCGGGCTGAATCAGGGCCGCCACTCGATCCCCAGAATCGTGATGTCGTCGAGCGGCCCGACCGGCGCGCACCATTTCTCGACCGCCTCGAGGAGCCCCGTCACGCTCGCCTCCAGCGGCTGCCCGCGGTCGGCCGCGATCCGGTCGGCCATCGCCTGCTCGCCGTAGGGCTGCTTGTCGGGATCCATCGCCTCGGGCACGCCGTCGGAGTAGAGGTACAGCCGGTCCCCGGGGGCGAGCTGCAGCGTCTTCTGCTCGTACTCGACGCCCGGCACGAAGGCGACCGGGAAGCCCTCCGCCCCGTGGAACTCCGGCGGCCCGCCGCCGGCCGGGACCCGCAGCATCGCGGGATGGCCCGCGGAGACGTAGTCGAGCCGGCCGGTGGGCAGGTGGAGCACGCCGTACATGAGCGTGAAGTACAGCCCGGAGAACTCGTCGGCCTGGAACAGATGGTTGAGCTGCGTGGCCACCTCCGCTGGCCGGGCCACGACGATCCGCCCGTCGGATCCCTGCCGCACGAGGAGCGACGAGTCGGAGACCTTGGGGACGAGGAAGCGGCCCACCGTCACGGCCATCAGCGAGGAGGGCACCCCGTGGCCGCTGACGTCGACCACGAACAGGCCGGCGTGCTCGGCATCGAGCGGAAAGACGTTGAGGAAGTCGCCGGCCAGGCTCTGACAGGGAACGTACCGCCAGGCGACGTCCGTGCCGGGCAGCGCGACTTCGTCACCGGGCAGCAGCGACCGCTGCACCTTCGCGGCCGCCTCCAGGTCGCGGATCATGTGGGAGTTGGCCCGCGAAATCTCGGCGTTGAGGGCGGCCAGTTCCTCGTTCGACTTCTGCAGGCTGTCGCGGGCCACCGACAGGTCCTGGTTGGCGACCACGAGTTCCTGGTTCTTGGCGACGGCGTTCTCGAACGTCGACACCAGGAGGTTGAGCACCTGCTGCCGGCCCGCCTTGACGCGGAACTTCTGCCCGGCGAGCGTGACCTCGAGCATCGCCGCCTGGGCGTCGTCAGCCGCCTCGAGGGGCGTCGCCAACAGCGCGGTCATCCTTCCGAGCAGGTAATCGGGCTCGTAGGGCTTGGTGACGTAGTTGTCGGCGCCCGCGTCGAGGCCGCGGATGATGTCGATGGGATCGGAGAGCGTGGAGAGCAGGATGAAGGGCACGGCCCGCAGGCCGGGGTCCGCCTTCGCCGCCTTGCAGAACTCATAGCCCGTCATCTCCGGCATCTCGATGTCGGAGACGATGATGTCGGGCCGCCGCTCGCGGGCCAGCGCCAGCGCGAGGGCGCCATTCTCGCCCCAGCGGACGGTGTGTCCGGCCTCCTCGAGGCGGCGGATCAGCATCCGCGCCTGCATCCGGCTGTCTTCGGCGATCAGCACATCGACGCCGGAGGCCATCGCCGACCCTTCAGGAGAACGTCGCCAGGGCCGTCGGCGCGTCCTTGTGGATGCTGAAGAGCTTGTCGAGGTTCGTGAGCTTGAAGACCTGGAAGATCTCCGGCCGGATCGAGCACATCTTCAGCCGGCCCTGGCCGGCCGAGATCTTGCGGTGCAACTGGCCGAGCAGGCCGAGCATGGCGCTCGACATGAACTCGACGTTGCCGAAGTCGAGGAGCACGTCGGGGCCGGCCGCCTTGCCGAGCAGCTGGGTGAGCTCGGTGCGGATCTCGTCGAGCACCGTGTCGTCGAGGATCTTCTTGTCCTTGAAGGCGACCATGTGGATGTCGCCCTTCTTCGCGGCTTGAATCCTGCGGTACTGTTCCATGGCTCGCTTCGGGGGGGTGCGCGGGGCCGCCGACGGCGGACATCGCAATGCATGGTAGCCGAGGCGACGCGGCCCTGCCACCGGACGGCCCGGGCTATTTTTGCCGCTGGAAGAGCAGGGGCTTGGCCTCCGCGGGCGCCCCGGGCAGCGAAAACTCGAACGCGTCGGGGCCCTTCGAGGCCACCTTGCCGACCATCGTGCCCGCCTTCTCGCTCGTGAGCGCGATGGCGTCGGCGGAGGTCTCGATCGTCCCGGCGAGTTCGACCGCGGGCTTGCCCGCGGGCGTGGCCTTCCAGGTGAACTTCGAGTCCGCGGTGATCTCGAGCGTCACGGTGTCCTTGTCGCTGGTGGCCTTCCACGTGCCGACGAGATCGGTCTCGGGGCCGGCGGGCGGCTCCGCCGCCGCCGCGGCAGGTGCGGACTCGGCCGGGGCCGCTTCGGCCGCGGGCTTGAGGGCCTCGAGGAGCCGCTTGGCCACCATGTCGCCGGGCTGCTTGGCGACCACGACGCGGAGCGCCGCCACCGCCGCGTCGGAGTGGCCACCGATCAGGTAGTGGTAGGCGAGCACGAAGTGGGCGGCCGGGTCACCCGGATTCACCTTGCAGAAGTCCTCGAGCTTCCGCAGCTGCGCCGTGTAGGCCTCCACGGAGGGATAGAGGTTGCTGACAGTCGTCCAGTCCATGCCGGGCGCCGAGGCCAGGACGGAGTTGAGCGTGGCGGCCGCCTCGGGATAGCGGCCCAGCGCGAACAAGGCCAGCGCCCGCACCTCGTGGATCACCGTGTCGTTGGGGGCGGCTTTGAGGGCCGCGTCGAAGCCGGCGAGCGCGCCGGAGTAGTCGCCGGCCTTGAACTTCTCGAGGGCCGCGTCGACGGCCGTGTCGCCCGCCGTGGCGGGGGCGGCCTCGGCCGTGGCCGGATCGGCGGCGGTCTCGTACGTCGTGGCGACGATCGGCTGCGAGTAGTCGTAGGGCGAGGCGGCCACGACGGTGGCCGGGATCGCCGCATAGTAGGGATTCACGTACGCGCCACCCCCATACCCAAGCGCGCCGTAGCCGAGCCCCCAGTTGGTGAGTGCGGAGGCCAGACCCCAGGTCGCGGCCCCGGCGGCGAAGCCGCCCCACCAGTTGCCCCAGCCATTGTTCCAGCTGCCGTTGTACCAACTGCCGTAGTGCGGATTGACGTAGCCGTGGTTCCAGCCGTAGCCGTGGTTCCAGCCGCCGTAGCCCGTGTTCCAGCCGGGGTAGCCCCAGCCCCCGCCCTGCCAGCCGTTGTTGATGTTGATGTTGCCGCTGTTCCAGAAATTGTTGTTGTCGCCGATGCCGGGTCGGTTCCATCCCGGCCGGTTGCCGCCGATCCCCGGACGGTTCCAGCCACCCTCCGGACGGTTCCAGCCGCCGCCCGGCCGGTTGCCGCCACCGAGTCCGGCCAGGTCGCCGGGCAGCGTGGTCGGGCGGTTGCCTCCGATTCCGGGCCGGTTGCCACCCATGCCCGGGCGATCGCCTCCGATGCCCGGACGGTTGCCAACGCCTCCGGGCCGGCCACCGCCGAGGTCACCCGGCAGCGGCATGGGCTTCGTGGCTCCGATTCCCGGACGACCGCCGCCGCCGATCGTGCCCGGCAGCGTCGTCGGTCGGTTCCCCCCGGCGATGCCACCGCCGCCGGGGCCGCCGACTCCGGGCCGGCCGGGACGATCACCGCCGCCCGGTCGGCCACCGATGCCCGGCGCCGGAAAGGGCTTGGTCGTGGCGCCAAGGCCGGGCCGCAGGCCCGGAGTGGGCCGCGTGGCCATCCCCGGCTGCCCGACACCCGTGCCCGGCAGCGTGCTCACTCCGGGACGGCCGCCGATCGTGCCGCCGCTTGCTCCGCCACCGGGCCGCAGGCCCGGCGCCGGCTTGGTCGCGAACCCGCCGCCCGGCAGCGTGGCCGGCCCGGAGCCCGGGCCGATGCCCGGCCGCGGCGGCTGGCCACCCATCCCGCCGGGAGCAGGACGAATCCCGCCGAGGCCTGGCCGCGGAGCGGAGGCGGGAGGGGCGGGCCGCGTGACGGCGCCGGCATTGGGAAGCGAGGGCCGCGCCGTGTTCGGCCGCTGCATCGTGCCGACGCTCGGACGCTGGAACTGTGGGGTCTGCGGGCGCGACTGCGGCATCGACGGCCGCGACTGAGGCATGGAAGGCCGATGCGTCGGCATCTGCGGCCGGGCCATCGAGCCGTGATGGCCGCCTCCGGCGTGGCCGCCACCGTGGTGACCGCCGCCACCTCCGGCCCGCCCCATCGACGGGCGGCCGTGGGCATGGCCCACGAGCACGAGGCCCACGGCGAGACAGGCGATCGCTGCAATCGGACGCATCGGCGGCACTCCTCGGACGGACGGGACGTCTTTCACTTGCCGGCCGCCGGTGCCGGCGGCCTGCGGGCGACGACGAGCTTGAAATCGGGCTCCGCCACTCCACCGACGACGCGGTCGGTACTCTCGACGACGAAGTGGTCGGCATCCTTCTGGGCAATGGTCACCGTGGCCGATCCCGTGCCGCCGTCGGGCATCGTGGCCTCCGACTTCACGATCCAGCCAGAGTCGGTCGCGGCCCATTCCGCCTCCGCGAAACCGCCGTCGGAGTCGAACGTCCACGACCGCAGTTCGCCCTCCACCGGATCCCAGCCGATCCGCTGCGTGCTCTTGCCGGCCGACCTGCTGCCGATGGTCAGGTTGTATTCGCCGACGAGGAAGTTGCCGTCCTCGCTCCAACGGTAGGAGATCGTCATCCGGCCCTCGTCGCTCTCGTCGACCCAGTCACCCACGAGCCACTCCAGGGAGGCGAGCATCTCGCGTGGAGAGGGGAGCGGATCATCGGCGAACTCGCGGTACGAGGCGATGGGCCACCGATCGCCCTGCTTCATCCGCACGGCCACGTACCGCATCTGGGCGGCAGCCGCCCCGGCGTCGGCCGTGATCCGCCGCACGCCCTCCTCGACGGCCAGCCCGTCGCCGATCGGCCGCGCGCCGGTGACCTCCATCTCGAGCGCCGCGCGGGGGAACTTTTCGAAGAACTTCTTGAACAGCGCCGCCACCTCGGCCCGGCCTGCATAGACGTTGCCGTCCTCGTCGACGAGTTCGCCCGCCTCGAGGAACGCGGAGGAGAGGGCGTTGGCGTCGGCGGCGTTGAACGCCTTCACCGTGGCTTGCGCCTCGGCCCGCAGCGTTGCATCGAGGGTCGACGCCTGCTCGGCCACGGCCGACCCGGCCAGCATCGCTGCCAGGGCCCACGCGGCCGCCGTCACTCCGCCCGACACCTCGACCGACCGTCTCCGACTCGCGCTCATGGCTCGCTCCCCGCGTATGCGTTTGACCGCGGGCGGCGCTGATTCCGCCCGCTCGAACATCATCTTCGCCGTGCCGTCGCGGAAAGCAAGCGGCGGGACGGCGGCCCCCCGGTCGGCCGCTTGCCGAGCCCGGCACCGGACGGCTAGCCTCTCCTCGCGGCGGGCGACTGTGCCCGCCTACCGACCACCACGGAGGCCCCGATGGCACTACCGACCGACAAAGCCTTTTCGCTGTTCGAGGAGTTCAAGAACTTCGCCTTCAAGGGCAACGTCATCGATCTCGCCGTGGGCGTGATCATCGGCGGTGCCTTCGGCAAGCTCGTCACCAGCATGGTCGACAACGTCATCATGCCGCTCGTGGGCGTGATCCTGCCGGGCGACAAGGGCTACGAGAAGTGGGCGGTCACGATCGGCGAGAAGACGGTGCCCTACGGCAAGTTCATCGGCGACGTGGTGGGCTTCATAATCCTCGCCGCCGCACTGTTCTTCTTCATTGTCAAGTTCCTCGGCTGGCTGATGAAGTCGAAGGCCGCCGAGGCGGCGGCGCCGCCGGCCCCGACGAAGGACCAGGAACTGCTCACCGAGATCCGCGACCTGCTCAAGCAGCGCTGACGCCCGCCGCCGTCAGGCGGCCGCCGAGCGGCCGCCGAACATCGTCACCTTCGCCACGCTCCACCATCCCGGCCGGTCGAGCCCCAGGTAGGGCGAGCCGGCCGGCAGGGTGGCCACGAGATGCTCGTGCGCCGGCTTGAGGTTGTGGTAGGGCATCGACGGGAAGAGGTGGTGCAGGGCGTGGTAGCGGATCGAGAACGGGAAGAAGAGCAGGGTCAGCGGGTCGTTCCGCGTGAAGTTGCAGGAGTCGCCGATGTGATCCTCGAGGGCCACGCGGCTGCCATCGCCCTCGAAGTGGTGGTCGGCCAACTGCCGCAGTTGGTTGAGGATCACCGTGGCCACGGCCAGAGCGTAGAGCAGGGGGATCCGCGTCCAGTCGTTCAGCCCGAGGAGCACCAGTGACGGGATCAGCGCGGCCCGGATGAAACACGGAATCTCCACCGCCAGGATCGCCCGCCGGTCCGCGGCCGTGAGCCGCCGCTCGTAGCGGCGGTTGAAGGTCAGCGCCGACGCCTTGCGGAGCGTCCACTCCCGCAGCCGCGGGTGCAGGAAGGTGATCGGCACAAGCAGGAAGCGGAGGAACACCAGCACCGGAAAGACGAGCACGTAGACGAGGTAGCCGATCATGCTCCGCGGGTTGCCCCCCTCGAGGAGGTTCGCGACGTACTCCGGATCCTCGGGCGTGCCGTAGAACCGCTGGCTGTGGTGGTCGCGGTGGTGCCGGGTGAAAAACGGGCTCGGCGTCAGGAGCATGACGCCGGCGAGCGCGTTCCACGCGAACTTGAACACCGGCAGTTCGTGGCCGCCCAGGTGGCAGACCTCGTGGATCAGCGAGCCGAGTCGGTACAGCCAGAACGCGGCGACCGGGAAGGCCACCAATTGGGGCCAGGAGCCCAGCGGTGACGAGAGGTAGACGGCGGCCGCCAGGTAGGCCGCCGACAGGCTGACCAGGAAGTCGATCCAGTAGCGGACGGGCGAGACGCGGAAGAAGTCGACGTCTGCCGCACGGATCGCCTGCCGCACCTGGCTGATCCAGCCGCCGTTCGGGCCGGCGGCTTCGTCCGGCTCTCCTCCATGATGCAGCGGCCGCGGGCCCGCCTTGCTGGCCACCGACATCGTGTCCGCCTCCGGTGCGGGATGTGACGGTTGGCTATTTCAGCAGAGATGGCCGGCCGTCGCCACCCCCCGAAAAAAGCGAGGGGGCCGGGCACCTCTCGGCACCCGGCCCCCTCTGATTCACGACACGGAAGTGTCGCCGGCCTCAGCAGCCGCAGCGGCGGCAGCCCTTGCGACGGCAGCCCTTGGCCTTGCCACCGCAGTCGCCGCAGCCACCGGCAGCGGCCGCACCGCAGGCACCCGCGTCACCGCAGGCACCGGCCGCACCGGCATCGCCACAGGCGCCGGCACCGCCGCAGCCACCCTCGACGGGGACCTCGACGGCGACCATGACGCACTTCTGCACCGGCACTTCCTTCGTCACCTGGTGCGGGACGCGGACCGTGTAGCTCGCGGTCTTCGTCTCCGGCACGCAGTCGTACACCGTGACGGTGTACTTCTCTTCCTTCTGCTGGGGAACCATGACCGTGTAGGAAACTTCCTTGGTCATGGTCTCCGGCACGCACTTGGTGACCGTGTACTCGCGGGTGCGGGTCTCGGCCTTGTGCTTGGTCACGCTGACCTTGCGGGTCTTCTGCTCCGGCACCATCTTCGTGACGGTGTAGGTCCGGGTCCGCTCCTCCGGCACGCAGGTCGTGACGGTGTAGGTGCGGGTCCGCTCCTCCGAACGGCACTTGGTGACGCTGACCTTGCGGGTCTTCGTCTCCGGCACCATCTTCGTCACGGTGTAGGTCCGGGTCCGCTCCTCGGAGCGGCACTTGGTGACGGCGACCTTACGGGTCTTCGTCTCCGGAACCATCTTGGTGACCGTGTAGGTCCGCTCCCGCTGCTCGGGAACGCACTTCGTGACCGTGTAGGTCCGGGTGCGCTCCTCGCTGCGGTGCTTCGTCACGTTCACCGTCCGGGTCCGCTGCTCCTGGCGGCACTTGGTGACGTTCACCGTGTGGGGAACCTCCTCGGTCACGCACTCGTAGGTGGTGACGGGAACTTCCTTCATCTCACACGTCGGCACCCAAACCCGCTTGCAGCACATCTTCGGGGGGCAGGGGCAGCCGCAGGCGTCGGTGCCACCGGCAACCTCGACCTGCTGCGTGGCCCAGTGACCACCGCGGACCTGCACCGTCTTCGTGCCCTGCACGGCGACCCGCTTCTGCACCTTGTGGGTGTGGGTCACCTGCTCGGTGTAGGGAACGTTCACCGTGTAGGTCTGCTCGACCGACTCGGTGTAGGGGACGCTGACCGTGTAGGTCGCCGTCTTCTCTTCCTTCACCGGCACCATGACGGTGTAGGTGGAGGTCTTCTGCTCCGACACGGGGGTCATCACCGTGTAGGTCTGCTCGACCTCCTCGGTGTACGGGACCTGGACCGAGTAGGTCGCGGTCTTCTCCTCCGAAACCGGCACATGCACCGTGTAGGTCTGCTCGACCTCCTCGGTGTACGGGACCTGGACCGAGTAGGTCGCGGTCTTCTCTTCCTGCTTCGGCACCATCACCGTGTAGGTGGCGGTCTTCTCCTCCGACACCGGAACGTGAACCGTGTAGGTCTGCTCGACCTCCTCGGTGTACGGGACCTGGACGGTGTACTCCGCCGTCTTGGTCTCCGTCACGTTCTTGTTGACCGTGTAGTTCACGGTCTTGGTCCGAGTCTCGGGAACCTGCACGGTGACCGTGCGGGTCCGCTCCTCGGTCCGCGGGACACGCTTGTTGACCGTGTAGGTCCGCTCGCGGGTCTCGGTGGTGTACTCGGTCGACGTGACCGTCTTCATCTCGGTCACGTACTGACGCTGGTACACCGTCTTGGTACCGCCGCACGCAGCGGCGCCACCACAACCACCACAGGCATCACCGCTGACGACGGCGCCGCCTTCGCAGCCACCGGCACAGCCACCACCGCAGGAGCCGCAGTCCTTCGCCCACGTGCTGGTGCACAGGGCGACGACGGCGACCGCCGGCAGGAGGCGAGAAAGAACGTTGCGAATCACGCAAACCTCCGGGGAAAAAAGAAACAGGAAGGAAAACTCGAGCAGGTTTTTCGCACGCGCCCGAACTTCGGTCGGTCGAAGAGACCCTTCTCTTGCGACGACCGAAACGATCGGCCGCCTGTTAAG
>JBIIDT010000077.1:0-13620 GCA_044238145.1 Pirellulales bacterium | reverse complement strand
TCCATGTCCTTCCCCGCGCCCTTGGCCCACCACTCCTTGGCGTGGAACCCGTTGCCCGAGAACAGCACCGCCAGCCGCACCGGCGGCTCGGCCCCGGCGGCCGCCGCGCCCTCCGCCCACGCCGGCAGCGACTCCATCCATGGCAGGGCCATCGAGACGCCGAGGCCCCGGAGCATCGTCCGCCGCGTGATCGTCGGTCCGCTCATCGCTCGTCCTCCACGTCTGGCCGCGTTCCCAAGTCTATTCTTCCGCATCGCCCGCTTCCCGGCCGCGAATCTGCCGGAACTGCGGGCTCTGCACGATCGCCTCGACCGCCACGCTCGCCCGATGGTCGTTGGCGGCCAGGGCCGCCTGGATCTCGTCGAGGAGCGGTTCGTCGGAGAGTTGCACGCCCCGCCCCAGGGCGAAGCCGAGCAGCTTGCGGAGGAATTGCCGCTCGAAGGCGGCCCCGCGGGCCGAGGCGAGGTAGTCGCGCAGGTCGGCGGCGCCCGTGACCTGCGTGCCGTCGGGCAGCGCGGTGGCCGCGTCGATCGGCTTGCCGGCGGTGTCCTTGTCCCGCCGTCGGCCGATGGCGTCGTACTCCTCGAGTGCGAAGCCGTAGCCGTCGAACCGCTTGTGGCAGCCCGCGCAGGCGGCGTCGCTCGAGTGCAGCGCCGTCAGCTCCCGCTCGGAGAGCCCGGCCGGCGGCGCCTCGGCCAGCGGCGGCACGTTCTTCGGGGGCTTTGGCAGCTTCTCGCCGAGCAGCATTTCCGTGAAGAACGTGCCCCGCAGGATCGGACTCGTCCGCGAGGCGCCCGACTGCTTGGCGAGCGTGGCCGCCAGTGTGAGGATCCCGCCGCGGCCGTGTCGGCGCACCCCCTCGACCCGCCGCCACTCGGGACCCGTCACGCCCGGGATGCCGTAGTGCTTCGCCAGCGGCTCGTTGAGGAACGTGTGGTCGGCGTCGATGAGCGACAGGATCGAGCGGTCGTGCTGGAACAGGTCGGTGAGCAGAAGCACGGCCTCCTCGTGCATCGCCCCGCGGAGGTCGGCGAATCCTGGAAAGAACTCGGCGCTCTTCTCGTCGTGGGCGTCGAAGCCGTAGACGTGGAGCCAGTGCGTGCCGAACTCCACCGCCAGCCGGCGAATCCGCGGGTCGCGGAGCATCCGCCGCGTCTCGGCGCGGAGCACGTCGGGATCCTGGAGCCGCTCGGTCGCCGAGGCGAGCGCCTCGTCGGGCAGTGACGACCAGAGGAAGTAACTCAGCCGCGTCGCCAGCTCGCGGCCGCCGACGGGCCGCGGCTCGCGGCCGGGGCCCGGATCCTCGAGCTTGTAGAGGAAGGCCGGGGCCACGAGCACCCGCGCCAGCAGCAGCCGCACGGCGTCCTCGTGCTCGAGGCCGTCGTTACGCAGTTCGCCATACAGGCCCCGCAGGCCGTCGGCCTCCGCCTTGGTGAGCGGCCGCCGCCAGGCCTTCGCGGCCAGGGCCACGACCGCCTCCACCTGGGCCGGCTCGGCCGCCACCAGCCGCTCCTGGAACGCCTCCGCCCGGGCCTCGATCGCCGGCCGCATCGGGGAAAGCTCACTGACGAGGTAGGTCCGGTCCTGCGTGGCGAACTCCAGCAGCTGCTCGAAGACGTCCTCGAGCCGCAAAGGCTCCTGGGCGACGAACAGCAGTTCGTCCCACAGCCGGTCGAGGTGGGCCGCCTCGGTGTCGTCGAGGAGAAGCCTGCGGAGCCGGTCGTCCTCGCGGTAGAAGATGTTGAGCGTGATCACCTCGTCGACGGGCACGATGCGGGCGTAGCAGACGGCGGGCGGGAACAGTTCGCGGAACTCCTCGAATGCCGCGGCGACCCGTTGCCATGCCGCCTGCCCCTCCACGGCGATCACCGTCTCGCCGGGGGAGAGCGCCGGCGGCTCGCCGGGGCCGGTCAGCACGCGCGGCTGGGCGGTGCCCGCCGCGGCCGCCGCGGGATGGATCGTCGCGGTGACGACGAACTCCCGGCCCGCGGCCAGGGCCGCCGGAATCTCGAACTCCGCGGTCGCCGGCGCCCGCACGCAGACGTCGCCCTCCGCAATCGGGCCGAGGCCCGCCGGATGACGTCCGAAGACCGCCGTGTCGGGCCCCGCCGACGCAGCGGTCGCCGCCGCGAGGGCAGCGGGGCGGGCGGCGAGCCAGCGGGTGAGGATGGGGCCTGAGGTGGCCACGAGTTCGTCGTGCAGCCGGCGATCGGCCGCGGCCTCGGGCAGCGCGGCGGCGCCCTCGCGGAGCAGCCGCTCGATCGCATCGGCCAGCGGGCCGCGATCCGCCTGCGCCGCGGCTTGCCAGCGGGCGAGCAGCGATCCGGGGGGAATCGTCGATCCGCCTGCGGCCGTCGTCGCCTCGCCGCCGAGTTCCCAGACGCCTGGCAAGCCGTGGGCGTCGGCCAGGGGGTTGCCGGCGAGGATGCCCTGCTCGGGGTCCGCGGTGGCCAGGTCGGCGGCGAGGTTCCAGGCACGGTCGGTGGCGCGGATCGCGAGATCGACCGCCGTGGAATCGCAGGAGTGGTCCCCGCCGCGCGGGTCGACGATCAGGCAGATCCGGTCGTTTCGCCGCATGACGACGCTCTCGAACGGCCCCAGCGGCACTGCGTCCTCCTTGTCGGCGACGCCCGTCGCGAGGACGTCGCGACTTGCGCCGCGCCGCACTTCGACCCGCCATGCGACGCCGTTACCACACCCCCAGTTGGCTCGCTTGACGGTCCCCTCGACCCGCACGACCTGCAACTTCGGGCTCCGCCACCCGATCACCACCGCCCGATCGGGTGCGGGATGGACGACCACGCCACGGGCCTTGTAGGTCCCCGGCAGCTTCAGCGACTCGTCCGAGGCGTTGGCGAATACGGCGAGATCCCGCGGCCCCTTCCAGCCGGCAACGGCCGCGTGGCCGCCGACATTCGCCACCTTCTCCGTGAGCAGGAATCCGGCCGGCGGCTCGGCTGGCGACGGCCCGAGCCATTCCCACCACGCCTGCACGAGCCCGGGATCGACGCCGTGCCGGGAGGCGAGGTCGGCCGGCGACGGCACCGGCTTGCCGGCCGCCCACGCGGCCTCCGCATCGGCGACCGCCGCCAGGCAGCCGCGGACGCCCGCCACGAGCCGGCGGCGGGCTTCTGCGAGCGCGGCCGCCTGAGCCGGTACGTCCCGCAGGGGCAGGTCGGGCGAACCGGGGCCGACGAGCCGGGGATTCTGCCAGACGACGTAGTCCTGCTCGTTGCCGTCGCCGGCGTCGGTGGCGACGAGGCGGATCGTGGCGGAGTCGCGACCGGCCGGGACGGCCAGCTTGACGCGAAACTCCTTCGCGGCGGCCAGCGGGGTCACCGGCTCCATCCAGGCCGCGGGGCCGGCCTTGCGGCCGAGATGCCGGGCGATCTGGCCGACCTGGTTGAACTTCCACAGCGCCTTTTGCCATGGGGTGACGGTGGCGTCGGCGATCTTCCGGCCGGCCTCCGTGTCGCCGGCGGCCGCGTCGCGCCACGCCCGGCGGACGGCATCGAGGAGCGGTGACGCGGAGGCGCCGTCGGTCGCGATGGCACGCCAGAGAAGGCCGAGATATTTCGGGCTCAGCCCGCGGTCGCGGGCCACGGCCGCGAACTCGCCGCGGCCGAGCCGCTCGCGGTCGGCGACGGCCGCCTCGAGATAGCGGGCCATCGGCAGGCCTCCCTGCGTGCCCATGTCGAGTTTGATGCCCTGCTGCACCGTCTGCAGCGATACCTCGAGCGGCCCCGTGAACCGGCCGTAGAACTCCCGCAGCCGGGCCAGGTTTTCGTCGGTCCAGTCGGCCCGGCTCTCGCCCGCCGAAAACCGCAGGCCGTCGGGCAGCAGCACCGCGTGCGTCGCGATCCCCTTGGCCGCGTCGAGGTACTTGGTGACGAGGGCCGGCGACATGACCAGCGCCTGTCCGGTGTTGCTGAACCCCTCGCCCGCCGCGCCGTCGGCGGGGAACTCGCGGGCCGGGTCGAGCGACGCCACGCCGATCAGGTCGCGGATCGTGTAGGTGTACTCGGCGTTGTCGAGCCGCCGCAGCACGACCGGGCCGGGGTCGCCCGCGTGGGCCACCGCCTCGGCGTGGAGGAAGTCGCGGAGCCAGCCCTCCAGCACGGCCCGCTCGGCGTCGCTCGGCTGGGCCGCATCCACCGGCGGCATCTGCCGGTCGTGGACCACCTCCCGGACCCGCTGCCAGGTCTTGATGCCGCGGCGGACGTCGGCGAGCGAGACATCGGCCGCGAGGTTGACGTCCCCCTCCACCGCTTCGCCCGCGTGGCACTCGTGGCAGTAGCGGGCCAGGAGCGGTCGCACGTCACGGGCCAGGGCGGCCTGGAGGTCCGACGCCGCGGCCGCCGTGCCGCCGAGCGACACACCCGCCAACGCCCAGCAAGCGGCACAGACGACGCGGGCGACGGATCGCAGCGAATGCATGCCACGGCTCACGACAGGGCGTCGCCCGGCCACCCACGGCCGGACAAATTTGTCGACAGATTGGAGATTACCTCGAAAGCACCCTCGAGGGCAACGCCGGCATCTGGGCGTCCCGCGACGCACTGGCTCACTTGAACCGCTGGTCGCCACGGTTGTCGCGGCAGAGCAGGTAGGCGAGGAGATCGAGCACCTCGGTCTCGTTGAGCGTGTCGAGGAGGCCCCTGGGCATCAGCGATTCCGACGCCGGCACGATCTCCTCGACGTCGGACCTCGCGATCTCCACGAACTTCGTCGCGTCCTCGGGGTCCGTGACCACGACGAGCTTCTCGGGCGACTCGCTCACGACCCGGCCCGTGACGACCCGGCCGTCGGCGGTCTGCACGACGCTGGCCTTGTACTGGTCGGAGATCACCTTGCTCGGATGGACGATCGCCTCGACGAGATCCTTGAGCTGGAACCGCCCGCCGGCCTGCGTCAGGTCCGGGCCGGTGGCGCCTCCATCCTCGCCGTAGCGATGGCAGACGACGCAGCGGGCGGCCGCGAACGCCACCTTACCGCGGTCGTAGTTGCGGCCATGCGCGAGCCCCTTGTCGGCCGCGGCGAGCACGTCGTCGGCCGCCCAGGCGCGGCCCGGCCCGGCCGGCTTGGGGAGCGGCGGCGGCACCCATCGCTCGCGGATGCCCCGGGTCTCGAGCGCGAGCCGCTCGTTCTCCGTGAGGCCTGCCAGGCTCTCGTTCTCGATGTTGACGAGGAACTTGCGGAAGCTCGCCCCACCGGCCCAGTCGCGCGCCCGGCGGAACCAGGCGTGATACGCGCGGCGGTTCTCCTCCGTCCAGGCGTCCCGCTCCTGCACCGTCCGCAGCGCGTAGGCGTAGTGGACCTGGAGCAGGTCGCTCCGCTTCTCGAGGGCCGTGCGGACGGTGCCGCCGTACTGGGCGTTGCGACCGATGATCTCGCGCAGTTCGTCCTCGTCGGTGGCGAGGTTGGTCGCACCGGCCGAGCCGCTCGTGGCAGCGAGCAGCCCGCAGAGCTTCGTGACGATGCCCGGAGCCCGCAGGGCCACGAGCAGGCTCGAGAGCGCGCGGTCGAGGTCGAAGTCGCCCGACGGAAAGAGCGGCCCGAGCCTGGCCACGATCCGCGCCCGGGCGTCGTCCGCCGGCATGCCCAGCCGGACGATCGCCAGCTCGTAGCCGCGGGCGAGGTCGATCCTTCCGGCGACGTCGAGGGCCGCGACGTCGATCGCATCGAGGGCCGCGAGCACCGCCGGCTGGGCCGCGGGCGCGGCCTGCCTGGCCACGGCGATCGCCCCGGCGATCCGCGCCAGCGGCGCCGCGGACGCGAGGGCCTTGTCCTGCCACACCTCCAGCGGCTGGTGCTCGAGCGACACGCGGGCCGCATAACGGGTGAACCGATCCGGGCTGCCGAGGTGCGGCAGGGCCGCGGCCACCGCCGCGGCGGGATCGGCGGCCCGTCTGTGCAGGGCCTCGAGCGCGTGCCGCACCGCCCGCTCGGCCTTCCCGCGCGGGTCGCGGTGGTCGACCGGCGCCGTCGGCGCGGAGCCCGTGTACCGCACCCGGTAGAGTTCGCTCTGGCCGCCGCGGCCACCGACCGCGAAGTACATCGCCCCGTCGTCGCCCACGACCGCGTCGGTGAGCGGCAGCGGCGTGCGCGACAGGAACTGCTCCTTGACGGCCCGGTAGGTCGAACCCGCCGGTTCGAGGTGGACCGCGTACATCGTCCCGAACGTCCAGTCGCAGACGAAGAGGGCCTGCTGGTACTTCGCCGGAAACTTCGCCCCGTAGCCGAACGTGACGCCCACGGGCGAGCCGGGGCCGAGGTCGAGCAAGGGCGGCAGGCTGTCGGGGAACGAGGCCGGCCACTTGCCCGAGCCGCTCCGCCAGCCGAACTCGCTGCCGCTCGTGGCATGCGTCACGCGGGTCGGGCGGTACCAGGGCGTGCCGAAGTCCCACTCCATGTCGGCGTCGTAGGCGAACATCTCGCCGTCGGCGTTGAAGGCGAAGTCGTAGGCGTTGCGGTAGCCGGCGGACCAGATCTCCCATTGCGTGCCGTCGCGATCGGTGGCGACCACGTAGCCGCCCGGCGCGAGGATCCCTACCGCGTGCCCCCCGGCGTCCCACATCCGCGGGATGATCTGATCCTCGTCCCAGGCAGCCGGCAGGCGGCTCCCGCCGTCGGCCGCCAGGGCGATCCGGCGTTGGTCGCTTCGGATGCCGCCCATCGTCTGCGGCGGCGTCAGGTCCTCGACGCCGAACGGCGGCTTCGTGTGGTTGCCGCAGATCACGAACAGCCGCGTGCCGTCGGGCGCGAGGCGGACGGCGTGCGGGCCGTGCTCGCCGCCCCCGGGAAAGTCGCGGAGCTTTTCCACGGCGTCGAGCGTGTCGTCGCCGTCGCTGTCGCGCACCCGGTAGAGGCCGCTGCCGGGACCGCCGTTGCACACGACGTACAGGCTGTCGAAGGCCCACAGCAGTCCCTGGGCGCCGGTGAGCGGCACGGGGATCGTCTCCACGACCGTGGGCCGGGAGCCGTCGACCGCCCCGGGCGTGATCCGCACGAGACCCTTGTCCCGCTGGTCGCTGGCGAAGAGCCGCCCCTGGCCGTCGGTCGCGAGGCAGACCCACGAGCCGAGGTCGTCCCGCGGCACGACGAACACCCGCTCGACCGCGAACCCGTCCGGCACCCGGAAGGCCGGCGGGCCGTCCGGCCGCGGCGCCTCGCCGGCCGCGACCGGCATGGCCTCGACGGGCTGCTCCCAGCGGGCGGGCCGCGCGGCGGTCTCCGCGGCGAACCCGGCGCACGGCACGAGCAGACAGACGACGCAGGCCGCAGCGACGCGGAGGCGGAGCATGGCGGGACCTCGAGGGCGGGGGATCGGCCCTCCATGATAGGTTCGTCGCCGCGTTTACCCCAGCCGCGTCGGGACGTGGCGACCGGCGCGGGCTGGACGCGGTGGCAGGATCGGCAGGCCGTGGGCAGAATGTGGGGCCCGTCGAGGAACCTCATGGCCGAACTGCCCAAGCAATACGACCACCAGGCCGCCCAGGCCCGCTGCCGCGCCCTGTGGGATGCCGGCCGCTGGTGGCACGCCGACGCCCCCGCCGCGGGCGACGCCCGACCCGTGTTCTCGATCGTGATCCCGCCGCCCAACGTCACCGGCGCCCTGCATCTCGGACACGCGCTCAACAACACGCTGCAGGACATCCTCGTCCGGTCGCGGCGGATGCAGGGCTGCGTCACGCTCTGGATGCCGGGCACCGACCACGCCGGCATCGCCACGCAGGCCGTCGTCGAGCGGCGGCTCCTCGAGGAGGAGAAGCTCTCCCGCCACGACCTCGGCCGCGAGCGGCTCGTGCAGCGGATCTGGGCCTGGAAGGAGCAGTACGAGAAACGGATCCTCGGGCAGCTCCGCGACCTCGGGGCCAGCTGCGACTGGGACCGCACCCGGTTCACGCTCGACGACCAGTGCGCCGCGGCGGTCCGCGAGGCCTTCTTCCGGCTGTTCGGCAAGGGCCTCGTCCGCCGAGGCAAGCGGCTCGTCAATTGGGACACCTTCCTGCAGACGGCCGTCAGCGACGACGAGGTGTTTCACGAGCAGGTGAAGGGGCACTTCTGGCACATCCGCTACGACGTCGTCGACCCGCAGCCGGGCGAGCCCGCAAGCGTGACGGTGGCCACGACCCGGCCCGAGACGCTGCTCGGCGACACGGCCGTGGCCGTGCATCCCGATCCGGCCGCGGCGCTCGCCGCCGCGGAGGCCGCCCTGCGCGAGAAGCGGGCCAGCGCGGCGGCCAAGGAGCAGCCGGCCATCGACGCCGAGCTCGAGGCCCTCGCCGCGCGGCGCCGCGACCTCCTGCCGGTCCTCGAGCAGCTTGCGACGATGGCCCGCGCCGGCCGGCAGGTCCGCCTGCCGCTCCTTGGCCGGGCGATCCCGCTCGTGGCCGATGAGTGGGCCAAGCCGGAGATGGGCTCGGGCTGCGTGAAGATCACGCCGGCCCACGACGCCAACGACCACGACGTGGGCCGGCGGCGGAGCCTGCGGATGGTCAACATCCTCAACCCCGACGGCACGCTCAACGCCGCCGCCGGCCCCTACGCCGGACTCACGATCCCGAAGGCCCGCACGAAGGTGGTGGCCGACCTGGAGGCCGCCGGACAGCTCGTGCAGGTCGAGGACCGGCTCATCGAACTCGCCCACTCCGACCGCTCGAAGACGCCGATCGAGCCGTACCTCGCCGACCAATGGTTCATCCGCATGGACGAACTCGCCCAGCCGGCGCTCGACGCCGTGACGAGCAGTCGCGTGCGGATCCATCCCGAGCGGTATGCCCGGAGCTACCTCGACTGGCTGGCCGAGAAGCGGGACTGGCCGGTGAGCCGCCAACTGTGGTGGGGCCACCGGATCCCGATCTGGCACGTCTCCGGCGTGGCCGAGGCCGACCTCGCGGCGGCGTTCGGGTCGCGCGGCACGATCGCCTGGTCGGGGGACGGGGCCGACGGCTGGTTCGTCTGCTCGAGCGACGGGGCGCTCCCGACGGAGACCGTGGCCGGGAAGCCCCTGGTCCGCGACCCCGACGTCCTCGACACCTGGTTCTCGTCGGCCCTGTGGCCGCACTCCACGCTCGGCTGGCCGCGGGCCACGCCGGAACTGGCCGCCTTCTACCCCACCAGCACGCTCGTCACCAGCCGCGACATCCTCACGCTGTGGGTCGCGCGGATGGTGATCCTGGGGCTGTTCGACACCGGCGCGATCCCGTTCCGGGAGGTCGCCATCCACCCCAAGATCCTCGACCGCTACGGCGAGACGATGAGCAAGAGCAAGGGGAACGGCGTCGACCCCGTGGACGTCATCGAGTCGCTGGGGGCCGACGCCCTGCGGTTCGCCCTGGCGAGCATGGCCACCGAGACGCAGGACGTGCGGATGCCGGTCGACTTCCAATGCCCCGCCTGCAACGCCCTCGTCGAGCAGACGGTGCAGAACCGCGTCAAGCCACGGATCGACTGCCCAAAGTGCGGGGCGGCGTTCCGCACGCAATGGGCCGCGACGGAGGCCGACCTCGCCCTGCCCCGCGGGCCGGCCGTGAGCGAGAAGTTCGAGAGCGGCCGCAACTTCTCCAACAAGCTGTGGAACGCCACTCGCTTCGTCCTCATGCACCTCGAGGGATTCGTCGCTGGACCGATGGATGCGACGGCGATCGGCGACGCGGCGACGGCCGAACTGGCCGACCGGTGGCTGGCCAGCCGGCTGGCGAGCGTAAGCCGCGACGTGACGCGGGCCATCGACGAATACAAGTTCGCCGAGGCGGCCCGGATTCTCTACGCCTTCGCCTGGGACGAGTTCTGCAGCGCCTACCTGGAGCTGTGCAAGCCGCGGCTTGCCGACCCCGCCACCCGCGACCGGGCGCGGACGATGCTCCTCGCGGGCCTCGACACGATCCTCCGGCTCCTGCACCCGATCATGCCCTTCGTGACCGAGGAGATCTGGCAGCACCTCCGCGAGACGGTCGGCGGTCGCCGGCTGCCGTGGGACGAGGCGGCCGTGCCCGAGTCGATCATGATCGCCGCCTGGCCGCGGCCACCGGCGGCGTGGATCGACGACCGCACCGAGGCCCAGTTCGGCTCGTTCCTCGCGGTGGTGGCCGCGATCCGCGAGATCCGGGCCCGGCAAAACGTGCCGCCGCGGACGCGGGTGCAGGTGGCGATCAAGGCCCCGCGCGACCAGGCCGCCCTGCTCCACCCGCTCCAGGCCGCGCTCGAGTCGATGGCGGTGGCCGAGGTCACGGCCCTCGGCCCCGACGCGGCCGGCGCCCCGGCCGCCGCGACCGCCGCCGCCGCCGGCTGCGAGATCTTCGTCGATCTGGCCGGCCTGATCGACGTCGCGGCCGAGGTGGCGAGGCTCGCCAAGGAAAACGAGAAGACCGAGGGGTTCATCCAGGCCAAGCGGGCCAAGCTCGCCGACGAGAAGTTCGCCGCCCGGGCCCCGGAGGCGGTCGTGGCGAAGGAGCGGGCCCAATTGGCGGAACTCGAGGACAAGCTCGCCCGCGGCCAGGCCGTGCTCGCGGAGCTCCGCCGCCGCGGGCCGGCGGGCGCGGGGTGAATCGGCGGCGACCGGGGGGTAGAATCCAGGCCGTCGGATTTCCATACCCGCGGAGCGGCTTCCCATGAGCGTGCAGATGGAACTCTCGCGGATCATCATCAGCGAGATCAACGACCAGCAGGTCGTGTACCTCAAGGAAGTGGACGGCGACCGCACGTTCCCGATCCTCATCGGGCTCTTCGAGGCCACGAGCATCGACCGCCGCGTCAAGCACCACTCCTCGCCGCGCCCGCTGACGCACGACCTGCTCGTGGCCGCGGTCGAGCTGCTCGGCGGCGAGTTTCAGGACGTCGTGATCTCCGAGATCAAGGAGCACACCTACTACGCCGTGATCCGCGTGGCCAAGGACGGTGACGTGATCGAGATCGACGCCCGCCCCTCCGACGCGATCGCGGTGGCCGTGACCTGCGAGCCGAACCTCCCGATCTACGTCGCCGAAGAAGTGCTCGAGAACGTCCTCGGCTGACGTGCATCGCGCGCTGAAATCACCGCCGCTCTGCCACCGGGACGAGAAGGCCCGAGGGTCGGCGTGAGGATGCGGAGCGTGGCGTGCGGCCGCCAGCGACGCAACTCATGCCGCCCGCGGGCCGGGTTGGGCTTGTGATCGCTGGCCCGCGATGCCTTCTCGGTCCGGTCACACCCCGAAGGCCTTGCGGAGCACCCGCAGCGACTTCTCGCCGTGCTCCGCGGCCACGATCACGTTGAGCCGCACCTCGCTCGTGCTCACGAGGTCGATGTTGATCCCCTCGTCGGCCAGCGGCTTGAAGAGCCGGTCGGCCACGCCGGCGTGGCTGCGGATGCCGACGCCCGTGATCGAGAGCTTCGCCACGTGCGGCACGTCGGCCACCGTCGCTCCGCGGGCCGCGGCGATCTTCTTCGCCGCCTCCGTCGCCCGGTCGCGGCTCGCGGCCGGCACGGTGAACGACAGTTCGGCCCGGCCGTCTCGCGGGTGGCTCTGCACGATCATGTCGACGAACAGGCCGGCCCGGCCGAGCTCCTCGAAGACGTCGGCGGCCACGCCCGGCGTGTCGGGCAGGTCGGTGAAGGTGACGAGGGCCTGCGAGGCGTCGAGGGTGCAGTCCTCGATGGCCAGGTCCTCCATCCCTTCGAGCCGCCGCACGACCTCCAGGGGCGAGGACTTCTCGTGCCGCGACCCGCGGGCGTCGGCCTCGCCGTCGGTCGTCTCCGCCTCGAGGCCGAAGGCCCGGTGCACGGCCCGGACGGCCGCCTGGCCGTCCTGCCGGCCGACGAGCACCGAGATCTTGATCTCGCTCGTGGTGATCATGCGGACGTTGATCCCCTCGCGGGCCAGCGAGGTGAACATCCGCCCGGCCACCCCTTCCTCGCGGGCCATGCCCACGCCGACCACGGAGACCTTCGCCAGCTCCGCGTCGTGCGACACGCCGCTGGCGCCCAGGGCCTGCGCGACGCGGCCGGACAGCTCGAGCGCGTCCGTCAGGTCGTCGGCTGGTACGGTGAACGAGATGTCGGCCCGCCCCCCCTGCCCGACGTTCTGCACGATCATGTCGACCGCGATCCCCGACGCCGCGAGCTGCGAAAACAGCGCGTGGCTCGAGCCCGGCTGGTCGGGCACGTTCTCCAGCGTGATCCGCGCCTCGTCCTTCGCCAGGGCGACGCCGCTCACCGGTCGCGGCGTGGCCCGGTCGGCCGCCACGATCAGCGTCCCGGGCACGTCCTTGAAGCTCGACCGCACGAGCACCGGCACGCCGAACTTCTTGGCGAACTCGATCGACCGGGAGTGCATCACGCCGGCCCCGAGGCTGGCGAGTTCCAGCATCTCGTCGTAGCTGATCGAGGCCAGCCGCCGGGCCTCCGGCAGGCATCGCGGGTCGGTCGTGTAGACGCCGTCGACGTCGGTGTAGATCTCGCACACGTCGGCGTCGAGCACGGCCGCCAGGGCCACGGCCGTGGTGTCGGAGCCGCCCCGGCCGAGCGTGGTGATGTTGCCGTGCTGGTCGATGCCCTGGAAGCCGGCGGCGATCACGATCGCCCCGTCGGCCAGCAGGCCCTTCACGTGGTCGGTGGAGATCGACTTGATGCGGGCCTTGGTGTGCGTGGAATCGGTGCGGATGCCGATCTGGGCGCCGGTCAGGCTCACGGCCTTGTGGCCCGCGGCCTGGATGGCCATGGCGAACAGGGCCACGCTCACCTGCTCACCCGTGGAGAGGAGCATGTCCATCTCGCGGGCGCTCGGCCGCTCGGAGATCTGCCGGGCGAGGTCGACGAGGATGTCGGTCTGGTGGCCCATGGCGCTGACCACGACGACCACCCGGTCGCCGGCCGCGTGCCGCGCGATCGCCTTGGCGGCGGCCGCCTTGATCTTCTGCGGGTCCGCCACGCTCGTGCCGCCGAACTTCTGCACCACCAGGGCCATCGTTCCCTTTCCTTTCTTGCGGCCCGCGTTCAGCCGCGGGCCGTTCCCAAAAACTCGCCCATCAGCTTCCAGCCGGGGAGGATCGCGTCGCCGGTGGCGGCCGCCGTCGGCTCGTCGTACGCCGCCCGCCCGCCCGCGGCGATCCCCGCGCCCGCCATCACGAAGGGCACCGGCCCGCGGGAGTGCGTCTTCGTCGCCAGGAAGGTGGGGTGGTCGGGGCAGACGAGGATCCGGTGGTCGCCCGCGCCGGCCAGGTGGGCCGCGATCGGGGCCACGATCTTGGCGTCGATCTCCTCGATCGCCTTCACCTTCTCCGCCGCGTCGCCCTGGTGGCTCGCCTCGTCGGGCGCCTCGACGTGCACGCACACGAGGTCGGTGCGGCCGAGTTCCGCGATCGCGTGGCGGCCCTTGGCCGCGTAGTCGGTGTCCAGGTAGCCGGTCGCGCCCGGCACCTCGAGCCGCCGCCAGCCGGCGAGGGCGGCCAGGCCGCGCAGCAGGTCGACGGCCGTGATCATCGTGCCGTTCACGCCGTACCGGCTGGCGAAGGGTTCGAACGCCGGCGCCCGCCCCGCACCCCACAGCCAGACGTGCGTCGCCGGCCGCTTGCCCGCGGCGATCCGCGCCGCGTTCACCGGATGACCGGCGAGCCAGCCGGCGCTCGCGATCATGATCTCCG
>JBIIDT010000021.1:0-42264 GCA_044238145.1 Pirellulales bacterium | reverse complement strand
CGACCTGGTCGAGCGGTTCCGGCACGGCTGGCCGCTGGCCAAGCCGGCCGAGATGGCCGACTGGTACGCACCCACCGGTGCCAAGGGCTACACCGACTTCCCGGCCTACGCGGCCGGGTGACGCCGCGGTCGGCCACGCGTGCCGCGGCGGACGACGGTCACCGCGGCTTGGCTTCGAGGAACACAAACGGCTCGGCGGGCCGCAGCGCGGCGGACGCATCGCCGTTGTAGGTCTCGCCACCCTTGAGCGGCAGCCGCTGCACGGCGGCGCCGGCCTCCAGGTTCACCTTCTCCAGCGGCACCCAGAACACCGTCGGGCTGGTCGCCGAGTCGAAATACAGCGTCCGGTCCTTCGCGTCGTAGAGCGTCCGCCAGATCGTGCTCGCGACGTTGGGCTTGCCGGGCGTGGTGATCCCCAGCGGCGCCGAGGCGTTGCGGATCACGCTGAACACCGAGGCGATCGCCCGCATGTCCGACAGGTCCTTCGGGATGGCGTCGATGTAGAAGCTCGTGCGGACGAAACGGTCGCTGGCCCGGATCGTGCCGGGAAGCATGGCGTCGCCACCGATCTCCTTCCAGTAGGCGGTGAGGGCCAACTGCTCGTCGAACACGGGGGAGTTGGTCATCACGGCATACTGCCGGCCGTGGTGGATTTTCAGTTTGCCGCCGATGTACTCCAAGATCGCCGAGTCGCCCGTCGGGTCGGAGATCGCGAGGTGGCCGGTGCCGGGTTCCCCGTTGGGCAGGATCGGAGACACGATCGTGAACGGCTCCTTCTCCAGGGCCGCCACCGCCTCGGCGACCGTCGCGTAGGAATCGAGCACGTACTGGGCCCAGCCGCCGATCGACACGTCGGGACGGCCCGCCACGCTCTTCCCGTAGTCGCTCTCGGCGAGGTAGAGCGTGTTGGCGACGAGCCCCTTCTCGTTGATGCCGTCGACGGTGGCGACTCCGTAGAAACTCACGCCCACCGAGCCGAACCTGCTCGTCCATTGCAGGCTCTTCGGCCCGGCGTTGCCGCTCCGCTTCAGGCCGCGTGGGAAGACCCAGATCTCCGACCCGGGATCCTCCATCCAATCCATCGACCGGGCCACGATCGCGGTGCCATCGGCGAAGACCCGCAGGCAGCGGGTGCAGGCCGAGGCCGGCGTGACGGCGAGCAGTCCCGCGATGATGGCCGCGACGAGCGTCGCGCGAAGGGTCGACAGTCGGTGCATCGATCGGCTCCCTGTGATGTGGAACGGTTCAAAAACGGTGCCCATCCGCCGCTCAGTCTACAGGCGGAACGACGGCACGCGGTCACGCCGGCGGGGCGGGGCCGCCATTGGGGCCGGTGAGCCGCGAGACGTCGAGGGCCTCGATCGTCTCGATCGCCTGGCCCGCGATCCCCTGAAGGTCGCCGTACATACCCGCCGTCGCCGTGAGCACGGCCTGGATCTGCATCTCCCGCCGCGCCCAGAGCTTCGTCATCGTCGCCCGCTCCTTCACCAGATCGGCCGACATCTCCTCGAACTTCTCGATGATCGCCGTCACCCGCTGCCGAAACCGCGGCCCGGTGAGATACCGGTAGACGAGGTCCATCTTCGACTGCTGGCCCTCGCCGGCCTGGCGGGCCAGCGCGAGTTCCAGGAGCGTGTGCCGAAGGGCCACGGCCAGCGGCAGGAACGTGCGGGTGCTCGTCACCCACACCCCGTCCACGTGCCCGAACGTCTCGATGCCCTTGGGAAGGGCCTGCGTGACGATCACCGCGAGGTCGGCCTTCGCCGCCCGCTGGTCGTCGCGGAGCTTCGCGAGCCAGCCGTCGCTCCAGTGCTTGGTGCGCTTCGACTCCCAGAGGATCGTGCCGCAGAGGAGCCCCTCGCCGCGGGCGACGGCGTGCACGACGTCGCCGCCGAACTCCCCCTTGGCGACCGGCGTGAACACGTCGGCCGGGAACGACTGCTTGAGCAGGCCCTCCAGCTCGAGCTCCTGCACCTCGCCCTGGAGCTGCTGCGAACCCTGCTCGGCCCGCCGCTTGAGATCCTCGATCTGGCGCTGCATGGCGAGGATCGTCTGCTCCTTCTCCGACATCTTGAGCTTGAGTTCGGTCTCCGCCTCCTGCCGGGCCTGGGAACGGGCGGTGGAGAGCGACTCCTGCACCTTCTTCTCCACCGAGAGATCGAGCTCGCGGCGGGCGTCGTCGAGTTCGCGCTGCTTCTTGAGGGCGTCGGCCTGGGCCTTCTGGGCTTCGGCGAGCTTGACGTCGCGCGCGGCCAGCAGCTCCTTGAGGTCGGCCACGTCCTTCGCCTTCTGGTCGAGATCGGCCTCCATGGCCAGCCGGGCCTTCTCGGTGGCGGCCTTGGCGATCGCCGCCCGCTCCGCCTGGAGCTTCGCCTCGTACTGGGCCCGCGTCGCCTCCACCAGCGGCGCGGCGAGCGACTCGGTGAGCCGCACCTCGGCCTTGCAGTGGGGGCAGGTGATCTTCGGGTCGGCAGGGCTGGTCATCGAAACGCTCCGGAAGCCTTGTTATACGGCGTTATACGGCAGGAGCCGCCAACAGTCGGCGTAGAGCTCGACCTGCGGCCGGTAGTGGTCCTCGAGCAGCCCCTCGCTGGCCCGCGTGACGGCGTCGGTCTTCCAGTCGACCACGGTCCAGCCGCCCGCCGCCTCCGCAAAGACCAGGTCGATCACGCCCCGGATCACCGTCGGCAACGGTTCGCCGTCGCCGGCAAGCGTGCGCACCCGGGCGGGCAGGTCCGCGCCCCGGACCTGGACGGAAAACGGCACCTCCACGAACCGCGTGCGGCTCGCCTGGGCCCGCTGCCAGACGGGGCTGGCCAGGACCTCGCGCACGGTCGCGACCGCCCGCGCGTGATGGGCGAGCGACACTTCCTCTCCCGACAAGACCGTGGCGGCCGCGGCGTCGAGGTTGAGCCGCGGGTCGCGGGCGGCCATCTCGATGAGGCGGTGGATCGCCCGGCCCCACGGCTCGCCGAGGCCGTCGCCCGTGAAGCGAATCCCCTCGGCCGGCTCCGTGAGCAGCTCCCGCGGCGAAATCCGCCCGAACGTGGCCGCCAGGCAGGCCGCGATCCGCCCGCCGAGCGTGGCACCGATCGCGACGGGCCCGCTCCCGGCGGCCGTCGGCGCGGGCCGGCCGGTGACCGGCGTGATCGTGGGGAGGTCGGCGACCGCGGCCAGATGCGGGGCGAACCGCCCCCAAGCTCCTTCCGCGACGAACGTCTCGGGCTCGCCCTTCGCCGCCTTCTCCGCCTTCTCGAAGAGCGACACCACGAGGCCGCAGCCGGCCCGCGTGGCGGCCACGTAGTCGAGCCTGATCTGCTCGGCCTCCTCGAAGGCCCGCTCCTGCTCGCAGAGGGCTTCCCACCCGGCCGGAGCGGCGACGATCTTCCGCGTCCAGCCGACCGACTGCGTGACGGCGAGCCAGCCGGTCGTGCGGTCGCCCGTGCGGTCGACGTGGAGGCTGGGGCCGTCGGTGGCGTCCGTGCCCGTCTTCCGCTTCTGGTAGTCGGCCAGGAACACGACCGGCGCCTCGAGCCCCTTCGCCTTGTGGAGGTTCATGACGCGAACGCGATCGGTCGAGGGCACGTCGATCGTGAGCGGATCGAACTCCTCGCGGGTCGAGGTGCCGATGAGGTCGTCGAGCAGGTCGATGCAGTCGTGGAGCGACACCACCTCCAGCCGCTCGGCCCGCAGCCGCTCGACGTACTTGAGCACGAGCCCGGCCACGGCCCGGCCCCGCGGCCCCGCCTCGCCGTCGGCCGCCGCGGCGATCAGCCAGATGCCGGCGTCGTCGCACAGCCGCTCGACGGTCGCGGCCACCGGCAGCTGCCGCAGCCACGCCCGCCACCGGCCGAAGGCCTCGCGTGCGGCCGTGAACCGCTCTGCGAGCGCCGGCTCGAGGCCCGCGGGCACGTCAATCGGCCCGGTGAACCGGCCGCCGGCCTGCTTGTAGGCGAACAACTCCGCGTCGCTGAAGCCGAACACCGGCCCGCGGAGCAGGGCCAGCACCGCCACCGGATCGTCGGGATCGGCGAGCGCCGCCAGGCACGCCCGCAGGTCGCGGAGCGGCTCCGCCTGGTCCTCGCCGAGCGTGCCGGTGACGTCGACCGGCAGGCCGGCAGCGTGGAGCGCCGCCGCGTAGATTCCGAGATGCTTCCGCTCCCGGGCCACGATCAGGAAGTCGCCGGGCCTGCAGGCCGTTGTCACGCCGCGGGCCGCCTCGTCGGACGTCCGCGGCACGGCCATGCCGGCGTCGATCGCGGCCCGAATAAAGGCGGCGATCTCTCGGGCTTCGCGCTCGGACCAGATGCCCCCGGCCGTGCCGCTGCGGACGAACCGCAGCGTGCGGATGCCGGTCAGCCAGCCCCGCTCGCCGCCCGTCGGGGCCGCCTCGCGACGACCCGACGTGCTGGGCGTGAACGTGGGCGACTCGACCGTGGCCTCGGGAGGGAACTCGGCCGTGAACACGTCGTTGGTCCAGGCCACGAGGTCGCCGCGGCTGCGGAAGTTGGTGGTCAGGGCGAGCACATCGCCGCTGCCGGCGATGATCCGACGGACGGCGGCGTAGGTGACGATGTCGGCGCGACGGAACCGGTAGAGCGACTGCTTGGGATCGCCGACGACGAACAGCGATCCGGCCGCCGGCACGCACTTCCGCCAGTCGGTCTCGCGTGGATCACCGGCCGTCAGCAGGAGCAGCATCTCCGCCTGCACCGGGTCGGTGTCCTGGAACTCGTCGACGAGGATGTGCGTGTAGCGGTGCCGAAAACTCCGCCGCACCTCGGGGTGGACGGCGAGCAGGCCCGCCGCCTTGCAGAGCAGGTCCTGGAACGACAGCACGCCGCGGTCGGCCCGGAGCCTGTCGTAGACGGCGAGCGCCGCCGTGAGCGCCGCGATCGCCGTCGGATAGCGGTGCGCACGCCACTGCGTTAGCGCCGGCCGGGCGACGGTGTCACGGAGCCGCTCCCATGCCTCCTGCCAGCCGATCGCAGCGGCTTTCTTGGCGGCCCGCGTCTCCGCCGGCGTGGCCCCGCCGCCGGGCCAGGATCCCTGCGTGACCTTCGGCGAGTGGTCGAGTTCCTGGAGCAGATCCATCACCGCGACCACCGACGAGGTGTCGCACCGGCGGGTCATGCGGGCGAACTGCTCGAGTGCCGACATCAGCTGGTCGGTGCCGCGGGCGGCCGGATCGGGAAACGTCTCGCCCTCGATCCGCCGCACGAACGCCTCCACCGCCCCGACCACGGCGGCGACGTCGGGCGGGTCGGTGGCCGGCGCCGGCCAGTGGCCGACGTCGCCGTAGGTCGCGAACCGCTCCACGAACAGCCCCGCGAGATCGCCGAGCCGCAGGCCGACCGCTGCGAGATCGGCGAGCAGTTGCGGATGGTCGGTGGGAGCGGCGGTCACGAACTCCCGCCACGCCTGCCGCCGCAGGAGCCGGTCGCCCGCCTCGTCGAGTTCGCGGAAGCCGGGATCGACGCCGGCCTCGAGCGGCCGCTCCCGCAAGAGCCGGCCGGCGAACGAGTGGATCGTGCCGATCATCATGGAGTCGATCCGCTCGAGGGCGGTGGCGAACCGGGACTGCTCGTCCGGGTCGGTGGTCTCGGCCACGGCCCGCTGCAACTGCTCGCGGAACCGGCGCCTCAGTTCGGCCGCCGCCTTCTTCGTGAACGTCACCGCGACGATTCCCTCGGGCCGCGCCGCACCGGCCCGGACGAGGGCCAGCATCCGCGCGACGATGCAGGTGGTCTTGCCCGTGCCGGCGGCGGCCTCGACCAGGAGCGTCGTGCCGAGGTCGGTGCGGATGCGGGCCCGCACCGGCTCGTCGGGCGGGGGCACCGGGACCGGCGGGTGCGGCGTCAGCGCGAGCGGCGCCTCGTGCGGCCGGCGCACCTCGGGCACGGGCCGCGGCCGCGGCTCCCCGCGCAACAGCCCGAACAGGTCGCGGAGTGGCTCGGAGGCGGCGAGCATCCGCGTCGCGTCGTGGGTGACGCGGGCCGCGCTGCCGCAGACCGTCAAAAAGTCGCAGAAGCCACAGTCGGCGTCATCTTCGGTCGGCAGGAAGACGCCCTGACGCACGATCTCCGCGAGCTGCCGCACGAGCCGCGTGCAGTCGGCGAGCTGCGCCGCCGTCCATTCGAGCCGGCGGCCCTTGCCGGCCCGCGTGGGGAAGAAGTAGCCGAACCGCTCCACCTCGCCCCCGCCCGCCGCACAGGCCGGATCGGCGAGTCGCGTCCCGAGCATCACCACGTAGAGCCCGTGCTGGAGCTTGCGGCCGCCGAGGAAGGGATCGGTGGCCGCCGCCGCGGGGAACCCGTAGCTGCTGCCGCTCTTGTAGTCCCAGAGCGTGTAGGCGGGGCCGGCGGCGGAGTCGCGGACGTCGATGCGGTCGATCCGGCCCCGCAGGCGGATCGTCTCGCCCGGCGCCAGCGGCACCGCCACCGGCTCGGGCGTGTCGAAGGGCGTGGCCGCCCCCGCCGGCTCGACGCCGATCGCGGCCTCGAGCGCGAACGGCCGACGGCCCGACTCGCGGCACGATCGCGCCTCGTCGTGGAGAAACGTGTGCAGCGCCGTGCGCAGCTCGTCGCGGCGGGCGACGAACGCCAGCTCGGTGAGCGGCGGCTGCCGCTGGCGACTGGCCGCGAGCTCCTCGTCGAGGATCGCGAGCAGGTCGGCGAGATGACGATCGACGTCGGGCAACTCCTCCCGGTCGATGAGCCCGCGCATGAAACGCTCGAGCACCGTGTGGAGCAGGCTGCCGGCGTCGAGGGGCGTGAGCCACCGGTCGGTGTCCTCGTCGAACTCCTCGATCGGCTCCACGCCGAGCCCGTAGCGGAAGAAAAACCGACGCGGACAGGCGGCGAGCGTCTCCAGGCTGTTGGGCGACGCGGCACGACCGCCACGGGGATCGAGGAGCGGACCGGCGGCGGGGACGAGGCCGTCGTGCGGCGTGAACGCGGTCGTCGCCCGGGCGGCGACCGCCGCCTGGCCATGGCCGAGGTGGCCGCGGTGGGCGGCGAGCGCCGCCTGCACGGCGGCGGGCGTGGCCGCGGCGGATAGCGTGGCCAGCCACCACTGCGACTCGTCGAGCGCAAGATCGGGATCGGCCGGCACGAGGGCGGTGGGGGGCGGCAGCGTGTGGAGAAACTCGTCGACCGTGACGAGCGGTCTGCCCTCGGCCTGCGCGTGGTACGCGACGAGCGCCGGCGATGGAAACACCTCCGCATCGTCGGCGGCATCGCGGCAGGAGAAGCCGAGCCACACCTCCCCGCGCAGCCGCGTCAGCAGCCTCCGCCATAGGTCGAGGTTGCGGGCGGCGGCATCGCGGGACACGACGAGCCGGGCCAGGGGCTGCGCGGCGTTGAGCAGGGCGCGGTCGCCGTCGGTGAGCACCGGATCGGTCGCCCCGCCGCCGGGAAACCGGTTCTCGTCGAGGCCGAGCACGAACGTGTAGGGCCGGCCCGAGTGGCCGCCGCCGGCGAGCCCGCTGACGTGCAGGCAACCCGGCCGCGGGCCGGAGCCGAGCACGACGAGCTCCTCCGGCAGGTGCGCGAGCCATTCGAGCATGTCGTGGGCGGTGGCGGCGCCGTGGTCGCCCCGCCAGGTGAGCATCGCGTCGATCTCGTCGAGGATCATCCGCCTGGCGTTGCCGTCGAACTCACTGTCGGCGGCGCAGAGGTCGTGGACGAACCGGCGGGCACCCCTGAGCACGGCGACCGCCGCGGGCTCCGCGGCCCCCGTGCCCTCGCATTGCGCGAGGACACGGCCGAGCGCCGCCAAGGCGGACAGACGGCCCGCGATCCGGGCCTTGCGGGCCGCGAGCTCCTCCGGCGTAGAGTCGCCGAGTGGCTCGTCGTCGTCGCGCCAGCCACGGGCGAACGCCGCGGCCGGCTGCTCGGCGGCCCGCGTGGCGGCCGCGGCGAGCATCGACACGGTGCGGTCGAGCCCGCGGCCGATCTTCACGCCGCGTAACGCCCGGACGAGCGTGGAGGATCGCGGGGCGTCGGGCACGAGGCCGGCGATGTCGATCACGCCGTCGCGGAGGAGCCGCTCGAGCCCCGACTGGGGATGCCCGTCGCGCCGCCACGCCAGCCAGCCGGAGAGGGCCCGACCGGGCTTGGAGTCGGCCAGCGGCAATCCCTCGGCGAAGGTGACGGGCAGATGGCCGGCGGCGGGTTCCGCGGGCCGCGGCAGGGCGGCCACGATCTCGCGGACCAGCGCCGGATACGTGGCCGCGTCGGTGTGGACGATCTCGATCTCGTCGAACCGCAGGCCCCGGGCGACCGCCGTGCGCAGCACGTGGCGGACCTCGTTCGACTCGCCGGCCGCCTGGAAGATGCTTACGTGCGAGGCATCGATCGCGGCCGGCGCAGCGGCGAGAGGCGGATCCGTGGCCAGGGTGCGGACCGTCACGCCCGGGGCCGAGCCAAGCGCCGCGAGCAGCTTTCGCTCGAGGGGCGGCGGGTCGATGTCGTCGGGCACGAGCACCAGCGCGATCGCCGGCGGCACGCGGCCCGCGGCCACGTGGTCGATCGCGAGGGCGAGTTCGCCGGGCTGGTCGACGAGGTTCAGCCCCCGGAGGGCGGCCTCGTAGCGGTCGAGGATCCGACCCAGGTCGCGGGCCTTCGCGGTGCGGCCGAGGCCGCCGACGACGTCGCCCGCGGCGAGGCCGGCGGCCCGGATCGCCTCCACGCTCGCGAGCACGCGTTCGGCGAGCCGCCGCCACGGGCCGGCGAAGTCGCGGAACGATTCGAGGTCGGCCCGGCTCTCGTCGAGCACGCGTTCCACGGCCACGAGCTTCGCCCGTGGCGGGGCCAGGGCGGTGCCGCTGGCGGCGAGCGCGTCGGCGACGATGTCGAACGCCAGGGCCGGGAGCGTGGTGACGTTGAGGTTGGCGACGGGGTGCCCGAGGCGGACGACCGTCTCGACCCACTCCTGGCCGACGCGGCGCGACGGCGCGACGAGCCAGGCGGAGCCCGTGCGACACGCGGCGATCTCGGCGAGCGCGGCGACGAGCGATCGCGTGAGCGTGTTGGCCTGCGGCGGCACGCGGCCCGGCAGGCCGCCGGCGACGGGTGCAAGCCGGCTCGTCTCCGGCACCGGCACCTCGAGCGCGTGCCAGGAGGCGGGCTGTTCCGAGGCGGCGGCAGAGCGGGCGGCAGTCTTCCGTGACGGGCTCATGGGCCCGACATTGTGTTCAGGCGTTCAGTATTTGTCCAGAGGCGGCCGGCGAAAATACCCGCGGCGACGATTGCGGCGGCGACACGGGTCGGCACGGCGGCTTCCATGAGTTTCACGAGCGACGAGTTCGATCGGCTGGAGCGGCTCATCTACCGGCCCGTGTCCACGCGGCCCGACTGGCTCAAGGCCTGGCGGAACGAGGCCAACTACCTGCTCACGCTCGCCCGCCGCGCGGTCGACACCGACGACCTCGACGAGGCCGAGGAACTCGAGGACCAGGCCCGCGAGATGGCCGACGTCGTCGAGGCCCGCCTCAAGAGCGAGGGGCTCTGGTAGCGGCGGTCCTCGGCCGCCATGCCTGTCATAGAGCCGCCCCGCCGCGCCGGGCGCGACGATAATGAGGTGGCCGCGGGGCGTCTCCGCGACCACCGGGAGCAGGTGCATGAGCGAACGATCCGACGGCCTCTCGCTGCGCGAGCACACGGCCGCCATCCGCCATCTCGACGCGGCACGGGCGCGGGAACTCATCGCCCTCTTCACGCGGCCCGTCGCGGCCACCGAGCCGGACCTCGGCTACGACGCCGCCGACCCGATCACCGCGGCGACGCACGGCCACCTCGCGCTCGACCACGCCACGGCCGCCGTCCACTCGCCCGCGGTCGTCGGCCACTACCAGACGCACCTCTACCTGCACGGGCTGCTGCGGCTGCCGCCGTCGGTGGCCCGGGAACTCGCCCGCCATCAGGGCCACCTGTACCTCGATGCCCTGCGGTCGATCACCGACACGGCCGCCGCCGCGCTGGCGGCGCACCCGGCGGGCGGGTTGTCGCTCAACGGCTTGCGGCGGCTCTCGGCCGCGGCCGCTCGGGCCCTCGGCCGGCACCGGGGCGAGTTGTCGTTCGACCGCCTGCCGCGGCTCGACGCCGCCGCCGCGATCGAACTCGACGACATCACGGCGGTGTTGCTCGGCCGCCACACCGGCTCGCTCGTGCTCCGGGTGCCCGACGACCTGCCGATCTCGCACCTGGCCTTCCTCGCGCGGCACCGCGGGCCGCTCGAACTCTCGGGCCTCCGGCGGCTCGACGCGCAGCGGGCGGAGGTGCTCGCCGCCCAGCCCGCTCCCGGCGGCCACAAGGGCCTCACGGGGCTCTTCCTGCCGGCCGTCACCGAGCTCGCGCCACCCGTCGCCGCCATCCTCGCCACGCACGATGCCGGCGGCCTCGCCCTCAACGGCCTGACGCGCCTCGACGAGGTCGTCGCGCGGGAGCTCGTCAAACACCCGCTCCTCGCGCTCGACTGCGTCACCACCTTGACCGACCGGGTCGCGGCCATCCTGGCCACGCACACCGGCACGCTCTCGTTGCGCGGGCTGCGCGAGGTGAGCGGCCGGGCACTGGCCGCGCTGCAGGAAAACCCCGGCATCGAACTGCCCTCGCGGCTCCGCGAGCGGCCGGCCACCTCCGGCGCCGTCACGGCCGCACGGACGACCCGCGCGACCCCCGGCCAGCTCGTCGCGGCGATCGAGAGGATCGCGCACCGCGGCGAAGAGGCCCTGCGCAACTAGCGGCCGCCCGCCGGCACGAGCACGCTCTGCGTGCCGTCGGGGATTTCGAGTTCGGCCCCCGCGGGCACGACGTCACTCGCGGCGGGCCGGGCTGCCGGCAGCGGCGCCGGAATCTGCTCCACCGCCAAGGGTGCCGGCGGCTGCGGCCGGGGAGGCGTGGCAGCGGCCTGTTGCGGGGCAGGCGCCACGCGCGGCGCCGCCTTCGCGACCGGCTGCTGCACCGCGGGCACCGCGGCCGACTCGGTGACGGTCACGACGGGCGCCGGCCCCACGCCGCCCGGCATGGCCAGCCGGCGGCGGACGCGGCCCGCGGGCCCGATGACGACGGCCGGGCCACCCGGCGTGATCGGCACGGCCAAGAGCGGATTGGGACGCAGCGGTCCCGCCGGCGGCACGATCGCCGTGCCCGGGGGTGGCGTGAGCAGCACGCCGCGTCGCGCGAGCCGCCGCGCCGGCGACGCCGCCGCCTCCGGCAGGGCCGCGGCCAGGGAGAGGATCGCCACCACGAGAATGCCAGCCTGCGGACGACGCGTGAACACGGGACTCCTCCGGGGAAGGACATGACGACGACCACCGGCCGCCGCGATCGACGCAGCATAGAAAATGGCCACGTCGAACGCCACATCCCGGCGGACGCGCGTCCGCTGCTAGCACCGCCAGCACGGCACAGAAAGACTCAGGCGAGAATCGCCTTCACGAACTGCGCCGGCTCGACGCCCGTGAGCTTGGCGTCCAGCCCCTGATAGGGGAACGTGAACCGCATGTGGTCGATCCCGAGCAGGTGGAGCATCGTGGCGTGCAGGTCGCGGACGTGGACCACGTCCGTGACCGCGTTGTAGCCGAAGTCGTCGGTCGCGCCGTGCGTGATCCCGCCTTTGATGCCGCCGCCGGCCAGGGCCATGCTGAAGCCCTTGATGTGGTGGTCGCGGCCGATCTCCCCCTTGTTGCCCTGCCCCATCGGCGTCCGTCCGAACTCGCCGCCGATGACCACGAGCGTCTCGTCGAGCAGCCCGCGGCGGTCGAGGTCGGTGAGCAGCGCCGCCGCCGCCCGGTCGGTGGGCGGGCAGATCTCCTTCATGTACTTGTCGATGCCGCTGTGGTGGTCCCAGTCGCTGTGGTACAGGTGCACGAACCGCACGCCCCGCTCCACGAGCCGGCGGGCCATCAGGCAGTTGGTGCCCACCGTCGCCTTGCCCGGTTCGGCCCCGTAGAGGGCCAGGGTATCGGCCGTCTCGTCGGACAGGTCCGCCAGCTCCGGCACGCTCGTCTGCATGCGGAAGGCGAGCTCGTACTGCCTGATCCGCGTCGCAATCTCGGGATCGTACCGCGACTCGAGCCGGTGCCGCTCGAGGGCGGCGACCGTGTCGACCAGGTCCCGCTGCCCGGCCGGCGACACACCGGCGGGATTGGCGACGTAGTGCACCGGCGCGCCGCTCGTGGCGAACTCCACGCCCTGGAACTGCCCCGGCAGGAAGCCCGAGTGCCACTGCCGGGCGGCGATCGGCTGCGGGCTGCGGCCCACCTTGCTCGTCATCACGACGAAGCCGGGCAGGTCGTCGGCCTCGCTGCCCAGGCCGTAGGTCACCCAGGCGCCCATGCTCGGCCGCCCCGAGAGCGCCGTGCCGCAGTTCATGAACGTGTGGGCGGGGTCGTGGTTGATCTGCTCGGTGACGAGCGAGCGGACGATCGCCAGCTTGTCGGCCTGGCCGCCGAGCATGGGGAAGAAGTCGCTCACCTCCGCGCCGCAGTCGCCGCGGCGGGAGAACGTCGCCCGCGGCCCGAGCACGACAAGCTTCTTGCCCTGCAACTGCGCGATGGGCTGGCCGGCCGTCACGCTCTCGGGCATATCCTGGCCGTCGAGCTTCGCGAGCACCGGCTTGTGGTCGAACGTCTCCAGGTGGCTCGGGCCGCCGGCGAGGCAGAGAAAGATCACCGCCTTCGCCTTGGGCGGATGGTGGAGCGGCTGGATCGCACCGGCCGCGACCGCCGCCGCGAGGCCGTCGCGGGCGAGGAGCCCGCCGAGCGCGGCACCCCCCAGCGACAGGCCCGTGCGGGCGAGGAACGTGCGGCGATGGATCGCGTCCATGATCAGTACCTCGCGAACGTCTCGTGGAGATTGAGCACGGCCCGCGCGGTGGCGGTCCAGGCGGCCAGTTCGACGGCGTCGACCGCGTCGTTCCGCCGGGCGATGCCCGTGGCCAGCAGACCCGCGGCGGCGGCCGGGTCGGCGCGGTAGGTGGAGCGACTGCGTTCGAGGAGGCCCTGCACGAGGTCCCGCTCCACGGAGTCGGGCGACCGCGACAGGGCCTGCCGCCACAGGAACTCGACCCGCGCGGCATCGCCGCCGTCGGCCTCGACGAGGGCCCGCTCGGCGAGCTTGCGGGCCGCCTCGACGAACGTCGGGTCGTTCATGAGCACGAGCGCCGCCTTCGGCGTGTTGGACCGCATTCGCAGGGCGGCACACTCCTCGCGGTTGGGCGCGTCGAAGGCGAGCAGCTGCGGGTGGAGGAACATCCGCTGCCAGTGGACGTAGAGCCCGCGCCGCCACTGGCGGTCGTCGGTGTCGGCCTGGTACTCGCGCTGCGGGAAGTTGAGGTGCCGGTAGTAGCCGGCGGGCTGGTAGGGGTGCACGCTCTCGCCGCCGAGCCGCTCGACGAGCAGGCCGCTCGCGAACAGCGCCGTGTCGCGGACGTTCTCCGCCGGCAGCCGCCACCGGCCCTGGCGGGCGAGCAGCCGGTTGTCGGGATCGCGGGCCAGCGCGTCGGCATCCGCGTCGGATGACTGCCGGTAGCCGCGGCTGGTGACGATCGACCGCACGAGCCGCCGCACGCTCCAGCCGCCGTCCATGAACTCCTGCGCCAGCCGGTCGAGGAGCTGCGGGTGATCGGGCATCTCGCCCTGGCCGCCGAAGTCGCCGAGGCTGCGACACAGGCCGTTGCCGAAGAACATGGCCCAGATCCGGTTGGCGGCCACGCGGGCCGTGAACTCGCCCACGCCGCCGGCCGCAGCGGGCGTCACCAGCCAGCGGGCGAGGTCGGCGCGGGTGGCCCGCCCGGGAACGGCGAGCTTCCCCATGAACGCCGGCACGGCGGGCTCCACGAGCGGCCCGCTCTCGTCCATCCAGTTGCCACGGGCGAGCACGCGGACGTCGCGCGGCTTCGCCAGGGCCCGCGTCACCATCAGCTGCCGCTCGAGGGCGGTCCGCTGCTTCCGCACGGCGATGAGCTCGTTCCGACGGGCGACCACATCCTCGCTCTCGGGCTCCGCCGGCTGCGCCCACGGCGGGAGCACCAGCGGCGGCAGGGCGGCCTCGAGTTCGCGGATCCGGGCGTCGAGCCGGGCCGCCTCGTCGCGTGCGAAGGGCCCCACGATCGCCACCTGCGGGTCGCGGAAGGTGGGAATTGAGTTCAGCTTTCGCGGGTTCGCGAACCCGCCCCCCTGCATGTGCAGCTCGTCGTCGATGTCGGCGAAGAACGCCCCGAGCGCGTAGAAGTCGCGGGTCGTGTAGGGGTCGTATTTATGGTCGTGGCACTGGGCGCAGCCCACCGTCGCCCCCATCCACGCCCCCGACACGTTTCGGATCCGGTCGGCCTGGTAGATGATCCGGTATTCCTTGACCTGCAGCCCTCCCTCGTGCGTCGTCTGCAGGAGGCGGTTGTAGCCGCTGGCCAGCACGGCGTCGTCGGGATGCTCGCCCGGCGCCGCACCGACGAGATCGCCGGCGAGCTGCAGGATCGTGAACCGGTCGAAGGGCACGTCGTCGAGGAACGCCTTGATCACCCAGTCTCTGTACGGCGAGGCGGAGTGGTCCTGGTCGCCGTGGTAGCCGACGGTGTCGGCGTAGCGGACGAGGTCGAGCCACCAGGCGGCCAGCCGCTCGGCGTGCCGCGGCGAGGCGAGGAGTTTCTCGACCAGCCGCTCGTAGCGGTCGGGCCGGGAGTCGGCGAGATAGGCGTCGACCTCCGCCGGCGTCGGCGGCAGGCCCGTGAGGTCGAAGTGCAGCCTGCGGACGAGCGTGACGGGATCGGCCTCGGCCGCCGGCTGGAGCCCCTCCGCGTCGAGCCGGGCGAGCACGAAGGCGTCGATCCAGTTGACGGGCCACGACGCGTCCTTCACCGGCGGCCGCTCGGACCGCTGCGGCGGCACGAAGGCCCAGTGGGGCGCGTAGGGGGCGCCGGCCTCGATCCAGGCCTCGAGCTTGGCCTTCTGCTCCGCCGTGAGCACGTGATTGCTCTCCGGCGGCGGCATGACGAGGTCGGCGTCGGTCTCGTGGATCCGCGCCACCAGTTCGCTCTCGGCCGGCTTCCGCGGCACGATCGCCCGTGCGCCGCTGTCGAGTTCGGCGAGGGCCGCGTCGCGGTCGTCGAGCCGCAGGCCGCCGCGCCGATCGTGCTCGTCGGGCCCGTGGCAGGCGAAGCAGTTGTGCGAGAGGATCGGCCGGATGTCGCGGTTGAAGTCGGGCACGCCGCCGGCGTGGGCCGGCGCGGCGCACCAGACCGCGACGAGCACGGCCGGGACGACGAGGCGCGGAGAGAGGGACGCGGCGGCCATGCGTCGTGCCGGGGGGGTGGGAAGCCGACGAGCACGCGGGTAACCAACTGATTATAGCCCCTGGAAAACCGGTCCGACGGCCCCCTCGCGGCGTCGTTGACGTTGACCGGCGGCGAACGTAGATTCGACCCGCTTTTCGCGAGATTCGCCGTAGGTTTCGCGTTTTCTCACCATCCCCCATCGAAAGGGCTCGAGTTCCCCATGGCCACCTCCCTCGGAAAGAAGTCCGGCAAGAAGTCGTCCAAGAAGGCTGGGGCCGGGGGCAAGGCGGGCCGGATGATCTATTACTTCGGCGCCAAGAAGTGCGACGGCGACGGCACGATGAAGCCGCTGCTCGGCGGCAAGGGGGCCAACCTCGCCCAGATGACGAAGATCGGGCTCCCCGTGCCCCCGGGCTTCACGATCACCACCCAGGTCTGCATCGACTACTACAAGAACCACAAGAAGTTCCCCAAGGGCCTCGAGGACGAGGTCGCCTCCGCCATGAAGCTCATGGAGAAGGAGACGGGGAAGAAGTTCGGCGACCCGAAGAACGCCCTCCTCGTCAGCGTGCGTTCCGGCGCCCGCGACAGCATGCCGGGCATGATGGACACGATCCTCAACCTCGGCCTCAACGACGAGACTGTGAAGGGCCTGGCCGAGGCCACCGGCAACCCACGGTTCGCCTACGACTCCTACCGCCGCTTCATCCAGATGTACGGCGACGTCGTGATGGGCGTGCAGAAGCGGCACGAGAACGAGCACGACCCCTTCGAGGAGACGATGGAGGGGCTCAAGCACCAGCTCGGCATCCACGACGACACCGACCTCACCGAGTCGCACCTCCGCGAGCTGATCAGCCGCTACCTGCGGCTCATCAAGGAGCGGACCGGCAAGACCTTCCCCCAGGATCCGTTCGGACAGCTGATGGGCGCCGTGGGCGCCGTGTTCGGCAGCTGGATGAACGAGCGGGCCATCCTCTACCGCCGCAAGTACAAGATCCCCGACGAGTGGGGCACGGCCGTCAACGTGCAGAGCATGGTGTTCGGCAACATGGGTGACGACTGCGCGACGGGCGTGGCCTTCACCCGCGACCCCGCCACCGGCGAGGACGTGTTCTACGGCGAGTATCTCGTCAACGCGCAGGGTGAGGACGTCGTGGCCGGCGTGCGGACGCCCAAGCCCGTGGCCGAAATGGCCCACGAGCCGATGTTCGCCGGCACCTACAAGCAGCTGGAGAAGGTCCGCCAGACGCTGGAGAAGAAGTTCGGCGACGTGCAGGACTTCGAGTTCACCGTCGAGAAGAAGAAGCTCTACATGCTGCAGACGCGGCACGGGAAGCGGACGGCGCTGGCCTACGTGAAGATCGCCCACGACATGGTCAAGCAGAAGCTCATGTCGCCCGAGCACGCGATCCAGTCGGCCGACCCCGACGCCCTGTCGCAGCTCCTGGCCCCGATCTTCGACCGCCACGACTACGAGGCGGCCAAGAAGGGCGGCCGGATCCTGACCACCGGCCTGCCCGCCGGCCCCGGCGCCGCCACGGGCCAGCTCGTGTTCTCGGCCGCCAAGGCCGAGGAACTCGCCCACAAGGGCGTGAAGGTGGTGCTGGCCCGTGTCGAGACTTCACCCGAGGATCTCCGCGGCATGATCGCCGCCGAGGGCATCCTCACCAGCCGCGGTGGCGTGTCGAGCCACGCGGCCCTGGTCGCCCGGCAGATGGGCAAGGTGTGCGTGGCGGGTGCCGGTGCCATCCAGATCGACTACACGGCCGGCACGCTCAAGTGCGCCGGACAGACGCTCCGCGAGGGCGACGCGATCTCGATCAACGGCTCGACCGGTGAGGTGTTCGCCGGCGGCATCAAGACGGCCGACAGCGAGCTCAAGCAGGTGCTGATCGCCGGCACGATGAAGCCAGCCGACTCGGAGGTCTTCCAGTACTACGACTTCATCATGAAGCTCGCCGACAAGCACCGCAGCCTCGGCATCCGCACGAATGCCGACACGCCCGAGCAGGTGCGGCACGCCATCGCCTTCGGCGCCGAGGGCATCGGCCTGACGCGGACGGAGCACATGTTCTTCGAGGGCGACCGGATCGACGCCATGCGGGAGATGATCCTCGCCGAGAACGAGGAGGCCCGCCGCGCGGCCCTCGCCAAGCTCCTGCCCTACCAGCGGGACGACTTCGAGGGCATCTTCCGGGCCCTCGAGGGCCGGCCGGCCACGATCCGCTTCCTCGACCCGCCGCTGCACGAGTTCGTGCCGCACGACGAGGCCGCCCAGGCCGATCTCGCCAAGAAGCTCCGCCTGCCGGTGGAGACGGTGAAGGCCCGCGTCCACTCCCTGCACGAGTTCAACCCGATGCTCGGCCACCGCGGCTGCCGCCTCGGCATCAGCTACCCCGAGATCTCCGAGATGCAGGCCCGGGCGGTGTTCGAGGCCGCGGCCAAGGTGCAGAAGGACGGCATCAAGGTGAAGCCGGAGGTCATGATCCCGCTCGTCGGCTTCAAGAAGGAGCTCGACAACCAGGTGGCGATCGTCCACCGGGTGGCGGAGCAGGTGCAGAAGGAGACGGGCCAGAAGATCAAGTACCTGGTCGGCACGATGATCGAGATCCCGCGCGGCGCGCTGACGGCCGACGAGATCGCCGAGTCGGCCGAGTTCTTCTCCTTCGGCACCAACGACCTGACGCAGACCTGCCTGGGCATGAGCCGCGACGACATGGGCTCGTTCCTGCAGAAGTACACGGAGGAGGGCATCTTCAAGGCCAACCCCTTCGCGTCGATCGACGCCACGGGCGTGGGCCAGCTGATGGAGATCGCCGTCGCCAAGGGGCGGAAGACCCGCAAGGACATCAAGCTCGGGATCTGCGGCGAGCACGGCGGCGACCCGCACTCAGTGGTGTTCTGCCACCACGTGGGGCTCGACTACGTGAGCTGCTCGCCGTTCCGCCTCCCGGTGGCCCGGCTGGCCGCCGCGCAGGCCGCGCTCGGCAAGACGTACTGACTTCACGCCCGCCGGGCCATCCATGGCCCCGGCGGGCTTGGGCCGGCGTGGGCACAGCTGAAGTGTGCCCAGCCGGCCGGGCGGTCGCACCTCCGGGCGACCGTGGTCGCCGCGGAGCGGCGGCATGGCTCCATGCAGGCGATTCCTCCACCGGTGGCCGCCCGGAAGGCGGCCCCTCGAGAGCCGGCGGAGGCCGGCGAAGCGAGGCGAGGCACGACGCCGAGGCCTCGCGTGAAGCAGCAGCCGGCGTTGCTGACAAGCGCAGGCACGGAGGCCGGAGCGCAGTCAGCATCGAGCGAGCGGAGCCCAGGATGGGCGCAGCGAGCGTCCGGCGACGGGGCATCGATGGCCGGAAGCCGGGTTGGGCTCGGAGACACGCGAAAGTGAAGTCCATGCGACGGCTGCGTGCGATACAGTGTCCCCATGGACGGCCTGACCCCTGAAGCCTGGACGCTCGCGGCGATTGTCGCGGTCGTCATCGTGCTGTGGTTCACCGAGGCGCTGCCGCTGGCGGTGACGGCGCTGCTCGGGGCGGCGGCCTGCGTGCTCTTCGGCGTGGCCCCGGCCAAGGAGGTTTTCGCCCCCTTCGCCGACCCGCTGATCTTCCTGTTCATCGGCTCGTTTCTCCTCGCGGAGGCGATCCGCATCCACCGCCTCGACCGCCGGCTGGCCTACGCGGTGCTCTCCGTGCCCTGGGTGGGCGAGGGGCCGGTGCGGGTGCTGGCCGGCGTGGCGGTGGTGTCGACGCTGATCAGCGCCTTCATCTCCAACACCGTGACCGCCGCGATGATGACGACCATCGTCACCGGCATCCTGGCGGCGATCGAGGAGGCGGGGCGACGGAGCGGAAGGAAGCCCGCACCGGGCTTCGCCACCGGCCTCATGCTGTGCATCGCCTTCGCGGCCTCGATCGGCGGGCTGGCCACCCCGATCGGCACCCCCACGAACCTCATCGGGCTCGGGTTCATCCGCAAGGAACTCGGCGCGAACATCTCGTTTCCCGGCTGGTGCGCGATCACGCTGCCGATCGTGGTCCTGATGACGACGATCCTCGTGGCCGTCCTCGCCCGGCTTTTTCCGGCGGGCATCGATCGGCTGGACGGAGTGCAGGAATACGTACGGGCCGAGCGGGCGAAGCTCGGTCCCTGGACCACCGGGCAGGTGTCGACGGCGGCGGCATTCGGGCTCACCGTCCTGCTCTGGGTGGTGCCGGGGGTAACGCTGGCGGTCCTCGATCCCGCCGGCAGTCCGGCGGCCCTGCTTCGCAACCGGCTGCCGGAAAGCGTGGCGGCGCTCGTGGGAGCGATCCTGCTGTTCCTTCTGCCCGGCGACCGCGGCCCCGACGGCCGGCGCCGGCGGGCCGTCGCCTGGCACGAGGCGCGGATCGACTGGGACATCGTGCTCCTCTACGGCGGCGGCCTGGCGCTCGGCGAACTGTGCTTCGACAAGGGCCTCGCCACCGCCGCGGGCCAGGCGATCACCGGCTGGATCCCGCAGGGCCCGTGGGCCGGCACGGTGCTCGTCGCCGTGGCCGCGGTCGTCGCCATCGTCACGAGCGAGTTCACGAGCAACGTCTCCAGCGCCACCATCGTGGTGCCGATCGTGATCGCCATGGGCCGGGCGGTGGGTGCCGATCCGCTGCCGGCGGCCCTCGCGGCCACGCTCGCCTCGAGCCTCGGCTTCATGATGCCAGTGAGCAGCCCCTGCAACGCCATTGTCTATGGTTCCGGCCGGATCCCGCTGCGGGCCATGATGGCCGGCGGGGCCGTGCTCGACGTCATCGGGGCCGTGGTGATCGTGGCCGCGATGCTCGTCGCCGCCCGGGCCTGGTGAGACGGCCCCCGCACGACCGTCACGACCGTCACGACCCCACCGGGCGGCACGACCGCTGAACCCGGACGCCCCGCCGCGACGAACCTACCCGTCGAGGCGGGCGCGTGTCCGCCCCTCGCCCGAGCAGTCAGGCAAAGGAACCCATCCGGTGCGCACCCTCCGTCGCGGCCTCGTCGCCGCCCTCGCCGTCGCCGCGTTCTCGTCGATCGTCTCGATCCGGGAAATCTCCGCGCAGGAGACGGTCACCATCACGGAAGGCGGAGCGCCCGGGGCCGATTGCAACTGCAAGGGCGTCCAGCGGCCGGCATGGCACGGGAGCGTGAGGGGGCCAGCCTGCGGGCCGGTGTGTGCCCCTCACGGAGGCATGTTCCACGCGGATCCACGCGGGCAGCTGTGCATGAAGCACCAGGCGCGTGCGATGGGCGCAACGCCGCCCTCGTACTTCCCGCGACTCCACACGTGGTGCGCCGAGGGCTACATGCCCACTCCCCGGCCGCTGGCCCAGCCCCACTGCCGTCACTGCGGCATGCCGCTCGACGACACCGGCTTTTAGCCGCACGCAAAGCCTCGGCATCCTGCCGAGCGTTGCTTGGCCGGCAGCCGCCGGCGGATGAGGGCCCGCCATCCAGGCGGGCAGTTGCCGCGCCAGGCCGCGGCGTTCAGGGACCGCCGCTCCAGGGCAGGCCCCACTCGTAGAAAGCCTCGGCGGTCGTTATCGCCGCCCCCGCATGCACCTCGATTGCGGGGCCGCCTCGACTTGGGTAGCGTCATCGCTTTCAAGGTGGCGAGTTCTTCGGCGAAATCGAAAGTGAACGGTGCCCCGTGATCCGCTCTCATCGCGGCCGGAAGATTTCGGTGATCCGCTGGCTCGCGTGCGTGGCCCTGACGCTGGCCGCGCATGGCCAGGCGGCCGGCCAGCAGCCGGTCGCCATCAACTTCGACTTGTCGGCACTCAACTACTCTTCCGACCCCAGTTACGTCCCCATCTCGACGCTGAGCAGCAGCGGGAGCAACGTCTTCGTGTCGTTTCTCGGGGCGTCGGGCTTCTCGGCGACGATCGGCTCCGGATCGCTGACGAAATCCGGCACTACCTGGACGTATGCGACCGGGTCCGGAACGACCTCGACTACCAGTGTCTTGAGTCCGTCCTTCCCCGTGTCCTTTCTGCAGTCCAACCAGCTGAGTTTGATCCAGGCCAGCGGGCGGGTGTACTTCTCGTACGGCGCCGATTCCTATGGCAACGGTTCGCCTCCCGGCACGCCGCTTCCCTCGGGCGGCACCCGGTACAGTTTCGTCGAGATCAACTACAACGACGGCAACGGCTTGGATGCCACGAACATCGACCAGTTCGGCGGGTCGCTAAAAATCACGGCCCGTAACGCCGCCTCCCAATCGACGGCGACCGTCGGCAATTCCCTCAGCACCCAGGAGATGATGACGACGCTGACCCAGGTCACGGGCGGCACGGGGTCATCCGTCGTGGTCATGTCGGGCACCCAGGTCTCCAGCGTCAGCGGCGTGCAGTTCGCCGGCACGAGTCCCGTGTACGGAAACCTGCAGTCTTATCTGAACGCTGTGTGGACCGGCACTGGCAGTTCGGCGCTGAAACAACCGACCCTCACGAACATCATCGATTCCGCCTATCCAGGCGGGCTTGGAGCCGCCGGGTGGACATCCAGCGCATCGCCCGCGTCGGGAACGGCGTCGTACAACGTCTCGGCGAACACGAATTACAACGTCGGTTATTACTTCCAGCCGACTATCGTCCCCTCGGGCTCGTATGCGAGCGTGACCTTTTCAGGTAGCGTGACGATCACCAGCGCCACCTCCAATAATCCGATCCTCAAAACCTACGACGGACTCACCATCTCGATTGCGTCCTCGAGCACGGCCGGGACCGCGGGGGCCGGGATGAACTCGTACCTCAACTCTGGCGGCCCCACGGACGATACGATGATCACCCTGACGGGCACTGGCTGGACATCTTTCAACCAGGACTTCTTCCTTCCCAACAACAACTCGTCCGCAGCGCCGAACTCGGACTTGATCAACACGGGCTCGTTCACGTCGCAGAACGTCTCCTACGGACAGGTCGTCCAGAAAGTACTCGGGGACTTCCAGGAGGGTGTCACGGCGGGGATGTACGGCAACACGATGTCAGGTACTTACACCTATTACCAAAACAATAGGCCGACTGGCGTGACCGGAACCGCCGCGGCATACGGTGAATTGTCGAGCGCCTTGTGGTTTCAGAATCCGTCGTTGGCATACTCCAACACCGATGCGACGTCGATGAACCTGTATGCCAAGCAAATTTTCCCGAACACCTTCGTCTCGTCGCCCTCGGGCACAGCGATGTTCGGCGGAGTGTACGGAGCACCGTTCGACGATAGATACAACAGCAACTTGAGCGAACCCTGGCTGAAAAACACGATTCCGATTCCGACTGACGGCGGCTCGTTGACGTTCCAGTTTTATGAGGCGGCCCCGGTGCCCGAACCGTCGTCGATCATTCTTGTGATCAGCGGTTCCGCTCTCGGCGGCTTCGCCTGGCGGCGACGGCGGAAGCCCGCCGGCAGAGGCTGATCGCCGACCGCGAATCCCGGCTCGTCGCAATCGCCAGCGGTCGGGGCGTCTCCTCCGGCTGAAATGTCCGTGGTGCGGGCCGCGTGTATGGGGATGACCGTGACCCCGATCACCCCACGCCCTCCGCCCCGGAGCCTGCCATGCCCGTCGACCCGTTCCGCCGTCCGCTGCTCGTCGCCTTCACCGCCGCCACGCTCGCATGCGGCACGATTCCCGGCGGCCGATCCCTCGCCGGGCCGCTCGCTCTCGACGCCCTCCCGGCCGCGACGACCGCCGTCGTGCACGTCGACGTCGAGGCGATGATGCAGTCCGATCCGCTCCGCCGCGCGGCCGCGGAAGCGCTGAAAACCTGGGCGCAGCAACTGCCGATCGACCTGCAGAAGGACGTTCTCGATGCGACCGTGATCGACGACATGCGGGGCCTGCGCATCCGTCTGTCGCCCACCGCCCGCAAGCGGATCGAAGACTTTCTCGCCAAGCACGAGCCCGATCAGGTACGTCTCAATTACGGCAAGCACGTGGTCCACGTGAGCGGTGAAGAGCCATCCGCAGCGGCGACGCGTCCCGCCACCGGAAAGAAGCGGACCCAAGTGCCCCCGGTCGAGGATGGCGAAGGGGTCATGGTCTTCCAGTTCGGCACCAGTGGCGTCGGTTTCGAGGAATCGAATGCCGTCCAGGCCTCCGCCATGCCGACCTTCGCCTCGTTCCTCGATGACCAGACGCTGCTCGTGGCCAACGACGTGCGGTCGCTGACCCGGCTGCTCGACGTGGCCGACGGAAAGACCCCGAGCCTCGCCGACAAGGGGGGCGACGTGTGGAAGACCCGTGCCAAGGCTCCGGAGGGCACCTGGATCACGAGCATCGGCCTGGGCAACTTCCTCCAGGGAGGCGCCGCGAACACCGGCGTCGATGGCCCGCTCGGCGAGTCCGTCGCCAGCCTGACGAAGGACATCAAGGGGGGCTGGTGTTACATCGGCGAATCCAAGCCCGATCACCTGTTCGCCGAGTGCCACGTGGAGACCGCCAAGCCCGAGGCGGCCAGACAGGCCAAGGCGGTGGTCGATGGCTTCAAGGCGTTGATGCTCTTCTCCGACGAGGACGCCGCCCAGTTTTCGAAGGCGCTCGAGTCCACGATCGAGGGCGACGACATGATCCTGAAGTGGCGCTGCCTGACGGCCGAACTGCCGGATATCATGGAGTTTTTCTCCGTCGTCACGATCGACGAAGACGCCCCCGAAACGCCGCTCGTCAAGTGAGCGCAGGATCCCGGTCGTGATGAACGGCACCGCTGCAGCGATCGTCGCAGGGCAGTCCGTGGGCGGCCGGCGCGTCCCGTGGACTATCGCCATGCATGCCGCGGCCCGTCCATCGGCCCCCTCCACCACCACCATGGAGGAGATCCGCAGCTTCGAGGAACTCGTCGAGCGGTATAGCGACGGGCTGTTGCGGCTGTTCCACCAGCGGCTCGGCCGGGCCGCCGAGGCCGAGGATCTGCTGCAGGAGACGTTCCTCCGGGCTTACCAGGCCTGGCACCGCGTGGACCGCACCAGGCCGGCGGGCGGCTGGATCTACACGATCGGCTATCGCGTCATGGTCAGCCACGGCCGCAAACGCTGGCTCCGCGCCCTCTTCGGGGGCGCGCCGGCCCCGGACGTCGCGGACCGCGGCGCCGGCCCTGACGCGGCGGCCGAGGCAGCCGATGAGCGAGGCCACCTCTGGCGGCTCGCCCGGCACTGCCTGAATACCGAGCAGTTCACCGCGGTCTGGCTGCACTACGGCGAGGATCTGCCCGCCGCGGAAATCGCCACCGTGCTCGGCAAGAGCGACAACGCCGTCCGCATCCTCCTCTTTCGCGCGCGGGAGCGGCTGCGCAACCGGCTCGAACCAGTGACACGGAGTGACGTATGACCACCGGCGACGACCCGCTCGAACGCCGCCTTCGCGACGAGGCTCCGCGCGGCCCACTCGCCGGCGCCGCGGTGCGCCGACGCGTGATCGAGGCCGCCATCAGCGGGGCCGCGAGCCGGCGGCAGGCCGCCCGCCGCACCGTCGTAGCGGTCGCGTTGCTCGTCGCCGCGGTGCCATGCCTCGTGCTCCTGTGGCTCCCCGCGCGGCCCACCGGCACTCGCGGTGGCTCCACCACCACGGTCGCGACCGTCCCGCAAACGCCCGCAGCTGTCGGATCGCCACTGCCCATGCTCGCGGCTGGATTCGATCTGTCGAATCATTCCCGCTCGCTGGTTCGCGATCGGCTCGCCCGTGAGATCGAGCGGGCCTCCGGAGGCCTGCTGACCGTGGCTGGGCCGCCGACTCCGTCCACGCGTCGGCCGGTTCCGGCGTGGAACGATCCCCGCCACGTCATCACGGCGATCAGCCACCCGGACGAGATTCCGCTGCTGATCGCGAAACTCTCCCGGGAAGCGCTGGGCTCCCGGTTCGGCGACGGCGAGCGCTAGCGGGCAGCCCCCAGGGGAAATCGGCTCGGAGACCGCCGTTCCGGAAACCGCACGCAGCGGCCGCACGCAGCGGCCGTAGGCCGCGCCGCGTGCCGTCTACACGTGCGGCCTCGGCTTCGTGCCTCGCCGCACTTGGCGGGCCGCCGCCCGCCCCTGAAAGCCCGCTCTCCAGGCGGGCAGTTCGCGCAAAACCGCACGCAGCGGCCGTAGGCCGCGCCGCGTGCCGCGCCACCCGACGCGGCAAGGATCGACGCCGCGTCGATCCGCCGCGAGCCGCCGCTCCGCGGCGGCCACGGTCGCCCGGACGGCGACCGCCAGGCCGGCTGGGCACACCTCGGCTGTGCCCACGCCGGCCCAAGCCCGCCGGGGCCATGGATGGCCCGGCGGGCGTGAATTTAGATCGCGGCGGCGGCCGTCTCGCCCGTGCGGATCCGCACGACCTCGGCGAGGTTCGTGACGAAGATCTTGCCGTCGCCAACCTGCCCGGTGCGGGCCGTCGTCATGATCTTGCTGATCACGGCCGGCGCCTCGTCGTCGCCCACCACGACCTCAATCTTCACCTTCGGCAGGAAGTCGACCGAGTACTCGGCGCCGCGGTAGGTCTCGGTGTGGCCCTTCTGCCGGCCGAAGCCGCGGACCTCGGTCACCGTCATGCCCTTGACGCCCTGGGCATTGAGCGCGTCCTTCACTTCCTCGAGCTTGAAGTGCCGGATGATCGCTTCGATCTTCTTCATGGTTCTGCTCCTCGCACAGCGGGTTGTCGGATCCCGGGCCGCCGCGTTCGACGGCCCACGTCTCCAGAAGATGCACGTCGCGTGCCAAACGGCCGACCCCTGGAATCCCGCATCCGCTCGCCAAGCGGCCGTCGCACCGGCGCGGCGCCGCCGCGGCCGCCGGCCCCGGCCACCTCCACGCGTGGGGCTTTTTTCCCGGCCGCTTCGCCCTGTCGCGCCGGCGCGGCGCTATTTCCGGAACGAGGCGCCGTCGAGACCGTGGCCCTTCATGAGCCGGTACAGCGTGCCCCGGGGCAGCCGGGCGTCGCGGGCCGCGGCCGATACGTCGCCGGCATGCCGGGCGAGCAACTCGGCGAGATACTGCCGCTCGAACCGGGCCACGTGCTCGGCGCGTTGGGCGAAGAAGCCCGCCGCGCCCTCCTCCGCGGTGGCGACCCGGCCCGCGGCCGCCACGAGTTCGTCGGGCAGATCGTCGACGCCGGCCACCGCCTGCCGGGTCATGGCGATCGCCCGGCGGACGACGTTCTGCAGCTCTCGGACGTTGCCCGGCCAGTGGTAGCTCTTGAACACCTGGTAGACGTCGGTCGACAGGCCGCCGACCGCGCGGCCCATCTCCTGGGCCGCCTTGTTCGCGAAGAACTCGGCCAGGAGCCCGATGTCGTCGCCCCGGGACCGCAGCGGTGGCAGGTCGATGCGCACGACGTTGACCCGGTAGAAGAGGTCGCGGCGAAACTCGCCCCGCTCCACCATCTGGTCGATGGTCCGTGACGTGGCCGCCACCACGCGGACATCCACCGCGTTCTCCTGGCGGGCCCCCACCCGCCGGACCCGCCGCTCCTGCAGCACCCGCAGGAGCTTGGCCTGCAGCGGCAGCGGCAGCTCGCCGATCTCGTCGAGAAACAGCGTGCCCCCGTCGGCGAACTCGACGAGGCCCATGCGGCGGGCGTCGGCGCCCGTGAAGGCGCCGCGCTCGTGCCCGAAGAGCTCACTTTCCATCAGTGCGTCGGGGATCGCCCCGCAGTCGACCGGCACGAAGGGGCCCGCGCTGCGACGGCTGCGCCGATGGATGGCGCGGGCCACGAGCTCCTTCCCGGTGCCGGTCTCGCCGGTGACGAGCACGTCAACCGAACTGGCGGCGATTCGATCGATGACCGAGTAGACCTCCCGCATGGCGGGGCTCGCGCCGAGGAAATCGTCGTACGAGTAGGGCCGCTCAACCGCCCGCCGCAGCACCTCTTCGCCGGCCCGCCGCCGCGAGGCGGCGAGGAGCCCCGCCAGCGAATCCTCGAGGTCGGTCTCAACGCGGTCGATACCCAGGTAGTCGCCGGCGCCTGCCTGCAGGCAGGCCCGGGCCATGTCGACCGTGGGCCGCTGGTCGATGACCACCACCGGCAGCTGCGCATCGGCCTGGCGGACCGCACCAAACACGGCATCGGCACCGGGGCCCGAGCGGGCCGTCACGATCGCGAGATCCCACGCATCGCGGGCGATCGTGCCGAGCGCCTTGTCGAGCGCCTGCTCGACCCGCAGCTCCATCGGCTGCAGGCGGGCGATCAGGCGGGCGTACGGGATCGCCTCACTCCCCGCGGAGTCGATGATCAGGATGCGCGGCTGCTGCACGGGTGGTCCGCGAGATGGAACGACGGTCGCCCCACGGCGACCGTCCAAAAGCCCTGCCGCGCCGGCCGCCTGCCCACGCTTACAGTCCCACGAGTATGCAGGCCGCCCCTGGGCCGGGCAAGCCGCGCCGCGGCTTTCCCGGCTGCGTGGCTCTGGTACATTTCGGGAGTCGCGCCGCAGTTCGGCGGCGGCACGCACCTCCGGAGCCGACGATGGCGATCGACACCTACGCTCCGTGCCCGGGCGGCACCGGGAAGAAGATCAAGTTCTGCTGCACCGAGCTCGTCGGCGACCTCGAACAGCTCGACCGGCTCGTCGAGGGCGACCAGATCTCCGCGGCGCTCGACCAGGTGAAGCGGCTGGCCGACAAGCATCCCGGCCGCGCCTGCCTGATGGCCACCCGCACGAAGCTCGAACTGGCCACCAAGCAGTTCGCCGAAGCGACCGCGTCGAGCAAGGCGTTTCTCGACGCCCACCCGGAGAACCCGCTGGCCCTGGGCCAGGCCGCCGTCACCGACGCCATCGCCGGCCGGATGCAGGAGGCCGCGGCGCTATTCGACAAGGCCCGGGCCGCGGCGGTCGCCGCCGGACGGGCCGAGGGGGGACAGGACGTGTCGCCCGAGCTCGTCCGCATCGCGGCCACGCTCGTGCAGGTCTCCGGCCAACTCGGCCACGTGGGCTTCTCGCAGGGGATCCTCGAGTGGGTCTTCGACCGGGGCCTGGGCTCCGAGGACGAGCGGCGGCTCTTGGCCGCGATCGTCGGCTCGGCCGGCGTGCCCCCCGCCCTGCGGACGAAAGTGCGGCTCGAGGCGGCGCAGATCGACGCCCCGTGGCGGCCCGAGTTCGACGCGGCGCTCGAGCACGCCAGGCAGTGGCGGCTCGCCAAGGCGCTGACGACCTTCCGCAGCCTCAAGGCCGTGGCGGGCGAGAGCCAGGAGGTGTTCACCAACATCGCCGTGCTCTGCGAGATGCTGGCCCGTCCCTTCGAGGCGGCGGAGGCCTGGCTCGCGATCGCGAAGCTGCGGGACACGCCGCACGACGACGCCGTCGAGGCGACGGGACGGGCGATCGCGCTGGAGACCGAGGCCGATCCGGACCGCTCGCCGCTGGTGTCGTTCGCGAGCCTGGTCGGGCCACTGGCCGTCGCCGCGGGCGAGGCGGGCACGACGGCACTCGAGCTTCTCGAGGACAAGCTCCGCCACGACGGCCGCTTCGAGACGGCGGCCTTCGACCGTTCATCCTGGGTCTCCCGCGGCGCGGTGCCCCCGCGGTCGGTGTGGCGGATCTACGAGCCCGCGGCGGACGCCGAGCGGCCGGCCCGGCTCCTGGCGTCGCTCCTCGTCTTCGGCCGCCAGACCGACCGCGAGCCCGAGGCCGTGCTGCAGGGCTTCGCGCCCGACGTCGAGGAGGCCCGGCCGACCGCCGCCACCGCACTCGGCTGCACGTTCGCCGCCGCCCCGGCCGCCACGGGCATGCCGGCCACGACGCCGACCTCGTGGCTCATGGGCTGCCAGTTCCGGCTGCCGCCACCCGACACCGCCGTCGCCCCGCCCGCGGCCGGGGCCCCGTGCCTCTTCGACACGCTCATGGAGCGGCAGCAGGCCGCGCTCTGGTCGCGATTCGTCGCCCTGTGGCCCGACATGCCGCTACCGGAGCTGCTCGGCAAGACGCCCCGACAGGCGCTGGCCGACGCCGAGGGCGCCCGCCGCGTCGAGGCGCTCGTCGGCGAGGGCGAGGCCGCCTCGCGCCGTTCCGACGCCGCCGCCGCCTGGACGGCCGTCCGCGAGCGGCTCGGCCTCGAGCCGGCCCCGCCGATCAGCGCGGAAAAACCGCTCGAGGAGGTGCCGCCGCTCCGCTGGCACCGGCTCGACATGACGCGGATGTCGATCGACGAACTCCGCGGCGTGCTCGTGACCGCCGTCGACGCGGGCTTCGACCGCGCCGCCGAGCGGTCGGCCACGGCCCTCATCGCCCGCGGCGACGCCACGCCCGCCGACCGCTGGGAGGCCTGGGGCGTGCTCGAGGAGCGGGCCGAGTCGACCGTCCGCAAGCTCGAGATCATCGCCGAGTTGCGTTCGATCGCCAAGGAACTCAAGGCCAACGACGGCATGCTCGACGTGGCCGAGTTGCGGGTGCGGCTGCAGCGGGGCGACCAGGCGGAGATCATGCGGCTCCTCGACCACCTGCGTCGCGACCACACCCGCGACCAGCAGGTGCTCCAGGCCCTCGCGGAGGTGCTCATGGAGGCGGGTGTCGACCTCAACGCCCTGGCCGGTCGCGGCGGACCAGGCGCGCCCGCCGGCGCGGCTGCGGCGGCTGCCGGCATGCCCCCGGCCGCCGAGCCGGGCAAGCTCTGGACCCCCGGCGGCGAGACCGCCGGCCCGGGCGGCGGCGAGAAGAAAACGATCTGGACGCCAGGGTAGGGCGACGCACCCGCGACGGTAGCGTGTTCCCATGCCGCCCGACCACGAAACCGGATCCGACACGGCCCGGCGCGGCCACGGCTGGACGTGGAACGACGTCAACCTCGTCCTCGATGCGGCGCTGCTCGTCGTCTTCGTCGCCCTGTGCTTTGCCGCGGTCGTCGTGCGGTTCGTGTTCCCGCCGGGCCCGGTGGCCAAAGGCTGGACGCTGTGGGGACTCGACTACGACGCCTGGGGCGGGATCCAGTTCGGCCTCGTGGCGGCCATGGCCCTCGGCGTGCTCGTGCACGTGATGTTCCACTGGTCGTGGGTCTGCAACATGGCGGCTGGAAGGTTTTTGGGGAGCCGCAAGGGCCGCGTCGACGACGGGCTGCAGACGATCTACGGCGTGGGCCTCCTGATCGTGCTCCTCAACATCGTGGGCGGCGCCGTGGCGGCGGCCGTGCTCACGATCAAGGGTCCCGGCTGACGGTCTCGGGCACGCAGATCAGGCAGCCGGCGGGCGGTGCGCCGGGTCGGGTGAGGAACCCCGCGCCCCGGGCCACGGAGACGACGCCGGTGAGGACGAGGCACCAGGCGGCCACGGCGTGGAGGCGACGCCGTGCGGCGACGCCGAGGATCCCGCCGCCGAGCCCGGCGGCCACCATCGCCGGCACGGTGCCAGCGCCGAAGGCGGCCATCGTCGCGAGACCGCGGAGGACGTCGTGCGTGCTCGCGGCGAGGGCCAGCATGCCGTAGAGCAGCCCGCAGGGGAGCAGGCCGGTGAACAGGCCCGCCACGAAGACCTCCGTCGAGCCGCGGGCCGTGAGCAGGGCGCGAAATCCGGCGGCCCCGGGACAGGCCGCCACCGCCGCCACGGCCCGCTTCGGCAAGAGTCCCGCGGCCAAGAGCCCCTGCACGGCGAGCAGGATGCCCGCCGCGATCGCCAGGATCGCCGGCACGTTCACCCAGGCGGCGAGGGCCACCGCGAGCCGCAGGCCGAGGAAGGCCGCCACGGCGCCGAGCACGGCGTAGGTGAAGATCCGGCCGGCGGTGTAGCAGGCCTGCCGCCGCAGGTTCACCCGCCAGTCCGGTGCGGCCGACCCGATCGCGACCGCGAACGGCCCGCACATCCCCAGGCAGTGGGCCGAGCCGAGCAGGCCCGCCATCACGAGCAGCGGCCACTCGATCATGCGCCCGCTCCTCCCGCGTTCCCCGGCGCCGCGAGTCCCGCGCCGACCGGCTCGGACGCCAGCCGCAGCGAGTTGGTGACGACGAGCAGGCTGCTAGCCACCATCGCGGCGGCGGCGATCGCCGGATGGACGAGGCCGCAGGCGGCCAGCGGCAGGCAGGCGGCGTTGTAGGCGAAGGCCCAGAACAGGTTCCAGCGGATCGTGCCGGTCGTCCGCCGGGCGAGCGCCACGAGCCAGGGAATCGTCGCCAGGTCGTCGTCGAGCAGGCAGATGCCGGCCGACCATCGCGACACGTCGGCGCCGCAGCCGAGCGCCATTCCCACGTCGGCCGCGGCGAGCGCTGGAGCGTCGTTGAGCCCGTCGCCGACCATGACGACGCCGCGGCCGGCCCGTCGCAGGCCGGCGATCACGTCGAGCTTCCCGGTGGGCAGGAGCGGCGCGTGACACTCGAGGCCCAGTGGTGCTGCGACCGCGGCGGCCCGGTCGGGCCGATCGCCGGAGAGGAGCAGCGTGGCGAACCCGGCCGTGCGTAGGGCCGTCACGGCGGCGGCGGCCTCGGGCCGCACCGCCTCGGCGAACGACAGGCCGCCGACGATCGCGTCGCCCTCGGCGACGAGGCACTGCATCGCGTCGGCGATCGAGGCGGGCGGCGCGGCGGCCGTCGCCGCGCGGATCCAGCGCGGGCTCCCGAGCCGCACGACGGCGGCCGTGTCGACCCGCACCGCCTCCACGCCCGCGCCCGGCACGGTGCGGACGTCGCGGACGGCGAGCGGCACGACGCCCCGGGCGGCGGCCGCGTGGACGATCGCCCGCGACAGCACGTGCGTCGAGCCGCCGGCGAGGGCCGCGGCCCGGGCGAGCACCGCCGCCTCGTCACCGCCGCCACAGGCCACGAGCGCGTCGAGCCGGCAGCCGCTCGTGAGCGTGCCCGTCTTGTCGAAGCAGCAGGTGTCGGCGCGGGCGAGGGCCTCGAACGCGTCGCCCTCGCGGACGAGCACGTGCCGGCGAGTCGCCTGGCCGATCGCCGCCCACAGTGCCAAGGGCGTGGCGAGGCCGAGCGCGCAGGGGCAGGCCACCACCACCACTGCCAGCCCCGCGAGCACGCCGGCGGCCGGGCCCGACCGCCGCCAGTGGACGAGGCAGGCGACCAGCGCAATGCCGACCACGAGTGGCAGGAACCAGGCCGAGATCCGCTCCGCGAGCCGCTGCCGACGGCTCGAGCCTGCGGCGGCCGTGACCGCGTCGATGAGTCGCTCGAGCGTGCCGGCGCCGGCCGCGGCCGTGACCTCGACGTCGAGCCGGCCGTCGAGGTTCGTCGTGCCGCTGTAGACCGGGTCGCCGGTCCGTTTCTCCGCCGGCACGCTCTCGCCGGTGACCGCAGCCTCGTCGATCGCCGCGGTGCCGGCCACGATCGTGCCGTCGGCGGGCACGTGCTCGCCCGGCAGGATTCGCAGCCGGTCGCCGACCTGCACGGCGGCGAGGTCCACCTCCCGCTCGCCGCCGGCTGCGAGCAGCCGCACGCGGTCGGGCAGGAGGCCGCGGAGCTCCCGCAGGGCCGCCGTCGTGCGCAGCTTGCCGCTGGCCTCCAGCCAGCGGCCGAGCGTCACCGCCACCAGCACCATGCAGGCGACCTCGAAGTAGACGTGCCCGCCGCCGGTCCACGTGGCCCAGGCCGATAGCCCGTAGGCCGCGACGACGCCGGCCAGCAGGAGCAGGTTGACCGCGGGCCGGCCGCGGCGGATCTCGGCCACCGCCTCCTCGAGGAGCGGCCCGCCGAGCAGCAGGATGACCGGCGCCGTGAACAGCAGGCAGGCGTGCCGGGCGAGGTCGTAGAACACGGCCGCCGCCTCCCCGCCGGCCGCTCCCCGCTGCGACCAGAGGAGCATCGTGAACACCATCACGTTCATCGTGAAGAAGATCGCCAGCCCCAGGCGGGTCATCATCCACCGGGCCCGGCCGTCGTCCCCGCCGGCACCGGCGATGGCGGCCGCGAACCGGCAGCCGTGGCAGCAGTAGGCGGGCCCGTCGGCCGGCCGGCCGGTCACGGGGAGGCCGCAGTAGTCGCACCCGAGGTCGCCTGTCGTCGGGGCGGTCATCTCGCGCGGCCCTTTCCCGTCACGGCTTCTGCAACAACTCGACCTGCATCGCCGGCAGGAGGTAGCGGATCGTGTAGGTCACGGCGAAGATCCAGAAGCCGATCCAGATCGCCCGCACGTACCACGGGATGTCGTTGCCGACGTAGTCGTGGTGGCGGTTCTCCACGTCGGGCGTGGACGACGAGGCCGGCGGGGGCGACAGATCGGGCATGGCGTTCTCCCTAGGGACCGTCGAGCAGCCGCTCGTTCTCGAGGAACTGCTCCTTCGGCCGCTCGATGTCGCGGAACATCCCGTTCCAGGCGGCCCACAGGAGCATGCAGAAGAAGCCGGCGCTGGCCAGCAGGTAGTTCAGGATCGGGGCCACGGCGAACTCGCCGCCGCTCGAGCCCCGGTAGATGTGGACGAACTCCACGAACTTCCCCACGAATCCGTACATGCTGGGGATGAGGATCAGCACCGCCATGGCGAGCGTGATCCAGGCCTGGCGGCTCCAGGCGGGGCGGAGCGTGCGCGGCAGGTCACTCACCGGTCACCTCCACCAGTTCCTCGTAGTAGGGATACTCGGGCAGCCACGAGCCGAGCCACTGGACGTAGGTGATGATGGCGAGGCCGCGGCGGTTGGGCTTGTCGGGACCGCCGTCGAAGAACCAGGGATACTCGGGCATCGGCGAGTTGTTCGAGACCGTCCGCGGCTTCCAGAAGTGGACGGTGTGCCAGTCGTTGCCGCGGCGGCCGCCCTCCCGGGACAGGTCCGGCCCCACCCGCCGCGTGCCGAAGAGCACGGGCCGCTGCAGCTCGTTGTCGTACTCTTCGGTCTTGGACACCGGCCCGTACCGCTTCGACTCGTTCGACACGGGCCGGACGAACTGGCTGTGGCAGTGCCAGCAGCCCTCGCCCACGTAGATCTGCCGGCCGAGCCGCAGTGCCTCGGCGCACTTCTCCACCGACACGACGCCGAAGGCTTGCTGGAACGACTCCGGATACCGCTCGGCGAGGTCGCGGAACTGGTTCAGGACCCGCTTGTTGACGACCTCCTCGGCCGTCTGCTCGTGGCGGTCCTTGTACATGATCATCGGCACGACCCCGTTGCCGAGGAACGCGAGCAGGAAGAACCCGATCCCCGCGATGAAGAAGATGCCGGACTTGCTCTCGAACATGATCGGCTCCGTTTGCCCGGTGGCGGGCGGCTGTCAGGCGGGCGCGGCGGCGATCCGCCCACGCGACCGCTCCGCGGCCTCGGCCCCCCGCCAGGTCATCCACAGGTTCCAGAGGAAGCACACGAGGCCGGCGAACATCGTCAGCCCCGCGAACACGCGGACGATCCAGAACGGCTGCGACCCGTCGGTCGACGCGTCCCACGGCTGCAGGCTCGACCAGTACCAGCCCTGGAAGATGCCGGCCAGGGTCAGGTCGAGGAACATCACGAACAGGCCGGTCGCCGACAGCCAGTAGTGGTATTCGCAGAGCTTCGGGCTCCACCACGGCCGGCCGAGCAGCCGCGGAAAGAGGTAGGTCATGATCCCGAACAGCCACAGTGAGAACACGCCGAACATCACGAGGTGGGCGTGGCCCACGACCCAGTCGGTGAAGTGGATCAGCTTCTGGAAGGTGAGCGTCACCTGCAGGGCGCACTGGAAGCAGGTGATGAAGTAGAAGACCATGCCCGTGTAGAAGTAGCGGATCGGCAGGTTCGTGAAGAACTCCGAGCCCTTCTTGCCGAGGGTGCCGAAGAAGTTGATCACCACCGTGGCCACCACGAGCTCGACGGCGATCGTCGAGATCACGGCGCCGTACTGGAGGAACATCGGGATCGGCGTGTAGAGGAAGTGGTGGATGCCCTGGAGCGGATAGAAGAAGGCCAGCCCCCAGAAGCCCACGAGCGACAGGCCGTGGCTCCAGATCGGCCGCTTGAGCAGGATCGGCACGAAGTAGTACATCAGCCCCCAGCCGAGCGGCGTGACGAACAGGCCGACGAGGTCGTGGATGAACAGGCCGCCGATCGCCCCGGCACTCGTGCCCGCGACGGCGTACTCCGGCAGCAGGTTGCCCATCGCGTAGGTGAGAAATGTCCACACGAAGGCAGCCATGAAGTACCACAAGCTGACGTACATCGGCCCCTTGCTCCGGCCGATCGGCACCATGAAGTTCACGGCCACCAGCGCCAGCCCGAGGAGGGCGACGGGATCGATCCAGAACGGCGTCTCGCCCCATTCGAGCCCCTGGGCGCCGAGCATCATCGGCAGGTGCCACTGCTTCGCCAGCGCGAGCAGCCAGGGCTGATCCTGGAGCGAGGGGCCGACGATGATGCCGACGGCGGTGAGGCCGACGATCGCCTGCCAGGCCCAGAAGATGAACCAGGAAAGCGCCCGGCTCGCCACCTTGTGGAACGTAAGCCGTGGCACCGCCCAGTGGAGCGTGCCCAAAAAGGCGTTGGCCAGGAAGCCGTAGGCCACGGCGTTGGTGTGGATCATCCGCCACCGGCCCGGGGAGAGGAGCTCGACGCCCGTGAGCACGTTCCAGTGCACGAGCTGCAGCGCCATGAGGATCCCGGCCAGCATCGACACGGTGAGGAACGTCAGCGCCGCGACGTAGTAGCAGAGGATGATCTTCTCGTCGACGAGGTCGGCGGGCACGGCGCGGGCGGCCGGGGCGGTGGTGCTGCGGTTCATGTCTCGTCCACCTCCTCGACCTGCGGGCGGTACCGCTGGAACAGGCCCCACGGGTAGATCAGGGCCATCGTCCAGCCGAACACCAGGTGCGTGGCCAGGGCGACCCACCAGGGCAGCCAGACGGGGTCGGTGCTCGTGATCCAGTTGCCGCCGAAGAGCAGCGGCTGGATCCAGGAGAGCAGCAGGTAGAAGTTCACGAACCAGATCGCCGTGGCGATGACGGAGGCCCAGCCCAGCCGGGTGGCAAGGCCGCCGTGGGCCGCGTAGCGGGTGAGGACCACGTGGAACACGATGCCCAGGAGCATGCCCGTGGCGATGTACAGCACGCAGCCCATCGCCAGGGCCATCCCCGAGTCGAAGGCGGGGTCGAGCGACCGGCCGCCGAGGCCGAACGTCAGGTAGACGCGGATCAGCTGCAGCGGGTCCTTGCCGGCGAGGCTCGCGCCGATGATGTTGAACATCAGGCTCACGAGGGCCGCCACCATGCCGAGGAAGAAGCCGGCCGTGGCGTAGTAGGTGAGGTAGTAGCCGCGGCGGGCCCAGTCGCCGGCCGCCTGGGCGAAGGCCTCGGCGTCGACCTCGGCGGAGAGCCGGGCGGCCTCGGACTCGAGTTCCGCCAGCCGGGCGCGTTTGGCGGCGATGTCGGCGGATTTCATGGCGCGGGACTCCGCGCGAGCGTCTCGTGGATGGCCGCCTGGGCCTCCGGGGGCACCTCGCTCGACTCGATGACGCTCTCCACGAAGTGCACGAGGTGCCAGATCTTCTCCGACCGCTGTTCGGGCGTCTCGTTGATCGCGGTGTTGGGGTCTTTCGAGGAGGGCATCGGCGTGCCGTTGATCCCCGAGTAGATCCGCCGGTAGATGTCGATCGGGCGGCGTCCACCGTGGAGCATGCCCATGGCGAGGTTGGCGGGGTAGGCGGTGCGGCCCCAGATGTCCTGGCCGACGTCGGCCGACCGGCTGCCGCGGGCCTCGGCGCCGTGGCACTTCACGCAGGCGAACTCGGCGAACGCCACGGCCCCGGCGCCGACGGTCTCCGGCGTCCGCGGCGGGTTCACGGTGAGCGGCCGGACGATCTCGCCCTCGGTCCGGTTCCACGAGGCGGCGATGTCCGTCACGAAGCCGGCCACGGTCTCGGGGTCGAAGTCGTCCTCCTCGTCGAGCTCGTCCTGGGCCTCGCGGATGAGGTCGATCTCCAACTGCCCGCGGGAGGCGAGCACCTGCACGTAGTCGATGACGGCCTCGGTGTCCTCGTCGGCGAGGAAGCGGAAGGCGGGCATGGAGGTGCCCTTGGCGCCGTACTTGAGGATCCGGCGCAGGTCCTCGCGACGCGGCTTCGAGCCGCGGGGCGTGGAGGTGAACTTGAAGACGCCATTGCGGTAGTCCCGCGGCGGCGGGTTGAGGTACTGCCCCGCCGGCCCCTTGCCGTCGCCGGTCGTGCCGTGGCAGCCGGCACACTGCGCCGTGTAGACCTCATGGCCGCGGGCCAGGTGCCGACGGTCGTAGCCCGGCTTGTCGGTGCGCGGCAGGGCGGAGATGCCCTTGGTCTTCACGAGCGCGAAGTCTGCATCGGGCTGTGGCAGCGCCATCCGCGGGTTGGCCGGCGTGCCATGGAAGGCGGCGAGGTAGTCGGCGATCTGTTCGGCGTGCTTGGCCGGCAGCTCGATCTTCTCGGCCTCGGTGCGGAGCGTGTAGGCCGAGTCGGGCAGCCGCGAGCAGCCGTTCGTGGCGACGATGCCGACGAGCCACGTCGCCGCGATCGAGAGCCTTGAGATCGCACGCACACCCATCCGCATCGTGATCACCGTGCCGCGGCGCCTCCACCCACCACCGCAGCCGCGGCGGCGAAGCGAAACTCTAGAGGCTGATTCCGCCGCTGGCAACGGCCGACTATTCGAACATCGCGATGTGAAAAACGCGCGTCGCGTTTCGGCTCAGCGTCCGCAGGTCACCAGCCGATCGACGTCGAAGCCGAGGCACCGGGCCCGGGCCGTGAGGTCGCGGAACACCTCGGGGTCGAGGCAGGGATCACGGGACAGGATCCAGAGAAACCGCCGATCGGGCGTGCCCACCATCGCGTGTTGGTAGTCGTCGTCGAGCGCGATGATCCAGTAGTTGCCCTCGCGGGGCACCGGCATCAGGCCGGCGAGGCCCGCGAACCGGACGCGGAGCCGGGCATTGCCCGAGCAGGGCACGGGCTCGGCCCGGCCCTCGATGCTGCGGCACCGGCCCCGGTCGGTGGTGCAGGTGTTGACGACGCCGAGCGTGCCGTTGCCCCGCGACACGTAGACCGCCTGCGATGCCGCGCATCGCCGCTGAAAGCAGTTGGGCAGCCGGGCGATCTCGTGCCAGCGACCGGCGTAGCGGGCCAGGTCGACGCACGGCACCGTCGGCAGCGGCGCGCGGCCGTGGCCGGCGCCGAGGCCGCCGGTGAGGGTGGCGAGCAGGACGAGCCAGACACTGATCCGCGGTTGGACTTCGCGCATGATGGGACTCCTCGAGCGGCCGGGAACAAGCAGCCACGGCGAAAGACTAATTCCGGCCCGGACGCCGCACAAAGTCCTTGGCGGCCGTCCCTCCGAGGGGGAAGATGACGGCCATCGATCCGCGCACCGCAGGCATCCCATGCAACTCGGCTTCGTCTCCGCGATCCTGCCCGAACTGTCGCTCGAGGAGGTCCTTTCCTTCGCGTCCCGCGAAGGCTTCGCCGCCGTCGAGCTGATGTGCTGGCCGGTGGGCAAGGCCGACCGCCGATTCGCGGGCGTGACCCACGTCGACGTGGCGACGCTCACCGCCGCACGGGCGGCGGAGATCCACGACCTGTGCACCCGTCACGGCGTCGCGATCAGCGGCCTCGGCTACTACCCCAACGTGCTCGATCCCGACCCGGCGGTCTGTCGGCCGGCCGTCGAGCACTTCCTGAAGGTGATCGACGCGGCGGCCCTGCTCGGCGTCCGCACGGTCAACGGCTTCGTGGGCCGCGACTGGACCAAGACCGTCGACGACAACTGGCCGCGGTTCCTCGATACCTGGCGGCCGATCGTCCGCCACGCGGAGGCGGCCGGCGTGCGGATCGGCATCGAGAACTGCCCGATGCTCTTCACCCGCGACGAGTGGCCGGGCGGCAAGAACCTGTTCACGACGCCCGCCGTGTGGCGGCGGGCCTTCGCCGACATCGGCTCGCCGGCGTTCGGGCTCAACTACGACCCCTCGCACCTCGTCCTCCAGGACATGAACCCTATGGCGCCGCTGGAGGAGTTCCGCGAGCGTCTCTTCCACCTCCACGCCAAGGACGTGCGGATCGATCGCCGGGCCCTCGACGAGGTGGGCCGGTTCGACTTCCCGCTCCGCTGGCACCAGCCGCGGCTGCCCGGGTACGGCGAGATCGACTGGGGCCGCTTCATGGCGGAGGTGATGCGGGTGGGCTACGACGGGCCGGTATGCATCGAGGTCGAGGACGACACGTTCGGCAAGTCGCTCGATGGCCGGATGCGGGCCCTGCGGGTCGCCCGCAACGTGCTTGCCCCGTTCTTCGGCTGATGGAAGCCCGCGCCTGGGAGGTCTCACCCCAGGAACTCACCGCCGAAGTGGCCTTTTGAAAACCGGTTCAGTCGAACCACTCGTCGTGCGGATCGAAGGCGGGCACGGCGATGTTGACGATCCGCAGGGTGCCGACGGCCCGGTGGCGGCAGCCAGGCTTGATGAAGATCGCCGTCATCGGCTTGACCTGGACGAGTTCGCCGTCGAGTTCCAGGTGGCCCTCACCCTCGAGCACGAGATAGATCTCGGTGAGCTTCTTGTGGTGGTGCGTCCTCGCCTCACAGGAAATGTCAACCACGTGGATCGTGGCCACGGGGTTGTCGTCGGCCACGAAGGCCCGGCGGGTGGATCCGCACGGGCAGGGAACCGGGGGGATCTCGTCGAGCTGCGCGAGGCGGTAGTTTTTCATGCGTGATCCCCAGGACTGCCGATCCCGCGGAATCGTAGCACGTGTGCGGCCCGCCGGCGTCTTGTAGGCTTGGTCTCCGTCGGTCGACCCACACGTGTTCGATACGTCCCGAGTGACCACACCGATGCGTTTCCGCAGCACGATCGTCGCCCTGTCCATTGCCTGTGCCTGGACGCCATGCCGCCTGTGGGCCGAGGTGGTCGTCCTCGCCGGCCGGCCCGAGGGCCGCTCGGCTCCCGAGCCCGACGCGACGGGCATCAACGAGCCGTTCGCCGTGGCGTTCGATGCCGAGGGTGGGATGTATGGCGTCGAGTATGGCCGGGGCAGCCGGCTGTTTCGGGTTGCCGCGCCAGGCCGCGCGGGTGCCGCCGTGGAGTTCGTCGCCGGCGTGTTTCACACCACGACCCCGAAGGACCCGTTGCCGCCCGATCCGGCGACGGCGGCGAACGAGGTGCGGTTTCACGGCTTGCACGACGTGGCGGTGGGTCCCGACGGCACGGTCTACGTGGCCGACACGTTCCACCACCAAGTCAGGGCCTACGACCCGGTCACGCGACAGGTCCGCGTGGTGGCCGGCACGGGCCTGCCGGGCTTCTCGGGTGACGGCGGCCCGGCGGTTCGCGCCCAGTTCGACCAGGCCTACTGCGGCTCGCTCACGCCCCGGTCGCGAGCGCTGCTCGTGGCCGACATGAGGAACTCGCGGCTCCGACGGGTCGATCTGAAGACGGGAACCGTGACCACCGTCGCCGGCAATGGCAAGGCAGGCAAGCCGATCGATCACGCGGCCGCGCTCGAGACGCCGCTGGCCGGGCCGCGGGCCGCCTGCGAGGCCGAAGACGGCACGATCTATCTCGCGCTCCGCGAGGGCAACTCGCTGGTCGCGATCGAGAACGGCAGGACACGCACGGTCGTCAACGCCTCGGGCAAGGCCGGCTATGCCGGCGACGGCGGCCCTGGCCGCGACGCGCTGCTGGCCGGCCCCAAGTATGTGTCGCTCGACCGCCAGGGCAGGGTGCTGATCGCCGACACCGAGAACCACTGCATCCGCCGCTGGGATCCGGCCACCGGCACGATCGAGCTCGTCGCGGGCAGGCCCACCCGGAAGGGCACGACGATCGGGCCCGATCTGCGGACCACCGAGCTCGCCCGCCCCCACGGCTGCTCGCTCGACCCCGCCGGGCGGCTCGTGATCGCCGACAGCGAGAACGACCGCGTGCTCGCCGGCCCGCTCGACTAGTCCGTCTCCGTCGGCCAAACGGGGCCAAGGGCCACGCTCCATGGACCGATCGTCGTCTGCCAAAGGCCTAAGAACGTGCTGTTGACCGTCCTGTCCTGTGGGCCATCAGGCTACGTGACGCGCCAGGTCGTCTGCCGTGGCGGTGTAGCCGAGGAGTGCCATCGCCTTGCCGCTCCGCATCATGAATCGCTGCCACTGGGTTTCGGAAAAACGTTCCCGCCACCGGCCCGTGCCCCCGCCGAGACCGCCGGAGAATGCTTTGCCTTCATTCCTTGCCCGCTGCTGAAAACTACCGTGCACGGCTTGGAGCGATGCCCGCTCAACCGCCCGCTGGATGCGGTCGGGCGGAACTATCACCTGATAGTGATCGAGAACCCGCGCAAGCTCATGCTCCGGGTTTTCGATCATCCTTTCATACCGCACGACCAGCATGGCTGGGTCGGCACGGTGCTCGAGCCATGTTTCGACGTGTCGGTGCCAGCCTCCGTGCCGCACCCGATCGTCCAGACATCGGTCGAGAAAGGTTTCCCAGTCGCTCGCCTTGCCGCCCATCGCAGTGCGATAGTGGTGGTAGGAAACCGTGGCGTCGAGCCCATGGCGAACGATATAAGCGACCCGACCCCGCAGGTAAAACGGCGCGAAGCGGTCGTGTGATTTGAACACCCGGCGGGAAAGCGAGGGGTACCGGTCGAGGTCACGCCGGCAAAACGACCTCCCTAGACCCGCAAGCCACCTGGGCCGGTCGCCTCCGAGCCCTTGCTCATCCATCGCGTCGATGAGCATGTGCGACATCCACGTGTTGCCGGATCGCGGCCACGAGATGAGAAAGCAGTCGTCCGGCCGCGACCGGATTCGCGGAATCTTCAGTCGCACATGGCAGAACTCTCGGATTCGACGCATCATGATCGCGGGACCATAGAGCAGGCAGGGACGGCAGTCGAGACTTCTGCTCGCGTTGCCAGATCTCCTATGGCCTGCGGTAAGTCAGGCACACTGCAGAAGCCAGGTATGAGCCTGCCCCCTTCTCTGATCCAGCCAGGGTGTTAGCCAGACAGGGCGGGCAGTCGGGTGAAGTCTGTGAACGACGGGCAAGTGCTGGAACCGCGTGTACTGCATGCGAGAGCGGGTGTATCCCGCCGTACTCGAGGCTGTCGTCAACGAGGTGCTATCCCTCGACGGCGTCCGCGATGCGGTGCTTGCCCGCGTGAA
>JBIIDT010000076.1:0-13667 GCA_044238145.1 Pirellulales bacterium | reverse complement strand
GAAGAACTGCACGGTCGCGACACGGGCTCCTAGGGCCGCGGCTCCGGAGTGGCCGGCGGCTCGACGGCGTTGGCGTCGAGGATCTCCTCGAACACGAACCGCCCATCCTTCACGCCGCTCACCGTCAGCGTCCGCATGGTGGTGTCACCGTTGGCGTCGAAGCCCCAGTGGGCCAGGGCGCCGTCGTAGTCGCGGATCGCGAGGGCCGCGTCGGCGATGGCGCGGCGATCCTTGCGGCCCGCGTCGCGGATCGCCCGCAGGGCCACGCCGGCCGCCTCGTAGCCGTACACGGCGTAGGCCTCCGGCAGCTCGCCGTGCTTCGCCCGGTACCGCTCCACGAACTCCCTCCCCTTGCCCTCCAGCTTCTCCGGCGGCAGCCCGCCGAACGTCACGAAGCACCGGCCCTCGAGGTTGGCCGCGCCGGCCGAGTCGATGAACACCTGCTCGCGGCACCCGTCGGGCACCATGAGCAGCGCCGCCACGCCGGCGCTGGCCATGTCCTTGGCGAGTTGCCCGCCCTTGCTCTGGGTCGTGCCCCCGAAGTACACGAGGTCGGGCTTCGCCGCCTTGACGCTCGCCATCAGCGACTTGAACTCCTGGGCCTTGGCGTCGATCGAGTCGTGGCCGACGACCTCGATGCCGATCTCGCGGCACCGCTCGTCGAACAGGTCGGCGATCCCCTTTCCGTAGACTTCGTTGTCGTCGAGGATGTAGACCCGCTTCACGCCCCGGGCCTGCGCCCAGTCGGCGGAGAGCGGCCCCTGCAGGTCGTCGGCCGGCACCACCCGCACGTAGTTGAGCCGTCCCGTCGGCCGGTAGACCTCCGGCTCGCCCGGATCCCCGAGACCCGGCTTCGTCAGGCCGACGGCCGTGTTCGCCGGCGACACCATGAGCAGGTCGCCGAGGTTGAGGATCGGCATCGAGACCTTGGCCGCCCCGGAGTTGAAGGTCCCGATGTAGGCGACGACGTCGGGGTCCTGCAGGGCGCGGCGGGCGTTGGCCGCCTCGGCCTCGCTCGTCCACTGCCCGGCCGCCGCCGTCGAGTCGTCGAGGTCGAGATACTCGACGCGGAACGGCCCCACCTTCCAGCCGGCCTCCTCGAAGGCCATGCGGATGCCGCGGACGATGGTGTCGGACTGCTGCTTCGCGGAACCGGTCCGCGGCAGGCTCGACACGATCTTCACGAGCGTCGGGTCGGCCGGCCGGCAGCCGCCGACGGCCGGCAGCCAGGCCAGGACCACCCCGATCGCCAGCAGCCGCGGTGACATGGGCCAGAATGTATGGCGGCCCGCGGACACGCGTCAAACCGCCCCGCGGCCCACCAGCCGCCAGGCGCGGTGGATCCGCTCGTTGCGAAAGTCTTCGGGAATCGTCCGCCGGGTGATCTCGCGGATCGTGAACCGCTCGGCGAGCCGTTCCGCGGCGAGGTGGAAGCGGCGGAAGTTCGTGGAGAAGTAGACGACGCCGCCCGGGGCGAGGTTCCGGGCCACGAGCTCGAGCAGTTCCGCGTGGTCCCGCTCCACGTCCCACGGCGCCTCGCTCTTCGCCGACCGCGAGAACGTGGGCGGGTCGCAGACGACGAGGTCGAACGGCGGTTCGCCCCGCCGGGCCCGGTGCTCGAGAAACGCCCGCGCCTCGTCCCGCACCGTGCGGTGCCGGCCGGCGTCCTTGAAGCCGTTGTGGGCGAGGTTCGTCCGCGTCCACTCGAGGTAGGTATTGGAGAGATCCACGCTCGTGGTTTCGGCGGCCCCGCCCGCGGCCGCGTACACCGAAAAGGCGCCCGTGTAGCAGAACAGGTTCAGGAATCGCTTGTCGGCGGCCTCGTCGCGGACGAGCCCCCGCGTGACGCGGTGGTCGAGAAACAGGCCGGTGTCGAGGTAGTCGGAGAGGTTGCACTCGAAGGCCAGACCCCCTTCGTGGACCGTCACCAGCGCCCGCCGCTCGGCCACCTTCCCGTACTGCCCGCCGTCCCGCTGCCGCCGTCGGGCCTTGAGGAAGGTCCGGTCGGGCGGCACGCCGAGTTCCGCCGCCGCGGCCTCGACGAGCCGATCGAGCCACACCTCGTGCTCGATCTCCGTCCGCTCGTGCGGCCGGTCGTACTCCGCCGCATGCAGCCAGCCGGCGTACCAGTCGATCACCAGCGGCACCTCGGGAATGTCGCGGTCGTAGACGCGAAACGCCTCGATCCCCTGCCGGCGGGCCCACTTCGCCAGGTGCTTGAACCGCTTGGCGAGCCGGCGGCGGAAGTCGGCGATCTGGTCGGCGGTCGTGCGCCCGTGCGGCCGGCCGGGGGCGGGCGTGGCGGCGGAGCCGACAGCGGACAGGGTCGGGTCGATGGCGCCGTCGACGCCGGGACGGTCCGAGTTTCCTCGCTGATGGCGAGGCGCCATAGGCTCGGAATCCTCGGCCCGGTCCCCGCGTGCAGCGGCAAGATTCGGGTCGATGGCGCCGTCGGCGCCGGGCCGGCCCGAGTTTCCTCGCTGATGGCGAGGCGCCATAGGCTCGGAATCCTCGGCCCGGTCCCCGCGTGCAGCGGCAAGATTCGGGTCGATGGCGCCGTCGGCGCCGGGACGGTCCGAGTTTCCTCGCTGATGGCGGGGCGCCATAGGCTCGGAATCCTCGGCCCGATCCCGGCTTGCGGCGGCGGCGCGGCGCGCGGGCTCGTCACCCGCGGCGTTCGGCGTTCCGTGCCGTGGGCGGATCTCGACCTCGAGGAGGCGGCAGGCAATCGGGCCGTTCATGAGCGGCACGCGGTGGGTGGGTCGCAGGCCGAGGTGTCCGGCGGCCGGCGTGTCGGCGGCGAGGATCGCCGCCCGCCAGCCGCCGCACTGCGCCACGAGCCAATCGCCGAGCCTGCGAAAGAGGGCGCCCGCGCGCGGCAGCGGCAGCCGCTCCCCGTAGGGCGGATTCGTGACCACGAGCCCCGGCTCACCCTGCGGCCGCACCTCCTCGAAGTGCCGCTGCGCGATCGTCACCGCCGCGTCCACGCCGGCCGCGGCAGCGCAGGCTCGCGCCGCCTCGACGGCCCGCGGGTCGAGGTCGCTGGCGGCGAAGTTGCCGCGGGGCGGGCTGATGCGGGCCTCGAGTTCCGCGACGAGCCGGTCGGCGAGCGGCCGGTCGCAGTCCCTGAAGCGGAAGAAGCCGTGCGCTCTCCGCCGCGCCCGCCACAGGCCCGGGGCCATGCCCGCCGCGATCGTGGCCGCCTCGATCACGAGCGTGCCCGACCCGCACATCGGATCGAGCACCGGCTCGCCGGCGGCCGCGGCATCCGGCGGCGCACCCGGCCGCCACCAGCCGGCGATCGCGAGGATCCCGGCGGCGAGCACCTCCGACAGCGGCGCCTCCACCTCTCCCATCCGCCAGCCGCGCTGGTGCAGCGAGCGGCCCGCGGCGTCGCGGAAGATCGTGGCCACGTCGCCCACGAGGTGCAGCGCCAGCCGGAGCGTCGCCCCGCGGAGCTGCACGCCCGGCCGCTTCCCGCTCGGCGTCCGCAGCTGGTCCACGACCGCGTCCTTCACGACCTGGGCGGCGTAGAGGGAGTGGGTCGTGAACGTGTCGTGAATGGCGGCGTCGACCCGCAGCGTGTCGGAGACCTTGAGCTGCTCCGTCCAGTCGACCTCCTGCATCGCGCGGTACAGGGCCTCGGGCGCGTCGACGCGGAACCGGCCGAGCGGCTCGAGGATGCGGATCGCCGTGCGGCATTCGAGCACGGCCCGGTAGAGCGTCTCCTGCTCCCGGCCCGGCGCCGCGGAGAACTCGATCGTCCGCCGACCGACCCGCAGGTCGTGGCCGCCGACGGCCTCGAGCTCCCGCGCCAGCACCCACTCCAGCCCCTCGAGCGTCCGCGCGGTCAGTCGCGGCGGCTCGTCGGCCACGGGCGCCGGCAGCGGCCGGGGCGCGGGGAGAGGTGAGGGAAAGTCGATGGCCATCCCGCTCAGTCTACGCTTCGACCCGTCCCTATTTTCCCGGAACCCAGCGAGGGGCTGCCCATCCCCTCGAGACGGCGTTGCTGGCCAGCGCAGGCAGGATGCCGGAGCGCAGCCAGCATCGAGTGAGCGGAGGCCAGGATGGCCGCAGCGAACGTCCGGCGAGAGGGCGTGGGCAGGCCCGAGCGCAGCGAACGTCCGGCGAGAGGGCGTGGGCAGGCCCGAGCGCAACGAACGTCCGGCGAGAGGGCGTGGGCAGCCCCGAGCGCAACGAACGTCCGACGAGAGGGCGTGGGCAGCCCCGAGCCCGCAGTCAGCGGACGGCGGCCGTCTCGCTCGGGAACCGGTCCTGGATCGGCTGCACGCCCATCGGCTCTGTCCGCAGCCCCTCCATCGCCCGCACGCAGGCCTCCGCCGCCGGCAACGTCGTGATGCAGGGCACGCCGTAGAGCACGCTGGCGGCGCGGATCCGGCCCTCGTCGGTCCGCGCCCCCTTGCCGCGGGGCGTGTTGAAGATCAGCTGCACGCGGCCGTCGATGAGATGATCGATGAGGTTCGGGTGCCCCTCCTGGAGCTTCTTGACCACCTCCACGTGGATGCCGGCGGCGGCCAGTTCCCGGGCCGTGCCGGAGGTGGCGATGAGCTCGAAGCCGAGGGCCACCAGCCGCCGCGCCACGTTGACCATGTACTGCTTGGCCTGGGGGCTGGCCACGGAGATGAAGATCCGCCCCTGCTCGGGAAGGAGGATGCCCGCGGCGATCTGGCTCTTGGCGAAGGCGATCGCGAACGTGTCGCTGACGCCCATCACCTCGCCGGTGCTCCGCATCTCCGGCCCCAGCGCGATGTCGACGCCGGCGAACTTCACGAACGGGAACACGCTCTCCTTGACGCTCACGTGGGCCGGCACGGGATCGGCGTCGACCCCCTGCTCCGCGAGCCCCACGCCGGCCATCACCTTCACCGCCACCTTCGCCACCGGCAGGCCGGTGGCCTTGGCCACGAAGGGCACCGTGCGGCTGGCCCGCGGGTTCACCTCGATCACGTACAGGGCCGGCCTCGTCGCCCCGTCGGCGTCGGCCTCCTTCTTCACCGCGAACTGCACGTTCATCAGGCCCACGACGCCGAGGCTCCGTGCCAGCGCCGTGGCCGCCCGCTTGATCTCGGCGATCATCTCGGCAGACAGGCTGTGGGGCGGGATGCAGCAGGCCGAGTCGCCGGAGTGCACGCCGGCCTCCTCGATGTGCTCCATCACCCCCGCCACGATCACGTCCTTGCCGTCGGCGATGCAGTCGACGTCGACCTCGATCGCGTCCTCGAGGAAGCGGTCGATGAGCACCGGCTGCCCCTGGGCCACGGCGAAGGCCTCGGCCACGTACCGCTCGAACTGCACGTTGTCGTAGCAGATCTCCATCGCCCGCCCGCCGAGCACGAAGCTCGGCCGCACCAGGCTCGGGTAGCCGATCCGGGCCACCTCGCGGCGGGCCTGCTCGAGCGTCCGCGCGATGCCGCTGGCAGGCTGCTTGAGCCCCAGCCGGTCGAGCAGGTCGCGGAACTTCTCCCGGTCCTCGGCGGTCTCGATCGTGTCGACGCTCGTGCCGATGATCGGCAGGCCGGCCGCGTGCAGGGCCCGGGCGAGGTTGAGCGGCGTCTGCCCGCCGAGCTGCACGATCACCCCGTCCGGCTCGATGCGGTCGGCGATGTTGAGCACGTCCTCGCAGGTCAGCGGCTCGAAGAACAGCATGTCGCTCGTGTCGTAGTCGGTGCTCACCGTCTCGGGATTCGAGTTGACCATCACGCTCTCGATCCCCAGCTCGCGGAGGGCGAAGCTGGCGTGGCAGCAGCAGTAGTCGAACTCGATCCCCTGGCCGATGCGATTGGGGCCGCCGCCGAGGATCATCACCCGCTTCCTCCCCGGCTCCTTGGGCCGGACCTCGTCCTCGGCCTCCCAGGTGGAGTAGTAGTAGGGTGTCACCGCCTCGAACTCGGCGGCGCAGGTGTCGACGGCCTTGAAGGTGGCCACGATCCCGCGCCGCTTCCGCTCCGCCCGAACTTCGAGCTCGCTGGAGGCGAGGAGCACGGCCAGCTGGCGGTCGGAGAAGCCCGCCTGCTTGGCCATGCGGAGCGTGCCGTCGTCGATCGCGGCCAGCGTGCCGACGGTGCGGAGCAGGCTCTCGATCTCGACGATCTGCCGCAGCTGGTCGAGGAACCAGGGGTCGATGGCGGTCGCCTCGTGCAGTTCGGCGACGCTCATCCCCGCCTTGATCGCGTACCTCAGCCACCACACGCGGTCGGGGTCGGGCGTGGAGACGCGGGCCTTGATGTCGTCGAGCGACGGCTCGGCCGGCGTGCCCCACAGGTCCTTGCCGTCGCAGCCGAAGCCGAAGGAGCCCACCTCCAGGCCGCGAAGCGCCTTCTGGAAGGCCTCCTTGAACGTCCGGCCGATGGCCATCGTCTCGCCGACGCTCTTCATCTGCGTGGTCAGCCGGCTGTCGGCCTCGGGAAACTTCTCGAAGGCGAACCGCGGCACCTTCACGACCACGTAGTCGATGGAGGGCTCGAAGCAGGCCTTGGTCTTCCGCGTGATGTCGTTGGGCAGCTCGTGCAGCCGCCAGCCGACGGCGAGCTTGGCGGCGATCTTGGCGATCGGGAAGCCGGTCGCCTTGCTGGCCAGGGCCGAGGAGCGGCTCACCCGCGGGTTCATCTCGATGACGATCATCCGGCCGGTCTTCGGGTCCACCGCGAACTGAATGTTGGATCCGCCCGTCGCCACGCCGATCGCCCGGATGACGGCGAAGCTCGCGTCCCGCATCCGCTGGTACTGCCGGTCGGTGAGCGTCATCGCCGGGGCGACGGTGATCGAGTCGCCGGTGTGCACGCCGCAGGGGTCGAAGTTCTCGATGGAGCAGATCACGACGGCGTTGTCGTCGGCGTCGCGCATGACCTCCATCTCGTATTCCTTCCAGCCGAGGATCGACTCCTCGACCAGCACCTCGCCCACCGGGGAGAGGTCGAGGCCGCGCTGGACCTTGGTGTCGAACTCCTCGCGGTTGAAGGCCACGCCCGAGCCCGAGCCGCCGAGCGTGAAGCTCGGGCGGATGACGGCGGGGAGGCCGATCTCGGCGAGCACCTCGCGGGCCTCGGCGAGGCTCTTCACGATCCGGCCCCGGCAGGTCTCGAGGCCGATCTTGTGCATCGTCTGCTTGAAGATCTCGCGGTCCTCGCCGCGCTTGATGGCGTCGGCCTTGGCCCCGATCATCTCCACGCCGTGCTTCGCGAGAATGCCGCGGCGGTCGAGTTCCATCGCCAGGTTCAAGGCCGTCTGGCCGCCGAGCGTGGGGAGCACGGCGTCGGGCTTCTCGGCCTCGATCACCTTCTCGAGCATCTGCCAGGTGAGCGGCTCGACGTAGGTCCGGTCGGCGGTGCCCGGGTCGGTCATGATCGTCGCCGGATTCGAGTTGACGAGCACGACGCGGTAGCCGTCCTCCCGCAGGGCCTTGCAGGCCTGGGTGCCGGAGTAGTCGAACTCGCATGCCTGCCCGATGACGATCGGGCCGGAGCCGATGAGGAGGATGGTGTGCAGGTCGTCGCGGCGGGGCATGGGCTGGCTTCGCGGGCGGGAAAAAACAAATTACCGGAAGGTAGCATTCCACCGCCGCTTCCTACAACGAGCCGCTACAATCCCCGGTCTTCGCCGCATCCGGCCCCCTCGACCTTCGGAGCCCGTCGCCCCATGGCCCTCGCCACACCCGCCCTCGACGCCTGGCGCGACACCCTGCCCGACGAACTCAAGGACATCCGCCTCAACCTTTCCGCCGTGCTCGCCGGCGAAAACCTCGCGGCCCCCCAGGCCCTCGGCGTGGCCCTGGCCGCGGCCCGGTTCGTCCGCGCCAAAAACCTCGCCGACGCCCTGGAAGCGGACCTGCGGGCCGGCCTGGGCGACGCCGCCACCCCGGTGATTTCCGACGCCATCGCCGCGGCCGGCCTGATGGCGATGAACACGGTCTACTACCGCTTCCGCCACATGCTCGGCAAGGAGTCGTACGAGGCCCGTTCCCCGCGGCTGCGGATGTCCCGGATGGCCCAGCCGGCCACGTCGAAGGCCGACTTCGAGCTCATGAGCCTCGCCTGCGCGGCCCTGGCCGGCTGCGAACTGTGCATCAAGAACCACGAGGCGAGCCTCGTGCATCTGGGCACGAGCGAGGAGGCCTGCCACGACGCCGTGCGGATCGCCGCGGTCGTCAACGCCGTCGCCTGCGGCCTCGGCTGAGGCCGGCCCGGGAGCGGGTTGGCAGTGTGCGAACGGGAGGCGAGGGGGTCGGCGAACGCTCGACGAGCGTGGGGCGTATCCTCGCCCCAGCGAGAAGACTTTTGCCGCCCCCGAGCCGGTGCTACCCAAAATCGGATGCGATCTAGCGGGCGGCGGGCGGCGTGAACTTCACCGGTGCGGCGGCCGCGATCAGCTCGGCGGCCCGCTCGTCGAGCCAGACCTCGATGTTCTCGTAGCCGGGGTCGAGGTCGTGGCCGTTGGGGGCGAGGTTCTTGCGGCCGCGCTTCTTCTCCCAGGCGTCGGGCATGCCGTCGGCGTCGGCGTCGGGGAGCGGCTGGCCCGCGTAGGCGTTGCCATCCTCGGGGATCGCGAGCTTCCACTCCCCCGTCCCCGTGAGCACCTCCTTCTGGAGCCGCCGGTCGGTGCCGTCGTGCGGCAGGGCGCCGAACCGGGCGAGCACGAGCGGCACGTTCTCGGCTGCCGGCGGGCAGGCGATCGCCGGCATGTCGAACGGCTCGGCGGCGAACTCGAGCTTCTCGCCGATCGCCGTCTCCGGTTCGCTGCCCGTGGCCCGCACCCCCAGCACGGCCTTGGGCTTGCCGCGGAGCACGTGCTGGTCCTTCTCCTTGCCCTGCACCTTCTGCGCGATGTTGTTGTCGTGCCCCATGCCGCCGAAGGACCAGTTGTCCTTGACGAAGGCCCGGAAGCCGTTGCCGCCCTGGATCGGGGGCCGCTGGCCGCCGTGGGTGTTGACCCCGGGGATGTAGACGTTGCCGACGACGTTGCCCCGGCCCCCCTCCGCGGAGAGCAGCGTGGGGAACTTGCGGTAGTTGTAGACCACGTTGCCCACGAACTCGATCTGCATGCCGGGGTTGTCGGGGTAGCCGGCCGGCACCCGCGAGTGGCAGTGGGTGTAGAGGTTGTGGTGCAGCGAGAGCCGGTCGCAGCCTCCCATGACGAGGTGCGGCTCGCCGTGGTACGGCTCGTCGGTGCCGCTCTCCGCGGCGTCGCCGAAGTGGCACCACTGCAGCGTCACGTCGCGGACGCCGTGCGTCAGGTCGACGGCGCCGTCCTGGAAGAACGACACGGAGACGTGGTCGAGGACGACGTTGCGGGTCTCGGGCCGCGTGATCTCCACGAAGTCGGCCCCCGCCTTCGCCCGACCGCGGTACCGCACGAACCGCAGCACCACGTCGTTGACGCCCGCCCCGCGGTAGCGGCCGATCGTGATCGGAGCCCCCACGATCGCCACGCCGTCGCCGGGGGCCGACTGGCCGGCCACGTAGGTGTGGGAGGGGATCTCCGCCTGCCGCTTGAGCTGGATCGTGCCCGCGACGGCGAACACCACGTAGCCGCCGCCGGCCGCCTGGGCGCCGGCCAAGGCGTGGCGGAACTGCCCGGGCTCCGGTGGCTGCGCGTCGTCGAGCCGCGTGACGACGAACACCGGCTTGCCGCGGGCGTGGGTGGTCTCCGTGCCGAACCCCTCCGCGCCGGCGAAGGCCGGAAGCGGCCCGTCCGCCTTGCCGCGGACCGGCTTCTTGGGCGCCGCCCCGGCCGCGATGGAGCACGCGACGGCCAGCCAGGCCACGAGGCATCGACCGCACCAGGCACGAGGCGAACGCGATCGCATGGGGAGTGACTCCTGAGACGTGACGCTGCACCAATCGGTTACCTGTGTACCACATCGCGGGCGGGCACGCCCGCCCCCGCCGCGTCAGCCGCCGATGACGCCGGCGGCGCGGAGGCGGGCGGCATGGGCCTCGAAGGCGGCGAGGCTCTGCGGGTTGGCCAGCGCGTCGGGGCTCGCCACGTCGGCGGCCCGGGCGCCGAGGAGGATCTTCTTTACCGGCACCTCGAGCTTCTTCCCACTCAGGGTCCGCGGCACCGCCGCGATCGCGACGACCTCGTCGGGCACGTGCCGCGGCGAGCAGGTCGACCGCACCCGGGCCTTGATCCGGGCCACGAGCGGCTCGTCGAGTGCGGCGCCGGCCGCGAGCACGACGAACAGCGGCATCCAGGCGGCGCCGCCGGTCCCCTCGAGGTCGATGACGAGGCTATCGGCCACCTCCGGCACCGCCTCCACCGCCCGGTAGATCTCGCTCGTGCCGATCCGCACGCCGAAGCGGTTGATCGTGGCGTCGGAGCGGCCGGAGATGACGACGCCCCCCGCGGGCGTGAGCTTCATCCAGTCGCCGTGCCGCCAGATCCCGGGGTAGTGCTCGAAGTAGCTCTCGCGGTAGCGACGGCCGTCGGCGTCGCCCCAGAAGCCGACCGGCATCGAGGGCATCGGCTGGGCGATGACGAGTTCGCCCACCTCGCCCACGAGTTCCCGGCCGGCGGGGTCGAGGGCGCGGATGTCGGCCCCGAGGCAGCGGCACTGGATCTCGCCGGCCCGCACCGGCAGGAGGGGCGCGCCGCCGACGAACCCCGTGCACAGGTCGGTGCCACCGCTGAACGAGACGAGCCACACGTCGCGGCCCACCTCGTCGTAGACCCAGCGGAAGCCCTCGGGGGAGAGCGGCGACCCGGTCGAGCCCAGGCCGCGGAGCCGGGAGAGGTCGTGGGTCGCGGCCGGGTGCAGGTCGGCCTTCATGCAGGCGGCCACGTAGGCGGCGCCGGTGCCGAAGAAGGTCATGCCCGACTCTCCCGCGAACTCCCAGAGCACGTCGGGCCGCGGCCAGGCCGGGCTGCCGTCGTAGAGCAGGATCGGGCTGCCCACGAGCAGCCCCGCGAGGAGGAAGTTCCACATCATCCAGCCGGTGGTCGTGAACCAGAAGAATCGGTCGGCGGGGCCGAGGTCGAAGTGCAGGCTCGCGGTCTTGAGGTGCTCGAGGAGGATGCCGCCGTGGCCGTGGACGAGCGGCTTCGGCAGGCCGGTCGTGCCCGAGGAGTAGACGATCCACAGCGGGTGGGCGAACGAAACCGGCGTGAAGGCGAGCGGCCCGCCCGCCGCGAGCAGCTCGGCCCAGGGCGTCGTGCCCGCGAGCGGCGCCGCGGCGGCGCCATCCAGGCAGGGCACGAGCACCGCCCGCTCCACCGAGGGCAGGCCGGCGAGCAGCTCGGCGACCACCGGCCGCTTGTCGAGCCGCTTGCCGGCGTACTGGCAGCCGTCGGTGGCGAACAGCACCTTCGGGGCGATCTGCCGGAAGCGGTCGAGCACGCTCGGGGCCCCGAAGTCGGGCGAGCAGCTCGACCAGATGGCACCGAGCGACGCGCAGGCGAGGAAGGCGACCACGGCCTCGGGCACGTTGGGCAGGAAGGCGGCCACGCGGTCGCCGGCGACCACGCCCTGGGCCCGCAGCCAGGCGGCCACGGTCGCCACGTCGCGCTCCAGCGCGTCCCAGCCGATCTCGACAAGCGGGCTCGTCTCGGAGCGGAACACGATCGCCGGCCGGGCGGCCGACCGCATCCGGAACACGTGGGCCGCATAGTTGAGTTCCGCCCCGGGGAACCACTCGGCCCCCGGCATCTCCCGCCGGCCGAGCGGCACCGTGGCCGGCCGCGTGAACTCGACCGCGAAATACTCGGCGACCGACCGCCAGAACCGGCCCACGTCGGCCACCGACCAGGCCCACACCTCCGCATAGTCGGCGAACCCGCGGCCTTCGCGGGCTGCGAGCCAATCCATGAAGCGCCGCAGGTTCGAGCCGCTCGCGAGGGCGGCGGGCGGCTCCCAGAGGAGATCCCCTTCGCGGATCGCGGTCATGCCTCGCTCACCCCCGCGCCGCGGTCGGGTCGACGGGCAGCCTGCCGGCCGCGCGGCCCCGCAGGCCGAGGATCGCCCGCGCCTCGGCGGGCGTGGCCGGCCGCCGCTCCAGCTCCCGCGCGATCCGCACCGCCCGCTCGACGAGCTGGGCGTTCGATGCGGCGAGCTCGCCGCGGCGGTAGTAGACGTTGTCCTCGAGGCCGACGCGGGCGTTGAGCCCCATCGCCATGCCGATCGCGGTCAGCGGCAGCTGCGTGCGGCCCATCGACGACACGGTGACCCGCAGGTCGGCCGCCGGCACCGGCAGGTCGCGGAGCCGCTCGACCATGTCGACGAGATTCTTCGCCGTGCCCCGCGAGCCCCCTTGGGTGGGCGTGTGGAGCACGAAGTTGACGGCGTGGGGCGGCGTGAAGACGCCCAGCGAGAGCAGGTGGCCAAGCTCCTCGAGCATGGCCGCGTTGTAGACCTCGAACTCGGGCTTCACGTCCCGCGCGACCATCTCCCGGGCGAAGGCCTCGATGTCGGAGCGGTGGTTGGAGAAGAACACCTGCTCGCCGCGGATGAAGAAGTTGAGCAGGCCCATGTTGAGCGAGGCCATCTCCGGGGCCAGGTGCACCGTCCGCACCCGCTCCGCGACCGGCAGCCGCGGGCTGCCGCCGGTGGTCAGTTGCACGACCGCGTCGGTCTCCGCGCACAGCCGCTCGTGCAGTTCGCCGAAGATCGCCGGGTCCATCGTCGACGAGCCATCGGGATTGCGGGCGTGGACATGCAGCACGGCGGCGCCTGCCCGCCAGGCGGCGATCCCCTGGGCCACGATCTCGTCGGGCTGCTCCGGGAGCGCGGGGTTGGCCTCCTTGCCGTGGATGCCTCCCGTCAGCGCGCAGGTGATCACCACCACGTCGTCGTTCGCCGCGTTGCCCATGCCATCCTCCTCGTGCGTCGCGTCCGCGTGCCCCGCCACGGGCGCGGCACTCACCCCGTCGGCACCAGCCCGCGGCGGTAGCGGTCGGCATTCTCGACATAGCGGCGGGCGTTGGCGAGCATCCCCTCGATCTGCCCGGGCGAAAGCTCGCGGACGGCCTTGGCCGGGCTGCCGAGAATCAGCGTGCCGTCGGGAAACTCCTTCCCCTCGGTGACCAGCGCCCCCGCCGCCACGAGGCACCGCCGGCCGATGCGGGCGCCGTTGAGCACGATCGCCCCCATGCCGACGAGCGACTCGTCGCCCACCGTGCAGCCGTGGAGAATCGCCCCGTGGCCCACCGTGACGAGGCTGCCGATCGTGAGTGGGAACCCGTAGTCGGTGTGGAGGACAGCGTTGTCCTGGACGTTGGAGTCGGGGCCGATCACGATCGGCTCGATGTCGCCGCGGATCGCGCAGCCGAACCACACGCTCGCCCGGGCCCCGAGCGTCACGTTGCCCACGACCCGGGCCGAGTCGGCAACCCAGGCTGTGGCGTCGAGCCGCGGCCGCACCCCCTCGAACTCGTAGATTGCCATGGTCGCTCGTCCACAGGCCCGCGGCTCAAAGGCGGAGAGTATAGCCGCCGGGCCGGGTGGCTCCCGGGGCTGGCCGTTTCGCCGATTCCCGGCGGGCCGGAAGGCCGATATACTTTGGAGTGGGCGAGACCGGGGCAGTGCTCGTCCGTCTGCAGCGAAAGGGTGAACCATGCAGCCGCGTCGCCACGGCATGACGCTCATCGAACTCCTGGTGGTCATCGCGATCATCGGGATCCTGGCCGGCCTCCTCCTGCCGGCGATCCTCCAGGCC
>JBIIDT010000075.1:0-13791 GCA_044238145.1 Pirellulales bacterium | reverse complement strand
CTTCACCGACCTGTCGTCCAGTTCGTTCTCGACCTTCCTGTCCTCGGTCACGAGCGGCAGCTACGTGGCCTACTACGAGAACGCGGGTGGCGGGATCTTCTACGGCGACAAGGAGTACTCGCTGCTCGCCAATCAGGTGACGGTGGGCACGACGACGGTCTCCGGCACGACCTCCTTCGCGAACGGCGGCTCCGCGGTGGACGGTCAAGTGACGACGTTCACGGTCGTCGTGCCGGAGCCGGCGGCAATCGCGTTGGCGGCCGTTGGAGTCGCAATGGCGGGCTACGCCGTACGGCGCCGGCGGCGCTGATCGCCGCCGCTGTAGGTGCAGACTGGCAGTCTGCACATCGTGCCACTTCGTTGGAGGCCGCATTCCGCAGAGTGCCACTCTGCGGCTACAGGGCCCCAGGCTGATCGCCGCCCTTGTAGGTGCAGACTGGCAGTCTGCACATCGTGCCACTTCGTTGGAGGCCGTATTCCGCAGAGTGCCACTCTGCGGCTCCAGGCTGATCGCCGCCCCTGTAGGTGCAGACTGGCAGTCTGCACACCGTCGCGGCTTGTGGCTTTCCAGGGCGGGGTGCAGAATGCGGTTTCCTCTCTCGTGAGTCGGACCCCGCCGGCACCCCCGAGGTCACCCTCGTGCACGCTCACCGCGCCTGGATCGCACTCGGACTGATCGCAGCCGTCACCGGCCCGGGGCGGGCCGCCGGCCCGGCCGACAAGGCGCTCCGCGCGCCGACGGCCGAGCAGATTCCCGTCGCCGAGATGCGGCCGGCGGTCGAGGCGGCCGTCGCCAACGGCGTGGCCAGCGTGATCGCCCGGATCATGGCCGAGGGCAACGAGTCGGGCCTCGCATATCCACCGCGGGTCACCCGCAAGGTGATCGGGAAAAAGTCGGTGCCGGCGCGGCGGGTGACGGTCGAGGAGCCGGTCTACGAGGTCGAGTACGCGGACGTCGAGCAGCTCGTGCCGGAAACGAGCGCCGGACAGCCGACCGGCGGGTTCGTCCGCAAGAAGGTCCGCGTCCCCGTGAGGCAGAAGATGGTCGGCAAGCGGACCCGCGATCACCTCGTGCCCGATCCCGAGGGCCAGGAGACCATGAACGTCGCCGAGTACGGGCCCGGCGGCCCCGACGTGTACGAGGCCAACCAGTTCGGCCTCAACGGCATGGCCCTGTACGTGCTCGCCCAAGCGGGCCACGCGCACCATGAGGCCGCCGAGCGGCTCGCCCAGAGTCTCTCCGAGAAGCTCGACGCCTACGGCATCCCCGACACGACGTTCGACGTGGCCTGGCTGGCGGCGGCCTTCACCACGCTCGGGAAGGATTCGCTGCACGCGCCGCTGGCGGAGCGGCTCGTCTCGAAGCTGATCGACGGCCAGATCCGCGAGAAGGGGGAGCCGCGCGGCCTGTGGGGCCCGGTGTGCATCCACTATCCCTACTTCGCCAAGCTGTTCGCGATGCAAGGCCAGCTGCACCAGCAGCTGGAGGTGGAGCTGCCGAAGATGCTGGAGCGGGCCACGCCGCAGCAGCAGGAGGCGCTCGTGAAGCAGGGCAAGGAGATGCGCAAGGTGTACTTCGCGTTCCTCAAGGCCTATCGGGCGGCCTCGTCGCAAGGCACGCGGATGATGGAGATCACCGGCCATTGGCAGGCCGACGAGCAGACGGTGCTGCCCGGGCTGCCGCTCTACGTCTACAACCGCGTGGTCGCCGATGTGGAGTCGACGGCCGTCGCCCTCGTCGCGCTCGCCGCGGCCGAGAAGGCCGGCATGCTGCCCGACGAGACGGAGCGGGTGGCGATCCGCGGCCGCAAGGTGCATCCGCCGGAGAAGACCGAGGCGACGCTGAAACTCGCCGGCGACACGCTCGGCGATGCGATCGGCAAGGACGGCGGCTGCCGGGCCCTGACGTTGCAGGCCGTGAACACGGGCTTCGACAAGTCGGGGATGCCGATCCCGGGGTTGCCTTACAAGGGCACCTGGCCCGCGCTCCTCGACCTCGAGACGGGCGTCACGTGCGTCAGCGGCCTCGTCGCGATCGACGCCCTCGCGGCGGTGAATGAAAAAGCCGCCGAGCCGGTGGCGGGGCGGCGGGAACCGGTCCGCGACCGGGTGCTGGCGCTCGCCCAGCGGTGGTACGACGACACCATGGTGGGGAGCGGCGTCCAGTGGCATGCGCCGCTCGACCGGCTCCAGGTCACCGACGGCGAACTCGCCAAGTCTGCTGTGCTGCCCGTGCCGGAGGCCAAGCCGCTCACGGTTGCGGAACTGCCGTGGGGCAGCCGGCATGCGCAGTATGCCGTGCTGCCGGGGTTCGCCGCCGCGTTCGCGGACGTGCCGGCGGACCGACGGCTGGAGAACCCGCTGTACCGGAAGCTCGCCTTCCGGCTCGTGGGCCTGCAGGATGCCAACGGGCAGTGGACCGTAGCCCCGGGGCGGTTTTCCAGCGGGGACGTCGCCCTGTCGATCGAGCGGTATGCCGCGAGCCTCCACAACCGCTACCAGGTGAAAGCACCCAAAGACCCCAAGCAGGCTCACTCCTACCACCAGTTGGCGCACATCTCCTACGCGTCCAACCAAGACGGCCAGGAGTTCGCGACGCTCGCGAGCCTGCTGTTCCTGCTGCCGGCGGTCGAGGGACCGGCGAAGCTCGCCGGGGTGCCGATCCTGCCCGAGCCGGTCGCCCCCGCGGAGGACGAGAGCGATTCCAAGAAGCAGCCGCTCCCGCCCGCGACCGCGGCGGCGCGGGGCGTGGAGCGGCCCAACGCCGCCCGGGCCGCTGTCTACGAGGCGATCCTGGCCGCCGCGGGGGCCAAGCCGCCGCCGCCGCCCGTGGTCGCCGCCGCCCCGGCCGCGAAGCCGGAGGCGACACCGGCCGCCCAGCCGCAGCCGCCGGAAGAGGACGACGGCCTCGGCAAGGTCGAGGATCTGCTCAAGCCCGCGCCGTGACCGCGCGTCGCAAGAGCCGCCGGGCCTACACGGCCGTCAGGGCTTCGCGCCCGTGACGAGCAGCGTGATGTGGTAGAAGACCGGGGCCGCGAAGCACATCGAGTCGATCCGGTCGAGGACGCCGCCGTGGCCGACCACGAGCGTGCCGTAATCCTTCACGCCGCGGTCGCGCTTGATCGCGCTCATCGTCATTCCGCCGGCGAAGCCCATCACGGCGACGACGAGCCCCGCCAGGGCCGCCTGCCACGGCTGAAAGGGCGGGGCGGCCCACCACAGCACCGCGGCCAGCAGGGCCGTGCTCGTGGCGCTGCCGAGCAGGCCCTCCCATGTGCGGTTGGAACTGACCGCCGCCGCCACGAGCCGCTGGCCGAGCATCCGGCTCCACACGTACTGCATGCAGTCGGCGAACTGCACGAGGAGGATGAGGAAGAACAGGAGGCGGAAGTTCGCGCTGCGGCCGGTGGCGGCCGCGGCCTCGGGGATCGGCACCTGCAGAAGGGCCGGGGCGAACGACAGGCAGTAGACGCAGACCACGAGCCCGGCCTGGATCTTGGCCGTCCGCTCCAGGAACCGCTTGTAGTCGCCCGCCACCGCCACGCGGGTGAGCACGAACAGCGTGGCGTAGACGGGGAGGAAGACGCTGAAGATGTCGTAGCGGTTGAGGCCGACGAGCACGTAGTGCAGCGGCGTGAAGGCGAAGAACACCCAGAACAGGGCCCGGTGGTCACCCTTGCGGGTCGGGGTGAGCGTGATGAACTCCCGCAGGGCCCAGAACGAGACGAGGCCGAAGAGCACGACGGTGGCGGTGGTGCCCAGCCAGAAGGCGGCGGCGAGCACCGTGCACAGGATCCACCAGCCGCGGAGCCGGGCATTGAACGTGCGGACGGCGGCCGGGTCGAGGCCGCGGTCCGGGTGCCGCTTGAGGAACTGGCCCACCGCGGTGGCGGCGGTGAGCAGGGCGAGCACTCCGGCGATGAGGGCGATGGTGCGGGGATCGTTCATGCCGCTTCGGCTACTCCTTCAGCGCGAGCACGGCGCGGCGGGCCCGGGCGAGGAAGTCGAACTTCGTCTCCCCCTGCTCGAGCCACAAGGGCGGCCCGAAGCTGATGCACGAGAGCAGCGGCACCGGCAGGAACTCGCCGCGGGGGAGGACGCGGTTGAGGTTGTCGATGTGCACCGGGATGAGCTCGATCTCCGGCCGCTTTTTGGCAAGGTAGAAGAGGCCGCTCTTGAACTCGCCGATCTCGCCCGACACGCTCCGGCTTCCCTCGGGGAACACGATCAGCGAGTGGGTGTTGCCCGCCTCGCGGAGCATGAGGTCGACCGGGCTCTGATGGACCTTGATGTCGGTGCGGTCGATGAGGATGGCGTCGAACACCTCCTGGGCGAGCCAGCGGCGGACGAGGCCCCGCGACCAGTAGTCCTTCGCAGCCACCGGTCGGGTCACTTCGCGGACCGTCTGCGGCAGCGACGACCAGATGACCAGCGCGTCGAGGTGGCTGGTGTGATTGGCGAAGTAGACCCGTTGGCAGGTGTCGGGCTGGCTGGCGATCCAGCGGACGCTGGCCCCCGAGAGCAGCCGCGCGAGCGCCGCCAGCGACAGCCCCGCCGCGCGGCACAGCGGCGAGCGGCTGGAGGCCGGGGGCCGGGCGGTCGGCGGCTCGGCGATATCGGCGGGGGAGAGCATGGGGAAAGTGTCGGCCGGGTGCGGGGGGGCGGTCAATCGGACGCCGCGTCGGGGACGAACGGGTTGTGCCGCCGCTCCTGCCCCACGGTCGTCGGCTCGCCGTGGCCGGGGAGGACGACCGTGTCGTCGGGCAGCGTGTAGAGGTGGCGGCGGATGCCGGCGGCCAGGGCCGCGAAGTCGCCGTCGGGGAAGTCGGTCCGGCCGATGCTCCCCTGGAAGAGCACGTCGCCGCCGACGACGAGCCCGGGCCGGCAGCCCTCGAGCCGGAGGACGACGTGGCCGCGGGAGTGGCCGGGGATCTCGTGGGCCACGAACCGCAGGCCGGCGGCCTCGAAGGTCTCGCCGTCATCGAGCAGCCGGTCGGCCGGCGGGCTCGTCAGCGGCAGGCCGAAGGGAGCCGACAGATTGGCGACCGGGTCGGTCAGTTTCGGGGCGTCGTGGCGGCCGATCACGATGGGGACGGCGGGCCACCGCTGCCGCAGGGCGGCGTTGCCGGCGATGTGGTCGGAGTGGCCGTGCGTGATCAGGATGGCCTCGGGCTCCAGGCCCTCCGCCTCGAGCCACGCCACGATCGCCCCGGGCTCGAAGCCGGGATCGACGACGACGCAGCCGGTCCCGCCTGCGCGGGCCAGCACGTAGCTGTTCTCGCCGAAGGGGAGCGACTCGATCCGGGCCAGGCGGATGCCGGCCGGGGCGGGCAGGATGTCGGTGGTGGCCATGGGCGAAAGAGGAGCCTGGCCGGGGGGAGGACGCAGCGCCGGCACTGGAGCATGGCTCGCGGGCGGGCGGGCGGCAAGCGGCGGGCTTCGCGGCCTTTGCGGGGCGGAAACCCCGGGATTCACCGGTCGGCAAGTGGCATGGCGGGTGGCCGGGGGGGCCGCTACACTCCCGCGACTCTCCGGCACCGCGGCCCGCGCCGCGGCCGGTGACGGGCACGGTCGGGTCCGCAGGGATCTGCCGGCCGTGCCGGCAAGACTGCGTTCGTTGCATGCGCCGGGTCGGCCCGGGCGATACACACAAGAAGTCCTGACGGTCGAGGTCGCGTTGCGGACAGGGAAAGCCGCGGCGGCACACCGACCGGTAGCAGGTCCACGGAGGGATCGATGGCCGGTCGTGCATGGATGGTTCGGCTGATGGTGTGCCTGCCGCTGGCCGTGGTGCTGAGCGTCGCACTGGTGCCCGGCGTTCGCGGCCAGGCGCCGACCACCCCGCCCCAGGGGCCGGGCCTCGTTCCCAATGGCGACGTGGCCCAGGGCAACGCCGGTGCCGGCGAGGCTAATGCCGCGGCCGTGGGCGTCCACCCGCTGCAGCCCGCCCTCGAACTGGCCCAGAAGGGCCTCGTGGGGCTCCGCAGCCGGATCAAGGACTACTCCTGCACGGTCGTCAAGCGGGAGCGGATCGACGGCAAGTTGAATCCCCACGAGTACATGTTCGCCAAGATCCGCCACGAGCCGTTCAGCGTCTACCTCTACTTCCTGGCTCCCGACACGGTGAAGGGCCAGGAGGTGATCTACGTCGAGGGCGCGAACGACGGCAACATGCTGGCCCATGCGGGCAGCGGCGTCCGCGCCCTGGTGGGCACGGTGTCGGTGAAGCCGCAGAGCGTGATCGCCATGCAGGGCAACCGCTATGCGATCACGGAGATCGGCGTCGAGAACCTGGCCCGGCGGCTCGTCGAGGTGGCGGAGCACGACAAGCAGTTCGGCGAGTGCGAGGTAAACTTCTTTCCGAATGCGAAGGTGAACGGCCGCGTCTGCACCTGCGTGCAGGTGGTGCATCCCGTGCCGCGGCGGAACTTCCGCTTCCACCTGGCCCGCGTGTTCATCGACGACGAGTACACGGTCCCGGTCCGCTACGAAGCCTACGACTGGGCGCCCGAGCCCGGCGGTCAGCCCGTGCTCATGGAGGAGTACACCTACATGAACATGAAGATCAACAACGGCTTCACCGACGCCGACTTCGATCCGAAGAACACGGCCTACAAGTTCAACAAGTGATCCGGGCCGCCATGGGGTAGACTGCGGACCGGTCGCGGTCCGCGGAGGTTCCGCGCCGCCGTCGCGGAGGCCGCCCCCGTGCTCCCCGTCGCCCGGTCGTTCGCCGTCGTGGCGCTGTGTCTGGCGGCCCTCGCCCCGGCCGGTGCGGCGGCCGCCCGTCCGCCGAACATCGTCCTCATCCTGGCCGACGACTTCGGCTACGAGTGCCTCGCGGCCAACGGCGGCCAGTCCTACCGCACCCCGCGGCTCGATCGGCTCGCCGCCGCCGGCGTGCGGTTCGAGCGGTGCCACGTGCAGCCGATGTGCACGCCCACGCGGGTGGAACTCCTGACCGGCCTGTCGAACGCGCGGAACTACCGGGAGTTCGGCATCCTGCCGCGCGACCAGGTGACGATCGCCCAGCGGCTCAAGCAGGCCGGCTACGCGACCGGGGTGTGCGGCAAGTGGCAACTGGGGAGGGAGCCCGACTCCCCGCGGCACTTCGGCTTCGACGAGTCGCTTCTCTGGCAGCACACGCGGCGGCCGCCCCGCTACGCGAATCCCGGCCTGGAGCGCGACGGCGTCGAGCGCGACTGGCGTGATGGCGCGTACGGGCCGGACCTGGTCAACGACTTCGCCCTCGACTTCGTGGCCCGCCACAAGGACGGGCCGTTCTTCCTCTTCTATCCGATGATGCTCACGCACGATCCGTTCCAGCCGACCCCGGACAGCCCCGACTGGGATCCGGCGGCCCAGGGCGAAGACGTCAATCGCGACGTGCGACACTTCGCCGCGATGGTGGAATACATGGACAAGCTCGTCGGCCGGCTCGACGACCGGCTCACGGAGCTGGGGATCCGCGACGACACACTCGTGCTCTTCCTGGGTGACAACGGCACGTCCGTGCGGGTCACGAGTCGCTTCCAGGGAGCCGACTTCCGCGGGGGCAAGTCGCAGACCACCCACCGCGGCACCCACGTGCCCCTGATCGCCAGCTGGCCCGGGGTCGTGCGGGCCGGCCGCGTCAACGGCGACCTGATCGCCGCCGTGGACGTGCTCCCCACGCTCTGCGCGGCCGCCGGCATCGACGCCCCGGGCGGCTGCGACGGCGTCAGTTTCCTGCCGCAGATCGAGGGCCGGCCCGGCATGCCGCGGGAATGGATCTACGCCTGGTATTCGCCCCGGCAACGGCACGACGCCACGGTCACGGAATATGCGTTCGACGAGCGGCACAAGCTGTATCGCGACGGGCGGCTCTACGACCTGCAGGCCGATCCCGAGGAGCGGACGCCGCTGCCGGCGGCCGGCCGTGTTGATCCGGCCGCGGCGGCGGCCGTGAAATTGCAGGGCGTGCTCGAGCGGTTCGCGAACGCCCGGCCGGAGCGGCTCGACCGCGAGTTCGAGGCCGCGCGGAGGGCCGCCGGCGTCGCGCCGCCGTGATCACCGGCCGGCGGGTCGTGACGGGGCTGCGCTGGCGCGGATGCGTCCTTCCCGGTGTGGCGTTCACGGCGCCCGGGGGACGAGTTGCGGCCAGGCGGCAGTGAGTTCCTCCAGCGGCGGGATCTCGAGCGGCGTCCCGGGGGCGAGCGTGAGCCGCGGGCTGGCGGCCCGGTTCCAGGCGTAGAGGGCCCGGTAGAGCCGGCCGTCGCCGTAGGACCGCTCGGCCACCGACCACCACGAGTCACCCGGCCTGACGACGTAGCCGCCGGCGATCGGTGCGGCAGCGGCGGCCGGATCAAGCGGCAGGGCCGCGGCCGGTGACTGCGCGGCCGGAGCGATGGCGGCACGTTCGGGCGGAGCCTGCCAGTCGCCGTCATCCGCGGCGGCGGGTGGCTCCGCGGCGACCGGCTGATCGAACGAGGCGGGCGCGACGAAGGGATCGCGCCGCGGCGGATCGTCGGCGGGGGGTGCCGGGTCCGCGGCTCTGATGCCAGCCTCGCGGCTCGCGTAGCGATCGGCGTGATTCGTCTCGGCCTCGGCCTCGGCCAACGCGGCGGGCGGCGGGGCCAGCGGCGGCGCGGCGGCGAAGGCACTCGCCGGCATCGTCGGGGCGGGCGGCTCGACGAGATCGTGCGTCTCGGCGGCGGCGAGGTCGCCGTGGACGTCGGGCCCGGCGCCCGCGGGCGGCCGCGGCACGAGCAGCTTCATCGACAGCACGCCCATGAACGCGCCGGCCAGGAGGCCGAGGAGCCCCAGCAGGATCTTGGTTTCGCGTCCCATGAATCCGTCGTGATGCAGGCCCTGGAAAAGCGGCGGAGTGTCGCGAAAAGCCCGGCGTGTCGCCAGACGGGCCCGCGGCCCCGGGCAGGGCGGCCGGGAAAGGTGGGGGGGCTGGGGGTGGCGCTCAGGCGCCGGCGAGGCGGGCGGCCCGGAGTTTGGCCGACCGGCTGCGCGGGTTGCGGAGCACCTCCTCGGCCGAGGCCTCGACCGGCGACCGCGTCAGGCAGTCCCAGACCTGCCGGTTGCGGAAGGCCTCCTTCGCGAGCCGGTCCTCCAGCGAGTGGAACGAGATCACGGCCAGCCGTCCGCCGGGGGCGAGCCGCGTCGGGATCCGCTCGAGTGCAATGCGGAGCGACTTCAGTTCCTGGTTGACGGCGATCCGCAGCGCCTGGAACGTGCGTGTCGCGGGATGGATCCGCGGCGGCGGCGTCTGCCGCGGCACGGCGGCGCACACGACCCGGGCCAGGTCGCGGGCCGTGCGGATCGGGGCCTTCTCCCGGACGGCGGCGATCCGCCGGGCGATGCGCCGGCTGAACCGCTCCTCGCCGAACTCGTGGATGATGTCGGCGAGGCTCTCGGGCCGCATGCGGTTGACGATCCGCCAGGCGGGCTCCCCCTCCGTGGGATCGAACCGCAGGTCGAGCGGGCCTTCGGATTCGAACGAGAAGCCGCGGGCTTCGTCTGCCAGCTGGTCGCTGGACAGGCCGACGTCGAGCAGGACGCGGTCCACCGCGTCGAGGGAGACCGCGTCGAGCACCTCCGGGAGGTCGCAGAAGTTGGCCTGGGCGAAGCGGACGGGCCGGCCGGCGAACTCGCGGGCGCCCCGCTCGATCGCGGCCGGGTCGCGGTCGATCGCGATCACGAGCCCGGTGGGGCCGACCGCGTCGGCGAGGAGCCGGGTGTGGCCGCCGCCGCCGAGCGTGCCGTCGACCACCCGCATGCCGGGTTGCACGTCGAGGAACGACATCACCTCGGCGGGCAGGACGCTGGTGTGGATGCTGGCGGACGACATGCCCCGCATCGTAGCAGCCGGCGTCAGCCGCGGCCTGCTCGATAGTCCTGCCAGACCTTGAGCCAGGGCGGCGTCCACGGGTTCCAGGTCGGATAGCTGGCCGAGGCCACGCTGATCGCGAGCAGGACCGCCGCGACGAGGCGGCGGAGCCGCGTGGCCGCCAGGGCGTCGGCCGCGGGCAGCATCGCGAACAGCCACAGGGGCGCGAACCAGAGCGCCCAGCGGAAGCCCGTCGCCATGCCGCCGTAGTTGCGGTCCTCGAGCGGCCGCGTGACGTAGAAGCCGAGGCAGACCAGCGTGCAGACCACGATCGCCGCGGCCAGCGGCCGCTCGAGCGACGCCGCCGGATCGCGACGGGCCAGCAGCAGGGCCAGGCCGGCGAGGCTCAGGAGCCAGACCGGCGTGAGCGAGAAGATGCCGTGGTGGCCGACGAGCACGTGGAAGGCGTAGGCCGCCGGCGACGCCTCGCCGCGATCGACGTCGCTCTTGGCGACGGTCGGCTTCCAGTAGCTGTCGATGACGCGGCTGCCGCGGCGGAACTGGTAGTCGTACCAGCCCCCCTCGACGTGCCGCTCGGCGTAGGCGGGGCGGATCGTGCCGTGGGCGAGGTGGTTCGTGCCGAGCGCCGCCGCGGTCACGACGAGGGCCCCCGGCAGGGCGGCGATGAGCGTCTCCCGCGGCGCCTTCCAGAGGAGCAGCAGCCCGATCAGGCCGCAGAACGAGAGGGCGGGAAGTTCGCAGGCCGCCATGAAGGCCGCGGCGACTCCCGCCACGACGAACCAGCGCAGCCGCCGCTCCCCTTCGCAGGCGATCCGCAGCGTGGCGTCGAGGGCGACCATGGCCGCGAACGCCGCCGGCCAGTGGTTGGTGAACACGACGGCGTAGGCGGAAAGCAGCGTGCCCAGGGCGCCGGCCGCGAACACGAACACCCGTCCGAAGTCGCTCTGCCCGTACCGCTCCACGATCCGGGCCAGGATCGCCAGGTAGAGGAGGAACGGGATCACGTTCCAGGTGAAGAGGAGGATCCGCCCGAGCTCATGCGGGTGCGTGCCGAGGGTCTTGCCGGTGAGTCGGTGGAGCAGCCAGTACTCGCCCGCCATGAGCGTCGGCAGGAGCGGCGGCTTGCTCGAGTAGAGGTGCCCCTCGTCGGGGCCGGGGGCGGGACGGCCGCGGCCGTCGTGCTTGACCATGTCGATCGTGTCCCAGTTCGGCTGGGCGACGATCGCGTCGATCGCGTAGGTGCCGTGCTCCACGAGCGCCCGCACCGTGCACCAGCGGCTCCGGTCGTTGCCGCTGAGGAACGGCCGCTGCAGGTCGCGGAGCTTTGGCTCCTGGCCCGGGGCGGCCTTCTTGCGGGCCTCGTCGTTGAGGTGCTTCTCGAGGCGGACCGTGTCGACCGAGTTGACCGCGAGGAGGCGGCCGGTGACGCCGCCCGCGGCGAGCGCCGCGAGCAGCAGGTAGACGCCACGGCGGAGGGCGGTGCGGGGCTCGGCCGCGGTGCTGGGCTCGGGGGGCATGGCGGGCCTGGAGGCGGGTTTGGGGGGCTGCCGAGGCCCGTGGTTATAGTTGATCGCCATGCGGCCCGCGATCTCTTTCGTCATCCCGTTCCTCGACGAGGAGCCCACGCTCGTCGAGCTCTTCGACCGGATCGCCGCGGCGACCCGGCCGACCGGCCGCTCGTTCGAGGTGATCTTCGTGGACGACGGCTCCCGCGACGGCGGCGCCGCCCGGGTCGCCGAGCTCGCCGCCCGGCATCCCGGCGAGGTGAAGGTCATCGAGTTGCGGGGCAACTTCGGCAAGAGCGCCGCCCTCGCGGCCGGCTTCGAGCGGGCGGCGGGCGAGGTGGTGTTCACGCTCGACGCCGACCTGCAGGACGACCCCAAGGAGATCCCGCGGTTCCTCGCGGCCCTCGACGGCGGCCTCGACGTGGTCAGCGGCTTCAAGAAGACGCGGCACGACCCGTGGCACAAGGTGCTGCCGTCCCGGGCCTTCAACTGGCTCGTGCGCCGCCTGACCGGCGTGCCGCTGCACGACATCAACTGCGGCTTCAAGTGTTACCGGGCCGAGGTGCTCCGCGACGTGCGCGTGTACGGCGAACTGCACCGCTTCATCCCGGCGCTGGCCGCCATGAACCGCTTCAGCGTGGGCGAGATCGTGGTCGAGCACCATCCGCGGCGGCACGGGGTCTCGAAGTTCGGCGCCCGGCGGTTCTTCCGCGGCCTGATGGACCTGTTCACGGTCAGCTTCCTCGCCAAGTACGACCGCAAGCCGCTCCACTTCTTCGGCTGGATCGGGGCCCTGCTGTGCCTGGCGGGGACCGGGATCTGCCTCTACCTGACGGCGCTGTGGTGCTCCGGGGAGAGGATCGGCCAACGGCCGCTGCTCACGCTCGGCGTGCTCCTGATCGTGATCGGCGTGCAGGTGCTGACGACCGGGCTGCTCGCCGAGCTGATCGTGCACGTCGCAGGCGACGCGCGGCCCTACCGGATTCGCCGCACCGTCGGCTTCGACGCCGACGACGGCCGCGGCTGAACGCTGCGATGGGCGACGCCAACCTCTACGACTACGACCTGCCGCGGGAACTCGTCGCGCAGGAGCCGCTCGCCGACCGTGCCGCCGCCCGGCTGCTCCACGTCCGCCGCGCCGACGCCGCGATCGACCACCGTCACGTCCGCGACCTGCCGGAGATCCTCCGGCCGGGCGACCTGCTGGTCGTCAACGACACTCGCGTCGTGCCGGCGCGACTCGTGGGCCGGCGGGCCGCGACCGGCGGCCGCTGGGAGGGCCTGTTTCTCCGGATCGCGGACGACGATCCGCACCGCGGTGCCTGGGTCGTGCTCGCGCAGACCCGCGGCCGTCCGGCCCTCGGCGAACGGGTGATCCTCGAAGACCGCGACGGCGTTGATGCGGTCGAGCTCGAACTCGTCGGCCGGGCCGCGGGCGGCGCGTGGCTGGCCGTGCCCGACGCCGCCGGGCCGTTCGCCGCGGTGCTCGAACGCGTCGGCCGCGTGCCGCTGCCGGGCTACATCCGCGGCGGCGCGGAGCGGACCGGCGACCGGGAGCGGTACCAGACCGTCTTCGCCCGCGAGGCGGGCTCGGCCGCGGCGCCGACGGCGGGTTTGCATTTCACGGAGCCGCTGCTCGCGGCGCTCGCCGCCCGCGGCGTGGAGCGGGCGAGCGTGACGCTGCACGTGGGCCTCGACACGTTTCGGCCGATCACGGCGGAGCGGGTCGAGGACCACCCGATGCACACCGAGTGGTGCGCGTGTCCGGCCGAGACGGCGGCGGCGGTGGCGGCCGCCAAGGCCCGCGGGGGGCGGGTGGTGGCCGTGGGCACGACGGCGGTGCGGACGCTCGAGACCGCGGCCCGCCACGCCGGACCGGACGGCCGGCTCACGGCCTGGTGCGGGCCGACCGACCTGTTCATCCGGCCCGGGTTCGCCTTCCGCGTGGTGGACTGCTTGGTGACGAACTTCCACATGCCGCGGACGACGCTCATGGTGCTGGTGAGCACGTTCGCCGGCCGTGACCTCGTGGCCCGGGCCTACGACGAGGCGATCCGCGAGCGGTACCGGTTTCTCAGTTACGGCGACGCGATGCTCTTCGAGTGAGGGCGGACAGCCCCTGACGCTTGGTCGAGGAGGGGTTGTCGGGCCCCTCCGCTGCGCTCCCTGGAGCCGATCAACGAACGTCCCGGATGGCCCCGATCCCCGTTTTCGTTATCTTGTACGCCATGAGTTCCTTCCCGCGTGAAGACGTGCTGGTGGTGCCGCGGGCCCTGTTCGACAGGGCCGGGGCGTTTCAGGGATTCTGCGCCGACACGGCCGCCTACCTGCCGGTGCTGCTCGATCCGCGGCACACGTCGTGGCGGCCGCGGGCCACGGTCGAGGACGATCCGTCGTTCAAGCAGTTGATCCCCTACTGCGTGCTCGCCTGGCGGGCGGTCGACG
>JBIIDT010000002.1:0-138559 GCA_044238145.1 Pirellulales bacterium | reverse complement strand
ATGAACGACGCCATGCGGGCCATCGAGGCGTCGAGCGCCGAGGTGGCGAAGATCGTCAAGGACATCGACGAGATCGCCTTCCAGACCAACATCCTCGCCCTCAACGCGGCCGTCGAGGCGGCGCGGGCCGGCGAGGCGGGCGCCGGGTTCGCGGTGGTGGCCGACGAGGTGCGGGCCCTCGCCCAGCGCAGTGCCGCCGCCGCGAAGGAGACGGCGGGCAAGATCGAGGCGGCGATCGCCAACAGCCGCCGCGGCTCGACGAGCTGCGGACGGCTGGGCGAATCGCTCGGCGACATCGTCCGCACCGTGGCGGCCGCCGACGGGCTCGTGGCCGAGATCGCCACCGCGGCCAAGGAGCAGGCGCAGGGCATCCGCCAGGTGGGCATGGCCATGGCGCAGATGGACCAGGTCACGCAAGGCAACTCCGCCAACGCCGAACAGAGCGCGGGAGCCGCGGAGGAGCTGAAGTCGCAGTCGCTGTCGCTGCAGTCGACGGTCGAGGTGCTCCGGGGGCTGGCGGGCCGCAGGGCGGTTCGGCAGGCCGCAGCGGGGGGCGGCGCCGTCGCGGCCGAGTCTCCCCCCGCCCGTCGCCTGCCGGCCGGCACCGCGGCGTGCACCATCGGCGCCGGCGGCGGCCGTGCCGCGCTGCCGCAACGCATTCCGATGCCGCGGGAGGCGGCCGCCGCCGACGTGGCCCCGGATCACGAAGATCGGCACTTCAAGGCGTTTTGACGTCGTGACTGTCGGGAGAGGGTGGAACCCGCATGGCGATCCCGTCGGAGCAACCGCTGTCGCCGCAGGCCTACGCGTTCCTCGCGAACCTGGTGCACCGGCGGAGCCGCATCCAACTCGGGCCCGATCGGCAGGCGCTGCTGGCCGGCCGGCTGGGACAGCGGCTGCGGGATCTCGGCCTCGCCGGCTACGAGGACTACTGCCGGCTGCTCGAGTCGCCGCAGGGCGAGGAGGAGGTGGGCAGCCTGATCGACCTGGTCGCCACCAACCACACCCATTTCTTCCGCGAGGCCGAGCACTTCTCGATCCTCGCCGACCGCGTGCTGCCCCGACTCGCCGACCGGCGCGGGCCCACCGGCCGGCCGCTGCAGTTCTGGTCGGCCGCCTCGTCTTCGGGCGAGGAGCCCTACACGCTGGCGATCGTGCTCGCGGAGTTCGCCCGGCGGCGGCCGCACGTCACCTGGCAGGTGCATGCCTCCGACATCTCCCGCCGCATGCTCGATCGCTGCCGGTCGGGAATCTACGAGGCCGAGAAGGTGGCGGTGCCCGACGAGCAGCTGCTGCGGCGGTATTTCCTCCGCGGCTTCGGCCAGCGCGAGGGCTTCTACCGCGTCCGGCCGGAACTGCGGCGGTTCGTGCACGTGCAGCACGTCAACCTCTTCCAGCCCGACTACCCGCTGCCCGCGGGGCTCGACGTGATCTTCTGCCGCAACGTGATGATCTACTTCGACCAACCCTCGCGGCAGGAGTTGCTCGACCGGCTGGTGGCCATGCTGGCTCCCGGCGGCGCGCTCTTCGTGGGCCATGCGGAGAGCCTCCTCGGCCTCCGGCACGGCCTGCGGACGGCGTGGCCGAGCGTCTACCTGCGGCCGGAATGAACGAGCGCACCGTGGCGGCACGACACCGATGAACCAGTCACATCCGTCCCGCATTCGCGTCCTCGTCGTCGACGATTCGGCGCTGGTCCGCAAGGCGATCACCGACGCGCTGGCCCTCGACCCGGAGATCGAGGTCGTCGGCTCGGCCTGTGATCCCTACGTCGCCCGGGAGAAGATCCTGAAGCTCGACCCCGACGTGCTGACGCTCGACATCGAGATGCCCCGCATGGACGGCCTCACGTTCCTGCGGATCCTCATGGAGCACCATCCGCTGCCGGTCGTGGTCGTCAGTTCGCTGGCCCAGGCCGGCTCGCAGGCGGCGCTCGACGCGCTCGACGCCGGCGCCGTCGACGTCCTCGCCAAGCCCGACGGCACGATGTCGATCGGCGGCCTCGGGGCGCGGCTCGCCTACCATGTGAAGGCCGCGGCGGCCTGCACGCGGTTCGACCGGCGGCCACGAGCCGTAACGCGATCGCCCGAACTGCCGCTCGAGACGGCGGCCGACCGCCCCCCGGCCCGGGCCGTCGCGCCGGCCGCGGAAGCCGGCCGGTCCACGGCCGCGCCGCTGCCGGCGGTGGGCACGGTCGATCCCCGCCAGCTCGTGGTGCTCGGCGCCTCGACCGGGGGCGTCGAGGCCCTGCGCACGATCCTGCCGCGGTTGCCCGCCGATCTGCCGCCGGTCGCGGTGGTGCAGCACATCTCCGCCTACTTTTCCCGGGTCGTGGCCCAGCGGCTCGACACCCTCTGCGGCTACGAGGTGCGCGAGGCCGAAGAGGGGATGGAACTCCGCCGCGGGCTGTGCGTGATCGCGCCGGGAGACCGTCATCTGGTGGTGGTCCGACAGGGCGGGGGGTATCGGGCGCGGCTGCTGGAGACGCCGCCCGTGCACCACTGCCGGCCCGCGGTCGACGTGCTGTTCCGCTCCGCGGCGGAGGCGGCGGGGCCCCGGGTCGTGGCGGCGCTGCTCACCGGCATGGGAAGCGACGGCGCGATGGGCATGCAGGCGATCCTCCGGGCGGGTGGCGTGACGATCGCCCAGGACGAGGCGACGTCCGTGGTCTTCGGCATGCCGCGGGCCGCGATCGAGATGCATGCGGTCGAGCAGGTCCTCCCCCTGCCGCGGATCGCCGAGGCCATCGTCCAGGCCGTGGCGAACCGGGCGATGCTGCCCGGGTGAGACGCCGTCCCGAACGGCCTTGATCCTCCGGGCAGCCCATGACGCCGCGGATTCCGCGGTTTGCCGGGCGGTTCCGCCCGCCGGCCGGCCTTGCGGCCGCCGCCGGGCCGCTCCTATAGTCCCGCCCCCTCCGCAGGCCCCCGGACCGCGCCAGGCCGTGATGCCAACGCCCCGCCACCGCCGCTCGCACCTGCTCGCCGCATGCCTGCTGGCCTCGGCCGGGATCGCGGCGGCCCAGGAACCACCCGAGATCGCCGATCCGCTCTCCCCGGCCGCGGCGGCCGCGGCGAACCCGCGGGCCGCGGTCGGCCCGGGCGTCGCGCCCCACGTGCCAAAGGCGGTGTCGCGGCCGGCGGGCTGGCCGGCCGACTCCAAGCCGCTCGACAACCACGTGCTCTCGAGCATCCGCGAGAAGCCCGGTGCGCCGCTCGAGCCCGTCCGGGAACTGATCGCGGCCGAGGTGGCCAAGGCGGTGGCGGCAGGTGACCCATCGGCCGGCGGCGTGGTGCGGGCGTCCCACGAAGAGCCATCCGCCGCCGACCCGGTGGCCCAGGCCCAGTCGCTCGAGATGGCGATGGTCGTGGCCCGCGTGGGCTCCGAGGTCGTCCTCGAGAGCGACCTGCTCACGCCCAAGGCGCTCGAATACATCGAGCAGGTCGGGCCCGGCATGCCGCCCGAGGACCTGCGGAAGCTCAAGCTCGCGATCTGCCAGCAGGTGCTGCCGCAGCACGTCGAGACGCTGCTCGTCTACGTCGACGCGCTGCGGGAGATCCCCGAGGACAAGATCCCCGAGATCCGCAAAAACGTGGACCGGGCCTTCGACGAGCAGTTTCTGCCCAAGCTGATGCAGGAGGCCGGCGCCGCCAACTCGCTGGAGTACGAGCAGCAGCTGCGGGCCAAGGGCCAGTCGCTCGACCGGATGCGGAAGATGTTCTTCGAGCGCGGCCTGGCCCAGGAGTGGCAGCGGAAGAACACGAAGAACGAAGACGAGATCGCCCACGCCGACATGATCGCCTACTACCAGAACCACCTCGTCGACTACGAGTTTCCGGCCCAGGCCCGGTTCGAGGCGCTGACCGTGAAGATCAAGCCCGGCCGCTCGCGCAAGCAGGCCTGGGACATCCTCGCCGAGATGGGCAACGAGGTGCTGGCGGGCAAGCCGCTGGCCGACGTGGCGCGGGCGAAGTCGGAGGGACCGACCGCCTCCCAGGGCGGCGCCTTCGACTGGACGAGCCAGGGCAGCCTGGCCTCGAAGAAGCTCGACGAGGCGATCTTCTCGCTGCCGGTCGGCCAACTGAGCGCGATCCTCGTGGACGAGGCCTCGCCCAACATCAACGACCTGGGCGCGCTGCACATCGTCCGCGTGCTGGAGCGGAAGGAGGCGGGCCGCACGCCCTTCCTCGAGGCGCAGGTCGGCATCCGGCAGACGCTCGTCGCGGAGCGGCAGCGGAAGGTGACCGAAGACTATCTGCGGAAGCTCCGCGATCGGACGCCCGTGTGGAGCGTGTTCGATGCCGGCGGCTCCGGCCCCGGTCAGCCGCTCACCGCCAGCCGGCCCACGACGACGCGTTGAATTCGCGTTGTCCACGGGGGGTTTTCGGTCGGCGCACCGTTCGTGGTCGGGCCGCGTAGATGCTGTCCAGCCGCCGGTGATGCCGGTTACACTGTCGGGTGGCAGGGGCATATCCACGGCGACAGACGGAGCATCGGGGGCCATCACACGATTCCGGCACGAAGGCCAGCGACCGGGGGCGAAGACACGAGCCGCGCGGGCCGGTGCCGTGAGCCGGATCGGCATCGAAGGGCTGGAGGATCGCCGGGTGCTCGCCGCGGCGTTCGTCGACGGCGAGATCCTCGTGCAATTCCAATCCGCCGCGTCGGCCGCGACCCGCGCCGCTGCCCGCGACGCCGTCCGGGGTCGAGCCGCCGAGGCGATCCAGACCGCCGCCATGCGGGCGAACGGGCTCGGGGTCCTCGAGCGGATCACGATCGGCCGCGGCCTCGGGGTCGAGCAGGCGATCGCCGCGGTCGCCCGCCGGCCGGGCGTGGTGTTCGCCGAACCAAACTGGCGCCTGACGGCAACGGCGGTGAGCGATGATCCGTACTACGCGGCCGGGGGCGGCCTGTGGGGCATGTACGGGGACGACCTCCCGGCCGCGTCGGGACCGGCCGGCACGACCAACGCCTTCGGCAGCCAGGCGGAGAAGGCGTGGGACGCCGGCTTCACCGGCTCGCGGTCGGTCGTGGTCGGCATCGTGGACGAGGGGTTCGACATCACCCATCCCGACCTCGCCTCGAACGTGTGGGTCAATCCCTTCGATGCCCGCGACGGCGTCGACAACGACGGCAACGGCTACGTCGATGACGTCAACGGATGGGATTTCAACGCCAACGACAACACCGTGTACGACGGGAGCACGGACGACCACGGCACGCACGTCGCCGGAACGATCGCCGGGATCGGTGGCAACGGCATCGGCGTGGCGGGCGTGGCCTGGAGCACGACGCTGATCTCGACCAAGTTCCTGGGGCCGACCGGCGGCACCACCACGGCGGCCATCAAGGCCCTCGACTACCTGACCGACCTCAAGGTCCGGCACGGCATCAACCTCGTCGCCTCGAACAACTCCTGGGGCGGAGGCGGCTATTCCTCGGCACTCCACGGCGCCATCATCCGCGGCGCGAACGCCGGCATCCTGTTCGTGGCGGCCGCGGGCAACGGCGGCAGCGACGGCCTCGGCGACAGCAACGACGCGGTGGCCAACTATCCCTCGAACTACTCCACGCTCCAGGGGACGACCGGCACGCAGGCCGCGGCCTACGAGGCCGTGGTCGCGGTGGCGGCGCTCACCTCCTCGGGCGGCCTGGCGTCGTATTCGAACTACGGGTCCACCACGGTCGACATCGCCGCCCCCGGCTCGGGAATCGTCTCCACCCTGCCCGGAGGCACCTACGGCTCTTACAGCGGCACGTCGATGGCGACGCCGCACGTCACCGGGGCGGTGGCGGTCTACGCCGCCGCCAACCCGACCGCCGCGGCGACCACGATCCGCTCGGCGATTCTCGGCACGGCCCGGGCCACGAGCTCCCTCACCGGCAAGGTGGCGACCGGGGGCCGGCTCGACGTCGCGGCCGCCCTGAACGCGGTGCCGCCGCCGCCACCCCCTCCGCCCCCCGCGGCCACGCTCTCGATCTCGTCGGTGTCGGCGCTGGAAAGCGCGGGCACCTTCACGTTCACCGTCAGCCTCTCCGCCGCGAGCGCTTCCCAGGTGAGCGTGAAGTTCGCCACGGCGAACGGCACGGCGAAGGCCGGCAAGATGTGGGACTACGCGTCCACCAGCGGCACGTTGACGTTCAGGCCGGGCGAGACGACGAAGACCGTCGTGGTCGCCGTTCGCAACGACACGACGATCGAGTCGAACGAGACCTTCTTCGTCAACCTCTCGGGGGCGTCGGGCGCGGGCATCGCCGTGGGCCGCGGCACCGGCACGATCCTCGACGACGACGCGACGGCGGCGGTGAAAGTCGCCGCCTTCGCGGCCCTCGCCGAACCGGCGGCACCGATCGGCGGCCCGATCAAGCGTCGCTAGGCTGGGCGGCACCGTCGTTGCCGCGGTCCCGGGACAGGGATACACTGCCGACCGCGGAATCCGCCGCAGTGGCCCGCGAACCCCGACTCGGCCTCTTCCCCTGGGCCCGGCCGGGACTTTTCGCACCCGGAGAGACCCCATGACCGCCGCATCCAAGCCCGCCGCCCCCACCGCCGCGCCCCAGGCGCCCCCGTGGCCGGGCACGCGGGCCGACGGCACGGCCCGCCTCGAGATCGGCGGCGAGGTATGCGAACTGCCCGTGATCGTGGGCACCGAGGGGGAACGCGCGCTCGACATCGCCAAACTGCGGGCCCAGACCGGCTGCATCACGCTCGACGAGGGCTTCGTCAACACCGGCTCCACGACCAGCGCCATCACGTTCCTCGACGGCGAGCAGGGCATCCTCCGCTACCGCGGCTATCCGATCGAGGTGCTCGCCGAGCGGTGCGACTTCGTCGAGGTGGCCTACCTGCTGATCTACGGCTCGCTGCCGACGGTCGCCGAACTCGACGCCTTCCGCACGTCGCTGTCGCGACACACGATGATCCACGAGGACATGCGGAGCTTCTACGGCGGCTTCCCACGCGACGCCCACCCGATGGCGATCGTGGGCAGCGTCGTCGGCGCGCTCTCCACCTTCTACCAGGACTCGCTCGACGTCCGCGATCCGCGGCAGGTCGAGGTCAGCGTTCACCGGCTGATGGCGAAACTGCCGACGATCGCCGCCTACAGCCACAAGAAGTCGTGCGGGCAGCCGCTCATGTATCCGCAGAACGACCTCGGCTACTGCGAGAACTTCCTCCACATGATGTTCGCGGTGCCGTGCGAGGAGTACCACGTCGACCCCGACTTCGCCGATGCCCTCGACACGCTGCTCATCGTGCACGCCGACCACGAGCAGAACTGCTCGACCTCCACCGTGCGGATGGTGGGTTCGAGCGACGCCAACCTGTTCGCCAGCATCTCGGCCGGCATCTCCGCCCTCTGGGGGCCGCTCCACGGCGGCGCCAACCAGGCCTGCGTGGAGATGCTCGAGAAGATCGTGGCCGACGGCGGCAACGTGAAGAAGTACGTCGACCTGGCCAAGAAGAAGGACTCCGGCTTCCGCCTCATGGGCTTCGGCCACCGCGTCTACAAGAACTACGACCCGCGGGCCAAGCTCATCAAGGCGATCTGCGACAAGCTGCTCGCCAAGATCGCCCGCCACGACCCGATCTTCGACATCGCCCAGGAACTCGAGTCGGTGGCCCTGGCCGACGAGTACTTCATCGAGCGGAAGCTCTACCCCAACGTCGACTTCTACTCGGGCGTGATCTACCGGGCGATGGGGATCCCGGTGCAGATGTTCACGGTGCTGTTTGCGATGGGCCGTCTCCCCGGCTGGATCGCCCACTGGATCGAGATGCACCACTCGCCCACGAAGAAGATCTGCCGGCCGCGGCAGGTCTACTCGGGCGCGACGCTCCGCGACTTCGTGCCCATCGACAAGCGGTCGTAGGCCGGGCTGCGGCTTGGCGTGTTGTCGGCCGATTGCGGCAGGCGCGGGGTGCCTCATGCCCCGGGAGCCGGCGTAGGCGGCCAGCGGAGGCAAGGATGCCGGAGCGCAGACGCCTCCGAGAGAGCGTAGGCCCGGAGGGCCGCAGCGAGCGTCCGGCGATGGGGCATGGGCCACCCCGCGCCGGGTTGGGCGCGAAACCTCACCGCTTCCCGCGGAAGAAATCGCTCAGGATCCGGCCGCATTCGTCGGCCAGCACGCGGCCCACGTGGTCGACGCGGTGGTTGAGCCGCGGATCCTCGAACAGCCGATACAGGGATTCGACGGCGCCCGCCTTGGGATCGGCCGCGCCCCACACCACCCACGGCACCCGGGCCTGCAGGATGGCGCCGGCACACATCGGGCAGGGCTCGAGCGTGACGTACAGCGTGCAGCCCTCCAGCCGCCAGGAGCCGACCGCGGCCGCCGCCTGGGTCAGCGCGATCATCTCGGCGTGGGCCGTCGGATCCGCGAGCCGCTCGCGCTGGTTGTGGGCACTGGCGATCACGCGGCCCCCGGCGACCACGATCGCCCCCACGGGCACCTCGTCCTCTTCCGCGGCCGCCCGGGCCTCCTCGAGCGCCAGTCGCATCCAACGGTCGTGCGGGCTGCGGCCGGGCAGGCCGATGGCGTCGATGTCGTCGGCGTCGTCCATGGCGGCCAACTGTAGGCGGCTGCGGGCCGGCGGGACAAATCCACCCGGCTTGGGCCGCGAAAAAAATCGGCTACCATGCCCCGGTCCGAGGCCCGTCACCGGAGGCTCCCGTATGGATCCCGTCACGCTCCTGCTCCGCTGGGCGCACATCCTGGCCGCGATCGTCGCCATGGGCGCCCTCGTCTTCGCCCGTTTCGGGCTCCTGCCGGCGCTCGGCGACTTCGACGCCGGAACGCGGGAGCGGATCCACGACTCCATTCGCCGCCGCTGGCTGCCCTGGGTGATCGGCGCGATCACGGTGCTCTTGGCCAGCGGCCTGGCCAACTTCCTGCTCTTCAACGGCCGCGTGAAGGCGGAGGGCTGGGGCGACGGCGGCTGGATGCGGCAGACGAGCTACCACGCCCTGTTCGGGGCCAAGTTTCTCCTCGCCATGGTGGCCTTCTATTTCGCCAGCGGCCTGGTGGGACGCGGTGCGGGCACGCAGTGGATGCGGAACGATCGGGCCAAGTGGCTGTCCGTGACCCTCGGGATCATGCTCGCCGTGGTCCTGCTCTCGGGGTGGATGCGGCAGCTGCATACCGGTCCGAACGTCGCCGTGGATGCCGGCGTGCGCATCGACCGTGGAGAACAAGCCTGGGACCGCGATGCACGGGAGGACGGCGATGGACAAGAAGGAAAAGAAGCGGATGGAAGTCCTGCAGCAGAAGATCGCGAAGCTGCAGCAGCTGCTGGCGGGGGCGAAGAAGCAGCCCGATGATCCGGCCGAGGTGCCGCGGCTCGAGAAGGAGCTGGCGGCCGCCCACGCCGAACTCGCCGCGCTGAAGAAGGGCTGAAGTCGGTCAGCCGCGGTCGGCTGCCAGGCGGCGGCGGAACGCGCGGGGCGTGCAGCCGCGGAGGCGGCGGAAGACGCGGTTGAAGTTCGAGAGATTCTCGAAGCCCGCGGCCATGGCGATGTCGAGCACCGGCCGCTCGGTCGTGATCAGGAGCCGGCACGCATGGCCGATCCGCACCTCGTGCACCCAGGCCACGAACGTGCGGCCGGTCATGCGGTGGAAGAACCGGCTGAAACCCTCCGGCGACAGGCCGGCGATCGCCGCCACGTCGCCGAGCCGCAGCGGCCGGGCGAACTGCTGCACGACGTGGCGGCAGACCCGGTCGATCCGCCGCGCGTCCGCCGCCCGGGCCGTGGCGGCGTAGGCCGGGCCCGACAGCTCGCGGCCGCGGCCACGGGTCGCGAGCGCTTGGAGCATGTCGAGGAGGGCCATGACCTGGGAGAAGGGCTGTGCGTCGCAGCCGCCGACGACGGCCGCGGCGACGGCCTCCGCCGGCGCACCGCCGAACGCCAGCCCCCGCCGGGATCTCTCCAGCAGGCCGCGGATCCGGGCCAGTTCGCCCCGGCCGAAGAACTCGCTTCCCAGGAAGTCCTCCTCGAAGCGGATCACGACGGCCCGGCTCCTGCTCCCGCGGCCGGCCTCGGAGTGCCAGGTGTGTGGCAGGTGGGGGCCGAGGAGCACGAGGTCGCCCGGCTCGAACCACTCGATCGAGTCGCCCACGAAGCGGCGGCCCTGACCGGCCGTGATGAGCGTCAATTCGTAGGCGGCGTGAAAGTGCCAGCGATACGGGAACGACGGAAGGTCGAAGGCCTCCCAGGTGAAGGAGCGGCCGGCCGCCGGCTCGACGTGTTCCAGATCGGGAAGCATGGCCTGTCGCTCGCGGGACGCCGCGGCGCCGTGGCCGCGTCAAAATCGTACCAGTCGGCGCCGATCGCGGCGGGGACGCCGCCGGCCGCCGGTCCGTATCCTCCGCCCATCAGCCGTTTTCCCGGGAGACCGCCCATGGCCGCCACCGCCTCGTCGCCGCTCGACGCCCCCTATCCGCTCACCGACGCCCAGAAGACCCGCTTCCGCGAGGACGGCTTCGTCAAGCTGCCCGGCGTCTTCGACGGACCCACGCTCGCCGAGTTCGACCGTGAGATCACGCGGCTGACGATGGAGCACAACCCCGTGGCCGACGTGCCGCTCGAGCGGCGCGACACCTACGGCAAGGCGTTCATCCAGGTCGGCAACCTGTGGACGATGAGCGCGGAGGCGAAGCGGCTCAGCTTCTCCCGCCGCCTCGCGGGCATCGCCGCCGGCCTGCTCGGCACGCGGGGCGTGCGGATGTGGCACGACCAGGCCCTGTACAAGGAGCCGGGGGGCGGCTTCACGCCGTGGCACGCCGACCAGCAGTACTGGCCGATGGCCAGCGGGCTGTGCGTCACGGCCTGGATCCCGCTGCAGGCGGTGCCGCAGGAACTCGGCCCGCTGTCGTTCGCCCCCGGCAGCCACCTCAAGAAAATTGGCCGCGACCTCGAGATCTCCGACGAGTCGGAGCGGTTGATCCGCGAGGCCCTGCGGGAGCACGGGCTCGCCGAGGTGGCGGAACCGTACGCCACGGGGGACGTCTCCTTTCACCTCGGCTGGACGCTGCACCGGGCGGGACCGAACACGTCCGACCGGCCCCGCAAGGTGCATACCGTGATCTACATGGACATCGACATGCGACTGGCGGAGCCGCGAAACGCCAACCAGCGGAGCGACCACGAGGCATGGACCCCGTCGACCCGGGTCGGGGACGTGATGGACGACCCGCTGAACCCCGTGCTCTTCGAGGCCTGACGGGTATCGGCTGCGGCCGGACAGCGCGGTATCTTATTCCCACGGGCCCGTCGTGGCGGCCCGCATCCGGGTGCGCGGGGTGAGCATGGGTTTTCTGTCCGGCCTGTTCGGCGGCTCCTCGCGGGTCGATCTCTGGAAGCGATTCGAGCGGCTGCGGGAGAGCCATTCCGGCACGATGTCCACCTTCTACAAGGTGAGGGACATTCGCACCGGCGAGATCCTCGGCCTGAAGATCGTGGACCAGGCAAAGGCGGCGCCGGTGGAATCGCGGTACAAGGGGCTGGGCAAGCCGAGCGAGGGGGAGATCGGCGCGAAGATCAGCGGCCCGAACATCGTCCGCACGGTGGAGTGGGGCGAGTCGACCGCCGGCGAGCCGTTCGTGGTCACGGAGTTCATCGAGGGCACGCTGCTGCACGCCGTGCTCGCGGCGAAGCAGCCGCTGCCGCCGGCCCGGCGGATCGACCTGGTCCGCCAGGCGGCACAGGCGATCGCCGCCGTGCACGACGCCGGCTTCGTGCATCGCGACATCTGCCCGCGGAACTTCATGCTCCGGCCGGACGGCCGGCTCGTGCTCTTCGACTTCGGCCTCACCGTTCCCGACAAGCCGGTCTTCCTCCAGCCGGGCAACCGCATCGGTACTCCCAACTACATGGCCCCGGAGGTGGTCCGGCGGCGGCAGGCCGACAAGCGACTCGACATCTTTTCGTTCGGCGTCACGGCCTACGAGATCTGCACCTGCCACTCGCCCTGGCCGCGGGGCACCAGCGGCGCCGCCGCGATGGCCCACGACCAGCCGCCCGAGGACATTCGCCTGCACTGGCCGGAGATCCCCGAACCGCTGGCGGCGGCGATCTCGGCCTGCCTCGCGGCCGATCCCGAGAAGCGGCCCCCGACCATGCAACGGTTCCTGGGCATGATCGCCAAACTGCCGGGGGGTGTGGCCTGACGATCCGCCTCACGATCCGCCGGGCCCGCCGCCTGCGGCCCGCCCTTGAACCGAGGCCGCGTCACGCGTAGTCTCCTCGTCCCGGGTTCGGCCTTCCCGCCGCGGCCCGGATCGCCACGATCGGAGGGACAGTCTGCCATGACGATGGACAAGAGCCTGCGGGTGCGAAAGGGTGCCTCGAGCGCGCGGGGCGTGCTCAGCCGCGCCGAGCGGATCGCCCGACTGAAGGAGCAGGAGCGGTGGACGGAGGGTCGCAGCCCCCTCGGCCTGCCGAAGGTCCGCGTCCAGAAGATGGCGATGAAGAAAAAGAAGAAGGCCAAGGAAGACGGGGCCGAGGGCGCGGCCGCCAAGCCGGCCGAGACCGCCAAGAAGAAGTAGTTTCCGGACGGGGCGGCGGCGGCCGTCAGACTCCGGGCCGGATCGCGACGACGCGGGCGCCGGCCTCGGCTCCGGATGCGATCACCTGCGGGATGCCCACGCCCCGGTACGCGGCTCCCGCGAGGGCGAACCCGCCGACGGCGGCGGCCGCCCGCTCGATGCGGGCCACGCGGTCGAGGTGGCCGACGTGGTATTGCGGCATCGCCCCCTCCCAGCGGTCCACCTGCACGAGCAGCGGCTGGCCGTGGGCACCGATCAAGGCGGCCGCCTCCTCGCGGGCGACCGTCTCCAGGTCGCCATCCGGGAGCCGCGCCGTCCGAGGGTCGAGCGCCCCGCCGAGGAACACCCGCACCAACGCACAGCCCGCCGGCGCCCGGCCGGGAAACTTCGCGCTCGCGAAGCTGATGGCCAGCGCCCGGCGGCCCGCGGTCGCCGGCACGACCATGCCCGCGGCATCGAGCGGATGCGCCACGCGGTCGCGGGGAAAGCCCAGCGACACGACGGCCGAGCCGGCGTACTCGATCGCCGCGAGATCGCCCGCCAGCGCGGCGTCGACGTCCGCCACGAGCCGAGCCGCCACCCCCGCCGGCACCGCCACCACGACGCCGTCCGCTGCGATCGGCTGACTACCTCCGGAGAGCGAAATCCGCCATCGGCCGTCCGCCGTGCGCGCCAGCCCGGCGGCGGCGGCCGTCACGAACGCCACGCCGCGCTCGGCGAGGACGGCCGCAAACCGCCGCGGCAGTTCCTCCATCCCGCCGGCGAGCGTGACGAACTGCCCGTACCGCGCGCCGGCCGCCTGGCCGCCGCCGCCGGCCGCGCGGAGCCGCGCCCGCTCGCCGGCCCACAGGCTGCCGTGCGTCCGCTCCATGGCGAAGAACTCCGGGCAGGCAGCGGCCATGCTCAGCCGCTCCGGGTCGGCCGTCCAGATCCCGGCCGCCAGCGGCTGCACGAGTTGTTCGAAGGCTTCGCGGCCCAGCCGCCGCGTGGCGAACCGCGCGAGTGACTCGTCGGCGACCGGCGGCCCCGGCGGCAGCCATCGCTCGGCGAGGACGCGAAGGCGGCCGGCCGGCGAGAGCAGCGGCGTGGCGACGATGCCGCCGATCCGCCCCGGTGCCAGGAGTCGGAAACCGGCAGGCGCGGGCACGGCCCGCCCGTCGTGCCAGACGAGGGCCCGGCGGACGCGAGGGTCGACGCCCATGAGCGCGGCGGTCAGGCCGAGCCGGTCGACGAGCGCGACGCCCTCCGGACGCACCGCGAGGAAGTTGTCGGCCGACCGCTCCACGAGCCAGCCGTCGCGGTGGACGGTCGCGATGACGCCGCCGGGGCGGCCGGTGGCCTCGAGGATCGAGACGCCGCAACCCGGCGCCACCGCGACGACCGCCTCGGCGGCCGCGAGGCCGGCCAGGCCGCCGCCGATCACGACCACGTGCTGCATCGAGGGAAGCTCCACGACCGTTTCGGCCCCGTGGCCGCAGGCCGGGTCCGCAGGAACGAAGTCTACCCCCGGCTCCGGCCGGGCGACGCGAAAGTGGGCAGGCTGGGCGGCCGGCGGCGGCGCCAGGTTCGGCGGCAGGCTGGTCTGGACTGGTGGCCGGGCGAAGCCTACCGTCCTCCCCCGATCGGGTCCGGAAACCCGTCGTGTCGTCAAGGAGAACTCGTCGTGGCCATGCTGCGGTATCCGTGGTTGCCGGGAATGCTCGCCCTCCTGCTCGCCGCCGGATCGTCCCTGGCGATCGCGGCTGAACCACCGCGGACGCTGATGCGGCTGCCCGGCTGGATCGAATCCTACGGCGACCAGCCGGCGGACACCGCCACGGCTCCCGTGACCGCGGCCGAAACTGCTGCCGAAACCGCGGCCGTGACGCCGGCGGTCGGCACCGGCGACCGCGGCCGGGCGGCCTGGACCGACCTCGTGCCGGTGGCCGCCGCCTCCGGCCCGCCGGGCACCTCGACCAATGCCACCGGCACGGTGCCGTCGCGGGCGCCGCTCGGACCCGAAACGAGCGTTCTCAAGCGCTGGATCGGCGAACGCGTGGCCCAGCTTCCCAAGCCCGGGTCGCTCACCGCCAAGCCGGCCGAAGAGCCCGCCGCGCCGGCGGAGGAACCGCAGCCCGCGGCCACCGAGCCGGCCCCGCAGGTCACCGCTCCGGTCGCCGCGACGCCCGACGAGATGCCGACCCTGTCGATCGACCCCGCGAGCTTCCGCGGCGTGCATCCCGGCAAGACCCGGCGGGCGGAACTGCTCGCCGCCTGGGGCGATGGCGAGCCCATCGATCCCGCCGACGCCCAGGCCGGCCTCGCCTGGAAGATCGAGCCCTTCGAGCGGGTCGAAGTGACGCTCGAGAACGACACCGTGGCGGCGATCCTCGTCAAGCTCGCCGAGCCGGTGCCCGTGGCCGACCTGGCGCGGCAACTCGAGATCGGCGACGTCCGCACCGTCACGATCTTCGACGACCAGGGAGTCGCCATCGGCACCGTCTATCCGGAGCGGGGCGTGATCCTCAGCCTCAAGCCCGGCACGCAGGTCGCGGCCGCGATCATGCTCGAGCCGCTCGACGCCGAGTCGTTCGTACTCCGGGCCGAGGGGGAGATCGGCACGTGCTCGGCCTATGCGGCCGCCGACCTACAGTACGCCATCCGCATCGATCCGCGCCACGTGCGCGCGCACCGGCTGCTCCTGGGCATGACCAGCGAGCAGGGCAAGTGGACGCAGGCTCTCGCGCTCGCGGAGAAGGCCACGGCCCTCGACCCGGCCGACGCCTGGACACAGCTCAAGCACGCCGGCGCCCTCTTGGCCCTCGACCGCCCCGCCGAAGCCCGGGCCATCCTCGAGCCGCTCGCGGCCCGCGAGAACTCCGCGCCGCTGGTGACGGCCCAGGTCGAGCGACTCCTCGGCCGGGCCGCGCTCGCCGGCGACAAGCCCGACCACCAGGCGGCCGTCAAGCACTTCGCCGAGGCGATCCGCCGGGCGTCGCCGCTGCTCGCGAAGAAGTCTCCGGCCGTGCAGGCGGCCGCCCGCGAGGTGATGCTCGACGCCCACCTCGGAACGGCCCAGGCGATCGCCCGCGGCACGTGGCAGCAACAGGGACGCGTGATCCCCAAGTGGATCGCCCGCAGCGAGGCGCTCGTCGACGAGTTCAAGGGCCCGGCCGCAGAACGGCAGGTGCTCGAACTGCAACTCTGCTCCGGTGCCCTGGCCGCCTCGGCCGGCTCCGCGGACTCGGTGGAGCCGCTGCCGTGGGTGAAGCGGATGCTCGAACTCCGCGAGCGGATGGGCGACACGGTCGCCGATCCGTGGCGCCGCCGGCAGATCGACTGGCAGGTGGGGCAGGGGCTCGCCGACGCGCTCGCCGCGGCCCAGAAGCGGGGCGACACGGCCGACCTGCTCGACAACGCCACGCTCACGGCCGCCTACCTGGAGCGGGGCGCCGAGCAGCGGGAGCTCACCGCCGCCGAGCGGAAGAGGATGGGCGACCTGATGTTTCGCATCGGGATCATGCACAGCCTGCAGCGGGGTGATCACGCCACCGCGGTCACCTGGTTCGACCGGACCGTGCCGCTGTGGAACGACGACGGCGCCTTCGCCGGCGAACTCGGCCGGCTCGGCGAGTCGTACGTGAGCATGGCGATCTCCTACTGGCAGGTCGACCGCCGCGAGGACGCCCTGGCCCTGAGCCGCCGGGGCGTCGACCTGATGGTCACGGCCGTGGACAAGAGCCAGATCGAGGAGCGGTCGCTGGCCGTCGCCTACGGGAACCTCTCGACGATGTACGCCGAGGAGGGGGACGAGGAGCAGTCGAAGACCTACGCCGAGATGGCCAGCCGGGCCGAGGCCTCCGGCACGACGCTCCGCTGAGCGGCCCGCGGGCCGCTCACAGCAGGCTTTCCAGCAAGAGCCGCATCTTGCGCAGCTCGGCCACCTGGTCCACGCCCTCGAGCGGCGGCAGGTGGGCACACAGGCCGCGCTTGTAGCCCACCCGGCCGAGCTGGGCGACGAGCTTGCCGTACTCGACGTTGCCCTGGCCAATCCGCACCTGGAAGGCGTCGGGCTTCGTGTCCCGCAGGTGCACGTGGCAGATGTACTTGAGGATCGGCTCCCACGCGGCCGGCTTCTTGTGGCCGAAGATGAAGTGGCTGGGGTCGAGCGTCACCCCGAGCCCGGGGACGTTGCGGCACAGCGACGCCGTCGTCTCGGCATCCTGCGTCATCCGCCCGGCCTCGGTCTTCACGCCCACGACCACGCCCAGGCCGGAGGCGATGGCCACCAGCTTCCGCAGCCGCTCGATCTCGCCGTTGAAGGGCGTGCCCAGTTCCGACGACTCGACCACGAGCGTCACCACCCCGAGCGCCTTGGCCAGGCGGCAGCAGGCGGTGAAGTGGTCGTAGACCTCCGGCGACTCCGGGGCCGCGAACGAGACGGCCACCGGCCGCAGCCGCTGCAGGTCGCTGCAGGCGGCGATGGCCGCCTCGGGATCGGCCGCGACCTGCGCCGGCTTCAGGTGCCCCCCGTGCTCGTGGACGTCGAGCTCCACCGCGGTGAACTCGAGTTCCGCCAGCCGCTCCATCGCCTGGGCGAGCGGCATTTCGGGCAGGCTTTCCGTGCTGACACAGACGAACACGTCGCGGGGCTCCTCTCTCGAGCGGGGCGGGGACTTTCGCGGAGCCCGCCAAGGTAGCCGCCGCGGCCGCCGACTGGCAACCTGGCGGCAGCCGCGGCAACCGGGCCGTAGAATGTGGGAGCCTGTTTCCGTTCCCCTGCGCCTCTTGAGGAGACCGAGCCGATGGAGATCGAACGCCAGCCGCCGCCCACCCGGGTGATCCTCGAGCACGCCAGCCCGTGGGGCCGCTGGGGCACGCGGATCGCCTGGACGGTCGCCGGCATCTCGCTGCTGGCCGCCCTCGGCAGCGCCGGTGCGTTCGCCCAGTACTTCCAGCGGGACGGCCGCGTGGTCGAGAAGTACCACGCGCTCTCGAAGACCGCCGCGGCCAAGGTGGCGGTCGTGACCCTGGCCGGGGCGATCATGGGGGGCGACGGCTTCATCCGCGCCCAGCTCGACCACGTCGCGGAGGACGAGGCCGTCAAGGCGATCGTGCTCCGGGTCGATTCGCCGGGCGGCACCGTGAGCGGCAGCGACGAGATCCACCACCGCCTCGGGAAACTGGCCCGCGAGCGGGATCTGCCCGTGGTCGTGAGCATGGGCGGGATCGCGGCCAGCGGCGGCTATTACGTGGCCATGGCCAACGGCGGCCGCGAGGACGTGATCTTCGCCGAGCCGGCCACGCTCACGGGGTCGATCGGCGTCATCATCCCCCACTTCGACCTCTCCAAGATGCTCAAGCGGTTCGACGTCCGCGACGACTCGGTCGCCAGCGGCCCGCTCAAGGAGATGCTCAGCCCCACGAAGGACCGGACGCCGGAACTCGCCGACCGCGAGCGGCGGCTCCTCAAGGCCCTCGTGGACGACATGTTCGTGCGGTTCAAGGAGATCGTCCGCGCCGGCCGGCCCAAGCTCGACGCCGACGCGGTCGACAAGGTCGCGACCGGCCAGATCTTCACCGCGCAGCAGGCGAAGGAGGCCGGCCTGGTCGACCGCATCGGCTTCCTCGAGGATGCCGTCGACCGGGCGGTGGAGCTCGCGGGCCTCACCGCCACGACGGCCCGCGTCGTGAAGTACTCCAAGCCCAAGGGCCTCCTCGACGAGGTGCTCGGCGGCGACGGGTCGGCCGGGAGCCGGGTGTCGCTCGAGGCCTTCGCCGAACTGACGACGCCGCGGGCGTGGTACCTGTGCAGCTGGTGGCCGGCATTGGTCGCTGCGGGCGACTGAACCCGCCGTCCATCCCACCGATCACTCGGCGGCGAGCGCGCGGCCGAGGGCGGCGAGCGCGGCGTGATCGGCGACCGTCGGCTTCCGCCCGGTCGCCCGGGCGACCGCGAGCCGGCACCAGCAGTCGGCGGCGGCACCGGGCCCGCCGGCGGCCGCCGCATGGTGGGCCACGGCGATCACGCCCACCAATTCTCGGACCTCCGCCGCGAGCGCCCCCACCTCCAGCTGCCGATCGGCCAGCCGCCGGCCGTGGTGGCGGATCGCCCGGTCGATCCGCACGGCGGCGGCGGCGAGGAGCTTTCGCGCCCGCAGCGCGTGCCCGCGCAGCCGGTCGTCGGCGATCGTGGCCTCGGCGGGCGTGCCGCCGGCCGCGAGACCTGCCACCCGCCAGGCGAGCCAGGCGCCGGCCCTCCGCAGGCGGGAAGAGTCGACCTCCGCGGCCAGCGGATGGCCCTTCGCGAGACCCTTGAAGAGCGCCAGCCCCAGCAGGTCGCTCTCGCCCTCGTAGACCGTGACGGCGAAGTGGTCGTGGAACGAGTCGCCGAGCGGATGCCCGACGAGGAACGCCCGACCGCCGTGGATGCCCAGCGCGTCGATCGCCGCCTGCCGCACGCACTCGCTCGCGGTCACCTTCGCGACGATCGCCTCCAGTTCACCCGGCTGTCCCGCGTCGAGGGCCGCGGCCGCCCAGCCGGCCAGCGCGTCGCAGGCCACGATCCCGGCCGCGATCCGCGCGAGCCGCCCCTGCACGAGTTCCCGGTCGGCGATCGGCCGGCCCCAGGTCTTCCGCCGCCGGGCGTGCTCGGCGGCGTGCCGGAGCATGATGCGCAGCGTGCCGGCGGCCTGCGCGGCGAGCGTGACGCGGCCCCGGTTCAGCCCGTGCCACACGACCGCCATGCCGTCGCGCCCCGCCGGCGGGGCGAGCAGGTCCGCTTCCACAACCGGGAACCCGACGAACTCGAGGGCCGCGTTGTGGGCATGCTTGAGCGGATGGAGCGGATAGTGCCGCAGGCGGAAGGCGGGACCGTCCGCGTCGGGCAGCCTGACAAGCGCCACGACAGGCCGGCCGTCGAGCAGGGCCAGGATCTTCACGAGCCGCCCGTGGGTCGCGCCCGTGATGAACATCTTCGTGCCGGTGAGCCGCAGGCCGCTTTCGTGCCGCTCGAGCGTCGCCCGCACGGCACCGAGATCGCAGCCGACCTCGGGCTCGGTGCCGCCGAAGATCGAGAGCGGCCGGCCCCGCGCCAGGTCCGGCAGGTGGCGGCGGCGCTGCTCGTCGGTGCCGAAGGCGACGACCGCCGACACCGCACCGATCGACGAGTGCACGGCGAGCAGGCCCGCAGCCGTCGGGCAGTCGGCGGCGACGCGGGTGATCGACCGGGCCAGTTCGCCGACGCCCGCCCCCACGCCGCCGAACGCCGCGGGCACGGCGAGCCCCCACAGGCCGGCGGCGCCGAGGGCCTCTTCGGCGGCGGCGGAGAACCGGCCGGTCGGCGGCGGCGGGGCGTCGGCGAGGGGCGCTGAGGCGGCCGGCGGACCGCCGACGGGATCGTAGAGCAGGCCCTCGGCACGCAGCCGGGCGAGGGCGGCCGACGTGCGGTCGAGGACGGTCGCCACCGCGTCGCGAAGCGGCCCGGCGGCGACTGCGGCCGCCACGTCGAAGCCGCCCCGCCGCACGTCGCCCCTCGCCCACACGCTGCCGTTCAGCCACGACACCGGCCGCCCGGTGGCCTCCGGTCGTTCCCCCGCGGCCGTCGACACGCGGCCGACCCACCGCGGCGGCCGCTCGGCCGCCGCCGCCGCGATCCGCGGAGCGAAGTGAGCGGCGATCGTTGACCGCTTGAGCTTGAAGGATGGCGTCGCCTCGCCGCGGGCCGCATCGAACGGCCGGCCCACGAGCACGACCCGGCGCACCTGCCAGGCCGCGGGCAGCGAACGCTGGCGGCGGGCCAGGCGGCGGGCCATCCACCCGACGACCCGCGGATGCGTCAGCGCTGCCCGCCGGCTGAAGACGCGGAGGCCGAGTCGCTTCACGAACCGGCGCACGGCCGCGGGCTCCGGCACGACGAGCGCGACGGGAAACCGCAGCCCGTCGCCGACCACGCACACCTGCGCGACCGCGGCGTCCTCGGCGAGCGCCCGCTCGACCTCCGCCGGTGGCAGCTTCACGCCGGTGGAGAGGACGAGCCGCTCGGCCGCACGCCCCGTGATCCGCAGGTGGCCGTCGGCGTCGATCGCCGCCAGGTCGCCGGTCGGCAGCCACTCCGGCAGCGGCTCGAGGGCCGCCGGTCCCGCGTCGCGGTCCTCACCCGGCGCCGGCGGCCGCACGATCCCCAGGCCGCGACTCGGCGTCCGCACGAGCAACTGACCGCGGGAGCCATCGCGGTCGTCGATCGCAAGCTCGATGCCCGGCAGCGGCGGCCCCACGGTGCCCGGCCGTGCGATCCGCGGGTTGGACAGCGCGACCACGGGCCCCGCCTCCGCCAGGCCGTAGCCCTCGACGAGCGGCACACCGGCGGCGGCGAAGCACTCGGCCGTCCGTCGCCGCAGCGGCGCGCCACCCGAGATGCAGGTGCGGACCTCGCCGCCCAGCGCGGTCCGCAGGTCGGCGATCCGCCCGGCCCGCACGCCGCCCTCGAGCCGCTCGAAGAACGCGGGCACGCCGAGGATCACCGTCGGCGGCAGGGCCGCACAGGCTTCGAGCACGCGGCTGCGGTCGCGAACCACGTTCAGGCAGCCGCCGCGGACGATCGCCGTGGACAGGTCGCCCGTGCGGGCGAGCGCGTGACTCATCGGCAGCCAGGCGAGGCGCACGTCCCGCGGGTCGTCCAGGAACCCGGCGCTCGCGGCGACCGCGTTGGCCGCCAGGCCCCGCTGGCCGTGGATCACGCCATGCGGCAGGCCGGTCGTGCCGGACGAGAGCACGATCGTGCAGGCCGCGTCCGGATCGCACTCCCGCTCCCGGCGCCCGAGCCGCTCGCGCACCGCCCCGAGGTCGACGGCCCGGCCGCGGCATCCGGAGACCGCGCCTGCGGCATCGAGGCTCGGGCCCGGCGTCCGCGGCGGCCGCCGGCCGCCGCTGGTGATGCAGCCCCGCAGGCCGAGCCAGTCGAGGCTGCCGGCGGTGGGCTCGAAGCCCGGCTCGTCGTGCAACGCCACGTGCACGATTCCGGCGAGCAGGCAGGCCAGGTCGACGGCGATCCAGTCGGGACCGTGGCTGCCGACGTGGGCCACCCGGTCGCCGCGGACGAATCCGGCCGCCTCGAGACGCTCCGCGAGATCGAGCGCGGCCGCCGTCAGTTCCGCCCACGTCCAGGCGGCGCCGCCCGGCGTGAGCGGATCGACGACGGCGATCCGGTCGCCGGTGGCGGCGACGCGGGCGGCGAGGAGCCCGACGAGCGACTCCGCGGGCGGGGCGGCCAACGGGGCGGGCGACGTGCGGGGCTGGGGCAGGACGATCGACATGCGGCTCCCCTCACTCGCACCGCTCGAAGAGCACCGCGATCCCCTGGCCGAGACCGATGCACATCGTGGCCAGGCCGAGCCGCGCGCGGGTGTCGCGCATCGCGTGCAACAGCGTGGTCGCGATCCGCGCCCCCGACGCGCCCAGCGGGTGGCCGATCGCCAGCGACCCGCCGCGGACGTTGACCCGGTCGGGATCGAGGCCGATCTCGTCGATGCAGTGCAGGGCCTGGGCGGCGAAGGCCTCGTTGAGTTCGACGAGTTCGATGTCGTCGCGGGTGATGCCGCGGTCCGCGACCCGGGCGAGCAGTTTCCGCGTGGCGGCGATCGGGCCCGTGCCCATCACGGCAGGCGGCACGCCCACCACGGCCGTGGCCACGATGCGGGCCCAGGGCTCGAGCCGCTGGCGGACCGCCTCGGCCCGCGACATCACGACCAGCGCCGCGGCGCCGTCGCTCACCGGGGCGCTCGTCGCCGCCGTGACCGTGCCCAGCCGGGGCAGGAACACCGGCTCGAGCCCCGCCATGGCCTCGAGGCTCGTGTCGGGGCGAATCGACTGGTCGCGGACGGCCGCGGCCACGGCGCCGGTCTCGTCGTGGCCCACGACCGGCACGATCTCGTCCTCGAACAGCCCGGCGTCGCAGGCCCGGGCCGCCCGCCGGTGGCTCTCGAGGGCGTATTCCTCCTGGCGGCGGCGCGAGATCCCGTGGGCCGCGGCGAGGTGCTCGGCCGTCAGCCCCATCGAGAGCATGCCGCGGCTCGAGCGGGCCAGCACCCGCGGATGGATGTCCACCGCGGAGTCCATCGGTAGGTGGTGCATGTGGTCGACGCCGGCCACCACCTGCACGTCCTCCGCGCCGGCGACGATCGCGTGGCAGGCCTGGGCGAGGGCCTGCAGCGACGACCCGCAGAGGCGGTTGACGCTCGTGCCCGCCGCGGCGAACGGCAGCCCTGCCAGGAGCCCCGCCAGCCGGCCCGCGTTGCCGCCGAGCTCGCCGCGCTGCTGCGTCGCCCCGAGCACGACATCTTCGATCGTGGCCGGATCGACGCCAGAGCGGTCGACGGCGGCGGCGATCACGGCGGCGGCCAGCTCGTCGCCGCGGACGTGGCGGAAGATGCCGCGGTCGGGATGGGCGCGGCCGATGGCGGTGCGGCAGCAGGCCACGACGACTGGCTCGGTGTCGGGATGGGGCGTGGCGCGCATCGGAGGTCCGGGGTTCAGGCGGTGAATCGCGATCCGTCACGGGCCATGGCGACGAGCCGCTCGGAGGGCACCATCCGCGGGCCGAGGTCGGCCAGCGGGGCGAGGCGGCGGACCACCTCCGCGGCGCCGAGCGAGTCGGCCCACGCCAGCAGGCCGCCGCGGAAGGCGGGGAACCCGAGGGCGTGGATCACGGCCAGATCGATGTCGCGGCCGTCGCGGACGAGCCCCGCGTCGAGGGCGCGAACCGCCTCCAGAAGCATCGGCAGCAGGAGCCGGTCGGCGATCGTGCGGTCGCTCGTCTCGCGGGCCGGGAGCGCGTAGCGGCCGATCAGGTCGGCGGCGCCCACGTCGGCGCCGAGGATCCGGGCCTTCTGGGCGGCCGAGGCGTAGGCGTAGAAGCCGCAGCCGCTCTTCCGGCCCAGCCGGCCCGACTTGACGAGCGCGGGAATCACCGGCGAGGCCTCGATCCGGTCGCCGAAGGCCGCGCTCATCACGAGCCCGGCGTAGAAGGCCGTGTCGAGGCCGATCATGTCGTAGAGCTCGATCGGCCCCATCGGCATGCCGAAGCCACGGGCCACGCGGTCGATCCGCCCGCAATCGACGCCCTCGCGGACCATTTCCACCGCCTCGTGCAGGTAGGGCATGAGAATGCGGTTCACGAGGAAGCCCGGGCTGTCGCGGACCACGATCGGGCACTTGCCGAGCCGCTTGGCGTGGGCCACGACCGCAGCCACGGTCGCGTCGCTCGTCGCCGGCCCGCGGACGACCTCCACCAGCGTCATCCGGCGCACGGGATTGAAGAAGTGCATGCCGCAGAACCGCGCCGGGTCGGCGAGGCCGTCGGCCAGCCTGGCGATGGGATTGGTGGAGGTGTTGGTGGCGATGATCGCATCGGCCGCCACGAGCCGCTCAATGTCGGCGAGCACCTGCTGCTTGACGTCCGTCCGCTCGGTGACGCTCTCGATCACGAGGTCGCAGCCGGCGACGGCCGCCAGTTCGGCGCCGCCGCGGAGCCGGCCCGCGAGAGCGAGGGCCCGCGCCGGGTCGGTCCGCCGGCTGGCCCGGTCCCAGGCCGCCTCGTCGAGGATGCCGGCCGCCGCACCCGCGATCGCGGCCGGGTCGACGTCGACGAGCGCCACGGAAAAGCCCGCCCGCAGGTGGGCGGCGGCGATCCCCGCCCCCATGATGCCGGCGCCGATCACCGCCGGCGCCGTGCGGGGCTCCGCGACCGCCGGCTCGCCCTCCGCGTCGGCTCCGCCGACCCCGGGATCGCGGCGGTTCCGCTCGCCGATCGTGAACACCCGCAACAACTGGCCGGCGACGGGCGTGCGGGCGAGCTTCGCGAAAGCCGCCGACTCGATCGCCCCGGCGGCGGACGCGTCGACGGCCGAGCCCGCGAGGATCGTCCGCAGGATCGCGGGGGGCGCGGGATAGTGGCCGCCGGTGCGGCCGAGAATCACGGCCGCCGTGGTCGCCTCGAGGAACTCCCGTTCGGTCGGATCGAGGTCGACCGGTTCGGCCTGCCGCCGCCGGCGGTCGGCGACGAGGCCGCCGAGGCCGTGCATTTCCACGAGCCGCCGCGCCGTCTCCAACGCCTGGTCGGCCGGCACGCAGGCATCGACGAGGCCCATCCGGGCGGCCGCCGCCCCCGCCACGTTCTCGCCCGCCGCCGCGAACTCCACCGCCGGCCCGGGGCCGATGAGCCGCGGCAGCCGCACCGTGCCGCCCCAGCCCGGCAGCAGGCCGAGCTTCACCTCCGGAAACCCGAGCAGCGTGTGCTCGGCGTCGGTCGCCACCCGCATGTCGCAGGCCAGCGCCAGTTCGAGGCCGCCGCCGAGGCAGACGCCGTCGATGACCGCCACGCTCGGCCACGGCAGCCGCGAGAGCCGGGCGAAGAGCTCCCGGCCGGCGTCGCACGCCCGCACGATCTCGGACTCGGACTGACCGCGGACGTCGGCGAGGCGGGCCACGTCGGCGCCGGCGAAGAACGAGCCCTCGCGTCCGGAGCGGAGGACGAGCCCCTTGGGGCGGTACCGCAGCGGCCTGTCCTCCAGGCGGTCGAGGGCCGCCGCCAGGTCGGCCAGCACCGCGGCGGTGAGCACGTTGTGCCGGTGGTCGGGAACCACGAACGACAGCCCCACGAGGCCGTCGTCGAAGTCGTCGACCACCAGGGTGGCGGGCTGCGGTGCGGCCGCTGGCATGAACGTGGTTTCCGCGGTTTCGCTTGCCGTGGATGGGAAAACCGGTAGTGTATCGGCTGTCCGGCGACGGCCCGAGGCCCGCGTCGCCGCCCCGGCACCGAGTCCAGGAAACGCCACGGAGGTCGATCTCCCATGACGCACGTGTCCCACGATGGTTTCCAGCGGCGCACGGCGGCGTGGTGCAGCCTGCAGGGCAGCGTCTCGCCCGCGCCCGAACTGGCCTGGCTGGCCCTCGTCGCCGTCGCGGTCGCGGGTCGGCTCTGGCAGCCGGAGTGGGGGGGCGTCCGCCTCTGGAACGTGACGCCGCTGACGGCGATCGCGCTGGCCGCCGGCGCCCTGTTCCCCAATCGGCTGCTCGCCGCGGCGGCGCCGCTCGCAGCCCTGGCGCTGAGCAACTGCTTCGAGCCGGAGTACGGCAGTTGGGGAATCGCGGCCGTCGTCTACGCCGCCTCGGCCTGGCCGGTGCTGCTCGGCGGTCTCGTCAACCGCCGGCGCTGGGCCGCCGTGCTCGGCGGCGCGGCCGCCGGCTCGCTCGTGTTCTTCCTCGCCACGAACCTCGCCCACTGGGCCTTCACCTCCCAGTACGAGCACTCGCCGGCGGGGCTGGCGGCCTGCTTCACCGCGGCCTTGCCGTTCTACCGTCCGCTCGGCGACGTCGGCTGGAGCCTCGCGGTGTTCGCGGGGATCGTCGCCGTGCGGGAGGCCTGCGGGGCGCTCGCGGAGCGGTTCGATCGGCTACCCGCTTCGGCCCCAGCCCGCAGGGACGCGTGAGGCTTGACTGGCGGCCGAACCGGTCGAGAATGCCTGGTGTCTCCGCGGGAATGGCGGAATTGGCAGACGCGCCAGGTTGAGGGCCTGGTGGTAGTAATACCGTGCAGGTTCAAGTCCTGTTTCCCGCATTGTTCGGATTGACGTTACGCGACCACATGGTGTGATTGATCCCACGACGACGTGGTCCGCCGGGGGACGGTGAAAGCCTCGGCTTCGGAGGCGAGGATACGTGTCTTCGCCTTGCGTCCCTCGGCGAAGACAAGCCTGACTTCCCCCGATCCCCCGGCTCCTCGAGCGGCCGGATGGACGGAATACCCGAGGACCGAGGCAATCGCATGAGTTCGCCAACTGACGAGTCGGTTCCCGGTCCTGAACACGAGGCGGAATCGGCGGCGCCCCGCCGGATTCCCATCGGAACTCAGCGGCCCGGCGTGAAGCCGCCGTCGCTGGCGCCGAAATACCAGTACGTGGCGCCGCCGGAGCAGGCGACGGCAGCCGCTGTGGCACCCGCCACGTCGGCCGAGGCCGCGGCCTCGACGCCTGCACCGCCGGCCGCACCGGCTTCGTCGCCGGCGGGCGACCGTCCGGCTGGTCGTGGCGGCCGCCGGGACCGCCGCCGCGATGCCGCGCCCAAGTCGGCGTTCACCGACGTCCTGCCGCCGGCCAGGCGGGTGGCCGTCCCGAACCTCCGCTCCGCGCTCGACGACGATCTCGAGGCCGACTACGAGGCCGCGCTCGCCGGCATGGAGGTCGACACGCTGCTCGCGGCGGACGCGGCCGGCAAGGCCGACGTCCCGCTCGAGCCGGGCACCCGGCTCATGGGCACCGTGCTCGCCGTCGGCCCGGACACGGCCTTCATCGATCTCGGCGCCAGGCGCCAGGGGGCGATGCGGCTCGCGGCCATGATTGAGGAGGGGGCCGACATTCCGGCCGTCGGCGCGACGGTGGAGGTGCACGTCGGGTCGCGGAACGAAGAGGACGGCCTCTACGACGTGGCCCCGGCCAACCGGGCCGTGGCGGTCGAGGACTGGTCGCAACTGCAGGCCGGCATGATCGTCGAGGCCCACGTGAAGGCGGCCAACAAGGGAGGCCTGGAGTGCGAGGTGGGCGGGCTGCGGGGCTTCATGCCCGCGAGCCTGGTGAGCACCTGGCGGGTCGAGAACCTCGAGGAGATGGTGGGCCAGACCGTCGAGTGCCTGGTGACGGAACTCGTTCCCGAGGCCCGGCGGCTGGTGCTCTCGCGGCGGGCGGTGATCGAGAAGCGGGCCGCCGATGCCAAGGCCACGATGCTCGAGACGCTCGAGCCGGGCACGGAACTCGACGGCATCGTGCGCAACGTCCGCGACTTCGGCGCGTTCGTCGACATCGGCAACGGCGTCGAGGGGCTGGTGCACGTCAGCGAGCTGTCGTGGGAGCGGGTCGCCAACGCGGCCGACATCCTCCAGCCCGGCCAGAAGGTCCGCGTGGTCGTCAAGCGGATCGACCGCCAGACCGGCAAGATCGGCCTCTCCGCCCGCGACCTCGTGGAGAGCCCGTGGAAGCGGGCCGGCGACAAGTATCACGTGGGAGCCACGGTGCAGGGCACGGTGAGCCGGATCGCCCAGTTCGGGGCCTTCGTCCGGCTCGAGCCGGGCGTGGAGGGGCTGGTCCACATCTCCGAACTCGCTTCGCGGCACATCCGCAGCGTGGCCGACGTCGTCCGCGAAGGGCAGACGGTCGAGTGCCGCGTGCTCACCGTCGATCCCGACGAGCAGCGGATGTCCCTGTCGATCAAGGCGCTGGCTCCGGCCCCCGCGGCGCAGCAGGCGGGCGAGCCGGAGACGGAGTTGCCCGAGGAGCCCGCGCCGCCCCCCGCCGCGAAGAAGCGGACCGGCCCGCTCAAGGGCGGCCTCGGTGGCGATTCGCAGGGAGCGAAGTTCGGCCTCAGGTGGTGAGCCGCGCCTCGACGGCGATCCGCCACAGGCCGGCGGCGGCGGTGTCGCCCGCCAGTCGCACGTCGGCGCGGCCGCAGGCCGCGAGCGCCGCCCGGTAGCGGTCGCAGAGTTCCGCCGCGCCGACGAGCACCAGCGGCGGTCCGCCGCCGTCGCGGCCGGCGATCATGCCGCGGACCTCGTCGCCCACGAGCAGGCCGGAGAGGTAGTCGAGCGTTTCGGCGGCTGGCAGCGAGCCGGTGAGCCACAGGGTGCGGGCGGTGAACAGCAGCCCGGCCACGCCCCGCGACCCCGCGTCGCAGGCCGCCCTCACGCCCCGCGCGAAGGCCTCGGCCCGCGCGGCCGCGGACGGCTCGAGGCCCGCCTCGCGGGCGGGCCGGCCAAGGAGCGAGTGGTCGCGGAGCGTCGCGAACAGCTCGCCCGTGATGAACGTCGTGAACTCGGTGATCCGCCCGGCGCGGAGCGTGACCCACTTCGAATGCGTGCCCGGCAGGACGCCGAGGCAGTCCTCCGCAGTCGCGGGATCGGCGGCCACCGCCCCCATGAGCTGCGTCTCCTCGCCCCGCATCACGTCGGGCACGTCCCCGGGCTGGATGACGCCGGGCACGATCGCCAGTCGACCGCACTCGGTCTCCGCGTGGAGCAGGCCGCCGGCCAGGTCGCGGAGATCGAGCGGGCAGGCGACGTAGGCCGCCTCACGCCAGCCCTGCCGCGAGCCGACCATCCCGCAGGCGATCACCGGCAGGCCGGGCGCGCGATCCAGCCAGTCGCCCACCGTGCCTTGGAACGCGGCCGGAAAGCCGCCCGCCGGGAGCGCCTGGATGCCCCACGGCCGCGCCCGCCGCTCCGCCACCGCGCCAGCGGTGTCGAAGAGATAGGCCCGGAGCGACGAGGTGCCCCAGTCGAGTCCCACGAGCGCGGGCCGGATGCTGCCTGTCATGCGGGGCGGCGTTCGATGCGCCGCTTGCCCATCCAGGCCACGAGCGGCTCGGGGACGTTGACGCTGCCGTCGGCGTTCTGGTGGTTCTCGAGGATCGCGATGATCGCGCGGCTGATCGCCACAGCGGTGCCGTTGAGCGTGTGCACGAAGTGCGTTCCCTTCTCGCCGGGCTTGCGGTACCGGAGGCCGAGCCGCCGCGACTGGTAGTCGGTGCAGTTGGAGGTGCTCGTCACCTCGCCCCACTCCCCCCCCGCGCCGCGGCCTGGCATCCAGGCCTCGAGATCGAACTTGCGGTAGGCCGGGCCGCCGAGGTCGCCGGAGGCGGTGTCGATCACGCGGTACGGGATCGCCAGGCCGTCGAACAGCCGGCACTCGAGGTCGAGGAGCAGGTCGTGGATCGCCTCGCTCTGCTCGGGCGTGGTGAAGGCGAACATCTCGACCTTCGTGAACTGGTGCACCCGGTACAGCCCGCGGGTCGCCCGGCCGTGGGCGCCGGCCTCGGTGCGGAAGCAGTGGCTGATGCCGCACAACCGGAGCGGCAGCTCGTCCGGCTCGAAGATCCGCTCGTGGTAGGCGCCGCCGAGCGTGATCTCGGCCGTGGCCACGAGCGACAGGTCGGACCCGGTGATCGAGTAGATCTGCGTCTCCGGGCCGCGGGGCATGAAGCCCGTGCCCTCGAGGATCGTGTCGCGGGCCAGGTCGGGCGTGGTCATGACCGTGAAGCCCTCCTGCATGAGCAGCTCGACGGCGTAGCGCTGCAGGGCCAGCTCGAGGAGCACGGCGTCGTTCTTGAGGAAGTAGAACCCGTGGCCCGCCACGGTGGCGCCCGCCTCGAAGTCGAAGAGGTCGAGCGCCGCGCCCAGGTCGACGTGGTCGCGGGCCGGGAACGGGAACGTCGGCACGGGCGTCGCGCCGCGGCGGATCTCGACGGCCGCGTCCTCGCCACCGACCGGGGCGGCCGGGTGGGTGAGGTTGGGAATGGCCCGCAGGATGGACTCGCTCTCGGCGACGATCTCGGCGGCCTTGGACTCCAGGGCCGCCACTTCCTCGCGGAGCCGCCGCCCCTCGGCCTTCTTCGCCTCCCGTTCGGCCGGGTCGGCCGCCTTGCCGATCGACTTGCTCACCACCCCGGCCTGCTGGTTGAGCCGGTCGATGTCGGCCTGCAGCTGGCGGCGGAGGCGGTCGAGCGCGGCGAACTTCGCGACGTCGGCCGTGGAGCCGCGGGCGCGGCAGTTGGCGGCGACGAGGTCCACGTTGTCGGCGACGAAGCGGCGGTCGAGCACGGCGGGCTCCGGAAAGCGGCGGGCGGACGGGGGGCTCTGGCGGCCCCGCAGGACACCCTATAATGCTTCTTCCCCGGTCGGTGCCGGCCCCGGGGTTTCGGAGTCTGCCAGACCAATGCCCGCTTCCGCCAGTGCCGTCCTCGACGCCCCCGTCGAGGACGTGGTGCTTCCCGCCCGCCGCCCGGGGCCCGCCGCCGCCAAGCCCGCCCGGCAGCCGCGGTACCACGTGATCCTCTGGAACGACGACGATCACACCTACGACTACGTGATCGCCATGCTCCGCACGCTGTTCGGCCACCCGGAGGCGACGGCCTTCAAGATGGCGGAGGAGGTCGACAGCCGGGGCCGCGTGGTCGTGCTCACGACGACGAAGGAGCACGCGGAACTGAAGCGGGACCAGATCCACGGCTACGGTGCCGACCGGCTCATCGCCCGCTCCAAGGGATCGATGTGGTCCTCGATCGAGCCCGAGCCCGCCTGACGGTGGGCGACCGCCGGGCGGCCGGCCGTCAGGCGGCGTAGCCGAGGGTCGCGAAGTCGCGGCGGTAGAGATCGGCCGCCATCCGGCGGGTGGCGTCTGTCCACAGCTCCCTGTCGGCCGCGGATCCGGCCGAAGAGCGGTTGAGCCGCCGCAGGGACTCGAGCGCCGGCGCGGCGGCGGCAGTGGCGCCGGCATCAGCCACCACCGCGCGGAGCCCGTCGGCGAGTTCCTCCATCCGCACGAGCCGGCGATACGGAATCACGTCGGTCCGCAGCAGGTCGGCCTGCGTGGCGAAGTGCACGTCCCAGGCGATGCCATGCCGCTCGAGACCCGCGACGAACCGCGGAAACGAGATCCGGGCCTGCATGCTGGCGGCACGATCCGCCTCGTGTCCCGGCCGCCAGAACGCCCGTCCCGCGGCGGCCACCCGCAGGTAGGCCCGCAGGTAGACCAGGGGCTCGAAGCGGCGGGCATAGCGGTTGAGCTTGTTGAAGTAGTTCGACTTCAGCCGCCCGTACGGCTCGCGGATCACCGAGAACCACACGTAGCCGGCGTACCGCTCCACAAACGCGGCGATCGCCGCGGACGGAACCTTGACGGCGTACGTGCCGCCCTGGCCCGGCGTCGCCTCGGCGGCGGCCGCGAAGGGCAGGAAGTCGCGGCCGGCGCGACGATCGCCGTGTCCGGCCAAGTCGCCGATGAAGTTGATGACGGTGGTCGAGGCGCACTTCTGCAGCGGCCGGTAGATCAGCCGGTGCTGCTCGCAGACGACGAGATGCACGCCACCGGCCGCGCTGGAGCGGACCATGTCCCGAGCCTCCCCCCGGCCGCCGCCCCACGATCGTGGTCGTCGCGGCCCCTGCGGATGTTTCGGCGAACGGTCCACGCCGCCATGACCCCAAAGGCCTCCGCGCGGCGACCGGCTGGTAAGGTGGTGAGCCGCGGCAAGGCTTGCCGGCCGCCGAACCGGGCCGCCCGGGGCCGCGGAGCCCGTTTCCAGCACCACCCTTCACTCGCGGTCGTGGTTTTTGTTTGAATATTCAGGGTCGAGCGTCCACGCCGCACCAGGAGTCACCCATGTCGCGTCGCCAATGCCCGGGCAATCCCGTCCGTTTTTTGGTCGCCGTCATCGCCTGGTCGGCCGCCGCCTCCGCGGCGACCGCGGAGACCGTCTACGAGGTCAACACCACGGGGGCCACGCAGACCGGATCCAAGAACAACAGCGGCGTCTACATCGGCCAGGCGTTCAACTCAGGCACGAACACGCTGCTCACCACGGCCAGCCTGCAGATCAACCGTGAGGGACTCGCTACCGCCGACTTCACCCTCAATCTCCATCTCACAACGGGCAGTGCGAACGCCTATTTCAAGGACGGCAATTCGCTGGCCGCCGTCACGTTCAGCAACTCCATCCTCAGCACGAGCACCGGTGCATTCCACCAGTTCACGAACCTCAACTGGACGCTGACCCCGAACACCGTCTACATGATCGGCATCGGCAGTGAGAGCGCGGCGACGGTGAAGTGGACGCTCAACCAGAGCGGCACGCAGGACACCTCCACCGGCTTCATCACCGGCTACGCGGGATACAACGCCCAGGAGGGCACCAACGTCGATAACGGCCGGCACGGCGCCACCATCACCGCCGTGCCCGAACCGTCCACCGTGGTCGCCCTCGGCGTCGCCGCCACGTGCCTGGTCGCGGCACTGCGTCGCCGCCTCACCCTTGGCTCGGGCCAGGTGGGCGTCGAGACATCGACGCCGTGACGGCGGCGGCTACCGCGTGCCCACGAAGATCGCGTTCCATCCGCCGCCGTTCGGGTGCGTGCGGGCCTTCACCACCTCCACGTCGAAGCCGGCCTCCTCCATCCGGGCCGCGAACCGCGGGTCGGCCCCCGCCGACCACACGGCGAGCCGGCCGCGCGGCTTGAGCGCCGCCCGGGCCGCCCCGAGGCCCGCCGCGAGGTACAGGCCGTCGTTCGCGGCCGCCGTCAGGCCGCTCGCCCCGTTGTCGACGTCGAGCATGATGGCGTCGAATCGTCCGCGACTCTCGGCGAGGACGTCGGCCACGTCGCCGACGACGATCTCAACCCGCGGGTCGTCGATCACGTCGGCCGCCAGCCCGAAGGCCCGGTCGCGATTCCAGGCGACCACCTCCGGCACGAGTTCCGCCACCACGACCGTCGCGTCGGTCGCCACGTGTCCGATCGTCGCACGGAGCGTGAAGCCGAGCCCCAGCCCGCCGACGAGCACCGCCGCCCCGCGGCGGCCGTGCAGGCCGGCGCAGGCCAGCTCCGCCAGCCGCTCCTCCGAGTGGTGCTGCCGCGTCGACATCAACTCGACCCCGCCCGCCCGGATGGAAAGCGTGCCGTCGTGCTCGTGGAGCGTGATCGGGGTGCCGTCGGGGGCGGCGGCTCGGCCGAGGAGTCGGGTGGGTTTCATGGTGGCTCGCCGGCACGACAGCGGCGGAAGGCTAACCCACTCCCTCGGCCCGGTCAAAACATCCGGGCCACCACAAAAGCAAGCGGCCCGGGCTTTTCAGCCCGGGCCGCCGCCGTTCCCAGTCGATTCTCACCGCCCTGCGTGGGGGCGGCTCAGAAGCATCGGCAGTCCTGCGATCACTCGCAGCACGGCACCTCGCGGTACACGGTCTTCGGCACGCAGCGGGTCACCGTGTAGGCGACCTGCTTCGGCACCATCCGCACCACGTCCACCGTCTTGGTGTAGTGGACCGGGCGGGTCGTGCAGACCGGCACCTGCTTGGTGCGGGTCTCCTTGACCATCGTGCAGACCTTGTAGCACTCCTCGCGGGAGCACTCCTCGCGGACCATCTTGCAGACCTTCGAGGTGCAGGTCTTCACCCGCTGCTCGGCCACCATGTGGCACACCCGGTAGGTGCAGGTGCGAACCTGCTCCTCGGGGACCATCCGGCAGACCTTGTAGCTGCAGGTGCGGACCCGCTGCTCCGGCACCATCTTGCACACCTGGTAGGTGCGGACGCGCTGCTCGGGCACCATCTTGCACACCTGGTAGGTGCAGGTCTTCACCTGAACCTCCGGCACCATGCGGCACACCTGGTACGAGCAGGTGCGGACACGCTGCTCGGGCACCATGCGGCACACCTGGTACGTGCGGACCCGCTGCTCCGGCACCATGCGGCACACCTGGTACGAGCAGGTGCGGACACGCTGCTCGGGGACCATGCGGCACACCTGGTACGTGCGAACCCGCTGCTCCGGCACCATGCGGCACACCTGGTACGAGCACGTGCGAACACGCTGCTCGGGGACCATGCGGCACACCTGGTAGGTGCAGACCCGCTGCTCCGGCACCATGCGGCACACCTGGTACGAGCAGGTGCGGACACGCTGCTCGGGGACCATGCGGCACACCTGGTAGGTGCGGACACGCTGCTCGGGCACCATCTTGCAGACCTGGTAGGTGCAGGTCTTGATCCGCTGCTCGGGCACCATGCGGCACACCTGGTAGGTGCGGACACGCTGCTCGGGCACCATCTTGCAGACCTTGTACTCACAGGTCCGGACCCGCTGCTCGGGCACCATCTTGCAGACCTTGTAGCACCGCACCCGCTCCTCCGGAACCATCCGGCAGACCGTGTAGGTGCAGGTCTTCACCCGCTGCTCGGCCACCATCTTGCAGACCTTGTAGCACTGCTTCTCGACGATGGTCTCGTTCTCGTAGCGGACGCAGTTGACCTCTTTCTCGCAGACCGTCGGCACCCACCGCTTCTTGGTGACGGTGCGCGGCGGGCACTGCTCCTCGACCTTGCAGACCTTGCCCGGCACGTAGCACTTCCGGCCGGAGCAGTCGCACTCCCAGTGGCCGGGCTCGCGGATGCACCGCGTCACGACCGGTCCGGGGATCTCGCAGGTCTCGGTCTCCCAGCGACCGCTGCAGACCTTCACGGTCTTCGTGAAGTGCACCGGCTTGCAGACCGTGCGGCAGACGTCACGCTCGCGGGTCTCCCACACCGGCTTGCACACGGTGTAGGGCACCTCCTTCGTGCACACCTCCTTCACGGGCTTGCAGACCGTGTAGGTCTCCTGCCGCTCCTCGTACACCGGCTTGCAGACCGTGTACGGGATCTCCTTCGTGCAGGTCTCCCACACCGGCTTGCACACCGTGTAGCACTGCTCGCGGGTCTCGTACACCGGCTTGCACACCGTGTACGGGATCTCGCGGGTCCGCGTCTCGTACACCGGCTTGCACACCGTGTAGCACTGCTCGCGGGTCTCGTACACCGGCTTGCAGACGGTGTACGGGATCTCCTTGGTCATCGTCTCGTACACCGGCTTGCACACGGTGTAGGTCCGCTGCCGCGTCTCGTACACCGGCTTGCACACCGTGTAGGGGATCTCGCGGGTCTGCGTCTCATACACCGGCTTGCACACCGTGTAGGTCTGCTCGCGGGTCTCGTACACCGGCTTGCACACCGTGTACGGGATCTCGCGGGTCCGCGTCTCGTACACCGGCTTGCACACCGTGTAGCACTGCTCGCGGGTCTCGTACACCGGCTTGCACACCGTGTACGGGATCTCCTTGGTCACCGTCTCGTACACGGGCTTGCAGACCGTGTGACGGATCTCGCGGGTCCGCGTCTCGTACACCGGCTTGCAGACCGTGTAGCACTGCTCGCGGGTCTCGTACACCGGCTTGCACACCGTGTACGGGATCTCCTTCGTGCAGGTCTCCCACACCGGCTTGCACACCGTGGTGCGGATCTCGCGGGTCTTGGTCTCGTACACGGGCTTCATCACCGTGTAGGGGATCTCCTTCACGACCGTCTCCCACACCGGCTTGCACACGGTGTAGTTGACGGTCCGCGAACGATTCTCCCACACCGGCTTGCAGACGGTGTACTCGACCTCCTTGAACGACTTCTCCGTCTCGTAGCGGACGCAGTCGACCTCCCGCTGCTCGACGACCTTCTCGCAGATCGTCTTGTAGCAGGTGTACTGCTTCTGCTCGTAGACCACGTCCTTGACCAGCCGCGTGCCGCAGCACGAGGGCCGCGCCGCGCAGCTGGGTTCGTCGGACGATTCACAACTCGCACATCCTGCACGGGCGCTGGCGAAGCTGACCGTGGTCATCTTCGCCCCGCCGTGCTTGAAGCTGGCGAGCCCGCAATACGCCGCATCGGCCGTTTGGACCGATGCCGCGACGCAGGCAAGCGCCAGCAGACAACCAAGCCATGGACTCTTCATGTCTGCCGCCTCTGTCGAGGAGGGCTCCTGAAAAAACTGGGATCGAACTGGGAACGAAACGCCGGCGCGGGGCGTGGTCGCCCACGTCCGCACCATCCAAAACATCGACCACAAACTCGCCCCAGGTTGACCACTCCCCGCGATCCTCCGGGCTTTTCCAGCCTTCCAGGCGCGTTACAGACGGCACGACCGGACGACGGGCGGCTCGCCGGTTTGCCTTTGCCGGCAGGACCGGTAGAGTCGACCCCCTCCGGGGCAGGTTTTTCGGCAGGCTTTCCCATGACCGAATCCCGACCGCAGTCCGCACAACCGGGCGAATTGCCGTCCGACTCGACCGTTCCCAAGGTGGTGGTCAGCCGCATCAGCCTCTACCTGCGGGAGTTGCAGCGGCTCGAGTCGTCCGGCCAGCAGACGATCTCCTCGGGCCAGCTGGGGACGCTCCTCGGCTTCAGCGACGCCCAGGTCCGCAAGGATCTCGGGTTCTTCGGCCAGTTCGGCTACCCCGGCGTGGGCTATCGCTGCGACGAACTGATCCGCGCGATGCGCGACATCCTCGGCACCAACCACGCCTGGAGCGTGGCGATGGTGGGGGTTGGAAATCTCGGCCAGGCCCTGCTCGGCTACCGCGGTTTCGGCCGGCAGAACTTCGCGATCGCGGCGGCCTTCGACGCCGACCCGGCGAAGGTCGGGCAGACGATCCAGGGGCTCACGATCCAGCACATCGACGACCTCGCCGCGACGGTCAAGGCCCACGACATCCGTCTGGGCATGATCGTGGTGCCCGCCGCGCGGGCCCAGGAGGCGGCCGATCGGCTGGTGGCCGCAGGGGTGGAAGGGATCGTGAACTTCGCCCCGGTGACGCTCGTCCTGCCGCCCCAAGTGCAGGTCGTGGGCGTGGATCTCGCCATCGAACTCGAGCAGCTCTCGTTCGCCGTCACGACCAAGCTGGCCAAGCCCGGCGGTGATCCACCGGCGGCCGTGGCCGGCCCATGATGACGTCGGACACCGAGAAATTGCGGTCCCCGGCGGCCTCCGGTAGTCTCTTTCATCGCCCTCCGGCCCGCACCTCCCACCTCGAGGCCCGCATGTTCCCCCCTCGCTCCACGGCCCTGCTGTGCGGACTCGCGTCGGCCCTGGCCCTGCAGGTCGTCCGGGCCGAGATCATCACGATCAACGTCGACCCCTTCGGCACGACGTCGAACCTCAACGTCTACGGCACGACGCTGTCCGGCGGCATCGCGACCTGGCCGTCAAACAACTCCTACCGCGACTACCAGTTCCGGCTGTCCACGGCGTCCGGATCGGCCACCTTCGACGGGTTCGAGGTGCAATTATCCGCCTCACAGAAGTCGAACACTGCGACCGGCAACACGCTGCGGGCCTCGCTTTGGACGGGGGACATCCTCTCCCGTCCCAATCCCGCGCTGGCCGACGCGCTGACGACGGTCACGATCCCGAACAGTTCGGTGCCGACGTCCGGCTTCCCGTCGGTCACGCTGACCGGCCCGGCCTTCACGGTCGCCCAGACGATCGGCACCACCCCGAGCGTCTTCTTCTTCCGCATCTGGGCGGAGGGCAACGGCGGCAACACGGGCGGCTTCGGCACGAAGATGGCGAACGTGGTCGGCGAACTGTAGGCCGTCACCATGACGGAGTCATCCACGATCAACGGCGACGTCGCCCTCGACGCCGACAACGACGGCTTCGAGCCCGGCAGCGGCGAGACCTACGACGGCATCCAGGAGGTGCCGGAGCCGTCGGCCATCGCCCTCGCCCTGGCAGGAGTCGCCCTCGCCGGCACAGCGGCGTGGCGGCGACGGCGGCGGTAGCACCGTCGGGCTCTCGCCCCCGGCTCCAGGCGGGCACCGGCCGCCCGCGGTCTCGGGGCCATCATCCTCGCGCGGTATGCTGGAGGGCGGCCTGCCCGATGGTGTAACGGTAGCACAAGGGATTTTGGTTCCCTTTGTCTAGGTTCGAATCCTAGTCGGGCAATTTCGCGGACTTTCGCCCGCCCCGTGGCGCCGCTAGACTCTGAGGATCTCCCGGGAGCCGCTCGTGAACCGCTGACCGTCGTCGCCTCGCCGCCGCCGGTTTTCCTGATGCCGACGCCACTCGCCTCCGGGCGATCCCGCGTCCTCTCCGCATCCCGCGTTCACCCGTTCCCCCGTTCGGCCACGTCGCCCCGCGATGCAGCCGCCGCCCTCCGGAGTCCGTCATGCACCGTGTCTTCGCCGGTTTCGTCGTCGCCCTCGCCCTTGTTGCCGCCGGCGCCCCCCGCGCGGCCGCCGACATCGTCTACGCCGTCAGCAACAACGACGGCCGCATCATCCGCTACGACTCGGCGAATCCAGCTGGCACGGTCGTGACGCTGTCGGGAACCGGGGTGCTCACCTTCGCCGCCGGACTCGCTTTGGGACCCGACGGAAATCTTTACGTCGGCGAATCCGGCGACCTTTCATCCGTCGCCCCCAGCGTGCGCCGGCTCGATCTCACGACGAACACGCTCTCTACGGTGCACACGTTCACCGACTTCAGCGTCGTCCCCGGGTCGCTTGCCTTCAAGGGCAACGATCTGCTCGTCGGCCGCAATCCCTTCTACGGCAACACTGGACCGATCGTGAAGATCGCCAATGCGACCGGCGGCGTCATCGCGGTGAGCGATTACACGTCGGGCGGCAGTCTTGCGAGCAGCCCCGGGCTGGCCCTGGCCGCCGACGGAACGCTGTACGTGAGCGATCAGACCTACGTCTCCGGCAACGCCAGCGGCCCCGTGAAGCGGTTCGACGCCCTCGGGGCGTACGTCGGCGAGGTGATCACCGGCGGCACGGCCAGCGGCCTGCTCGGGCCGACCGGTCTTGCGATCAGCGGCACGACGCTCTACACCGCGAGCATCATGAGTGGCGCGGTGCTGCGGACCAATCTGACCAATGACTCGACGGTGTCGTTCGCCACGACCGGCGTGCTGTACGGAGCGTCGCCGCTGGCCCTGCTTTCCGATGGCGGACTGCTCGTGGGCAGCGCCGGCGGCGCCGGTGCGATCTACCAGTTCGATGCCGCGGGGAGTTCTGGCGCCACCTTCAACTCCGGCCTGGGCACGATCGGCGGCATCACGGTGGCCCCGGTGCCGGAACCGTCGGCGGCCCTGCTGGGCGCAGTGGGCATGGCGTGCGTCGGCGGCTGGATGCGGAGGCGGCGGGCCGCATGTCCGCGATGAAGCCACGGCGGCGCGGCGTCACGCTCGTCGAACTCCTCGTCGTCGTCGCCATTCTCGGCACGCTCGTCGCCGTCCTGATCCCGGCCGTGCAGACGGCCCGCGAGGCCGCCCGGCGGACGAGCTGCACGAACAACCTGCGGCAGATCGCCCTGGCGGCGGGCATCCACGAGACGGCCCGCGGCCGGTATCCGATCGGCGCGGAGTCGCGGCAGTGGGAGGAGCGGCCGGATTTTCCGCACCAGTTCTTCCGCTGGTCGCTCCTCGCCCACCTGGCGCCGTACTACGAGGAGGAGCGGCTCCTCCGCGGCCTGGATCTGTCGGTGCCGCTCTACATCGGGCTCGGACCGGAAGCGATCGCACCGCAGAACAAGCCGATCGTCAAGCTCACGGTGCCCCTGTTTCTCTGCCCGGCGGACCGCATGACCGCGGTCTCGGAGCTCTTCGGGCCCACGAACTATGCCGGCTGCGCCGGCAGCGGAGCGGGCGGCGGCACGCCGTTCGATGCCGACGGGCTGTTCTTCATCAACTCCCGCATCCGGCCCAAGGACGTCACCGACGGGCTGTCCAAGACGGTGGCGTTCGCCGAGAGCCCGCTCGGCGGCGGCCCGGTCGCGGGCCGGACCGCCGCCGGCATCGACGCCGCGACCGGCTACGGCTTCGTGTTCGCGGCGCCGCTTACCGACGCGGCCTGCAGCCGTCCCTTCTACTACAACTTCACCGACCTGCGGGGGTTCTCGTGGGCCAATGGCGAGTACCGCACGACACTGTACAACCACGCCCGGCGGCCCAACGACCCGGCGCTCGACTGCCTGGCGGCCCTGATGAGTACGGCCGACCTTTCCAGGATGTACGCCGGTTATGGCTGGCGGGCGGCCCGCAGCCGGCACCCCGGGGGCGTGAACGTGGCCCTCGCCGACGGCGCGGTGCGGTTCGTCGAGGACGGCGTGGACCCGGCCGTCTGGAAGGCCGCTGCCACGCGGGCCGGCAGCGAGGCGCTCGCGCTGCCTTAGCGGCTACGGCGAATGCGCCTTGCGGAGTGCGGCCAACACCTTCTGCATGTCGGCCGGCAGCGGGCTCGTGAATCGCAACTCCGCGCCGCTCACCGGGTGCACGAAGCCGAGTTCGGCGGCATGGAGCATCACCCGCGGCGCCCGCGAATGGTCCTCCGGCCCGCCACGCCGCGTCGGCACGTAGACCCGCTCGCCGCACAGAGTGTGGCCGCTCTCGGTCATGTGGATGCGGATCTGGTGGGTGCGTCCCGTCTCGAGGCGGCATTCCATCAGCGTGTAGGCGTCGCCGAAGTGCTCGACCGGGGACACGTGCGTGACCGCCAGCTTGCCCTCCTCGCCTTCGACCGAGCCGCGGCGACCGTCGCCCCGATCGCGGAGGAGGTGCGAACGGATCGTGCCCTTGCCCATCCGGCCCACCACGAGGGCGAGATACCGGCGGTGCGTCGTGTGGAGCCGGAACTGCTCGGCGAGGATCCGCCCGGCCGGCACGTTCCGTGCGAACACGACCAGGCCGCTCGTCTCGCGGTCGATGCGATGCACCGCCCGCACGGGCGGCACCCGGCGGCGGGCCGCCTTGCCGCCGGGTCGCGGCCGTCCGGCGGACCGGGCCGCGAGGTGCCGGCCGATCGCGTCGGGCACGAGTTCCTCGAGCGTGGGCTGCAACTGGCGGCGTTTGGCGGGCCACGACGCCTCCTCGTGATGGCGCGTCGTGGTCAGGCCCGGCGGCTTGTCGACGACGACCACGTCGTCGTCCACGTGCACGACCCGCACGTCGTCGGCCCGCGGCAGGGGCGCCGCCGCCACGTCGAGCACCTTGACGACCTCCCCTTCCTTCAGCCGTCGCGCCACGTCGGTGCAGATGTTGCCGTGGACGAGCACGTGCCGCGACCGCACGAGCTTCTGCACCCGCGACCAGCTCGCCCCGCCGAGCCGCGCGCGGAGGAAGGCCGCGAGCGTCTGGCCGCGGTCGGCGGCGGTCACGTGGTGGGCGGGGCCGGGCTGACGTTTCATCGGAAGGGGTTCATGGTCGCCTCCGCCGCGATCAAAATCCATGCCTTGACCGGGTTTTTCGCGGTTTTACACTCTGTGGGGAGGTCTCACGTCAGCAGCCTCCGCGATTTCCCGGCTCCGTGAGGATCCTCCGCCGTGCCCGGCACATGCGTCATCGGTCTGCAATGGGGCGACGAGGCCAAGGGCAAACTCGTCGACATCCTCACTGAGGACCACGAGATCGTCGTCCGCTACGCGGGCGGTTCCAACGCCGGGCACACCGTGGTTTCCGGCGGCCAGACCTGGAAGCTCTCGCTCATCCCCAGCGGCATCCTCCGCGACGGCGTGGCCTGCGTGGTCACCGGCGGCGTGGTACTCGACCCGGCGAGCGTGATCGGCGAGATCGACGGGCTCGAATCCCGCGGCGTCGACGTGGCCAGCCGGCTGCGGATCAGCGACCGGGCCCACGTCGTCTTCCCCTGGCATATGGCCGAGGACCGGCTGCTCAACGCCAGCGTGGCCGGCGGCGAGGCGATCGGCACGACGGGCCGCGGCATCGGCCCCTGCTACCGCGACAAGGTGGGCCGGGCGCTGGCCATCCGCCTCGGCGATCTGTACCGCGAGGGCTTTCGCGAGAAGGTGGAGCACATCGCCGGCATCAAGAACCGGATGCTCGCCGCCTGGCAGTCCGCCGATGCCGGCCCGGAGCCGCTCGACGCCGCGGACATCTTCGCCCGCTACGCCGCCCACGCCGAGCGGCTGCGGCCGTTCGTCACCGACACGACCGCCTTCCTGCTCGACGCCGTCGAGGCCGGCCGCCGCCTGCTCTTCGAGGGGGCCCAGGGGGCGATGCTCGACGTCGACCACGGCACCTACCCCTACGTCACGAGTTCCAACTCCTCGGGACTCGGCGTGCCGAGCGGCTCGGGCGTGCCCGGCCGCTGGGTCGACCGCGTGATCGGCGTCGTGAAGGCCTACTCCACCCGCGTCGGCGGCGGCCCGCTGCCCACCGAGCAGGACAACGCCACCGGCCAGCGGCTCCGTGACCGCGGCAACGAGTATGGCACCGTGACCCGGCGACCGCGGCGGTGCGGCTGGTTCGACGCCGTGGCCACGCGGTACACCGCGCGGCTCTCCGGCGTGGACGAGATCGCCGTCATGCTTCTCGACGTGCTCGGCGGCTTCGAAGAGCTGAAAATCTGCACCGCCTACGACATCGGCGGCCGCCGCGTGGAGCAGTTCCCCAGCCACGTGGACGACCTGAAGCGGGCGGTGCCGATCTACGAGACGCTGCCCGGCTGGCCGGAGGAGATCTCGGGCATCCGCGACCACGGCTCGCTGCCGGCCAACGCCCGCCGCTACCTCGACCGCCTCGCCCAGTTGCTCGGCCGGCGCGTGACCATCGCGTCCGTCGGACCGGACCGCGACCAGACGATCTTCATCGACCGCCCCGGCGCCGCGCCATGCCCCAAGCCCACATCCCGGACGCCGGCCACGACGTGAAGCCTGCGGCGAAAGGCCACGACGGCGGCCCGCCGCGGCACATCGCCATCATCATGGATGGCAACGGCCGCTGGGCCCAGAAGCGCGGCCTGCCCCGCATCGAGGGGCACCGCCACGGCGTCGACAGCGTCCGGCGGATCACCGAGCACTGCGCGAGACTGGGCGTCGGACAACTGACGCTCTACTGCCTGTCGAGCGAGAACTGGCGGCGGCCCGAGTCCGAACTGCAATTCCTCATGCACCTCCTCGAGCAGTACATGATCGAGGAGCGGCCGCTCCTCATGCGGGAACGGATCCGAATGGCGATGATCGGTCGGCGGGAGGGAATCCCCGACACGACGCTCGCGGAACTCGACCGAACCGTCGCGATGTGCGCCGCCAACGACGGCATGCGGCTGTGCCTGGCCATCAATTACGGCGCGCGGGGCGAGATCATCGACGCCGCCCGGCGGATCGCCGCCGAGGCCGTCGCGGGACGGCTCGATCCCGCCGCGATCGACGAGGAGGCGTTCTCCGCCCGGCTCGACACGGCGGGCATGCCCGACCCGGACCTCCTCATCCGCACCGCCGGCGAGATGCGGATCAGCAACTTCCTGCTGTGGCAGATCAGCTACGCCGAACTGTGGGTCACCGACGTGGCCTGGCCCGACTTCAAGGAGGCGGACCTCGACGCGGCCATCGCCGCCTTCGCCCGCCGCGACCGCCGGTTTGGAGGCCTGTCCTGCTCGTGAGCGACTCGACCTCACCGCCGGAACAGGATGCCCACGCGTCGGCCCGGCGCACGGCCCGCAACGCGTTCGGGAAGCGGGCCGCCATGGCCGCGATCGTCGTCGCCGCCTTCGCGGCGCTCGCCTGGGCGGATGCCACGGCGCTGTGGGCCGCGCGCCCGGCCTGGTGGCTCCTGCCCGTCGCCTTCCTGCTGGCCGCGATCGGCGCCCGGGAACTCTCCGCCCTCCTCGCGGCCGCCGGCCGCCCGGTCGCCGATCCGCTCGTCGTCACCGGCACGCTCGGCATCGTGATGGCGGCCGCGGCCGGCGCCGGCACCGCCGGCGCGTCGCCGGCGACGTTGGGCTGGGTCGCCGCGGCCTGCATGGCGGCCGTCGCCGCCTGCTTCGTCGAGGGCGTCGCCCGGTATCGCCCCGGGGAACAGGTGCTCAGCCGCGCCGCGGCCGGTGCGGCCGCGGCCGTCGGTCTCGGCCTCCCGCTGGCGTTCCTCGTCGGCCTGCGGCTCCTCGATCGCCGCGGCCCGGACGGCGCCGTGGAACCGCTCGGCATGCTCCCGCTCGTCAGCCTGGTGGCCGTCGTCAAGGCCGGCGACATCGCCGCCTACGTGGTCGGCTCGCTCGTCGGCCGGCACCGCATGGCACCCTTGCTCAGCCCGGGCAAGACCTGGGAGGGCGCCGCGGCATCGCTCGCCACCGCGGTGGCCGTCGCCTGGCTCGTGTTCCAGTGGATCCCCTGGCCGACGGCGGGGCGGCCCTGGGGCGGCTGGCTCGCCTACGGCATCCTCGTCGGCGCCGCGGGCATGCTCGGCGACCTGGCCGAATCGCTCGTTAAGCGCGATCTCGGTGCCAAGGACTCGGGCACTTCGCTCGGCGGGCTCGGCGGCGTGCTCGACCTCGTGGACGCGCTGCTCCTCGCCGCCCCCGTGGCCTGGCTCTTGTGGGTGGCGGGGTAAGGCCGCGGCGGCCATAGGCTCCTCGAGCTTTCGCCGACCCCTCACCTCGGTTTTCAGCAGCGAAAACGCACGTTTGAGGCTCCCGGGGGGGCGGTCGGGCATGAGGTATATTCATAGACAGAGGTTTCGTTCCCCCGAGACCGTCGGCGGCACCAGCGGCCGACGGGCTTTGATGCCCCGCACGTCCATCGCGGTCGTCGACTCGAAGCGGCTCGTCGCCATCTTCGGTCCCCGAGACCAGCACCTCCGCCGGATCCGCTCCGCGCTCGGGGTCGGCGTGTCGGCCCGCGAGGATGCGATCCAGATCGAGGGGGAGGAGCCGGCCGTCCTCCGGGCGGCCGAGATCTTCGAGGAACTCGATCGCATCGCCCGTGACCGCGGCGCGGTCGAGCCCGACGAGGTCGCCCGGCTGCTCGCCGTGGCTACCGGCGAGACGCCGCCGCCGCGGCACGACCCGATCGAGGTGGCGCGGCCGGGGAAGCAGTTCACGCCCAAGTCCGCCGGGCAGGCGGCCTACGTGCAGGCGATTCGCGACCACGACGTGGTGCTCTGCACGGGCCCCGCCGGCAGCGGCAAGACGTTCCTCGCAGTGGCGATGGCCGTCTCCGCGTTGCGGGCCGAGCAGGTCAGGAAGATCGTGCTCGTGCGGCCCGCCGTGGAGGCGGGCGAGAGCCTCGGCTACCTGCCCGGCGACCTGCAGGCCAAGATCAACCCCTACCTGCGCCCGCTGATGGATGCGATGCGCGAGATGATGGACTACGACGTCCTCAAGCGGCTCACCGAGCAGGACGTCGTGGAGATGATCCCGCTGGCCTACATGCGCGGCCGTACGCTCAACAACGCCTTCATCATCCTCGACGAGGCCCAGAACACGACCGTCTCCCAGATGAAGATGTTCCTCACGCGACTGGGCCACGGCTCGAAGATGGTGATCTCGGGTGACACCACGCAGATCGACCTCCCCGCCGACCGGACCAGCGGCCTCGTCGACGCCATGCGGCGTCTGCTGAGCGTGCCGGGGTGCGGCCACGTCGCCCTCGGCGGCGCCGACATCGTCCGGCACGCGCTGGTGCAACGGATCGTCGAGGCCTACGACCACTGACGCCATGCCCACCACCACCCCCAACCCGCGGCGCCGCATCCGGCGCGGATCGCAGATCGACGCCCCGCACGGCTTCTGGAGCCTGCTCTGGGAGCGGGTCTCGCGGGCCGACGTGCTCGTCCGCCTCGCTGTCTGCCTGGTGGCGGCCCTCGTGCTGCTCGTCGTCGTCCGTGGCTGGGCGGAGCCGTTTCCGTTCCGGCCCGGCATGGTGCCGCCGCGCGGGATCGTCGCCCGCGTGCCCTTCGAGAAGCCCGATCCCGAGCGGACGCGGACCGCCCAGGATCGCGCCGCCGCCCTCGTGCCGGTCGTCTACGCCCAGGACAAGGCGCCGATCGTGAGGCTCCGCGACGGCCTCAAGACCCGCGTCGCCGAGATCGCCGCCGCCGAGGCCCTCGCCGCCGTCTCCCGCAAGGCATGGCTCGAGTTCGCCCCCGATGCCGTCGCCGCGCTCGACGCCCTGCCGGCCCCAGCGGCCGCAACGCCGGAGCCTCCGGTCGCCCCCGAGCCGCCCGGCGACAAGCCCGCCGATCCGGCGGCCGACGCCGACCCCGCCGCCACCGCCCGCCGCAAACTCGTGGCCGAGGCCGAGCAGGCCTTCCAGCGGTTCCGCGCCCGGATCGACACCAAGGAGAAGCTCACCGAGGTGGAGAAGGCGATCGACCACGCCTTCGCCGAGGTGGAGCGCAAGGGCGTGCTCGAGAAGATCCAGCACGGCATCGACGAGGGCAGCCAGACCGAGATCGACGTGCATCCGCTGGGCAATCCCGCCGAATTGTCCCGGGTGCAGGTGTTCGACGTCCAGCTCCGCGAGGCCAAGCTCCGGCTCAAGGACCGCTTCGAGGAGGAACTCGGCGAGGGGCCGTTCTCCGACCGCCTGTTCTCCTGGATCGAGCCGCGGCTCTCCGGGTCGCTGGAGATCGACCGCGAGGCGACCGACCGGGCCAAGCGCGAGGCCGTGGAGAAGACGCCGCAGCAGTTCGTCCGCTACGCCGCCGACGACCTGCTCGCCGAGGCCGGCCGTCCCCTCTCGGCGGAGAGCCTGCTGCTGCTCGAGCGGGAGCACGGCGAGTTCCTCCGCCTCGAGGACGCCCGCCAATCCGCCGCCCGCGCCCTCGCGACCCTGGGCCTGTTCCTGGCGATGTTCGCCCTCGCCGGCTCCTACATCCACCTCCATCACCGCGACGTGCTCGCGGACTTCGGCCACGTCGCCACGCTGCTCGCCCTGGCGGTGGTCACGGTGCTCCTGTGCACGCTCGTGGCCGGCGAGTCCTGGCAGGCCGAGGTGGTGCCGCTGTTGCTCTTCGCCATGACCGTGGCCATCGCCTACGACGAGGACCTGGCGCTCCTGCTGACGGCCCAGGTGGCGCTCGTGGTCATCGTCGGGCTCGGCCAGGGCCTCGCCGACTACGTCACCCTGGCGGCGCCCGCGGCGGCGATGGTCTTTTGGATGGGGCGGCTCCGCAGTCGCAGCAAGCTGATCTACGTCGGTCTGTGGGCGGGAGGCGTCGCCTTGCTCACCTGCCTCGGCGCGAACCTGCTCGCGGGCCGGTCGCTCGTCCTCGACGGCGGCTCCCTCGATCTCCAGCTCCTCTCGGAGGCCGCGCGGATCGGGGCCTGGACGGTGCTCGCTGGGTTCCTCATGACCGGCCTGCTGCCCTTCATCGAGAAGTGGTTCGGCGTGCTCACCGACCTGAGCCTCCTCGAGGTGGGCGACGTGGCCCACCCGCTCCTCCAGGAACTCGTCCGCCGCGCGCCGGGCACCTACAACCACTCGATCAACGTCGCCAGCCTCGGCGAGGCGGCCGCCGAGGCGATCGGTGCCCGCGGCCTGCTCGTCCGTGTCGGGGCCTACTTCCACGACGTCGGCAAGATGCTCAAGCCCTTGTACTTCGTGGAGAACCAGGGGCAGGAAAACCGGCACGAGTCGCTCGTGCCCGCGATGAGCACGCTGATCATCGTGGCCCATGTCAAGGAGGGCGTGGAGCTCGCCCGGCAGTACGGCCTGCCGCAGCCGATCGTCGACCTGATCGCCGAGCACCACGGCACGACGCTCGTCGAGTACTTCTACCGGCGGGCCACCGAGCGGTCGCAGAACGATCCCCACGGCGAGGAGGTCGACGAGCAGACCTACCGCTATCCCGGCCCGAAGCCGAGCACGCGGGAATCGGCGGTGCTGATGCTGACCGACGCCGTCGAGAGCGCCAGCCGCACGCTCACCGAGCCGACGCCCGCCCGGATCGCGAGCCTGGTGCACGACCTGGCGATGAAGCGGCTGCTCGACGGGCAGTTCGACGACTGCGGGCTCACGCTCGAGGAACTCGGCATCATCGAGCAGAGCCTCGTCAAGAGCCTGACGGCCGTCTACCACGGCCGCGTCAAGTATCCCGACCAGAGGACCGCATAGTGGCCGTCCCGCCCCGGCGGCCCCGTGGCCCGCGACCCGGAGAGGCCACCGCCATCGACGTGCAGGTCCTCGACCGCCAGCGGGCAGTGGCCGTGTCCGCGACGTGGCTCGGCCGCGTGGTCCGTCGGGCGCTCGCCCGGGAGGGCGTGACGCGGGCGGAGATCGCCGTCCTCCTCGTCGGTGACCGGCGGATGGCGCGGCTGCACGAGGAGTGGCTCGGCATCCCCGGCCCCACGGACGTGATCACCTTCGATCTCTCCGACGACGGCCCGCGCGACGGCCTGCGGGGCGACATCGCCGTCAGCGCCGAGACGGCCCGCCGCGTCGCCCGCGAGGTCGGCTGGCAGCCGCGGCACGAGGTGGCCTACTACGTCGTGCACGGCCTGCTGCACCTCGCCGGCTACGACGACCACGCCCCTGCCGACCGGCGGGCCATGCGGGCCCGCGAGCGGGTGCTCCTCCGCGCGGCCGGCCTGCCGACGCCGCCGCCGGCCCGCAGGAGCGGACGATGAGCCTGCCACAGAACGTCGGCCTCGAGTCGGGGGTGGCCCTGCTCTGCGTGGCGAGCCTGGCCGCCGTGCAGGCGCGGGCCGTCCGCGGCGCCCGCCGGCAGGTGATCCAGGATCTCTGCCGCCGCCGCGGCAAGCCCCAGCGGTACGACGAGATCGTCGCGGCCAGCGAGGTGATCGCCTTCGTGGCGGCGACGGTCGTGGTCTGCTCGGCCGTGGCGGCCACGCTCCTGGCCTTCGGGGGGCTGGTGTCCGCCGGCCGGTCACCGGCGGTCGAGGCCTCCGCCGTGGCGGGGTGGATCCTGCTCTCCTGGCTCCTGCTCGTGGTGCTGCCGCTGTTGCTCGTGCGATTCGCGGGACCGTGGATCGTCGTCGCCACGTGGACCGTCTGGCGGCCGGTCGTCGGCCTCATCGGTCCGGTCGTCCACCATCTCGGCCGAGCCGCCGCGGTGCTGGGCCGCGTCGCCGGCCGCCGCGGCACCGCCGCCGAAGCCGACCGGCCCCACGAGGAACTGCGACTGGTCGTCGACGAGGCCCACCGCGAGGGCAGCCTGCAGGGTGCCGCCCGCGACATGATCCGCGGCGTGATCGCCCTCGACGGCGTCCGGGTGGCGGCGATCATGACGCCCCGCACCCGGATGGTGTCGATTCCCGTCTCCGTGCCGTGGGAGGAGGCGATCCGTCTCGCCGCCGAGAGCGGCCACACCCGGCTGCCGGTCTGGGAACGGTCGCCCGACGACATCGTGGGCGTGCTGCACATCCGCGACGTGCTCTCGCGGTTGGCGGGTGCCGCGGCGGACGGCCCGCACGCCATCCGGCCGCTCCTCCGGCCGCCGTGGTTCGTGCCCGAGTCGATGAGCGTGCAGAAACTGCTCCGCGAGTTCCAGCGCGGCCGCACCCATCTCGCGGTCGTGACCGACGAGTTCGGGGGCGTGAGCGGCCTGGTGACGATCGAGGACGCCCTCGAGGAGATCGTCGGCGAGATCGCCGACGAGCACGACGAGGCGTTCACGGACGGAGTCCGCATGCTCTCGGGCGACGCCTGCGAGGCGCTGGCGACGGTGCGCGTCGCCACGGTCAACGACCGGCTGGGCCTGGCCTTGCCCGACGAGGAGGATTTCGACACGATCGGCGGCTTCGTGTTCCATCAGTTCGGCCGCATCCCCGAGGTGGGCGAGACGATCGAGTCCCACGACGCCCGGCTCGAGGTGCTGGCCGCGACCCGTCGCCGCATCGACCTGGTGCGGGTCGAACGGCTCGGGAGCCCGCGCCGCCATGACCGCTGAAAAGACCCGCGCGATCGTCATCCGCACGGTGCCGTTCGGCGAGACCAGCAGCGTGGTCACCCTGTATTGCCGTGAGTTCGGCAAGGTGCGGGCTCTGGCAAAGGGGGCGTGGCGGCCGAAAAGCGGGTTCGACGGCGCCCTTGACCTGCTTTCCTCCTGTCAGGTACTCGTCCTCCGCAAGTCCTCGGGCGGCCTCGACCTGCTCACCGAGGCCTGCCTGGAGAACCGGTTCCGGGTCGGCGGCAGCTACAGGGCGTTTCTCGGCGGCATGCACGTCGCCGAGTTGCTCGACGCGCTCACCGCCGACGTCGACCCGCAGCCGGAACTGTTCGACCGCGCGCACGCCACCCTCCGGGAATTGTCAGGACTCGATGAGCCGGCCGCACACATCGCCGCCCTGCTGGTGGCCACGGAACTCACCTTCCTCGGGCTCACCGGCCACGCGCCGGCGCTGCTGGCCTGCGCGGAGTGCCAACGGCCGCTGCCCGGCACGGGCCGCACGTTCTTCGGGATGCTCGCCGGCGGCTGCCTGTGCGGCCGTTGCCGGACCGGGAAGCGGGCCGTCGTCTCCGTCTCGCCCGACGCGATCGCCGCCCTGCGACTGCTCGCTGGCGGCGGCGACACCTGGCGCGACCTCCAACTGCCGGCGGCCGTCGAAGGGGAGGTGCGCGGCATCATGACCACCTACCTGGCCCACCTGCTCGGCCGCCCGACGCGGGTGGCCCGCCTCCTCCAGCCCCGCCCGACGACCCGCCGGACCCGCAGCGAATGATCCGCCGCCGCCATGCCGCCGCCGCCTCTCGCCCCTGGCGGGCGCTGGCGGCCGCCTGCGCGCTGGCCGCCACGGGATGCGCGACCATGAAGACGCCGACCTGGCCATGGGCCAAGACCCCGCCGCCCGACGGCGCGGCCGAGTCCGGCGTGATCTCCTCGGAGCGAGGCCCGGCCGAGCAGGACCTTGGCTGGGACTACTTCAAGGGGGAGAACGTCCAGAAGCGGTGGAAGAAGGCCGTGGGCCGCGGCCCGAGCGAGACGGTGGCCCGGGCGGCGCTCGCCGAGGCCGACGCGCTGTTCCGCGACGGCAAATATCGCGAGGCGATCCCCAAGTACAAGCGGGCGATCGACCGGTGGCCCGACTCGGTCGTCGAGGAGGACGCCATGTGGCAGCTCGCGGAGTGCTGGTTCTTCACCGACCAGTACCCGAAAGCCGAGGACCAGTACGACGAGCTCGTCAAGAAGTACGCCAACACCAAGCACCTCGACCGGATCGCCCAGCGGCAATTCGTGATCGCGCAGTACTGGATCGCCCTCGACGAGAAGAACCGCTACTGGACGATCGTGCCCAACGTGCTCGACCGCAGTCGACCGCTGTTCGACACCCGCGGCCGGGCCATGAAGGCCTTCGATCACGTGCGAATCAACGATCCGCGGGGCCCGCTGGCCGACGACAGCGTCATGGCCCAGGCCAACGCCCACTTCCTCGACCGGCAGTGGCTCGATGCCGACTACTTCTACGGCCTGCTCCGCAGCGAGTATCCCGACAGCGACTTTCTCCTCCAGGCCCACCTCCTCGGGCTGCAGGCGAAGCTGCGGGCCTACCAGGGGCCGGCTTACGAGGGGGGCATCCTCGGCGAGGCCGAGGTGCTGGCCGACCAGGTGGTCGTGCAGTTCCCCGACCAACTCTCGGTGACGGACCAGGAGCGGGTGCTGAAGACCCGGGCGGAGATCGCCGCCCAGCAGGCCCTGCGGCACTGGAAGCGTGCCGAGTTCTACGCCAAGGGGAAGCACTACACGTCGGCCCGGATCTACTACGCGCTCATCGCCCGCGACTATCCCGACACCATGCTCGCCCAGGAGTCGCGAAAGAAGTTCGCCGCCATCAAGAACCTGGACGACGTGTCGGACGACCCGTTCCCGCTGCTCACCCGCGTGCTCAATCCCGACTCGCTCAAGGAGGCGGAACTCGACGCCATGGCCGAGGCCGACGCCATGATCGCCCGCGAGGACCCCTCGGGCATCGCGCCGCCGCTCCGCTGACATCCGCCCCCCGACCGAGGCACCGCCGGATGGATCCGCGCCCCCTGTGGAGACGCTGCTGGCCGCTGCTCGCCGTGGCCTGGTGCGTCGGCTGCGCCGGCTACCGGTTCGGCAACAACACGCTCTACGCGACGAACGTCCGCACGATCTACGTGCCGGTCTTCCAGTGCGACAGCTTCCGTACCACGCCGGCGATCGACGTCGGCGAGCGACTCACGGAGGCCGTCTGCAAGGAGATCGAGAAGCGGACGCCCTTCAAGGTGGTTGGCTCGGCCGAGGGGGCCGACAGCGTCCTCACCGGCCGCATCGTCGCCGACACCAAGCGGATGGTGGTCGAGAGCCCCACCGACCAGTCGCGAATGGTGGAGATGAACTACCAGGCGCTCATCACCTGGGCCGACCGTGGCGGCGCGGTGATCACCGCGGGCGAGGTGCCACTGCCGGCGGCGACGGTGGACGTGGGCCAGGCCGCGGCCCTCGTGCCGGAGTTCGGCCGCTCGGTCGCCAGCACGCAGCAGGAGGCGATCGTGAAGATGGCGCAGCAGATCGTGGGGCTCATGGAGGAGCCCTGGTAGGAGCGCGCGCCGCTCGCCGGGGCGGGGTTTTGCACGGGGTGCCGGCGAGCGGGCGGCATGAGTTCGCTCGCTGCGGCGAAGCGCCGGCACGCTCGCGATCCTCACGCCGACCCGCTCGCCTTCCTCGTTCAGAGTGGTGACCTACGCCCCGGCTCGCTCCAGGGCTTGGGGGGTGGTGGTAGGATCGGGGCATGGAGCGAGCGGCTCTCCCCACCTACTGGCAACTGCGGACACGGCGATTGGAATTGCCGGGCCCCGGCGGCTCGCTGCGGCGGCCGCTCGTGATGGGGATCGTCAACGTCACGCCCGACAGCTTCTCCGACGGCGGCCGGCACGCCGACGTCGGGGCGGCCGTAGCCCACGGTCTCGCGCTCGTCGCCGACGGGGCCGACATCCTCGACGTCGGCGGCGAGAGCACGCGGCCGTTTTCAGAGCCCGTGGACGCGGCCGAGGAATGGCGGCGGGTGGGCGAAGTCGTCCGCCGCCTCGCCCGGGAGGCCGGCGTACCCGTCTCGATCGACACCTCGAAGGCCGTCGTCGCGGCCCGGGCGCTCGAGGCGGGCGCCGAGATCGTCAACGACGTCACGGGTCTCGAGGGCGATCCCGACATGGTTCGCGTCGTCCGCGAGCACGCCGCGGGCGTATGCGCCATGCACATGCAGGGCACGCCGCAGACGATGCAGGTCGCCCCCCGCTACGACGACGTCGCGGCCGAGATCCACGACTATCTCCGCCGCCGCCGCGACGTGCTCGTGGCGGCCGGCATACCGCTCGAACGAATCTGCCTCGACCCAGGCATCGGCTTCGGCAAAACCCACGAGCACAACCTCACGCTGCTCGCCGAGGCCGGCCGGTTCCTCGACCTGGGCGTGCCGATCCTCGTGGGCCACTCCCGCAAGGGATTCATCGGCAAGGCGATCGAGCGGGCCCTCGGCCGGCCGGCCACCGAGGCCGAACGCGACGCCGGCACGGCCGGCGCCGCCTGCCGACTGGCTGCTGCGGGGATCCAGGTCGTCCGCGTGCATGCCGTCGGGATCGTGCGCGCGGCGCTCGCCCTGGGCTGAGTGAAAAGCCGGTCGCGAGCAAGCGGGTCGCGGGCGGCATGAGTTGCGTCGCTGCGGCGAAGCGCCGGCACGCTCCGCATCCTCACGCCGACCCGCTCGCCTCCCCCAGCGGCTTGGAGACAAAGGGCGAGCTTTTTTACTGACAGGGAATTGATGAATCAGGCCTTGGCGGCGGCTTCGCGGGCGACGCGGAGGCACTCGCGGATGTCGGCCAACGGGTTGTCCTTGTTCTCCTCGTACTCGATCGACAGCGCGCCGTCGGCGGGGAAACCGACCTGCGCCAAGGCGGCGAACGTGGCCGGCACGTCGATGTGGCCCTTCCCGAGAATCACGCCCTTCGTCTTGTCCTGCATCTCGGCGAAGTCCTTGAGGTGGACCCCGTAGAGCCGGCCCTTGAAGGCCCGGATCACGTCCACCGGCTTCTCGCCGGAGCGGATGAAGTGCCCCAGGTCGGCGCAGGCGCCGATGCGATCGTCGCGGTTCGCGATCGCCTGCAGCACGTCGACGACCTTGTTGTAGCGGTGCGTCGGTCCGTGGTTGTGGATCGCGATCTTGATGTCGAACTCCTTGACGAGGTCGTCGAGGCTGTCGAACGAGTCGGGATCGGGGTCGGCGCCGAGGATCGGCACGCCGAGTGCCTTGGCGTAGGCGAACGTCTTCCGGTTCGCGGCCGCATCCTTGGTGAACCGATTGATGCCGTGCGCCGAGATCGTCAGTCCGAGGTCGGCGACGCTCTTGCGCTGTGCCGCGATCGCGGCCGCATCGTCCGTGATGGGGAACATCCCCGAATACACCTCGACGTGGCTGAAGCCGAGGTCCTTGGCGTGCCGCAGGGCCTCGTCCACCTTGTATCCGCGCAGAGAATAGGTCTGGATCCCGATCGCGGGCCGGGCGGCCAAGGCGGCGGCGGCCTGCCGGCCGGCACCGGCGGCCAGCGCGGTTGCGGCGGCCCCGGCGGCGAGAAACGTGCGGCGGTCGATCAGGCGGCTGGTCATGGAGGTCTCCTCGGGGGAACGTGGACGCGGCTGGTAGGATACTCGCGGATCCCTTCACCCGCATCCGATATCCGATGGCCACCGCCCCGACCGCTCCCCGCACCGATCTTCACGCCCACTGCCGCGGCATCGCCGAGCGGGCCCGCCGCGCCGCCATCGACCTGGCCGCCGTTCCGGGCAGTCGCAAGGCGGCCTGCCTGCGGGCCGCGGCCGCCCGGATCCGTGCCGACGTCGACGCGATCCTGGACGCCAACCGGCTCGACGTCGCCGCCGCCCCCGGCTACGGCCTGTCGCCGGCTGCGATCGACCGGCTGCTGCTCGACTCCAAGCGCGTCGAGGGCATTGCCGCCGGCGTGGAGGCCGTGGCCGCGCTGCCCGACCCGGTGGGCGAACTGATCGAGGAGTCGGTCCGCCCCAACGGGCTGGTCGTGAAGAAGGTCCGTGTGCCGTTGGGCGTGGTGTTCTTCATCTACGAGTCGCGGCCGAACGTCACCGCCGACGCCGCGGCGGTGGCCCTCGCAGCCGGCAACGCCATCATCCTCCGCGGCGGCAAGGAGGCGGCCCACTCGAGCCGGCGGATCGTGGAGAGCATGCGGGCGGCGATCGCCGAACAGGGCCTGCCAGTCGACTGCGTCCAACTCGTCGACACGGCCGACCGCGAGGCCGTGGGTGAGTTCCTGCGGATGGACGATCTCCTCGACATTGCCATCCCCCGCGGCGGCGAGGCCCTCATCCGCCGCGTCTGTGCCGAGGCGCGAATGCCGGTCATGAAGCACTTCTCCGGCAACTGCCACGTGTACGTCGACCGGGCGGCCGACCTGGCCATGGCCGAGCGGGTGACCGTCAACGCCAAGTGCCAGCGGATGGGGGTCTGCAACGCCGCCGAGTCACTGCTCGTGCATCGGGCCGTCGCGGACACGTTTCTGCCGGTGATCGGCCGGGCCCTCGCGGAGCGCGGCGTGGAGATCGTGGGCGACGACGCCACGCGGCGGCTCGTGCCCGGGGCCGGCGCCGCCACCGAGGCCGACTGGGCCACCGAATACCTCGGCCCCAAGATCTCGGTGGCCGTCGTCGACTCCCTCGACGCTGCCATCGACCACGTCAACCGCCACGGCTCCCGGCACACCGACGCCATCGTGACGTCCGACCCGGCCGCCGCGGAGCGGTTCGCCGCCCGGGTCGACACGGCCGTGGTGATGGTGAACGCGAGCACGCGGTTCAACGACGGCGGCGAAATGGGGCTGGGGGCGGAGATCGGCATCTCCACCGACAAGCTCCACGCCCGCGGACCCTGCGGCATCAAGGAACTCACTACCTACAAGTACGTCGTCACCGGGTCGGGGCAGGTGCGCGGATGAGGCCGCGGGGCTGGAAAGGGTCGACGCCACCCGCATTGCCGCCGGAACGGTGAAAGCCTCGCCTTCGGAGGCGAGGATACGCCAACTCGGCTCGACTTCCCCCGATTCCGGCGGTCAGCATCTGGGGCGGCAGGATTGCAACCCACCGGACTTTACCAACCATGCCTCCCGCCAGGTTTTACACGCTGACAGCCCGCACCTTTCTGATCCTACTTTCCATGTCCGCCCCCACGTTCGCCGCCGAGCCGAGTGACCCCGTCGATCCGCATCTCTGGCTGGAGGAGGTGGCGGGAGAGAAGCCGTTGGCGTGGGTCAAGGAGCGGAATGCCCGCTGCGTGGCGGCGCTCGGGGAGTCGCCCGACTTCAAGAAATTGGAATCTCGCATCCTCTCGATCCTCGACTCGAAGGAAAAAATCCCGTTCGTCACGAAGATCGGCGATCGCTACTACAACTTCTGGCGCGACGCCGCGAACCCGAAGGGCGTCTGGCGGCGGACGACCCTCGACGAATACCGCAAGCCGCAACCGGCCTGGGAGACGGTGCTCGATATCGACGCCCTGGCGAAGGCCGAGGGGGAGAACTGGGTGTGGCACGGAGCGACCGTGCTCGAGCCGGAGGACCGGCTGTGTCTCGTGTCGCTGTCCCGGGGCGGTGCCGACGCCGACGTGGTTCGTGAGTTCGACCTCGCGACCAAGGCCTTCGTGTCCGGGGGCTTCGCGCTCCCCGAGGCCAAGAGCCGCGTCGCCTGGCGGGGCCGCGACAGCCTCTTCGTGGCCACGGACTTCGGTCCCGGCAGCCTGACGACATCGGGCTACCCGCGGACGGTCCGCACGTGGGACCGCGGCACCGACCTCGCCGCCGCCCCTCTCGTCTACGAGGGCCAAACGGAAGACATGGCGGTCGGCGCCTACCGCGATCCCACGCCCGGCTTCGAGCGCGACTTCGTCTCTCGGCAGATCACGTTCTGGACCAATGAGCTCTTCCTGTGGCGCGACGGCAAGCTCGTAAAGATCGACAAGCCCGACGACGCCAACGCCTCCGTCCACCGCGAGTGGCTGCTCGTCGAATTGCGGTCACCGTGGACCGTGGGCGGCACGACCCACCCGGCCGGGGCCCTGCTGGCGGCCGACTTCGAGAAGTTCCTCGCTGGCGACCGTCGGTTCCACGTGCTCTTCGCACCGACGCCCCGCACGTCGCTCGTCGCCTACGCCGGCACCCGGAGCCGGATCCTGCTCACGACCCTCGACAATGTCCGCGCCCGGATCGAGGCGCTCACCTTTCGGGACGGGGCGTGGCGGCGGGAGCCGCTGCCCGGCGTGCCGGAGGCGGGCACGGCGAGCGTCTCGCCCGTTGACGAGATCGAGAGCGACGACTACCTGCTCATCACGTCGAGCCCGCTGACGCCCTCGACGCTCGCGCTCGGGACCGCCGGTGACGGCCGCGAGCCCGAGCGGCTCAAGGCGTCGCCCACGTTCTTCGAGACCAATGGTCTGCGGGTGGAGCAGCACGAAGCCGTGTCGCAGGACGGCACGCGGATCCCCTACTTCCAGATCGGCCGCACGCTCCTGCCGGCCGACGGCTCGACACCCACGCTGCTCTACGGCTATGGCGGCTTCGAGATCCCGCTCGTGCCCGGCTACGACCCGGTGTCGGGCGCGGCCTGGGTGGAGAAGGGGCACGTGCTCGTGATCGCCAACATCCGCGGCGGCGGCGAGTTCGGCCCGGCCTGGCACCAGGCGGCCCTCAAGGAGAAGCGGCCCCGTGCGTACGAGGATTTTGCCGCGGTCGCCGAGGATCTGATCGCCCGCAAGGTGACGTCGCCGGCCCACCTCGGCATCAAGGGGGGCAGCAACGGCGGCCTGCTCGTGGGCAACATGTACGCGATGCGGCCGGATCTCTTCGGCGCGGTCGTCTGCCAGGTGCCGCTGCTCGACATGCGGCGGTTCAACAAGCTGCTCGCCGGCGCGAGCTGGATGGGCGAGTACGGCGACCCCGACAAGCCCGACGAGTGGGCCTTCATCCGCGGCTTCTCGCCCTACCACAACGTCCTGCGGGACCGCGCGTATCCGCCGATCCTGATCACGACCTCCACCCGCGACGACCGCGTCCACCCCGCCCATGCCCGCAAGATGACGGCGCTCCTCGAGAGCCTGGGCAAGAACGTCCTCTCCTACGAGAACATCGAGGGGGGCCACGGTGGGGCCGCCGACAACCGGCAGCGGGCCTTCATGGACGCCCTGGGCTGGACGTTCCTGGAGCGCGAACTCGGCGGCGGGGGCCGCTGACCGCCGGCTACGCGATGAGTTCCGGGACGACCCGGGCCTTCGTGACCTCGTGGTCGGTGAGGCTCTCGAGCCTGCCGTCGTGCTCGACGGTCAGCCGCGTGTGGTCGATGCCCAGCAGGTGGAGCAGGGTGGCATGGAGGTCGTGGAATCGCACGATCCCGTCGATCGCCTGGTTGCCGAACTCGTCCGTCGCACCGTGCACGTAGCCGCGTTTGAAACCCCCGCCGGCCATCCAGATCGAAAAGCCCCAGCGACTGTGATCCCGTCCATCCGCTCCCTCCGAGAGGAACGTACGCCCGAACTCTCCCATCCACAGCACGATCGTCGTGTCGAGCAGTCCACGCTCCTTGAGGTCGGCGACGAGCGCCGCCGACGCCTGGTCCACCATGCCGGAAACCCGTTTCGTCTCGGCGGAGTTCTTGGAGTGCGTGTCCCAGGGCTGGCCGGCGAGGTAGACGCTGACGTACCGCACGCCGCGCTCGATCAGCCGCCGCGCCATGAGCACGCGGCGGCCGTAGCTCGCCGTCGCCGGATGATCGAGCCCGTACCGGGCCCGCGTGGCCGCGGTCTCCTGCCCGAGATCCGTCGCCTCCGGGGCGCTGGCCTGCATGCGGGCGGCCATCTCGAAGTTCGCGATCCGAGCCGCAAGGTCCGTGTTGTCGGGGAACCGCTCGAGGTGCCGGCGGTTGAACGCCGACAGGTGCCGCAACTGGTTTTCGCGGGCCGCCGCCGGGAGGTCGGCCGGGGTCCGCAGGTTGAGCACTGCGGGCCCCTCGGCACGGAACACCGTGCCCTGGTAGCGGGCCGGCAGCCAGCCGTTCGTCCAGTTGTTCGCACCCCACACCGGCGGCCCATCGGGGTCCGGCAGCACGACGTACGCGGGCAGGTTGTCGTTGAGCGAGCCGAGTCCATACTCGACCCACGATCCGACGGTCGGCCGCCCAAGCACGATCGAGCTTCCGCCTCCCCAGAGCCGCAGGGCCGCCTCGTGGCACGGCGTGTCGGCCTGCATCGACCGCACGAGGGTGATCTCGTCGGCGATGGTCGCGGTGTGCGGCAGGCACTCGGAGAGTTCGATGCCCGACTCGCCGTGCCTGCGGAAACTGAATGGCGAGCCCAGGATCGCCCCCGGGCGGTTCATGATCGCGTCCACCTTGGACGGCCCCGTGTACTTCTGTCCGTGAAGCCGATTGAGCTCGGGCTTCGGGTCGAAGAGGTCCATCTGGCTCGGCCCGCCGTTCTGGAACAGGCAGATCACGCGGGTCGCACGCGGGGTCGGCTGAATGGTGCCGGCCGTCGCAGCCGTCGCCACGGCCTGCTCCGAGCGCAGCAGGTCGGCGGCGGCCAACAGGCCTGTGATGCCCATGGCCGACCGTCCGAGGAAGGTGCGGCGGTGCAATCGGTCGCGGACCGCCGCGTCGATGTTCAGCTCACGGGTGGGATGTCTCATGGCGATGGCCCTAGTCGATGTACAGGAAGGCGTTGCTGGCGAACATGATCTGGCACAGGTCGACCAGCGCCCGCCGCGGGGCGTCGGCCGCAGGGGCATGGATCTCCCGCTGTTCGCCGAGAAACGCCACCGCGGCGGATCGCTCGGCAGGGCACGGCTCGCGTCCGGTGCACAGGGTGAATGCCAGCCGGACGCGGCCCTCGTCGTCGCCGGCCGCGCCGAGCAGCCTGTCGGCCAGGGCCGCGGCGCGTTCCCTGGCGAACCGCGAATTGAGCTGGGCGAGCGACTGCAGGGGCACCGTCGAGGAGGGCCGGTCGGTGCACGTGGCCGTGATCCCGGGAAGGTCGAACACCTGGAGGAAGGTCGGGAGCACGTTCCTCCGCCGCTGCACGTAGAGCGTCCGCCGCTGCGCACCCGACGCCGTGCGGGGCTCCACCTCGCCCGTGGCTCCGTGGCCGTCCATGCCCTCGAGCGGCACGGGCGGACCACCGATCGAGTCGTCGAGATCACCGCCGACGGCCAGCATCGCGTCACGGATCGACTCCGCGTCGAGCCGCTGCAGCGGGAACCGCCATAGGAGGCGGTTGCCGGGGTCCGCAGCCAGCCCCGCCGGGTGCGGATCGCTCGCCTGCCGGAAAGCCGTCGATCGGACCACCAGCCGCAGCACATGCTTGAGGCTCCAGCCCGATCGCACCAGTTCAGCCGCGAGGAACTCCAGCAGTGCCGGATGCGATGGCTCCACCCCGCTCAGGCCGAAGTTCTCCGCCGACGTCGTCAGGCCGACGCCGAAGCAGTGCAGCCAGACCCAGTTGGCCCGGACCCGGGCCACCAGCGCCATCGGTCGCGACCCGGGCCTGAGCATCCACTCGGCCAGCGCCAGCCGCCGGCCCGTCGACGTGCCGTCCGCGGGCGGCACGACCTGGAACGGGTTGTCTGGATCACTCAGCACCGCCAGGCCCGCGGGCGCGACCTCCTCGCCGTGGTCGCCATACAGGCCGCGCCGCAGGAGAAATACCCGCGGCGGCTGCGCCGAGCCGTCGCTCACCCACGCGACCTCGATCCCGGGGGGCGTGGCCAGGCGCCGTTCGAGGTCGGCCGTGAGCACGCGATGCTCCCCGGCCTTCCGCGCGAACAGGTGGTCGCGCTCGACGGCCCCGGGATCGTCGCCCGGTGCAAGATCGCCCGCGGCCACGATCACGTCCTCGACCACGAACGAGCCGCCGGCGCCGTACGCGAAGGCGAAGGCCCCATCGGGCAGGTCGGCGGCCGCGAGTTCGAGCGGTGCGCCATCCGGCACGTCGTCGACGAGATGGACCAGTCGGTACACGCCGCCGCCGACGTTCGTCACCCGGACGCCGTACCGCCTGCCCGGAACGAGCCGCTGCCCGCCGAGCGACACCGCCGTCGCGCCGCCGGGGAAGCCGGGCGAAACCCGGGTCGGCCGCTCCGCCCCGCCGGCCACGAGCAGGCTGCCCGGCACCTCGGGCCGCCGACCCGCGAAGGTGCCGGCCCCCAGGTGATATCCCACCTGGTCGGCCCGCCGGCTCCTGCCGCCGGCCCCGGGCAGGTCGATCGCGTCGTCCACCAGCCGGAAGGACACCTGGATCGACCGCCCCACCGCGTCGGGCGTCCAGTCGAACCGCCGCTTCGTGCACAGCCAACTCTCGCCGCTCATTCCGGACACGATCCGCAGCCGCGTTCCCCGGCGATCGGCACAGTGCCTGTTGGGCACGGCGTCGGCGAGGAGCACGGCCAGGTCGGGGGGCGGGTCACCGGGTGCCGCCTCGCTCCACGAGTCCGACACCGGTCGCGTGCCGTCGTCGACGAACAGCAACTCGCCGCGGTAGACCGGCGGCGGCTCGTGCCGTTCCACGAGCACGTTGGCCACCACGAAGCGGCGGCCCGGCCCGCGGAGGAGCGCGAACGGCGCCGACGGCAGGTCGGCATGGTCGAGCACCAGCGGCTGGCCGTCGACCGCGTGATCGACGAGGTGCTCGAGTCGGCACTTCGCGGCTCCGAGGTTCGTGACGCGCACGCCGTACGTGCCCCCCGCCCGGTGGGAGGTGCCGCCGAGGTCACCGAGTGGTTCGCGACGTTCCTGCGGGGCGACCGCGTTCCGCAGCCGGCCCACCCGCGACCCGCCCTTCGACCGCCCCTCGACGACGATGTTTCCGCGGCCCGTGGGCCCGGGCTCGCAGCCGCGGACGTCCCGCGCGGCCAGAACGTAGCCCAACGTGGCGGCATCCGGGCCGTCTCCCGGTGCGGAGAGCAGGTCGAACGTCACGTCCACCGCGCCGCCCACCTCGGGATGAATCCACTCCAGCGGTGGCGTCGCCAGCCACGACTCGCCTGCGGCATCGAGGAGCAGGCCGACGCCGTCGCGCCGCACCGGCGGCGCATCGGCCGGCGCGACCGTCCAGGTGGCGTCCGACACCGCACCAGCGTCGCGAAACATCTCGTCGCCGCGGCGACGATGGCGGGCCACCCACGAACGATGCTCAGCCCGCACGTCCGCCAGCCGGGCTTGGATGCCGCCCCGTTCGGACTCCCAGGCCGTTCGTTCGTCGCGGGTGGCGGCCTGGATCACGCGCTCCCGCGGCTTGACCCACCGCTCCGGGTTGAACGCCGGATAGAGGATGGACTGGGCCTCGTAGTACTCCCGCTGCGTCAGCGGCTCGAACTTGTGGTCGTGGCACCGTGCGCACTTGATCGTCAACCCGAGCAGCGAGGTGTAGACGATCTGCTCGACCGCCTCGAGGGCCGCGTAACGGTCGATCCGCTGCGCTTCGGGGCTGGGGGCGCTGTCGTCGGTGCCATCGGGGCCGTTGCGGAGAAAATGCGTGGCCACGAGCAGTTCGCGCTGTTCCGGCGTGACGGTGGAGTCCCGCTCAACGGCCGCCAGTTCGTCGCCGGCGAGTTGCTCGCGGATGAAGCGGTCGAACGGCTTGTCGGCGTTGATCGAGGCCACCACGTAGTCGCGATACCGCCAGGCATGGGCCCGTTCGCTCTCCTTGCCGAAGTAGCCGTTGGTGTCGGCGTAGCCGGCGACATCGAGCCAGTGCTTGCCCCAGTGCTCGCCGAATCGAGGCGACGCGAGGAGGCGGTCGACGAGTCGCTCGTAGGCGTCCGGTGCCGGATCGGCCACGAACGCCGCCACCTCTTCCGGCGTGGGCGGCAGTCCGGTGAGCACGAACGCCGCCCGTCGGGCGAGCGTGGCCCGATCGGCATCCGGGGCGAACGTGAGCCGTCGCGCGGCGAGCGCAGCCTGCAGGTGGGCGTCGACGGTGGTGCGCACGGAGGCCGGTGGGCTGGCCTCCGCCGCCGGAACCTCTGGCACGGCGGGCATGCGCAGCGGGGCGAAGGCCCAGTGGCCGCCGCCGGCCGCGGCTGCCGCCGCGAGCCCCGGCGCGCCGGCCGAGATCCACCCCCGGATCACCTCCTGCTCCGCGGCCTCCAGCGGCCGGTCGGGGGGCATCTCACCGTCCCGCACCCGCCGCCACAACAGGCTCTCCGCCGTGGTGGCGGCGAGGATGGGCCCGCTGTCACCTCCACGGAGCAGCGTCGCTGCCCGGCTCAGGTCGAGGCCCCCCTCGGGCTCGTTGGGACCGTGACAACGCACGCACCGGGCTTTGAGGAGCGGTTGGATCGTCTCCTTGTAGGCGGCGGCGGGGCCGGACGAAGGTGGTCCGTCCGCGCCACGCCCCGCCGCCGACAGGCAGGCCAGGAGCAGCAGCCCGCGCCACGTTGTCGATGCCCGGCTCACGTTCGCGATGCTCCTCGGTTGCCCGTGCCTGACCCACGCGAGCCGCCGCGCCGGGATCGGCCGCCGGCCCGGGTCGGGAGCCACCTCAACCCTAGGCCGATTGACGGCGTGCCGCCACGGACGAAAGGACGGGGCGCCGGCAGTGATAGAGGCCCTTTTTTCGGGCCTCGGTGGGCTGCCGCGGTTGCCGCGGGCCGAGTGCCGACGGCAACGAGGCCAGTCAGCCGAAATCGGTGCCGATGCTGATGCCGATTCCGCGGCGCTGATTGTTCTCGAAGCAGGTGAAGTCGACGAGGAACGTCGCCGCGAACAGCAGCTTCTTCACCGCCGGCGGGATGGCGGGCATGACGAACTCGATGCCGAACAGGTCGGCGTCGGTGAACGCCTCGGCCAGGATCCCGCGCCACTCCTTGCGGATCCTCGCCACCTCCAGGTCGTCCCGCGTCACCCGGAACGTGCCACGAAACCGGAAGTGGTCCCAGAAGCCGCGCTCGATGAAGACGAGTTCACGACCGTCCGGTGCGAGGATCACGAACCGATCGACGAACAGGCTGAAGCGGCGGACCACCTTTCCCACAGGCAGGCCGTTTTCCCAAAGAACGACCTCCTGGAAGTACCAGCGAAACGGTTTCTCCATCCTGGCAATTTCGCCACCCCCGCCATCGAGCACGTGGAGCGTGGCCCGGCGGGCCGCACCGAGAAACTGCCGGCCGAGCCAGCGGCCCAGGCCCGATCCCTCCTCGGCCACGCGGGCCACCACGCGGCCGGTCTCATCCTGCACCTCGTAGCGGTTGCGGGCTTCGTAGCCGATGAGGATCTCCGACCACTCCTTGACCTGTCGAATCAGGAGCCGCTGGGCGTCGAGCAACGAGTCGAGCATCGTCCACCTCGCATCAGGTTCGGGAGCCGGTTTCGATCCTGTCCAGCAGCGCCCGCGGCGCGCCGATGCCCACGACGTGGACGGCTCCGAGCAGCGGCGCCGCGGCCGCCGCGTCGAAGCCGACCTTGCGGGCCACGAAGGTCGCGGTCACGTCGGCCCGCACGCACGGCCCGAGCGGTTGCCCCGTGTCGCAGTCGAGCCCCGACGGCAGGTCGACCGCGAACACCTTCGCCCCACCACGGGCCGCGGCGTTCACGGCCTCGATGGCCACGGCAATCGCGCCGCGCGGTTCGCCCGTCACCCCCGTGCCGAGCAGCGCATCGACGATCCAGTCGGCACCCTCGAACGCCCGCTCCCACTCCGCGGGCGTGGCGGACACCAGTGCCGTCGCCGGAATACCCGCCTTCTCCGCCACGCCCCAGGCGATCGCCGCATCGCCCCGCAGCTCGGCCGGATCGCAGGCCAGGAGTAATCGCACAGCGTGGCCGAGGTTCTCCAGGTGGCGGGCGATCACGAACCCGTCGCCGGCATTGTTGCCCTTGCCGCACACGATCGCGACCTTCGCCCGTGGGGCGAGCCCGTGCAGGAGTTCGGCGGCCCCGCGGCCGGCGTTCTCCATGAGCACGATCCCCGGCAGGCCGAAGTCCTCGATCGCCCGCCGGTCGAGCTCCCGCACCTCGGAACGGGTCAGCGATTGCATACATCTCCCAGCTGAAGGCCATGCGTCCGGCCATGCACTGCGGGGATTGTACGAGGGGCTGCCCGTGCCCCGGGAGCCGGGCTATGGAAGCAAGCGGAGCCAGGATGGCGAAGCGCAGCGGACATGCAGTGAGCCACGGCCTGGAGGGCCGGGGCGAACGTCCGGCGATGGGGCGTGGGCAGCCCCGGCCCACGGGTCGACCTGAAGATCATCCACGGTCGACGTCACGTCCCGTTCCCGGCGCCGCCCCGTGCCCGCGGCAGCGGTCGCTGCAGTATCGCACCTGCTCCCAGCATCGCTCCCACTTCTTCCGCCACGCGAACGGACGGCCGCAGGCGGCACACGTCTTCGTGGGCAGGTTCACGCGGCTCCGGTGGCGGCCCATGCGGTCGGCTCCGGGGTGCGGCCCGGCGGCGCGGGCGGTGCGGCGAGCGCCCGGATCGCCTCCACGAGCATCACGGCCGCTAGGGCGAGGAGCACGAGCCCCGCCCACGGGATGGGATCGGCGGGCAGGGCGAACCCGGCGCTCGAGAGAAACCGCGGCAGCGTCATCTCGGCCAGGGCCCAGGTGCTCATCACGTACATGAAGGCCGTCGGCAGGCCGGTGACCAGCCACACCCAGGCCGCACGCCGGGTCCGCCACAGCCAGACGGTGACGCCCAGGAGCGTGAGCGCGGCGAGCAGCTGGTTGCTGGCGCCGAACAGGCTCCAGAACACCTGCCATGCGGGCACCGGATTGCCATTCGCATCGAGATTCGGCCGCAGCAGGAAGAGGAGCGGCACGCCCGCGGTCAGGCCCGTGCCCAGCCAGGCCCCGGCCCGGCCCGTCATCCCGGTCAGCTCCTGGACGATGTAGCGGCCCAGCCGCGTGCACACGTCGAGCGTGTCGTAGACGAACGTGGTGAAGGCCATGAGCGCGAACGACACGCCGATCGTGGCCGGGACGCCCAGAATTTCGAGGAATCGCCCCATGCCCAGGGCGTAGATGAAGTTCGGCTTCTGTTTCACGAGCGGGCTGTCGGCGGCAAGGATCATCACGCAGCACAGGCTGACCACGGCCACCATCGCCTCGAGGAGCATCGTGCCGTAGCCGATCGGACGGGCGTCGGTCTCCCGCCGCAGCTGCTTGCTCGTGGTGCCCGAGGCGATGAGCGAGTGGAATCCCGAACAGGCGCCGCAGGCGATGGTGATGAAGAGCATCGGCACGAGGCTCTGGCCGTTCTGCGCCTGCCAGCCGGTGAAGGCCGGGTAGCGGATCGTGGCGTCGCCGCCGAACACACCGGCCAGCGTGCGGTCGCTCACGATCAGGCCGATCGCCGCCCCGGCCAGGGCGACGTAGAGGAAGCAGCCACCGAGGTGCCCCCGCGGCTGGAGCAAAAGCCACATCGGCACCATGGCCGCCACGAGACAGTAGCCCAGGAGCAACGCCCCCCAGATCTTCTGCGCGGTGGCGTCGCTCGTGCCGAGTGCCTGGCCAAGGTCGAAGGGGATCTTCTGACCGCCCCAGATGGCCAGGCCCACCAGCGGCAGGAAGACCGCCGTCGCCACCCACAGCGGCATCCGGCCGAACCGCATGCAGGCCCCCATGATCATCGGCAACGCGAGGTACAGCAGGCTCGACGTGGCGATCCCGCCACCCGACACGCTCTCGCCGTTCTCGAGCACCTGCCGGCCCACGAAGCTTGCCGCGGTGATGTCGGTGAAGGCCACGATGATGTACACCAGCGCGATCCAGACGAAGGCCAGGAACAGCACGTAGCTGCGGCGGCTCATGTGGTCGCGGACGACCTCCGCAACCGAGCGGGCCTGGTGACGGACCGAGGCGACGAGCGCCGAGAAATCGTGGACGCCGCCGATGAAGATGCTGCCGACGAGGATCCAGAGCAGTGCCGGCAGCCAGCCGAAGGCGACGCCCGCGAGGATCGGCCCCACGATCGGCCCCGCGGCCGCGATCGCCGAGAAGTGCTGGCCCAGGAGGAGCTGCGGTGGAATCGGCTCGTAGTCGACGTCGTCGCGGAGCGTGACGGCGGGCGTGGCCGCGGCGGGGTCGAGGCGGAACAGGCGGGCGAGGAGGCGGCCGTAGGTGACGTACGCCGTCGCCAGGATCGCAGCCGCCGGCAGAAGGATGGCCAGGAGGCTCATGCGCGGGCCACCCGTGGCAGCGCGGGGGACGGGGCCGCGTTCGGACGCCAGCCGCCGGCCGCACCCAGGTCGGCGGAGGCGTCGCTGCCTGCGGCGGACGGCTCGGCTTCGTCCGGGATCGGCAGGCGTGCCGCCACCCGGCAGCCGGCGTTCGGCCGGGTTTCGATCTCAATCGTCCCGCCCGCCAGCCGGACGCGTTCGGTCATGCCCACGAGGCCGAATCCCCGGCGGCGGGCCTTATCCAGATCGAAGCCGGCGCCCGCGTCGCAGACCTCGAGGTGGATCGCTGCGGGGAAGCGTTGAATGGCGAGCGTCGCACGGTCGGTGCCGGCGTACTTGCGGACGTTGGTGAGGGACTCCTGCACCACCCGGTAGACCGTCGTGCACAATGCCGGAGGCACTGCGTCGATCCCCGCGCCGAGTGTCGTCTCCACGGCGATGCCGGCGGATCCCAACTGATCGGCGAGATCGACGATCGCTGCGGACAGGCCCAGGTCGTCGAGCACCGCCGGACGCACGCCGCGGATCACCTGCCGCCCCTCGGCGATCCCCCGCTCCAGGCAATCGAGGGCCGAGTCGATGCGTTCGGTACGGAGCGCGTCGTCGACCTCGTCCCGCGCCGATTCGAGCAGCATCTTCGCGCCGATGGCGTATTGAATGAGGCCGTCGTGCAGTTCGTGGCACAATAACTGCCGCTCGTTCTCCTGCACGTCGATGAGCCGGCGCAACATCTGCTTGCGACGGGCGATTTCCTCGTAGGCCGACTGCTGCTCGGTGACGTCGAAACCGACGCCGCGCACCACGGTCGGCCGCCCCGCCTCGTCGCTGAAGACCCGGCCCACGAGTTCGATCCAGCGGACGGCCCCGTCGGGGGCGGTCACGCGGTAGGCGATGCGGTTGGGGGCGCGGTCGCGGAGGGCGGCCTGCACGGCCGCGAGGATCTTCGGCCGGTCCTCGGCGTGCACCTCGGCGAGCGACTCCTCCAGGCCGAGCCGGGTCTTGGTTTCGGGGCGGCCGTGGAGGACGGCGAACAGCGGCGAGGTGTCGAGGGTCTGCGTGCCGAGGTCGAGGGTGAAGGTGCCCATCCGACCGGCTTCGATGGCCATCGCACAGCGGTCCTCGCTCGAGCGGGCGTCGCTGCGGGCCTGCCACGCGTCGGTGACGTCGATGGCGATGCCGGCGATGCCCGGCCGGCCGCTCGCGTCCAGCCGTGGGAACTTGACCGTAGACCAGTGGCGCACCGTGCCGTCGGCATCGACGGAGATCTCGTCGAATTGCAAGGGGCGGCGAAGGTCGATGACCCGCCCGTCGTTGCCGACGTATGACTGCTCCTCGGCCCTGGGAAACAGTTCGCGATCGGTGCGCCCTAGCAGGCTCGTCGTGCCGGGACGAATCCGGGCGATGTGCTCGACCAACCGGCGGTTTTCGTGGACGTAGCGGCCGTCGGCATCCTTCATGAAGGCCAGGAATGGCCCGTGGTCCATGAAGCCGGTCAGCCGCTCGACGTCGGCTGCAAGCCGGCGGCGCGAGGCCAGCAGCCAGCCGCAGGCGGCGAGCAACGCGAGCGACAGGATCGTGGTGAACGCGGGCATGCGGCGGCTCCGCGGAGAGGTCCTGTCCCCGCTCGACGCCAGTCTACCAGCGACCGCCAGCGGTTTGCCGCCGCCAAGCGGGACCGTTTTTTCCCGGCGAAGGGGCGGACGGGTTTCCGCCCACGGCCCGACCGGGTACATCATCCCTTTCGGTTCACCGCTTCGGCCCCGGCCCACAGCGGGCATTCGTTCCTGTCGCGGAGCCTCACCATGTCTTCCCCCTCCGACGAAACCCTCGTCATCATCGGCAGCGGGCCGGCCGGCTGGTCAGCCGCCACCTACGCCGCCCGGGCGCAGCTCAAGCCGCTCGTCTACGAGGGGGCGATCACCGAGAAGAACCGGATGGCGGGCACGCTGCCGCTGGGACAGCTCGCGCTCACGAGCGAGGTGGAGAACTACGCCGGCTTCCCCCACGGCGACCTCGGCGGCTTCCTCGACTCGGCGCTCCCCAAGGAGCGGCGGATGATGATGGCCCCGCACGAGGGCAAGGGGGTGACCGGCCCCGAACTAATGGAACTCATGCGGCAGCAGGCCCTGAACTTCGGCACGCGGATCGTCACCGACGACATCGCGAAGGTCGACTTCTCCACGCGGCCCTTTCGACTCTTCCCGGCCGAGGGGGGCGAGGTGCGGGCGAAGTGCGTGATCGTGGCCACCGGGGCGAGCGCGAACTGGCTGGGCCTTCCGAGCGAGGAGCAGTTCAAGAACCGGGGCGTCAGCGCCTGCGCCGTGTGCGACGGGGCGCTGCCGCGGTTCCGCAATCAGCCGCTCGTCGTGGTCGGCGGCGGCGACTCGGCGGTCGAGGAGGCGACCTACCTCTCGAAGTTCGCCAGCCGGGTGCACCTCGTGCACCGCCGCGATGCCCTGCGGGCGAGCAAAATCATGGCCCAGCGGGCCGTCGACAACCCGAAGATCCAGATTCACTTCAACACGGCCCTGGCCGAGGTGCTCGGCGACGACGCGAAGGGCGTGACGGCCGTGCGGCTGGAGAGCACGACGGGCGGCGGCCAGGAGACGCTGCCCGTGGCGGGCGTGTTCCTCGCCATCGGCCACACGCCGAACACGGCCTTCCTCGCGGGGCAGCTCGAGCTCACGCCGAAGAAGTACATCGTGTGGAAGAAGCACTTCCGCACGGAGACGAGCGTGGAGGGCGTGTTCGCGGCGGGCGACGTCGCCGACGACTACTACCGGCAGGCGATCTCGGCCGCCGGCACCGGGTGCATGTCGGCCCTCGACGCCGAGCGCTGGCTGGCCCACCACGCCTGACCGTCGCTCGACGCTAGGGCGCATCCGGATTCAGTGTGTCGCTGGCTCGGGGGCGGCAAAAGTCTCGTCGCTGATGGCCGAAGCGGCCATAGGCTCCTCGAGCGTTCGCCGACCCCCTTCGCCTACCCCGTCTGGATGAGCGCGACGTCGCTACAGTCCGCCGGGATGCGATCTACCGCACCGCCTCGGCCTTGCGGACGAGGTCGAGGAACTCCGCGCGGTAACCGCCGGCGTCTTCGCCCAGGGCGGCGCCGGCGATGTCGGCGACGAGCGGGAGCGTGGCCGTGCCCCGGTGCTCGCTGTCGCGGAGGATCATGCCGAAGGCCGCCACCGCCGCCGCGAACCGCAGGTCGGCCGAGGCCGCGTCGAACCCGCCGCCCGCCTCGGCCAGCGGCACCTCCGTGAGGCGGCTCGTGTCTCCGTCCGGCCGCTTGGCCCGGAGCTTCACCGTGAGCAGCTCGCGGCCCGCGGGCCCATCGAGCGCGGGCTTGGGCGCCGGGGCCGCCGGGGCGGGGGCCGGCTGATACTTGAGCGGCTCGGCCCCGCGGCCGGGCTCGGCGGCCGCCGCCCCCGCCGGCACGATCTCGTAGAGCGCGCTGACCGCATGCCCCGCACCGATCTCGCCGGCGTCCTTCTTGTCGTCGCGGAAGTCCTCGGCGGCGAGGATCCGGTTCTCGTAGCCGAGCAGCCGGTACGACGCGACCTGGGCGGGGTTGAACTCCACCTGGATCTTCACGTCCTTGGCGATCGTGATCGTGGAGCCCGTGAGCTGCTCGACGAGCACCTTCCGCGCCTCACGGACGCCGTCGATGTAGGCGTAGATGCCGTTGCCGTTGTCGGCGAGCTTCTCCATCTTCTCGTCCTGGAGGTTCCCCTCGCCGAACCCGAGCACGGTGAGGAACGTGCCTCCCTTCGCCTTCCGGGCGATCAGCTCGACGAGGGCCTCGTCGCTGGTGACGCCCACGTTCAGATCACCGTCGGTGCAGAGGATGACGCGGTTGGCCCCCCCCGGAATGAACCGCTCCGCGGCCTGCTCGTAGGCGAGGTTGATGCCGGCGCTGCCGTGCGTCGAGCCACCGGCCTCGAGGGCGTCGATCGCGGCCCGGATTTTTTGTTTCTGGTCGCCGCTGGTGGAGGGAAGGACGAGCCCGGCGTTGCCGGCGTAGGTCACGATCGCGACCCGGTCGTTCTCCGTGAGCTCGTCGAGGAGCATGCCCAGGGCCCGCTTCACGAGCGGGAGTTTGTTCGGCTCGTCCATCGAGCCCGACACGTCCACGAGGAACACGAGGTTCCCGGCGGGGCGAGCGTCGCGGCGCACGTCGCGGCCCTGGACGCCGACGCGGACGATTCGATGGCCGGCCCGCCACGGGCAGGCGGCCGCCTCGACCGTGACCGAGAACGGATCGTCTCCCGCTGGCTGCGGATAGGCGTAGCGGAAGTAGTTGACGAGTTCCTCGATCCGCACGGCATCCCGCGGCGGCCGCTGGCCGGCGGTAAGGAAGCGACGGACATTGGCGTAGGAAGCCGTATCGACGTCGATCGAGAACGTGGAGAGCGGCTGCTCGGCGACGGCGAGGAAGCGGTTTTCGGCGAAGCGGTTGTACCGCTCGCCGGCGGTGTTCGATCGACCCTCAGATGCCTCAATGTCGCCGCCGCCACCACCGCCACCGCTCATTTTGAGCTGGCCGGCTGCCCTGCGGCCACTGGAGCCATACCCTGAACCGCCGATGGCGCCGATGGAAGAGAGCTCGTCGGCAGGGGCGGCTGCGTCGCCGAACTCAGAAAGTTCGATGGCCAAGGGCATGTTTACCTCGAGGTCTTCTGCGAGCAGGACTTCCTCGTGCAGTTCCTCGACGCCGGGCTGCGCGGTCGGCTCGCCTTCCCCCGCCGCGCCGGCCGCGGTCACGCGTCGCACCGCCGCTTCGCGATCCCGCACGAGCGCCACCTGCCGTCGCGTCACCTCCCGCGAGGCATTGATGGCAGGCAGCATCAGCCCGGCCACCAAAAGACACACGGCGGCGCAGGAGCCGAGCGCCAACACCCACTTTCCGAGTCCACCACGACCGCGGGGCTTGGCGGGCGTCACGTCTCCCCGGCCGGCTGCGGCGGCGAGCACGGCCCGCCGCAGGTCGGGCGACCGCGCGGGCATGTCAGCGTCTCGCGCTACCTTGAGAGCCGCGGCCGTGGTCCGGACCTCGGCCACATGCGCCAGGGCGGCGGCGTTTGCCGGGTCGGCAAGCAGCCGCTCGACGGCGGCCCGTTCCTCGGGCGTGACCGCGTCGAGCGCGTAGGCGGTGAGCAGGACGTCGTGCCGCTCGCGATCCAGCTCGTGGTCGTGGGTCATGGCGTCGGTCTCCTCGGGGTTCGGGCCCGGTGTGGGGGAAATGGGTTTGTCAGGCGGTGCCGTGTGCAGTGGGCGTCGCGGTCGAGAGCAGGCTGCGGATCGACGGATGGCCGCGCAGGGCGGCGAGGCCGCGGTGCGTGAGCACGCGGACGTGCCCCTCGGTGCGACCGGTGATCGCGGCGATCTCCTTCGCCGTAAAACCCTCGCACCACAGGTCGATCGCCTCCCGCTGCGGGGCCGGCAGATCACGGAGCAGGTCGCGAAGCCGAGCGGCGAGTTCGCGGCGCTCGGCGGCGGTCGCGGGATCGGCCGCGCGATCGGCGGGCGGACGTGTCGTGACCTCCACGGCTCCGTCGGCCTCGGCGTCCACGAGCGATTGCTCGCGGCCGGCCCGCCGCAGGTGGTCGAGGGCCTTGTTGCGGCAGACGCGGAACAGCCACGGGGCGAGGTGGTCGCCGACGGCGGCCCGCGACTCGCCGCACAGCTGCACGAAGGCGTGCTGGACGGCGTCGGCCGCGAGATCGACGTCGCCCAAGAGCCGGCGTGCGTACCGCACCAGCGGCAGTTCGTAGGCATCGACGGCCGCAAGGATCCAGCCGTGGCCGTCGCTGGTCGCGTCCATGGGTGCGCTCCTTCGGGATCACCTGGGGCTCGAGGGCCTGCCTCGGCCCCGCCACCAAGATGACGGCGGGCCGCCCATTTCGTTACAGCACGAAAAAAGCCCGGCCGGGGCGAACCCCAGCCGGGCCATCGAACTCGTTGTCAACTGCGGAATGAGCCGCTAAGGCGACTCAAAAGCCGACGTAGGTCACGCAGATGTCGCCGCACTTCTGGAAGCGGACGATCACGCTGCAGCCGCAAGCGTAGTCGTACCGCACCTGGCCGCAGCCGAGGAGCGTGCACCGCGAGGTCTCGCAGGGGCAGCCCTGGCAGCAGGCCGGCAGGCAGACCGGCACGGCCACCGCACGGCAGGTCTCCGGGCTGACCGGGTTGAGAACCGTCTCGTAGGTCGGCTCCGGGCAGCAGCCGCAGTGCTTGTGCTTGTGGGCGTGCTTGTGGCGGTACTTGATGCAGGGGTTCGTCGGGCAGCAGGTCTCGGCGCCGCAGCCCGGCTCGAAGCCGCACGAGGGCTCGATGCAGGGGGCGGGCTCGAAGGCGGAGCAGCCCGGCTCGACCGCGGCACAGCCGGGCTCGAGACGGTGACGGTGGCCGAAACCGGCCTCGGCCGCGAGGCTCGAGACCAGGGCGATCGCGGCGGCAAGACCGCAGCAGGCGCAGGCACGGATGAACGACGACATGGAGAGAATCTCCGGGAAGGGGGTGCAGAGGCTGGGGCCGCCGGGGCGCGGCGGGAGGGCCCGGGATGCAGCCCGGGCCTTCGAAAAACTCTGGCACACGCCCCGGGGTTGTCAAAAAACCGGGCTTTTGAGCCCGGAAATGCCGGTCCCCGGGCACGAACGCCGCCCAAGGTCAGGCCATCATCTGCCAGAACCGCTCGAAGAGATACGCCGAGTCGTGCGGCCCGGCGGCGGCCTCGGGGTGATATTGGACGCTCGCGGCGTTCGCCGAGCGGTGCCTGAGCCCCTCGATCGTGCCGTCGTTGAGGTTGCGGTGCGTGACCACGAGGTCCGGCGGCAGCGTCGTCTCATCCACCGCGAAGCCGTGGTTCTGCGACGTGATCTCCACCTTGCCCGTGTCGAGATCGAGCACCGGCTGGTTGGCCCCGCGGTGGCCGAACTTGAGCTTGAACGTCTTCGCCCCGCAGGCGAGCGCGAGCAACTGGTGGCCGAGGCAGATCCCGAACATCGGCACCTTGCCCACGAGGCCGCGGACGGTCTCCACGCAGCCGGTGAGCACCTCGGGGTCGCCGGGACCGTTGGAGAGAAACACGCCGTCGGGCTTCATGGCCAGCACCTCGGCGGCCGTCACCCGGCCCGGCAGGACGGTCACGCGGCAGCCGGCGCTGACCAGGTGCCGGGCGATGTTCCACTTCATGCCGTAGTCCAGGGCGACGACGTGCCTGGAGAAGGACTTCCCGGCATGCCGCTCGGGCATCACGCCCCCCTCGGTCGGCTGCGGCAGCGGCGTCGCCTCCTCGTCGAGCGATTCCACCCATTCGCTCGAGGCCGCGGGCATGACCTCGGCCACGAGGTCGCGGCCGACGAGCGCCGGCGCCGCCTTCGCCATGGCGACGAGCCGCGCGTCGTCGAGCACCTCGCTCGACAGCACGCCCGTCATCGCCCCACGGATCCGCAGTCGCCGCACGAGCGCCCGGGTGTCGATGCCGGCGATGCCGACGACGCCGGCCTGGTCGAGATAGTCGGCGAGCGTGCCGGTGGAGGTGAAGTTGCTGGCGATCCGGCTCGCCTCGCGGACCACGAAGCCCGCCATCTGCAGCTTGCCGCTCTCGACGTCGGCGGGATTGACGCCGTAGTTGCCGATCTGCGGCGCGGTCATGGTGAGGATCTGGCCGCGGTAGGAGGGGTCGGTGAGGATCTCCTGGTAGCCGGTCATCGAGGTGTTGAAACACACCTCGCCCGAGACGGTGCCACCGGCCCCGAACGACTCTCCGTGAAACACCGTGCCGTCTTCGAGTGCCAGTGCCGCGCGTGCCACCGTCGCCGTCTCCTCGTGGTTGAGCCGTCGTCCCGGACGGCCCGCCGTCATCATCCTAATGAAACCGCGACCCACCGGAAGCGGCTCGGCGAAACCGCAGTCAGCGGGCCGGCACGCCGTCTTTGCCGAGCCGGCCCGCGGCCCAGAGCGTGCCCCGCGTCACGAGCCCGAGGAACTCGGGCGTCTCGACGGTGTCGTTGTAGTGGCCGATCGTGGTGCCGAACACGCGGGCCTTGCCGAACTGGTTCGTCCACACCACCGTCTGCATCGCCTGCCGCTCCTCGCTCCGCGCCTCGACGAGCGGCGTGGCGGTGGGCCACAGCTTGTCGATGAAGTAGAGCTCGTCCTTGGGCACCTTCCACTCCCGCGGCAGCCCCTCGAGCACCGGGTGCTCGGCGATGGTGCGGGCCGTGTACTCGTAGTGCTTGCCGTGGCCCGGCGAGGTCACGCCGCAGAACTTGAACCAGTCGTCGGTGCCCGCCCGGTAACAGTGCATCGCACAGTGCATGACCACCGCTGGCGTGCCCTGCTCGTGCTCCGCCACGATGCCCTTGAGGAACGCGGGATCCTTCACGTTCGCGAAGCACTCGTTGTGGAAGACGACGTCGTAGCCCTTCGACCAGGCGGGCTGCGAGTAGATCGAGACCTTGTGGTCGAGGCTCGATCCCCCTTCGTGGATCACCGTGACCTTGGCCCCGGCCCGGGTCTCGAGGGCCGGCACGAGGATCTTCTTCTGGCCCTCGTAGTCGTGGCAGCAGCCGCCGGTGATGTAGAGCACCTGCAGCGGCTTGGCCGGTTCCGCGCCCTGGGCCGCGGCACCGAGGGCCACCGCCATCACCGCCACCAGCCGACGCACGATCGCCATGGGTTGTTCCTGGAGACGCCCCATCATACCGCTCCTGCAGCGGCGGTCGCCGGCCGCCGCTCCACGACGAGCCGGGCGATCCGCCGGGCGGGGCTCGTCAGCGCCAGGGCCGCGAGCTGGCGGGGCGTCACCCACCGGCGTCCGGCCCCGCGCCGGCCGGCCCGCCGGGCCGCGCAGCGGACGACGTCGAGCGTGATCCGATGATGCGTGACCGTGTGCACCACGGTGCCGCGCCGCTCGGGCCGGCCGCAGCCCAGCGAACCGAGCACGGGCGAGGCGGCGATTCCCCGGGCCGCCCGCGCCATCCGCCCCGGCACGCGGGGAAAATCCCACAGCCCGGCCCACCATTCGCCCGCCGCACGCTGCACGACGAGCACGCGGCCCGCTCGGCTGGCGACGACCGCCGTCTCGCGAAGCTCTTTCGTGGCCCGCCGCTCGGCCCGGCGCGGAATCTCGTCCACCCGTCCGTCGCGTCGGGCGACGCACGACTCCGCGAGCGGACAGGTGCCGCACAGCGGCCGGTTCGGCGTGCACACGACCGCACCGAGGTCCATGAGCGCCTGGTTGAAGCGGCCCGGATGACGACGCGGCACGAACGCCCGCGCGGCCTCCCAGATCGGCTCGTCGCCCGCGGCCCCTCCCAGTGGCCCGTCGTGGCCCACGAGCCGCGCGATCACGCGCCGCGAGTTGGCCTCCACGATCGGCTCCGGCTGGTCGAAAGCGATCGAGGCGATGGCGCCCGCCGTATAGCGGCCGATCCCCGGCAGCGCCCGCAGCGCCGCGGCGGTGCCGGGGAACTCGCCCCCGAACTCATCCATCACCCGCTTCGCGGCCGCATGCAGCTGCCGGGCCCGGCGGTAATAGCCGAGCCCCTCCCAGAGCCGCAGCACCTCGGCCTCGCGGGCGGCGGCGAGCGCGGCGACGTCGGGAAACCGCGCCACGAACCGCTCGAAAAAATCCTTCACCCGCTCGACCTGCGTCTGCTGGAGCATGATCTCGCTCACCCAGACGCGGTACGGATCGGCCGACCGCCGCCAGGGCAGGTCGCGCCGCGCCCGGGCGTACCAGGCGAGCAGCGGCCGGGCCACGTCGGCGACCACCTGGCCACGGCGATCACCGGACCGGCGGCGGCTCGTTCCCTTGCCCGCGACCTTCACTCTCGCCCCTTGCAAACGCGATTTCAGTCGGTTCCAACGATGGGAGTGTAGTCGAGTCTCCAGGCACCTCGCATGACGCGCCCCGATCCGCCGGCCGACGATGGCCCCCGCCGCCGGCCGGCCGCCCGACGCGGCCGCGAATCGATCACGGTGGTCCGCCGCGAGGCGGCCGACGCCGCGGCGTGGGAGATCGTCCAGCCCCGCTGTGCCCGCAAGCGACGCGAGGACATCGAGGAGGTCGAGGCGATGGTCGAGGCGGGCGAGACGGAGATCGCCCGCGACGAACTGGTGTGGCTGCTCTCGGAGTGCCCCGACTTCCTCGAGGCGCACGTTCAACTCGGGCTGATCGCGCTGGAGGAGAACGACCCGAAGCTCGCCCGCGGCCACTTCGGCCGGGCCTACGAACTCTGCCTGCGGGCGGTCGAGGCGGCGGGCCACCCGCGGCCGCTGCCCTATGCGCTCGCGGGCAACAAACCGCTGCACGAGGCCGCGAAGGGGCTCGTGCACTGCCTCTTGGAGACGGGGCGACGCACGGTGGCCCAGGACGTCTGCCGCCGGATCGCCCCGCTCGACCCGACCGACCCGCTCGGCATCGCCCGGCTGCTCGACCGGAAGTGACGCGACCGCCGCGGGATGCCGTATCATGTCGGCTCCGCCTACAGGAGCCAGCCCGATGACCGTGCCCCGCGCGATCCTCGCCGTCCTCGTCACGACCGCCTGTGCCGCAGCCGCCGAGCCGCAGGTGATCCGGCTCTGGGAAGGCGACGCGCCCGGGGCGCTCGGTGCGGCCGACCACGACGTGCCCGTGATCACCTGGTGGGCGGCCGAACGGGTCAAGGGAGAGGCCGGGCCGGCGGCGGCGTTCGTGATCTGCCCGGGCGGCGGCTACGGCGGACTCGCCGCGCACGAGGGCGCCGACTATGCACGGTGGCTCAACTCGCTGGGGATCGACGCCGGCGTGCTCCGCTACCGCCTCGGCAGCAAGGGCTATCGGCATCCCGTCATGCTCGGCGACGTGACCCGCGCGATGCGGGTCGTGCGGCACGAGCAATCGCGGCTGGGCATCGACCCGCACCGCCTCGGTGTGATCGGCAGTTCCGCCGGCGGCCATCTCGCCCTCACGCTCCTCACGCACGGCGACGAGGGGGACGAGAACGCGGCCGATCCGGTCGACCGGCACGCGTCGCGGGCGAACCTCGGCGTGCTCTGCTATCCAGTGGCGAGCATGGCGGCCGAGTGGACGCACGGCGGCTCCCGTCGCAACCTGCTCGGCGAATCGCCGGCCGACGACGTCGTCCGCGACCTGTCGGCGGAGACGATGCCGGCTGCTCGGATCGCCGGGATGCCGCCCGTCTTCATCTTCCACACGCACGAGGACCCGGCCGTCAAGCTCGAGCCGATCCTGCAGCTGGCGCTGCGGATGAGGCAGGCGGGCCGGCCGTTCGCGCTGCACGTGTACGAAAAGGGACCGCACGGCCTGGGACTCGGCACGAAGCCCTACGACCCGGCCCGGTTTCACCCCTGGGTCGGCGAGTGCGGCCGGTGGCTCACGGCCCACGGCTACACGTCCACGGCGGCCGACCCCAAGGCCCCGCACTGACCGTCCGCCATCCGCCCCAAGACCCATGGCCGCTTCCGCCCCATCCGCCTCCGACCGCCGCGGCCGGTTCATCGCCCTCGACGGCATCGACGGCGCCGGCAAGTCATCGCAGATCGCGGCGCTCGTCGACTGGCTGCGGGCCGGCGGCCGCACGGTCGTCACCTGCCGCGACCCCGGCTCGACGCCGGCCGGCGACGCGATCCGCGCGATCCTCCTCGACCGCCACGACCTGCACGTCGACCCGACCGCCGAGATGCTGCTCTACATGGCGGCGCGGGCGCAGCTGGTGGCCGAGGTCGTGAGGCCGGCCCTCGACCGCGGCGACTGGGTGGTCTCCGATCGCTACCTCCTCGCCAACGTGGTGTACCAGGGCCACGCCGGCGGCCTCGATCCCGAGGTCATCCGCCGGGTCGGCACGGTGGCGACCGGCGGCGTGATGCCCGACCTCGTGCTCGTGCTCGACGTCGATCTCGAGACCGCCGCCGCCCGGCTCGCCCGGCCGCTCGACAAGCTCGAGAATCGCGGCGACGAGTACCGCCGTCGGCTCCGCGAGGGCTTCCTGGCGGAGGCGGCCCGCGCCGGCGGCACGATCGCGGTCGTGGATGCCGGCGGCGACGTCAGCCAGGTCGCTGCGCGGATCCGGGCGGCGGTGACGGCGCGGTTCCCGGAGGCGGGCTGAACCCATGGCGTGGCAGGGCATCGAGGGACACGACGCGATCGTCGCCGCGCAGGCCCGGGGGCGGGTCGCGGGCTCGTATCTGTTCGTGGGTCCCCCCGGGGTCGGCAAGGGCACGTTCGCCATGGCGCTGGCCAAGGCACTCACCTGCGCGGCGGCCGGGCCCGGACTCGTGCCCTGCGGCCAGTGTGTCTCCTGCATCCAGGCGGCGGCCGGCAGCCATCCCGACATCGACGTGGTCGCCAAGCCCGAGGACCGAGCCACCATTCCCCTCGACCTGCTCATCGGCGCCGGCGAGCAGCGGATGCGGGAGGGGCTCGTGTGGCGGCTCCTGCTGCGGCCCGCCCTCGGCACGCGGAAGGTGGCGATCGTCCTCGACGCCGATCACCTCGCCGAGGAGGCGGCCAACTGCCTGCTCAAGACGCTGGAGGAGCCGCCGGCGGGCGCGGTGATCATCCTCGTCGGCACGGGCGTCGAGCGTCAGCTGCCCACCATCCGCTCGCGGTGCCAGATCGTCCGCTTTCGCCCGCTTCCCGACGACGCGGTGGAACGGATCCTCGCTGCCGAGGCCGCGCTCGCGGGCGGCACCGTCGATCGGGAGGCGGTGCACCGGCGGGCCGCGGCGGCGGGGGGCAGCCTCACCCGCGGCCGCGCGCTCGCCGATCCGGCGCTCGCGGAGTTCCGCGGTCGGCTGCTCGAGCTCCTCGGTCGCCGGCCGCTGCCGGGTGTCGAACTCGCCCGCGACACGCTCGCCGTCGTGGAGGCGGCCGGCAAGGAGGCGCCCCCCCGGCGGGCGCGATTGCGGCTGGTGCTCGAGACGGTCGTCGACCTCCTCCATGCGGCGACCCGCGAGGCCGTCATGGGCGCGGCCCCCGCCGACGCGGGCTTCAGGCGGGCCACGGCGGCCTGGGTGGCCGATCCCGACGCCACGGCCGCCGCGCTCCAGCACACGCTCGACGCCCTCGACGGCATCGAGCGGAACGCCAACCTCACCGTGCTCGTCGACGCCTGGACGGCGATTCTCGAAGAGCCCCGTCTCGCCGGGCTTGCCTGAACGGCCCCCGTCCCCACGCCCTCGCCTGCCCGAACTCCGCCGCTTTCCGCCCCGCGACCGGGCCGGCCGGCCCGACGAACGCGGCGTGGCAAAGCCTGCGGCCCACCGGGCGTGCGCCGATTTTTCCGGTCGTGCGTGACGATCCAACCGCCTGGATGGCGACGCGATCGCGTCGTGTCCGCGACGCCAGGACGGGGGCGGCCAGGGCATGTTCGACAGGCGGGCAGCGATCGTTCTGACTCTGGCGCTCACGGGCGGCGGCTTCTTCGCTGCCGCCGTCACATCGCACAGCCTCCTAGAGCCGGTGCCGGAGCCGTACTTCGGCCTCGAGGCCCCGGCCACCGCCACGGAGCCGGTCGCCGCGCCGGCCGGTGCATCCGCCGCGGTCGAGGTCGGGCGGGATCGCCCACCCGTGGGCGGCTTCGCCGACATGGCCGCCGCCCTCGAACGGCCGCCGGAGCGGCTCGCCCTCGCCGAGAGCCTCGGGCCGATCTTCACGGGCATCCAGTCACAGGCGTTGCCGACGGCGGCGAGCGGCACCACCAGCCGCGTCGAGCACGCGGCGGCGCCGGCGGCGTCCCCACAGGGGCAGGCTCTCGGGGCTCCGACCGTCGCCGAGCCGGAACTCCTCGCCGTCGAGCCGGTCGCCGCGCCAGAGCCGCCGCCCGAGGAACTCAAGGCGCTCGTCGATCGGGTCCGGCGACCGGCCGAGGATCAGCCGGCGGTGATCCCCGCGGATCCACCACCGCCCCACGAATCGCCGCCGCCACCGGGCCCCGCGCCGCTGCCCGGCGAAGAGTGGAACGACCCGGAGCGGGTGAATTGGTCGGATGCAGCGGCGGACCAGGGTCAGGCGACCGGGTCGGCCGCCGCGTCGTTGCCGGTCGGTCGCCGGCGGGGCATTTTCGCGGATCGTCGGCCCGATGGGACCGCCGCCACGCCGCAGGCCGGCCCGCTCCGCGCCGGACGGTTGCTCGACCGGCTGCGAGGCGACCGGCGGCCGCTCGCGTCCGGCGACGGCGGGCCGGAGGCGGCGGCCGCGGCGGGGACGGACTCACCGGCGATCACCCGCTGGCCCGACCCGGCGCGGCTCCGCGAACAGTTCGACCACGTCGCCCAGGCGTCCCGCGGCGGCCAGCCCGGCGTCGCCGCCGTCGCGGAGTGGGTCGCATCGAGCCGCGCGCGGCTCGACGACGCGCTGGCCACCGCCGGGCCGGCCGATCCTCGCGCCGACGCCGCGCTTTTGTCGCTCGGCGAGATGGTGCCGGCCGGCATGACCGCCGGCGATGGCCTGACGGATCCCGGCCTCGCATCGCTCACCCGCCGGGCGGCGCTGGCGGTGGCCCGGCGGGTCGCCGCGTGGCGGGCCGCCGTCGCGCTGTGTGCGGAGCTCGCCGGGACCTCCGCCCGCGTGCCGACCGCGGAACTCGACGGGCGGCTCGCCGTCGCCCAGCTCGAGGCGGAGACCGCCCGGCTGCTCGACGCCCTGGAGCGGTTCGAGTCCGCGTCGGCGCCGGCCGACGCCGCCGCCGCCAAGGCGGCCCTGCAGGCGATCGCCGCGGCCGCCTCGTCTCGCACGGCCGACCTCGCACGGACGATCGCCGATCACTACATGGCGCCCAACGTGCGGGTGGCCGTCCACCGCCGGTTCGTCGAACGGATGCTGCCGGAGGCGACGGTCACGACCAGCCCGATGCAGGACTTCGTGCTCGGCCGCAAGGTGCGGGGGACGAGCACCGTGGAGCAGACGATGGCCGTGGCCTTCGTGCCCGATGCCGACAAGATCCGTCTCGAACTGCTCGTCCGTGGCGAGGTCGCTTCGCGGACGGTCACCGACGCCGGGCCCGCCGCCATCCACTCGCGGGGCGAGGCGAGCTTCACCGTCCGCAAGCCGGTCAGCCTGTCAGCTGCCGGGCTGGCCTTCGGCACGGCCCTGGGCAGCGCCTCCAACCAGTCGCAGCTGGGAACGATCCAGACGAGCTTCGACGGCGTGCCGCTGATGGGATCGCTGATGCAGCGGATCGTGCGGAACCAGGCCGACGAGAGCAAGCCGCAGGCCGCCCGCGAGGTCAACGAGAAGATCATCACGCGGGCCTGTCGCCAGGTGGACGAGCAGTCCGAGCCGAAGTTCGACGAGATGGCCGAGAAGGTCCGCGAACGGATCTGGAACCCGATGGTGGCGCTCGGGCTCGAGCCGACGGCCGTCGCCCTGGAGTCGACCTCCGACCAGGCCACGGTGCGGCTGCGGCTCGCGGCCGCGGCCCAGCTCGCCGCGCACACCCCGCGGCCGCGGGCTCCCGCCGAGTCTCTGCTCGGCGTGCAGGTGCACGAGTCGACCCTCAACAACGGCTCCGAGCGGCTGGATCTGGCGGGCCGCACGTTCCCGCTCGAGGACCTGATCCGCATGATCTGCCGCCGACTGGGGCTCGAGCCGCGGATTCCCGACGACCTGCCGGAGGGCGTGAGCGTGTCGTTCGCCGCCGAGCAGCCGCTGCGGATCGAGTTCCGTGACGGTCTCGTCCGCATTCGGCTGGCGCTCGACGCCATCGAGAGTGGTCGCCGGTCGTGGTACGACGTGGTCGCCGAGGTCGCCTATCAGCCGACGTCGTCGGGCCCGCAGGTGCTCCTCGAGCGTTCCGGGCAGGTGCATCTCGCCGACCGCAAGGCGCTCGAGATCCCGCTGCGGACGATCTTCGCCAAGATTTTCCCCAAGGAGCGGCCGATCGCCCTGTTGCCGGCGTCGGTCGTGAAGAACCCGCGGCTGGCCGACCTGCGGGCCGTGCAGGTGGTGAGCACCGACGGCTGGTTCGCGCTCGCCTTGGACGGCGCCGCCGAGCCGCCCGCCGCCACCAGCCCGGCCGTCCGAGCCCCGCAGCAGGGCAGGGCCCGGCTGCCAGCCGCCCGGGCCCCCGCCGCCCCGCGGCGGTGACGTGTCGCCGTGCGTGCCGGCCTCCTCGTCGATCCGCAGCCGCTGCTCAAGCCGCTGACGGCGCTGCTCGTGTGCGTGGTGCTCGCCGGAATCCTGCGAAACTACCCGCGATACCTGCCGCCCGACTTCTCGAGCGACTTTCTCGTCGGCCGCGAAGCATCGTTCCGGGGCGGCTACCGCTGGGCGTTCTACGCCCATCTCGTCGCGGGGCCGGTCGCGCTCCTCCTCGGCCTGGCCCTGCTGAACGCCACCGTGCGCCGCCGAGCGCCCGTCTGGCACCGTGCACTCGGCCGCGTGCAGGTGGGCGTCGTGCTGCTCGTGCTCGTGCCCAGCGGCCTCGTGATGTCGGCCTTCGCAGCCACCGGCGTGGTCGCGGGGCTCGGGTTCGCGACGCTGGCCGTGGCGACGGCCGCCTGCGCGGTGCTCGGCTGGCGGGCGGCGTTGCAACGGCAATTCGCGGCCCACGAGGCCTGGATGACGCGGCTCTTCATCCTCCTCTGCTCGGCCGTGGTGCTGCGGCTGATCGCCGGCATGGCATTCCTCGCCCGCTGCGACGCGAACTGGCTCTACCCTGTCTCGGCCTGGGCGTCGTGGCTCGGGCCGCTGGGGGCGCACGAAGCGTGGCTGCTCACTCGATCTCGGCCGGCGTCTCCGCCGCGGTGCTGATCAGGCCACGGCGGACGTCCGCGTCGAACTCGGTCGTGTCGCCGGGAACGACGGCCTGCACGCGTGTGTCCGCGAAGGCGATGTTCGTCACGCCCCCGCCGTGGGCCGGCGGCTTGCCCGGGCCCATCGTCACGAACATCTCCTCGTCGGCGTCCTCCGGAGCCATCCAGGGCACGGCGCCGTCGATGGGGAACTCCGCGACGAGCAGCGTCTGCGATGGCTTCGGCACCTCGTCGAGCGTCACGGAGCGATCCGGGCGGAAGCAGCCCTCGGGCGACACGACGACCATGTAGGTCGTCCGCCCCGCCGGCAGTTCCGCACCGGGACAGCGGTAGACGCTCGGCATCCGCCCGCCCGCCGCGGCGTTGGCCGGGTCGTCCCACGGCTTCGTCAGATCGATCGTATCGAAGAGTTCCTTTTCTTCGAGATACGGCAGGATGAGCGTCCGCCAACTGTGCAGCGGCCGGCCTTCGGCGTCGCGGGTGCAGGCCGGCGGCAGGGTACCGTGCTGCTGCTCGTACATCAGCATCGCCTGGGCGATCTGGCGGAGTTTGTTCGAGCAGGCGAAGCGGCGGGCCACTTGGGGCACGTCACGCCGCGACATGGGGAGCAGGATCGCCAGGAGGATCAGCCCGCCGACGCCTGCGACAGCCAGCCAGGTGATCCATGAGCACCCGCGTGCCGGTCGGAGCTCGTCGCTGTGGGGCGGCTCGTAGGGGTTCTCCGTCGTCATCACGATGCCGCCTCGGCGGGCTCGAGGGCGCCGTGGCCGAGGATGAACTTTCGCGTGCCGGCCGGCCCGTCGAAGATCACGGTGCCCACCGCCCGCGGCCCGGTGCCGCTGATCCCGGCGATCACACCCTCACCGTACTCGGCGTGCCGCACCCGCTGCCCCGCCTCGTAGGCGCGGGCCGCCGGCTGCCGGCCGGCCATCCGCAGGGCGAGATCCGTGGCCCGCTCGATGGCCGCCTCGGCGGCACGGCGGCGCCGCGGCCGCTCTCCGGGCGGCGCGTCGTCGAGTTCGAGCACCAGGCCGTCGGCCCGGCTCCGCGCGGCCGGCGCGGGCCGTGCCGGCTCGTCGGCCAGCTGCGAATACTCGTCGACCTCGGCGGCGGATCGACGGGCGGCGTCGCCGAAGGGATCGAACCGCGGGCCGTCGTCGTCGGCCGGCGCCTCCGCGCCCGTGACCACCGTCTCGCTGCCGGTCATCTCGGTGAGGAACAGGCTCGGCGCCGAGACGCGGCGGGTGCCGCGGTAGTCGCGCATCCGGGCGGCGCTGGCGTGCACCTCCTCGCGACCGCGGGTGATGCCCACGAACACGAGCCGGCGTTCCTCCTCGAGCTGCTCCGCGTTCTCGAGGCTCCGCTCGTGCGGCAGGATGCCATCCTCCATCGCCACGAGGTACACCACCGGGAACTCGAGTCCCTTGGCGGCGTGGTAGGTCATGAGGGCCACCCGCTCGCTGCCCGGGTCCCAGACGTCGGTGTCGGCGACGAGCGCCGTCGTCTCCAGGAATCCGCCGAGCGGGTCGACGGCCTCGGGGCCGGCGGCGGGATCGGGGCGGAACTCCGCGTCGAACTGCCGGGCGGCCGTGACCAGTTCCTCGACGTTCGCCAGCCGGTCCTGCCCCTCCTCGTCGTCCTCCTGCTCCTCGGCGAGCATCCGCCGGTAGCCCGTGTCCTCGAGCACCCGCTCGAGGAGGGTCGCGACCGAGGCCTCGCGGCCAGCGGTCTCCCCGAGCCGGGCGTGGAGGCGGGCGAACGCCGCCAGGGAGGTCGCCGCCCGGGCCGGCATCCCCTGAATCCGGGCCGCCTGGGCCGCGGCCTCGAGCCGCGTCGACTTCGTGTCGTCGGCCCAGGCGGCCAGCCGGTCGAGCGACTGCCGGCCGATGCCGCGGGGCGGCACGTTGACCACGCGCAGGAAGGCCTCGTCGTCGCGCGGGTTCTTCAGGAGCCGCAGCCAGGCGACCACGTCGCGGATCTCGCGCCGCTGGAAGAACTCGAGCCCGCGGACGAGCTGGTAGGGGATGCCCCGGCCGCGGAGCGCGACCTCGATCGACCGCGACAGCGCGTTGGTGCGGAACAGGATCGCGAAGTCGCGCGGGCCGCGGCGGCCCTCGCGCACCGCGGCGGCGATCTCGGCGGCGATCCGGTCGGCCTCGTCGTGGCCCGAGGCGTCGAGCACGATCCGCACCGGAGCACCAGGCGGCGCATCGGTCACGAGCCGCTTCGGCTTGCGGCGGGCGTTGTGGGCGATGAGCCGGTCGGCGGTGCCGAGGATGTTGGCGGTGCTGCGATAATTCCGCTCTAGCTTCACGACCGCGGCGGCGGGATAGTCGCGCTCGAACTCGAGGATGTTGCGAATGCTCGCCCCGCGCCAGCCGTAGATCGCCTGGTCGGGATCGCCGGTGACGGCCAGGTGCGGGTGGTCGATCGACAGGCCGCGGAGGATGCAGTACTGGACGGCGTTGGTGTCCTGGTACTCGTCGACGAGGATGAAGCGGTGCCGGTCGTCGAGGGCCGCCCGCAGCCCGGGGTCGTCGGCCAGCAGCCGGGCCACGTGGACGAGCAGGTCGTCGAAGTCGACCGCGTTGGCCCGGAGGAGGAACTCCTGATACACCGGCCACAGCCGCTGGGCCACCTCGTCGGCCGGCCGGCCCCAGCGGGGTTCGAACGACTGGGGTGTGAGCAGGTCGTTCTTGGCCCGACTGATGATCCCCGCGATGCGGTCGATCGGCGTGTGGGACAGGGGCAGGCCGAGCTTCTTCGCGGCCCGCTTGAGCACCGCGTGGGCGTCGTCGGTGTCGAAGATCGAATAGTCGCTCGTCAGCCCCACCTGCCGGGCGTGACGCCGCAGCAGCCGGGCGGCGAAGCGGTGGAACGTGCCCATCTCGACCGGCTGCGGCCCGACCAGTTCGGCCACCCGCCGGCGCATCTCATCGGCCGCCTTGTTCGTGAACGACAGGGCCACGATCGTGTGCGCCGGCACGCCCGCCGCGATCAGGTGGGCCACCCGATGGGTCACGACGCGGGTCTTGCCGCTGCCGGGGCCTGCCAGCACCAACAGCGGCCCCTCGACGTGCGTGGCCGCGCGCCGCTGCGATTCGTTCAGCCCTGCCAGGGAAAAGGACACGCTTTCTCCGCATCGCCGGCGAACGTGAAGCCGGGCTGACCCGGCGAGTGGGGCAAGCGCCCCTCCGCCCCGGGCCGCCCCAGGTAGCCGGTTTTCGTCGCCATCGATTATATTCCCGCGGCCGGGAACGGGTGCGACAGGCGCACCGGTCCGGCGAACCGAGGATCGACACGCACGGGAGGGACCCCATGCCGCGCATTCCGTACAAGAACCTGACGCAATCGGACGAGATGGCCGAGAAACTCGAAATGAGTACGGCCGAGATCGGGCTGTCCGTCCGCACCACCAACTGCCTCGAGGAGCGGGGCATCTTCACCGTGCACGACCTGCTCAACTGCACCCGCGCCGACCTGCTCTCGATCTCCAATTTCGGCGAGAAGACGCTGGAGGAGGTCTACAAGGCCCTGGAGAAGATCGGTTTCTTCCGCACCCAGCGGCCGGCGGACGATGTGGAAGCCAAGCGTGCGGAGGCGGTCGCCCAGGCGGGCTGACCGCGGCCGGGGGGGTCGTTCGTGAGGCTGCCGCGGATTTTCGGCAAGAAGCGCGGCCACCGGCGGACGGGCTCTCAGGCCTGGGGCACGGTCGGCGACGCCGCCTTCCACGCGGCCTTGCTCCTCGTGGGGCTGGTCTTTGGCGGCCTGCTCGTCTCCGGCGTGGCGGTGCCGGAGTGGCGGATCAACCACGATTACCTGGCCACCACGGGTACGGTCGTCGGCCGGCGGATCGAGCGGCGGGTCGCCGACCGGCCGCCCGGCTCGTGGCATCCGGCCGTCCTCGTCCGCTACCAGGCCGCGGGCGACCCGCGGGAAGCCTGGGCCTATCCGGCTCCGGTGGCCACGGGCGGGGATCGCGACGCGGCCATCCGCAGGCTGGCGGCCTGGAAACTCGGCGCCGAAGTGCCGGCGTGGTACGACCCGGCCGCCCCGGGCACGCTCGTGCTCCAGCGTGGCTACAACTGGCCGACGTGGCTGCTCGCGCTGCTGCTGCCGGGAGCGCTGGTCGCCTTCGGCGGCACGGGGCTGCTGCGGGCGGTGAGCCGCTGGGGCAAGTCGGAGGAGCACCAGGCCGTCGCCGCGGGGATCACCGACCTGTTCCATCCGCTCGGTCACGCTCCACGGGCCGCGCCCGATCACCCGGGCGTGCCCGCCTGCGACGACCTGATGAACTCGCCCGGCACGATCCTCCGCTACCGCCTGCCGATCGAGAGCCCGGAAAACTGGACGCTCCTCGGCTTCGGCCTGTTCGCCCTGCTCTGGAACGCCGTGCTGGCGGTGTTCGCCGTGCAGGCCGGCATCGACCTCATCGGAGGACGGCGGGATTGGCTCCTGTTCGCCCTCCTCCTCCCGTTCGCGGTGGTGGGCGTCGCCGGCATCACGGTCTTCATCCGGGGCTTCATCCTCGCCACCGCCGTGGGCACGACGCAGCTCGAGATCGCCGACCACCCGCTGCGGCCCGGGGGCAGCTATGGCCTGATGGTGGCCCAGGCGGGCGTGGGCGTGTTCCGCGAGATCGCCCTCGACCTCGAACTCGAGGAGCAGGCGACCTTCCGGCAGGGCACCGACACCCGCAGCGAGCGGCTCGTCGTCTGGCGACAGCCGATCCACGGCTGGCGGGAGGTGCAGCTCTCGCCGGGGACGCGTTTCGAGGCCCACGCCACGGTGAACCTGCCCGCCACCGCGATGCATTCGTTCGCGTCCGAGCACAACTCGGTGCGGTGGATGATCGTGGTCCGCGGCACGCCCACCGGCTGGCCCCCCTTCCGCCGCGTCTTTCCGCTCGTGGTCTTCCCGTCGCCGCCCGCCGCCGGGGAGCTTTCATGAGCCGTGGACCGGAGGGGCGGCAGCCCACGCCCGTCGTCGCCGTGCAGTTCGACCGCCCCGATCGGCGCTACGGGCCGGGCGACGAGTGCCGCATCCGCTACCGCATCGATGGCGTGGGCGACGAGCGGATCCGGGCGGTCGAGCATTCGCTCCTCTGGTACACCGAGGGCAAGGGCGAAGAGGACATCGGCGTCCACTTCTTCGAGCGGCTCGAGGAGGCCGCCGTGCCCGCGGACGGCGCCGGCGAGTTCACGTCGCGCCTGCCGGCGAGCCCGCTCTCGTACGAGGGCGTGATCGTGAAGGTGCGCTGGTGCGCCCGTGTGCGGATCTTCTTTCCGGCCGCGCGGGACTTTGTGTCCGAGCACGTGTTCGACGTCGGCGGCGTCCCGCCGGCCCGACTGCCCGCGCCGGGGGCGCCATGAACGTCGTCGTCGCGGCTCGCCGCCGGTCGGACCGCCCGCCGGGCAACCCGTTCGCCACACGGTTCACGCGGCCGGGCGCCGTGCCGCCGCTCGATCGCGACGGCCGGCCGCTCGACATCGCGACCCTCGTCGGCCGCCTGCAGTCGCTCGGCTCGGCAGCCGTCGTCGGCCCTCACGGTCACGGCAAGACCACGCTGCTCGTGGCCCTCGCCGAGGCTCTCGCCGCCGCGGGGCAGGCGGTGCGGCTCGTGCGGGCCCGAGGCTGGGCCGACCTGCCGGCGACCCTGGCGGCCATCGGCGGGCCGCCGGCCGGGACGTGGATCTGCGTCGACGGCTGGGAAAGCCTGGGGCCCGGCCGCTGGCTGCTGCAGCGGGCGGCCCGCCTGCTGAGTCGGCGGCTGCTCGTCACGAGCCACGGGGCGGCGGGGCTGCCGGTGCTCCACGCGTGCGAGACATCCGGCGACCTGCTCGCGGCGATCGTCGCCCGGCTGCCGGACCGCGGCGACCGGATCGGCACGGCGGATGTCACCGCCGCCTTCGCGCGGCACGGGGGCGACCTGCGGGCGTCGCTCTTCGACCTGTACGATCGCTACGAGCGGACCGCGACCGCCGGCGTCCCGGCCTGCGGCCACTGATCGACGCCGCCGCGGCCCTGGCGACGGCCGTCCCCTGCCGCCCGGGTGGGAACGATCCGGATATGCCGGTCGCACTCGCCGTGCCGGTCGCGCCGGGGCGCGACCGGAAATTCATGAATCGCGCGGGCGTTTTTCCGGCGCAGGCACCGTGCGGGGCAACCTACGCTTGGAGGTCGAAGGGAAGTTCCTTCCCGTGGCCCCTGGACCGAGGAGAGTGCGATGAAGATGCGATCCACGTTCGCCGCCCTGCTGCTGGCCTGCGCCGTAGCGCCCGAGGCCGCGATCGCCCAGTGCTGCTTCGGCGACTTCTTCGCCGGCTGCGGCGCCTGCTTTCGCAAGCCGCCGGTCTACGCCGTCGCCCCCGTGGCCCCGATCGTCGCGCCGATCCCCGCGCCCCCGCCGCCGGTCATGGTGCCGGTGCAGCAGGTGAGCTACGTCCCCGAGACGACCTACCGCACCGAGTACAAGACCGTCCCGGTCACGACCTACAAGCCGTCGTGCGAGATCGACCCCTGCACCGGCTGCCCGCAGGAGTGCATGCAGCCCGTCACCCAGTACGTGCAGCAGGCGGTCAACGTCCCCGTGACGCAGTACCGCGCCGTGACGAGCACGAAGTACGTGCAGATGCAGCCCGGCGCACCGGCCGCCGGCATGCCGGCCCCGGTGGCCTATCCCGCTCCTGGCGCGGTCGTGGCTCCGCCCGCGGCCGGCGCCAGCCCGTTCCAGGCCCCGATCACGACCACGCCGCAGGCCTGGGGGGCCGCTGGCACCGACGTCTCGAACCAGCTCGGCCCCGGGCAGAGCAGCATCAACCCCCCGACGATCAACGCGGCCCCCGGCGGAACGACGTTCCAGCAGCAGCGGCCGATCCTGCCGCCCGCCGTCGGCCAGGCCTACTACCCGGCTCCGGCCGCCGCCCCCGTGCAGACCGCGCCGAGCTACTACCCTGTCCCGGCCTACACGGCGCCGGCTCCCGCTCATCCCGCCGCCCCGGCCGCGGCGCCGGTCCTCGACCCGACCACGGCCCAGCGGCCGGCGCCGGCCCCGGCCATGCCGCCGCTGCGGCCGATCCCGATCGAGCCGAAGGCCACCGCACCGAACGCGGCGACGGCCCCGGCAGCGCCCGCCGTTCCGCCGCCGGCGCTGCCCGCCGCCCCGGCCCCGGCCGCCGGTCCCGCCAGCGGCACGGCCGCCCCGCCGGCCGCGTCCGGCACCTCGGGCACCTCGGGCCTCTACCCGCGACTGCTCGACCCGACCAGCCACACCACGTCGTGGCAGCCCGCCGACCTCGGCGGCCGCCCCGCCACCTTCCGCCCGGCCTACCCGACGGCGGCCCTGCCGCTCCGCGCCCAGCAGTGACCGCTGCGGCGGCGGTCGGGACGATACATTCTCGTCCATGACCAACGCCGACATCGCCGCCGCCTTCGACCACGTCGCCGACCTGATCGAGTATCAGGGAGGCAACGTCTTCCGGGTCCGGGCCTATCGCAACGCGGCCCGCACGATCGGCTCGATGGTGGAGTCGCTGGCGAACGTTCGCGGCGACGGCTCCCGGTCGCTGACCGACATCGAGGGCATCGGCGCCGACCTGGCCGGCAAGATCGGGACCTTGCTCGACACGGGCCGCCTGCCGCTCCTCGACGAGTTGCAGCGGAAGATCCCGGCGGTCGTCTTCGAGCTGATGCGTGTGCCGGGACTGGGGCCGAAGAAGGTCAAGGCGCTTGTCGACGAACTCGGCATCGACTCGCTCGACGCCCTCGAGCAGGCCTGTCGGGACGGCCGCGTCCGCGAGGTCAAGGGCTTCGGTGCCAAGACCGAGTCCGCGATCCTCGAGAACATCGCCTTCGCCAAGAGCCCGGAGCACGACCGGCTCCTGTGGGCCGAAGCGGACGAGATCGTGGAGCGGCTGCTCGCCTGGATCCGGGAGTGCCCGGCCGTGCGCCGGGCCGAGGGGGCCGGTAGCTGGCGCCGTGGCCGGGAAACGGTGGGCGACATCGACGTCGTCGTCGACAGCGCCGACGCAGCCGCCGTGATGGACCGCCTCGAGGCATGGCAGGACTGCGGCGGCGTCCTGCTCCGCGGCGACACCAAGACCAGCATCCGCGGTCCCCGCGGCGTGCAGATCGACCTGCGGGTCGTGGACCGGGGCTCGTTCGGGGCGGCCTGGCAGTACTTCACCGGTTCCAAGGAGCACAACGTCCGGCTCCGCTCGCGGGCCCGCGAGCAGGGCCTGTCGATCAACGAGTACGGCGTGTTCCGCCTGGCGAAGGGCGGGGCCGACGAGGCCCGTCCGGCGACGGCCGCGGCCGTCGCCGGACGCACCGAGGAGGAGGTCTACGCGGCCGTGGGCCTTCCCTGGATCCCGCCGGAGATCCGCGAGGGGGGCGACGAGATCGCCCGGGCCGAGCGGGGCGACCTGCCGGACCTCGTCACGCTCGCCGACATCCGCGGCGACCTGCACATGCACACCACGGCCACCGACGGCGAGGCCACGCTCGGCGACATGGTGCGGGCGGCGGTCGACCGCGGTCTGGCCTACATCGCGATCACCGACCACGGCCAGCGGGTGACGATGGCCCGGGGCCTCGACCGCAAGCGGCTCCTCGAGCAGTGGGACGAGATCGACGCGCTCAACGAATCGCTGGCGGAGGACGGCCGGCCGCCAATCGTGGTTCTCAAGGGGATCGAGGTCGACATGCTCGAGAAGGGGGGCCTCGACCTGCCCGACGAGGTGCTGGCGCGGGCCGACTGGGTGGTCGCGAGCCTGCACTACGGCCAGAACCAGTCCCGGGAGCGGATCACCGCGCGGATCGTGGAGGCGATCGAGAACCCGCACGTCTCCGTCATCGGCCATCCCACGGGCCGGCTGATCAACAAGCGGCCGGCCTACGACGTCGACATCGAGGCCGTGATCGCGGCCGCCGCCCGGACCGGCACCTTTCTCGAGATCAACGCCAACCCGTGGCGGCTCGACCTCGACGACCGGCATGCCGCCGCCGCGAAGAAGGCGGGCGTGAAGCTCGTGATCTCGACCGACGCCCACTCGACCCGCGGCCTCGACGTGATGCGGTGCGGCATCCTCCAGGCCCGCCGCGCCGGCCTCGAGGCCAAGGACATCGTCAACACGCGCACGCTGGCCCAGGTCAGGAAGCTGCAGGGCAAGGGCTAGCGTTTCGGTGCTGCTCCGGCTCTGGGCAGCCAATGCCCTCTCGCCGGACGTTCGCTTCGGCCCTCCAGGCCTCCGCTCACTGCGTGTCCGCTGCGCTTCGCCATCCATGGCTCCGCTTGCTTCCACAGCCCGCTCGACGGCACCGGCAGCCCATCGCCTGCCCTGTCCGGTTTGACGAGGCTCGGGGTTGCCCATCGCCCCAGGAGCCGGCGTAGACGGCAAGCGCAGGCATGGATGCCGGAGCGCAGACGTCTCCGAGTGAGCGGAGCCCAGGATGGGCGCAGCGAACGTCCGGCGACGGGGCGTGGGCAGCCGCGAGCCGGCGCGAACGGAGCGGGCGACGCGCCGCCTACGGCGACTTCGCGCACCGGAACCCGATGTGGTTGGTCGAGCTCGAGATCTCCCCCTTGCCCCGCGTGCCCACGATGTACCGCGAGCAGTACTGATCCGAGCAGAGGAAGGAGCCGCCGCGCTGCACCCGCTTCGCCTGGCCCGGCTCCTGCGGATCGAAACTCTCCGCGGGCCCGCGGGGATCGGTCGCCACGACGCGGCCGTCGGGGCCCGCGTCGTGCTCGTACGTGTCGGGCCGATACCAGTCGGCACACCATTCCCAGACGTTGCCCGACATGTCGTGCAGGCCGTAGGCGTTGGCCGGAAACCGGCCCACCGGCGCGACGCCGGCAAAGCCGTCCGCGGCCGTGTTCTCGCCGGGAAAGCGGCCCTGCCAGGTGTTCGCCATCCACGTGCCATCCGGCAGGAACTCGTCGCCCCACGGGTACGGCGCCCCGGCAAGTCCGCCGCGGGCCGCGCACTCCCACTCCGCCTCCGTCGGCAGCCGCTTGCCCGCCCAGCGGGCATAGGCCTCGGCATCCTCGTAGGCGACGTGCACCACCGGATCCGAGCCGCGTCCCTCGATGTCGCTGTCCGGGCCGAGCGGGTGCCGCCAGCAGGCGCCGGGCACATAGGCCCACCAGCGCAGGTGGGCCGCGCCCGTCGCGTCCCGCAGCGGCACCGGCTCCCGCGGCGGTGTGAAGACGATCGAGCCGGCTACCAGGTTCTCCGGCGGCGCGCCGGGGAAATCCTCGGCCCGGGGCGGCCGTTCGGCGACGGTGACGTGGCCGGTGGCCTTCACGAAGGCGGCGAACTGGTCGTTGGTCACCTCCGTCGCGTCCATCCAGAAGGCGGCGAGGCGCACCCGGTGGATCGGCCGGGCGTCGTTCATCGGATCGCTGCCGCCATACGGGATGTCGCGCGGGTCGGCGCAGCCCATCGAGAACTCGCCGCCGGGAATCCAGGCCATGCCGGTGGGCGGATCACTTGCCGGCCGCGGCGCCGCGCCGGTCGTGGGCCCGAAGTCACGGGCCGCGGTCACCGGCGCCGCGGGCCCGCCCTCGCGAGGCCGGCCCGCCTGCCGCGCCACCCACGCCATGGCGGCGAGCCCCGCCACGACGGCACACCAGCCGATCGCAGCCCGCCCGCGACCGCTCATGCCGTCCGCCGGCGGAGCGTCCGCTCGAGTTTTCGCCGTAGCCAGCGGCGTCGCGCCGGGCTCCACCACTTCGCGAACTCCCGGCGGGCCCGCTCCGCCGCCTCCGCCTCGCGCTCCCGCAGGTCGGCGATTGCCCCCCGGGCCACCGCGGCGCCGTCGGCCCGCGCCCAGCGCCGCAGCCGCTCCTCGGCGGCCGCGTGGTCGGTGAACTCGCCGAGCGTCCGCTGCAGCCGCTCCAGGGCATCCTCGCACCGTGCCCGGTCGTGGGCCGGAAACACGCACGCGAAGATCTCCATCGCGTAGCGGAGCTTCTTGCCCTCGATCCGCAGGCGGTGGATGTCGTCGGCCGCCCGCAGGCGGCGGTCCGTCATGGCACAGAATCGCTCCACGAGCGGCCGGAAATGCCGCCGCGCGTGGACGGCGAACGGTCGGTCGTGTCCGCGGGTGCCCACGGCGTCGATCAGACGTTCCGTGCGGGCATGCCAGTCGGCCGCCAGGAGCTCGTCGTGCAGGCGCCGGATCGGGGCGCGGGATGCCAGCCGTTGCCGCGCCAGCATGGCGACGAGCCGGCTTCGCGGTCCCCGGCCCGCCGGCTCGCGGCCCAGCCGGTCGGTGAGCACGTCGAGGTCGCGGGCGGCGCCCGCCGTCCGCCGCAGCAGTCGCAGCCGCTTCTCGAACCACCGGCGTCGGCCGGCCGGCAGCAGGTCCGCGAAGGCGTCGATCGCGGCGAGAGTCCGCCGCGTGGCCACCCGCAGCCGGTGCACACGCTCGGGGTCGGGAGGGTCGCACGCGGCCGCGGTGACCGCGTTCCAGACGGCGTCAAGCCGCTTCCGCAGCGTGCGGCGGGCCACTCGCGAGGTGGGCGTGCGACCGTGCTCGACGACGAGCCAACTGCTCTGCAGTGCCATGGGGCGATCGAGGGACGCGGGGGTTCCGGGACCCGGTCACTCTACGGGCCGGCCCCCCGCCGCACCAGCGCCCGCGGCCACCTCCCGCGATTCCGGCTGCGGTGGCGCCCGCTTCGTCACGGTCACGTGCGACGCGAAGATCGTGCCCGCGCCCGCCGCCCCCTCACCACTCCACAGCCGGCCCTTCACGGCCACCGTGTCGCCGGCAGCGACCAGTTCCAGGCAGGCGCCGTCCACGGTCACCACGACGTCGTCGGCCAGCGGGATCGTCAGCCTCCGCACCTTCCCGGCGTCGACCCGCATGACGAGCGTCCCGGCGCGACAGCTGACCACCGTGCCGACGACGTCCTCGTCGCGGTCGGGCCGCACGGCCTGCGGCTTGGCATCGGCCGCGGGCGTCACGATGGTGAGTCGGCCGACCGGCGCGTCGGCCCGGCCTCGGGCGTCGATCCGCGCCTTCAGTCGCACGCTCATCCCCGGTCGCAGGTCGGCGAGCCTCACGATCCCCGTCACCGTGAGGTGCGAGACGCCGGCGGGGTGAAGCTGTGCGAAGAGCGGCGCGTTCGGGTCGCCGGCCCCGGGCCCGGCGAACGCCACGACGCCGCCGGCCAGCGTGCCGCCGGCGGCCTGCACGACGCCGTCGAAGTCGCCTTCGGGCAAGCGATCGATCACCAACTTGTTGGCGGTGACCGGCTCGGTGATGGCCCGGTTCGTGCCCCGGCAGGCGCCGAGGTTCCAGAGCCGCTCATAGGCCCGCTGCAGCTGGGCCGACTTGAAATACGTGCCCCACTGGAGGGTGCCGTCCGCCGCCACGGGCGCCACGACCTCGTGCCCGTCGGCATACGGGTTGTACCGCTGCGACAGCGACTCCCGGGCCCCGAGGGCCAAACATGCGGCGATCGCGAGACTGCAGGACGGTCGGTGCATGACGGGCCTCCGGGAAGCGACGACTCCCCGAACGTTACTTCGGCCCGCGGGCCGGGGCAAAAAAGCCCGGGCTCCCGACCATGCGGCGGCGCCGGCCGTGCGGCCAGTGAGGGCCGCACGACCCGCGTTCCCGGCCCAACCGGCCAGCGGGCCGCGGTGCCGATCAGTCCTCGTCGCCGCCCGCGGCCTCGGCGAGCGTGGCCACTTCACCAGCCTGCCCGGCCAGGGCCGCACCGCCGGACTCGTCGCCCGCGGCGGCCTCGAGCAGCGGGAACTGGCGGGCCAGGGCGTTCTCCCGGTCGAGCCGCAGCGCGTCGAGCGCCTCCGGCCGCACCCGGACCTCCGCCGACTGGAACGTGCTGAAGCCCGTCCCGGCGGGGATGAGGTGGCCGAGGATCACGTTCTCCTTGAGGCCGACGAGCTTGTCGATCTTGCCAGCGAGCGCCGCCTCGGTGAGCACCTTGGTCGTCTCCTGGAAGCTCGCGGCCGAGATGAAGCTCGAGCTCTGGACGCTGGCCTTGGTGATGCCGAGCAGCTGCGTGCTGGAGGTCGCCGGCTTGGGCTTCGTGCCCTTGGCCGGTGCGCCGCCGAGCGTCTCGATCTGCGAGTTGGTCTGGGCGAGCGCGTCCTTGGGCACCACCGAGCCGACCGCGAACTCGCTGTCGCCCTTGTCCGTGATCTTCACGCAGTCGGCGAGCCGCTCGTTCGCCTGGCGGAACTCGAAGCGGTCGAGCACGCTGCCCGGCAGCAGATTCGTGTCGCCCACCGTCTCGATCTTCACCTTCCGCAGCATCTGCGAGACGATGATCTCGATGTGCTTGTCGTCGATGTCGACCCGCTGGCTGCGATACACGTTCTGGATCTCGCGGACCAGGTACCGCTGCACCTCCTCCTCGCCGGAAATCCGCAGGATGTCGTGCGGCACCAGCGGACCGTCGACGAGCGCCTCGCCCGCCTTCACGTAGTCGCCGGCGTGCACCCGGAGGTGCTTGCCGTGCGTCACGAGGTGCTCGCGCTCGATGCCGCTCTCGTTCTTGACGACGATCGTCCGCTTGCCGCGGCGCTTCTCGCCGAGCAGCTCCACCTTGCCGTCGATCTCGGCCATGATCGCTGGATCCTTCGGCTTGCGGGCCTCGAAGATCTCGGTGACCCGCGGGAGGCCGCCCGTGATGTCCTGCGTGCCCGAGGCCTCGCGCGGCGTCTTGGCGAGGATGTGGCCGGCGGCGACCTTCTCGCCGGGCGCCACCTCGATGTAGGCCTTCTCCGGCAGGTAGTAGAAGTCGAGGATCTTCCCCGCGTCGTCCTCGAGGACGACCTGCGGGTGATAGACGCCCTTGTGCTCCATCACCATCCGCCGGGTGTGGCCGCTCGGGTCCTTCTCCACGCGGAGCGTCTCGCCCTCGATGACGTCCTCGTAACGGACCTTGCCCGCGCTCTCCGAAAGGATCGGGATCGAGTGCGGGTCCCACTGCACGAGCACCGTGCCCGCCTTGATCTCGTCGTTCTCCTTGACCTTGAGGATGGCACCGGCGGGGATGTCGAACTTCTCGAGTTCGGCCCCCTTGGCGTCGACGATGGCGATCTCGCCGTTGCGGGCGAGCACGACCTGTTCGCCCTGCTCGTTCTGCACCGTCCGCAGCCGGGTGAACCGCACCGTGCCGGCGCGCTTGGCCTTGCTCTCGCTCTCCTCGATCGCCCGCTGGCCCACGCCGCCGATGTGGAACGTCCGCATCGTCAGTTGCGTGCCAGGCTCGCCGATGCTCTGGGCGGCGATGATGCCGACGGCCATCCCCTCCTCGACGAGCGTGCCCGTCGAAAGGTCCATGCCGTAGCACAGCCGGCAGACGCCGAGCGGCGCCTCGCAGGTGAGCGGACTGCGGACCTGGATCTTGTCGAGGCCGAGCTCCTCGACCTGGCGGGCGGTCTTCGGCGTGATCAGCTCGTCCTCGCCGACGATCACGGTCTCGGTGATCGGGTTGCGGATGTCGGAGCGGCTGACGCGGCCCCGGATGCTGTCGGCGAGGTTCACCTCGACCTTTTCGCCCCGGTAGATGACCGTCTTGTAGATGCCCTGCGTGGTGCCGCAGTCGTGCATCGTGACCACCACGTTTTGAGCCACGTCGGCCAGCTTGCGGGTTAGGTAGCCCGAGTCGGCCGTCTTGAGGGCCGTGTCGGCCAGACCCTTGCGGGCGCCGTGGGTGGAGCTGAAGTACTCCAGCACCGTCAGCCCCTCGCGGAAGTTCGCCTTGATGGGCGTCTCGATGATCTTGCCCGAGGGCTTGGCCATCAGGCCGCGCATGCCGGCCAGCTGCCGGATCTGCTCGACGCCGCCACGGGCACCGGAGTGGGCCATGAGGAAGATCGGGTTCACGTAGCCGGCCCGCCGGGCCTCGCTCGCGGTGTCCTTCTCCAACTCGGCCATCATCTCCTTGGTGATCTCCTCGCGGGCGTGCGTCCAGGCGTCGAGCACCTGGTTGTACCGCTCGCCGTCGGTGATCACGCCGCGGTCGTAGAGCTTCATGATCTTCATCACTTCCTTCTCGGCGCTGCCGATGATCCGCGTCTTGTTCGCGGGCGTGATGAGGTCGTCGGTGGCGAACGACAGGCCGCTCTTCGTGCTCCAGCTGAACCCGACGCGGTTCATGTCGTCGAGCAGGTCGATCGTCTTGCGGCGGCCGAGCGCCTGGTAGCAGTCGGAAATCACGCGTGCCAGCTCGCTCGACCGCATCGGCAGGTTGTAGAACAGCATGCCCTCGGGCAGGCTCGAGTTGAACAGCACGCGACCCACCGTGGTCTCGATGACCGCGCCCGGCTTCGCCAGCGCCTCGATGTCGGTCTTCAGCCGCCGCTCGCCGGGCAGCTTGACCTTGATCTTGGCATGGGTGTCGACCTTGCCCAGCGAGTGGGCGAGCTCCACCTCCGCGAACGTCCGGAAGGCCATCCCCTCGCCTTTGCGACCCGGCAGCGACATCGTCAGGTAGTAGCAGCCCATCACCACGTCCTGCGAGGGCGAGATGATCGGGGCGCCGTTGGCCGGGCTGAAGATGTTGTTGGTCGAGAGCATCAGCGTGTGGGCCTCGACCTGGGCCTCGATCGAGAGCGGCAGATGCACGGCCATCTGGTCGCCGTCGAAGTCGGCATTGAAGCCCTTGCAGACCAGCGGATGGAGCTTGATGGCGTTGCCCTCGACGAGCACCGGCTCGAAGGCCTGGATGCCCATGCGGTGCAGCGTCGGGGCCCGATTGAGGAGCACGGGGTGGTTGCGGATCACCTCCTCGAGGATGTCCCACACCTCGGCGTCCTTCCGCTCGAGCATCTTCTTGGCGCTCTTGATCGTGTCGGCGTGGCCGAGCTCCTTGAGCCGCCGGATGATGAACGGCTGATAGAGCTCGAGCGCGATCTTCTTGGGCAGGCCGCACTGATGGAGGCGGAGCGTGGGCCCGACCACGATCACCGAGCGGGCGGAGTAGTCGACCCGCTTGCCGAGCAGGTTCTCGCGGAACCGCCCCTGCTTGCCCTTGATCATGTCGGTCAGGCTCTTGAGCGGGCGGTTGCTCGAGGCGAGCACCGGCCGCTTGCAGCGGTTGTTGTCGAACAACGCGTCGACCGACTGCTGCAGCATCCGCTTCTCGTTGCGGATGATCACCTCGGGGGCGTTGAGGTCGACGAGCTTCTTGAGCCGGTTGTTGCGGTTGATGATCCGGCGATAGAGGTCGTTCAGGTCGCTGGTGGCGAAGTTGCCGCTGTCGAGCATGACGAGCGGCCGCAGGTCCGGCGGGATCACGGGGATCACGTCCAGCACCATCCACTCGGGCTTGTTCTCGCTGTCGCGGATCGCCTCGACGATCTTCAGGCGGTTGACGAGATCCTTCTTCTTCTGCTTTGAGTTCGTGGTCACCAGCTCCACGCGGAGCTCGCGGGACAGGGTCACGAGGTCGAGCCCGAGCAGCAGCTTGCGGACCGCCTCGGCCCCCATCTCGGCCTCGAAGCTCCCCTCGCCGTACGTGGCCTTGGCCTCGCGGTACTCCTCCTCCGTGAGCAGGTCCTGCTTCTTGAGCGGCGTGTCCTTGGGATCGAGGACCACGTAGTCCTGGAAGTAGATCACCTTCTCGAGGCTGGAGGTCTTCATCTCCAGCAGGGCGCCCAGCCGGCTGGGCATCGCCTTGAAGAACCAGATGTGCACCACCGGCGCGGCCAGCTCGATGTGGCCCATCCGCTTGCGGCGGACGCGGCTGTGGGTGACCTTGACGCCGCAGCGGTCGCAGATCATCCCCTTGTACTTCATGCCGCGGTACTTGCCGCAGGAGCACTCCCAGTCCTTCTCGGGGCCGAAGATCTTCTCGCACATCAGGCCGTCCTTCTCGGGACGGTAGGTGCGGTAGTTGATCGTCTCGGGCTTCTTGACCTCGCCGAACGACCAGCTGCGGATGTCGTGCGGCCGCGCCAGGCTGATCTTCACGGCCGAGTAGTCATTGACGCGATCGTAGGTGGATTCACCGATGCTCACGTGTCATCTCCCGTTTTCAGAAATTGATCCAAGCTGGTGCCGACGTTCCGACTCGCAACTGCCATCGCATCCCCGGGAAGGCCGGAATCGGCGGAAGCTCGACGAGCTTCCGGCCGCCGCGGCCGTCGCGAGGAGACTTCTGCCGTTCCGGCCGGTGCCGCACCGAGCGGTGCTCGCCAAGCCGGGCGGGCCTTCAAATCCGTCTCTTCTCCAGTGACATGTTCAGCGCGAGGCCACGGATCTCGTTGGTGAGCACGTCGAAGCTGGCGGGCGTGCCGGCCTCGAGCGTGTTCTCCCCCTTCACCATGCTCTCGTAGATCTTCGTCCGCCCCTCGACGTCGTCGCTCTTCACGGTGAGGAGCTCCTGGAGGATGTAGGCGGCACCGTAGGCCTCCAGCGCCCAGACCTCCATTTCGCCGAACCGCTGGCCGCCGAACCGGGCCTTGCCGCCCAGCGGCTGCTGCGTGATGAGCGAGTAGGGACCCGTCGAGCGGGCGTGGACCTTGTCGTCCACCAGGTGGTGCAGCTTCAGCATGTAGATGTAGCCGACCGTGGTCTCCTGCTCGAGACGCTCGCCGGTGCGACCGTCGAACAACTGGGCCTTGCCGTGCTTCGGCAGGCCGGCGTCGGCGAGCACCTTGTTGATGTCCTCCTCGCTGGCCCCGTCGAACACCGGCGTGATCGCCTGGAACCCGAGCAACTTGCCGGCCCAGCCGAGGTGCGTCTCGAGGATCTGGCCCACGTTCATCCGGCTCGGCACGCCCAGCGGGTTGAGCAGGATCTGCAGCGGCGTCCCGTCAGCCAGGAACGGCATCTCCTCCTTGGGCAGGATCTTGGCGATCACGCCCTTGTTGCCGTGCCGACCCGCCATCTTGTCGCCCACGGAGATGACACGCTTGGCGGCGACGTAGACCTTGACCATCTGCAGCACGCCGGGCCGCAGCTCGTCGCCTCGCTTCATGCTGTTGAGCCGCCGCTCGCGGGCGTCGATCGCGTCCTCCACGGCCGGCCACATCGCCTTCACGAGCTTGTCGACCTCGGCCTTCCGCTGCGGAGAGCGGATGTCGAGCGACTCGGGCTGGAACGCGGCCGCCCGCTCGGCCACCACCTTGTGGTCCTGGTTCCGCACGAGCGGGCTGCCGTCGGCCGCCGTCAGCGGCTTCTGCAGCACCTTCTCCACCTCGGCGACCAGCGCGCCGAAGGCCTCGGCGACCCGCAGGTTGCCCTCGTTCTCGGCCTCCTTGAGCTGCTTCTCGAACTCACGGCGCTCGTCCTCGGTGAGGCTCATCCGCCGCGAAAACTTCTCGGTCGCGGTCACGATGCCCTCGACGCCCGACGGCACCTCGAGCGAGTCGTTCTTCACGTCCTCGCCCGCCCGGCCGAAGATCGCGTGCAGCAGCTTCTCCTCGGGAGTCAGCTCGGTCTTGCTCTTGGGCGAGACCTTGCCCACGAGGATGTCGCCCGGCCGCACGTAGGTGCCGATCCTGACGATGCCGCTCTCGTCGAGGTTGTGGAGGGCCCGCTCGCCCACGTTGGGAATGTCGCGGGTGAACTCCTCGCGGCCGAGCTTCGTGTCGCGGATCTCGATGTCGTACTCCTCGATGTGGATCGAGGTGTAGACGTCGTCCTCCACCAGCTCCTCGCTGATGATGATCGCGTCCTCGAAGTTGAACCCGTCCCAGGCCATGAAGCCGACGAGCACGTTGCGGCCCAAGGCGAGTTCGCCCTTGTAGGTGGCGGCTCCGTCGGCCAGCACCTCGCCCTTCTCCACCTTCTGGCCGAGCACGACGATCGGCTTCTGGTTCTGGCAGGTCCGCTCGTTGAGGCCGACGTACTTCCGGAGCTTGTAGACGTCGGGGGCGGCCGAGCCGCTGGAGACTTCGATGGTCTCGGCGTCGACGTAGCTCACGGTACCCTTGCGGGCGGCCCGCACGATGAGGCCCGAGTTGGTCGCCACGTCCCGTTCCATCCCGGTGCCCACGATCGGCGGCTCGGTGACGAGCAGGGGCACCGCCTGCCGCTGCATGTTGGAACCCATCAGCGCCCGATTGGCGTCGTCGTGCTCGAGGAACGGGATGAGGCCGGCCGAGACGCCGACCATCTGGCTCGGGGCCACGTCGATGTACTGGATGTCGTCCGCCGGCACGAGCACGAAGTCGCCGCGGTAGCGGGCGATGATGTTCTCGCCCACGAGCTTGCCGTCGACCACGGTGGCGTCGGCCGGGGCAAGGTGCGCCTCGTGCTCCTCGTCGGCCCGGAGCCAGACCACGTCGTCGGTCAGCCGGGTCTTGGAAACCTTGCGGTAGGGCGTGACGAGGAAGCCGTAGGAATCGACGCCCGAATAGATCGCCATGCTGGAGATGAGGCCGATGTTCGTGCCTTCCGGCGTCTCGATCGGGCAGATCCGGCCGTAGTGGGAGATGTGCACGTCGCGGACCTCGAAGCCCGCACGCTTGCGGTTCAGGCCGCCCGGGCCGAGGGCCGAGAGCCGCCGCTCGTGCGTCAGCATCGAGAGCGGGTTGGTCTGGTCGACCACCTGCGACAGCTCGCCGCGGCCGAAGAAGTACTCGATGGCCGCCGAGATGCTCTTGGGGTTGATGAGCGTCCGCGGCGACATCTCGGCCACGTCCTTGAGGCTCATCCGCTCCTGCACCGTCCGCCGCAGCTTGAGGAAGCCCTTCCGCAGCTCGTCGCTCGCCAGCTCGTCGATCGTCCGCAGCCGGCGGTTGCCGAGGTGGTCGATGTCGTCGACCTCCACCTGCCCCTCGCCCTCGCTGAGCTGGAGCATGTACTTGATGGCGGCGATCAGGTCGTCGGGCCGGAGCGTCATCTCCGTCTCGGGGACGTTGAGCCCGAGCTTGCGGTTGATGCGGAACCGGCCCACACGGCCGAGGCGGTAGCGGTTGGTGTCCTTGAACTTCTCGTCGAACAGGGCCTTGGCCTTGTCGAGGGCCGGCGGATTGCCCGGCCGGAGCCGCTGGTAGATCCGCACCAGGGCGTCCTCGTGGCTCGGGGCCACGCCAGTCCGCCGCTTCGACTCGTCGGCGTCCTCGCGGAGGCTGTTGACGATCAGGGGCACCTTCTGCTCCTGCATCACCTCGACGGCCTTCAGCCCCGAGGTCGAGATCAACTCCGCCTGGTCGTGGGTGATCTTGCAGCCGGCGTCGACGATGATCTCGCCCGCCCGCTCGCTGCCCTTGGGATACACGATGTCGTCGACCGCGATCCGCCCCTCGAGCTTCGGCACGCTCCGCGCGCCAGCCACCTTCTCGATGGTCGTCTTGTAGAAGAGTTTGAGGATCTCGGCGTCGCGGGTGAACTTCGGATCCATGGCCCGCAGGAGCGTGAGGGCCGAGAACTTGCCGCTCTGGTCGATGCGGACCTGGAGCGTGTCCTTCTTCGAGACGTTGAGCTCGATCCAGCTGCCGCGCTCGGGAATGATGCGGCAGTTGTGCGTCTTCCGGTCGCCGGCCTCGGTGTCGGCGACGAAGTCGATGCCGGGCGAGCGGTGCAGCTGACTGACGACCACCCGCTCCGCACCGTTGATGATGAACTCGCCGCCACCCAGCATGATCGGGATGTCGCCGAGGTAGACCTCTTCCTCGATCGGCTGCTCACGGGTCAGCCGCAGCCAGACCCGCAACGGCCGGCCGTAGGTCAGCCGCAGCTGCCGGCACTCGTCGGGCTCGTATCGAGGCTTGCCGAGTTCGTACCGGAGGTACTCGAGCTTCACGGTCTTGTCGTAGCTCTCGACCGGAAAGATCTCCCGCAGCACCCCCTCGATGCCCTGATCCTTGCGCTTGGCGGCGGGCACCTCGTACTGCAGGAACCGGTCGTAGAACCGCGTCTGGATCTCGGTCAGGTCGGGGATGTGATGGGTGGCGCGACGGCTGCCAAAGTGACGGACCTCGGAGGGCTGGAGGCGGCGGACGGCGCGGGTTGCCATTGACAGGAAGCTCCTCGGGATGATCGGATCGATCGGACGCGGCCGCGCGGGAGGCAGCCGCGATCACTCAGCCCGCACGGTGGCGCGACGCGGGGGAGCGCCGGCCGGACGGGCAGGGACGAACAGCACGAACGGATGGGGAACTGGCGCAAGACGAGACCGGGACGACCAGGCAGCACGCAAAAACTATACCGTTCGCCGGCAGGGAGGCCAACCTCCCCGCCGACGAGCGGGAAAACGCGGGCGAATTACTTGATCGAGACCTTGGCGCCGGCCTCCTCCAGCTCCTTCTTCAGCTTCTCGGCGTCGGCCTTCGAGATGCCCTCCTTCACCTTGGCGGGAGCGCCCTCGACCATGTCCTTGGCCTCCTTGAGGCCCAGGCCGGTCGCCGCACGGACGACCTTGATGACACCGATCTTGTTGTCGCCGAAGGCGTCGAGCACGACGTCGAACTCCGTCTTCTCGGCCGCGGCCTCGCCACCGCCCGCCGCGCCACCAGCGCCGCCGGCCGGGGCCGCCATCATGACCGCGCCGCCCGCGGCGGGCTTGATGCCGTGGACTTCGTCGAGGTAGTCCGACAGCTCCTTGGCAGCCTTGAGGGTGAGCCCGACGATCTTGTCGCCGAGCTCCTTCGTTTCCTTGGAGAACTCGCGGGTCGCTTCAGCCGTTGCCATCGCTCTGGATCCTTTCAATTCGAAAACGGAGGGAGCCTATTGTCTTACCATGAACCCGGGCGGCGGGAAGCCCGCCCGGGAAAATCGGGGATTTGGCGGGGCGTCAGGCCGCAGGAGCCTCGCCGCCGGCCTTCTCCAGGGTCTCGACCCGGGAGGCGATCTGTCCGGCCAGGCCGCCGCCGGCCGAGAGGATCTGCCCGGCCAGCGTGCCGGCCAGCGACGAGATCTGCCCGGAGAGGAGCGAGAGTTGCTCCGTCCGCGTGGGCCACTTGGCCACCTTCTTGACGTCGGCCGAGTCGAGCCGGGCGCCGTCGAGGGCGCCCCCGCGGCACTCCAAGCCCTCGAAGTCCTTGACGCCCGTGAGGCGGTCGAGTTCCTTGGCCAGGTCGACGACGTCCTCGCCACCCCAGGCGATCGCCAGCATCCCCTCGGCCTTCTCGAAGGCGGGGGCCAGCGGCGTGTTCTGGGTCGCCATCCGGGCGAGGCTGTTCTTGACCAGCTGCAGGCTGATCTTCTTCTTCCGCAGGGTCTGCCTGAGCTGGGTGGTCTTCTGGGCGTCGAGCTTGCCGAGGCTCACGACGATCAGTTCGCCGACGCCGTTCAGGCGGCTCTTCAGGTCGTCGACCAGCATGCTCTTGATTTGCTTGCTCATGGGGGCGGGCCTTCGTGGCTGCGGGGAGGCGTCAGGCGGCGACCATCACGCCGGGACTCATCGTCGCCGAGATCGAGATGCTCTTCACGTACTGCCCGCGGACGCTCGCGGGCTGCATGGAGACGATGTGGTCGATGAACGCGCGGATGTTATCGACGAGCTTGGCGTGGTCGAAGCTCGCCTTCCCGACGACCGCGTGCACGATGCCGGTGGGGTCGTTGCGAAACTCCACCTTGCCGGCCTTGTACTCGCCGACCGTCTTCTTGATGTCGGCGGTCACCGTGCCGGCACGCGGGCTGGGCATCAGGCCCCGGGGCCCGAGCACCTTCCCCAGCGGGCCCACCAGGCCCATCATGTCGGGGGCGGCGATGCACACGTCGAAGTCGGTCCAGCCGTCCTTGATCTTCTTGGCCAGCTCGTCGGCACCGACCTCCTCGGCCCCGGCGGCCTTCGCGTCATCGGCGAGGTTGCCCTTGGCGAACACCACCACTCGCTTCGACTTGCCGATCCCGTGGGGCAGCACGAGCGAGCCGCGGATGATCTGGTCGGCCTGCTTGGGGTCGATGCCCAGCCGGATGTGGATCTCGACGGTCTGGTCGAACTTGGTCGGCGGGAACTTCTTCAGCACCTCCACCGCCTCGGCGAGGGGCAGGGGGGCTTCGGACTTCGGCTTGGCGGCGTGGGCCGCACGGAGACGTTTGGTGGTGGCCATGACTGGAGGAGGAGGGTGCGGGTACGGGAAAATGAGTGTGCTGGAAGCGGGGTCGCGAATCAACCTTCGACTGTGATCCCCATGCTGCGGGCCGTTCCCTCGACCATCCGCCGGGCGTGCTCGCCGTCGCGGGCGTTGAGGTCGGCCCCCTTGAGGCGGACGATCTCGTCGAGCTGGGCCTTGGTCACCTTGCCGACCTTGTCCTTGTTGGGCACGCCGGAGCCCTTCGCCAGGCCGGCCGCCTTCTTGAGGAGGGCCGCCGCCGGCGGGCTCTTGGTGATGAACTCGAAGGAGCGATCGTTGTAGACCGTGACCACGACGGGGATCGGCATCCCGGCCGCCTCGCGGGTGCGGTCGTTGAACTGCTGCACGAACTGCCCGAGGTTGATGCCGAAACGACCGAGCGACGTGCCCACCGGCGGGGCCGGCGTGGCCTGGCCACCGGGAACCTGGAACTTCGCCTGACCGACCACCTGCTTCGCCATCGCCTCGTCGCCCTTTCTTCAGCCTGCCCTGGGATTGATTCCGTGCGGTCGCTCAGACCGATTCGATCTGCCAATACTCGATGTCCACCGGCGTGGAGCGGCCGAAGATGCTGAGCATCACCGTCACCCGCCCGTTCGCCTCGTCGATCGCGTCGACCTCGCCCTCGAAGTTCTCGAAGGTGCCCTCGTTGATCTTCACGCGGTCGCCCTTCTTGAAGTTGATCTTCAGGCGTGGCGCCTCGGCCTCCTTCTCCTCGGCCTTGTGGAGGAGCTTGGCGACGTCCTGCGGCAGCATCGGGCTCGGACGGCCGCCCGAGCCGGTGAAGTCGCCGATGCCACCGGTCTCGCGAACGAGATACCACGTCTCGTCGTTGAGGATCATGTTGACGAGGATGTAGCCGGGATAGAGCTTGCGGGAGACGACCTTCTTCTTGCCTCCCTTGAACTCCGTGACCTGCTCCTTCGGCACCACCACCTCGCCGAAATACCGGTTCATGCCCTGCAGGGAGATCCGCCGCAGCAGCGCCTCGCGGATCGAGTCCTCGCGGTTGCTCTGCACCTTGAGGATGTACCACTGCCGGTCACCGACCGGGGCGGCCTCTTCCTCCCCGGCCAGCTCGACCGGCTTGGCGTTTTCGTCGCCAGCGAACGGGTCGGCGAGTTCGGCTGGAGTGCCGTCGTCGTCGTCCTCGTCCGCCGCCGGGGCGACCGGTGCGGCCGGAGCCGTCTCGGCGGACCGCGCCGCGGCCGCGAGCTCGTCCGACACGGCGTCGGCATCGTCGGGAAGCTGGGATGTCATGGGGATCGGATGGTGCAGGAAAAGGGGAAGCGATCGCCGGGGGCCTAGCCGATGCCGAGCCCGTTACGGAGCACGAACCACCAGAACAGATCGTAACCAGCCAGGATCGCCGCCAGGGCGAAGATCAGGAAGATGATGACGGCGGAACTGCGAAAGACCTCGTCCCCCGAGGGCCAGGACACCTTCGTCATCTCCGATTCGACGGCGATGAGGAAGTCGGCGAACCAGGGCACGTTGACGATCCGGTAGGCCACCCACAGGCCGAGCGCCAGGAGCACGGCCGGAAGCACGAAGCGGACGAGGCCGTAGTCGGCCCCGCCCCCGAGCCCGACCGCACCGCCGGAGAGCACCGCGAGCAGCTGGGACAGCCGCCAGACGCCGATCCCGATCACCAGCGCCAGCGCCACGAACGTCAGCTGCCGGGCGATCCGGCCCTGATTCCGCTTGTAGACGGCGGCACTGAACAGCTCGCCCAGCAGGCTGCCGCGGGTCGTCGAGTTTTCGGAGATGCCGGCCATGGTTTCCTGATTGTCCCGTCCGCGTTCCGCCCTGGGCGGTGGCTGCCTGCAGGGGCGGCGGGGATCGAACTCGCAACCTCTGGTTTTGGAGACCAGCGCTCTGCCAGTTGAGCTACGCCCCTGTGGTGGCCGGGCTGCGGGATCACCCGCAGCCCGGCACCGTGTTTCCTGTCCACCGGGCCGGAGCCCGGCCTCCTTGGTCAGTCGAGAATCTTGGTCACGACACCCGAGCCGACCGTCTTGCCGCCCTCGCGGATGGCGAACCGGACGCCGTCGTCCATGGCGATCGGCACCATCAGCTCGACCTCCATCTTGACGTTGTCGCCCGGCGAGCACATCTCGACGCCGCCCAGCAGCTTCGTCGAGCCGGTCACGTCGGTCGTGCGGAAGTAGAACTGCGGCCGATAGCCGGCGAAGAACGGCGTGTGACGCCCGCCCTCCTCCTTCGACAGCACGTACACCTCGCACTCGAACTTCTTGTGGGGCTTGATCGAGCCCGGCTTGGCGAGCACCTGGCCGCGCTCGATGCCCTCGCGGGCGATGCCGCGGAGGAGGCAGCCGACGTTGTCGCCCGCCTGCCCCTTGTCGAGCAGCTTCTTGAACATCTCGACGCCCGTGACGGTCGTCTTCTCGGCCTTGTCCTTGAGGCCGATGATCTCGACTTCGTCACCCACCTTGACCTCGCCCCGCTCGATGCGGCCCGTGGCCACCGTGCCGCGGCCTTCGATCGAGAACACGTCCTCGATCGCCATCAGGAACGGCTTGTCGAGCTCGCGGACGGGCTCCGGGATGTAGGAGTCGACCGCGGCGAGCAGGTCGGCGATGCACTTGTTCTTGGCCGGGTCGGCCGGGCTGTCGTAGGCCGGCTTGCCGGCACCCCGGATGATCGGCACGTCGTCGCCGGGGAAGCCGTACTTGGTCAGCAGCTCCCGGATCTCCATCTCGACGAGGTCGAGGAGCTCGGGGTCGTCCACCAGGTCGACCTTGTTGAGGAACACGACCAGCGCCGGCACGCCGACCTGCTTCGCCAGGAGGATGTGCTCCCGGGTCTGGGGCATCGGGCCGTCGGCCGCGCTGACCACCAGGATGGCGCCGTCCATCTGGGCGGCTCCGGTGATCATGTTCTTGATGAAGTCGGCGTGACCCGGGCAGTCGATGTGGGCGTAGTGCCGCTTGTCGGTCTCGTACTCCACGTGGCTGACGGCGATCGTGACGGTCTTGGTCTCGTCGCGCACCGTGCCGCCCTTGGCGATGTCGGCGTAGCTCTTGGCGACGGCCAGGTTCTTGGCGGCCTGCACGGCGACCAGCGCCCCGGTGAGCGTCGTCTTGCCGTGGTCGATATGCCCGATCGTGCCGACATTGACGTGCGGCTTGCTCCGCGTGAACGTGTCCTTAGCCATGCTTTCTCCTACTTTCTCCTCGGAAGTGAAAACCGAACTGTTCGTCGTCGCCCGCGAGCCCCTCCGGGCTCGTGGAAGAGCTGCTGATGGGACTTGAACCCATGACCTCGTCCTTACCAAGGACGTGCTCTACCAACTGAGCTACAGCAGCGAGTTGCTTGCGGATGCCGCGGTCATGGGTTGTGGGTGGATGGGTCGGGGTCTCGTGTGCGTGGGCCGGTGAATCGTCTGTGTGCGGGTGTTCGAAGCGGGTAGAGGGAATCGAACCCTCGTCTTTAGCTTGGAAGGCTATTGCTCTACCATTGAGCTACACCCGCGGGTCGCGTGTCGCCCATCGCGTGCCACGACCGCTTGTGGCCGGGCAGGGATGAGACTGGGGAGTGCAGGATTCGAACCTGCGAAGGCATAGCCATCAGATTTACAGTCTGACCCCTTTGACCGCTCGGGAAACTCCCCTGGTGTCGTGTGTGCTCCTGAAGTTCGCTTCGTGTGTCGTCGTGGACTCGGGTCGGCTGTCGCGTTCGGTCCGGCGCGGACGACGCCGCCCGGACGGCGGAGCCGGACGCATCGACGCCCTGCCCGATCGGCCACCCGACACCGTCACCGAATCGGCGCGGTCGTGCTGAGCTAGCGGCGGGAGTTGAACCCACAACCTGCTGATTACAAATCAGCTGCTCTGCCAATTGAGCTACGCTAGCGGCCGGTCAAAACCGCGAAACACTGAAGTGTACGGATTCGGATAGGCCATGCAAGCCGGACGGCTCCGCGGGCCGCGACCCCGGGCTTTCCGCGGTTTTCCCCGGAAATCAACCGAATCCCAGCTCCAGCATCGAAAAATCGTCGTTGAAGTCGTCGCGCTGGGAAAGGCCACGGATCGTGGTGACGAGGGCGTCGATCGGGCTCGTGGGCAGGGCGGGCGGGGCGGCCAGGGCGGCGAGGAAGTCGCCGAAGGCCCACATCGAGCCATCCGGGCGGCTGATCTCGAAGGCCCCGTCGCTGTACACGAACAGCCGGGCGCCGGGCGGCACCTCCACCTGGCTGGAGTCGAAGTCGAGGCCCTCGACCGCGCCGATCAGCGGGCCGTCGGAATCGAGCAGCTTCGGCGCGGCCCCCCCGGGGGCGAGCAGCACCGCCGGGGGGTGGCCGCCGCCGGCCCAGCGGAGCGTCCGCGACGGCAGGTGGTAGACCCCGTACCAGACAGTGAAGAACATGTCGTTCTGCCGCTCCATCGGGAAGGCCCGATTGAGGGCGGCGAGCACCGCGCCCGGGTCGTGAAAGTCGGTCTGGGCGAGGGCCTCGCTGCGGATCGCGTTGAGCGCCGACACCGAGAGCAGCGCCGCCCCCACGCCGTGGCCGCAAACGTCAAGCAGGTAGACGGCGAAGTGTTCGGCGTCGAGGGCGTGGTAGCCGAAGGCGTCGCCGCCAAGGGCCGCCGAGGGGATGAACCGCCAGTCGGCCCGCACCGGCGCCTCCTGCGGCGGCGGCAGCAGCGACCGCACGTAGCTGGCGGCCGTGGCGATGTCGTTGGCGAGCGTCTGCTGGCTGGCCTGGAGGGCCGCGAAGGCCTCGTTCCGCTCGACGAGGGCCACGTAGCCGCGGGAATGATGGCGGACGCGGGCCACGAGTTCGAGACGGTCGGGCAGCTTGACGATGTAGTCGTTGGCCCCCAGGGCGAAGGCTTCGGCCTTCACGGCCGGGTCCTCCTTGGTGGACAGCACGATGATGGGCACGTCGCGAAACCGCTCGTCGGCCCGGAACCGCCGCACGAGTTCGAGGCCGTCGACCTCCGGCATCACGAGATCCTGGAGGATCACCGTCGGGCGGATCTCGGCGGCGATCTCGAGGGCGGCTGGGGCGTCCTTGCAGAAGTGGAAGGCCACTCCCTCCTCGCCGGCGAGCATGCGCCGCACGGCCTCGCCGATGATCGGCTGGTCGTCGACGAGCAGGACGGTGGCGCTGCGGGGAGCGGGGGACGCGGGGGCGGACATCGGGCGGCCGGAGCGATGGGAGCGTGATTTCCGGCCGATGCTACCACACGTTCAGGCCTTTTTTCGCGGCCGGCAGGCGGGGGCCTCGGCCAGGGAGAAGACGATCACCTCCTCGCCGGTCACGGTCGAGATGTCGTGGTGCAGGCTGACGAGCTTCACGCCGGTCGCCGACTCCACCATCTCTTGCAACCGCGGCCGCCCGAGCGCCACCACGTGCGACCGCACCTGCTTGAGCAGCGCCCGCCCGTTGCCGCCGTCGCTGTCGTAGCCGAAGCCGTGCGCCTGGCCGTTCCCACTCGCCTGGCCGATCCCGTTGCCGCCGTCGCCGCCAACCGCGACGGCGGCCAACCGCGGGGCGACGAGCTGCCGCTCCGCGGGCGTGAGCACGCCCTGCAGGTGCACGACGAGCAGGCTGCCGAGCAGGTAGGCGCGGATGTCCCGCGGCCCCCGGCCGACGTATTCCTGCTCGAACCGCGACACGCCGTCGCAGATGGCGGCCTCGATCTCGCCTTGGGATCTCATCGTCAGCCCCCGGACCGGGGCAGTTCCTCCGCGCGTGCCGCGAGGGCCGCCCGAGCACCACCGTCAGCGGGGGCCTTTCCGTTGCCGTTGCCGTTGCCGTTGCCGTTGCCGTTGCTGATCCGCTCCCAGACCTCCCGGCGGTGAATCGGCATCCGCTGATCGGCCTCGAAGCCCAGCCGCACCCGCCCCCCCTCGATGTCGAGGACGGTGATCTGGAGCATCACCTGGCCGTCCTCGGGACGACCGATCACCACGCTCTCCCGGTTTTTCCTGGTCAGTACCAACATGGTTCATACCCTCTTCATGATCGCGGATCCCTCCACGTGGTTTCCTCACCGACGGGCGGCTCCATTGCCACCCGCCATCCCGCATCGTTGCAGGGCCGTCCCCTGCAGGTGGGCGTTGACCGGCACGCCGAGCGCCGGCAGCCCACGGCCCAACAGGAACAGGTCGACCGCGGCGGCGGTCGTGAACGTCTTGAGCACGCTGCCGCCGGCCGTGTCGACATGGGCGATCGCGCCCGCGAGCGTCACGCCCGTGCTCCGCTGCACGTGCCCGACGAGCGAGTCGAGCGAGCGGTCGAAGAGGTGCTGGTGAAAATCCCGGACGCGATCCGAACCCAGCGGGTCGGCGGCGAGCCGCCGCTCGAAGGTCGAGAACGGCGCGTGCAGGCTGACCACCATCCAACCGTCCTGCGCCACCACGGTCACGCTCGTGGGGGCCCGGCCGAGCAGCACGTGCTCGAAGGTGCCGGCCGCGTGCGCCACCTGGCGGGCCAGACGTTCGTCGCAGGGTTTGGTCATCGGTTGTCGCCGTGTTTGGGAAGGTCGTGTGTGCCAACGAAAAAAGCCGGCGGGAAAGACCGCCCGAAGGCGTTCTCTCTCGCCGGCTTACGCTGCGACGGACCTTTCGGTGGCACGCGGCCCCGAATTGCCCCTCGACTCGTCTTCCGTCAGTTTTTCCGTCAAATTCGGCGGTGAAATCGCGATTTTGCCGCGACCGGCATCGCCGAACGACCGGATTATATTGGGCAACCTGGGGAACGCAAGCAAGATTTTCCGGCTGCGTTTTCGTCGATCGTCATGACGCCGCAAAGGTTTCGGCGCGAACGCCGAGCCCCTCCGCGCGAAGCCCGACACTCCCCGCCGCCGTGATCTGGCCATCGACGGCCTGGGCCACGATGCGACCGTTGAAGCGAGCCGTGAGCTGGCTGCCGATCACGTCGAACCGCAGTTCGCCGCGGCCGCTCGAGACGCGGTGCTTCGCCAGCAGCGTCCACACGCCGCCGGTCTGCCGGAGGATCTGAACCTTGTAGCCGCTGCCGACGCGGGCCAGTTGCGCGACGTACATCGACTGGTCGCCGGGCCCCGCGTAGCGGGCCACGAGCCCGATGCTGCGGCCCTTCCGCAGGTTCACCACCGCCCGCTGCACCGAGTCGGCCACGGTGGCGCCGCGGAGCGTGGCGATCGACACGCCACTGCTGCCCGCCACCGCCGCGCCACCGGAGAGCGTGAACCCCCCGGCCTGCACGCCCCAGCCCGAGGCCAGCTGGCCCGTGCCGTCGAAGCCGTCGAAGAAGGGGAGCGTCGCGGCCGGCGCGACGACCGGCGGCACGACGACCGGCGGCGGGGCTGGCGGCAGCGGAGCGACTGTCGGCGGGGGCACCGGCGCTGCTGCGACGCCGAGCGAGGCCAGAGCCGCGAAGGCGTCGAGTCGCCCGCCGCTGGCGACCTTGCCGGCGAGGGCGGGCAGGGGCACCGCCGTGCCGAGGATCGCCGCCCGCACCTCGGCGACCGTGATCCCCGGCTTGGCCGCAGCGAGCAGGGCCACGACGCCCGAGACCTGCGGGGCCGCCATCGACGTGCCCGAGAGGGCGACGTGGCCGCCCCCCTTCCAGGTCGAGAGGACGAGCGTGCCGGGGGCGGCGATGTCGACCGTCGTGGCCCCGTAGTCGGAACTGCCGGCCAGCGTGCCGGTGGCCGTCAGCGACGCCACCGAGATCACGTTGGGCAGGGCGAAGTTGCCGGGGTACCGCGGCGTGACGTCGTTGTCGGTGCCGTGGTTGCCGGCGGCCGCCACGAACGTGATCCCGGCGGCGGCCTGCTCGCGGACGAGGCCCTCGAGCGTGGCGGAGTAGCCGCCGACCTCCCAACTGTTGTTGGTCACGACCACGTTCACGCCGAAGTCCCGCCGCATCATCGTGGCGTACTGGATGGCGCCCAGCAGGGCGTTGGTGGAGCCGACACCGGAATCGTTCTGGATCCGCAGCACCATCAGCGACACCTGCCACGACACCCCCGAGACGCCGAAGCCGTCGTTGCCGACCGCCCCGATGATCCCGGCCACGTGCGTGCCGTGGCCGTAGCCGTCCTGCGGCACGCCGTCGTTGTCGATGAAGTCCCAGCCGTGGACGTCGTCCACGAAGCCGTTGTGGTCGTCGTCGACACCGTTGCCGGCGATCTCGCCGGGGTTTCTCCACAGGTTCGGCAGCAGGTCGGGGTGCGTCAGGTCGATGCCGGAGTCGATCACGGCGACGACCACGCTCCGCGACCCGGTGGACAGGTCCCAGGCCCGCTCGGCGTTGATGTCGACGCCGGGCGTGCCGCCGGTCTGGCCCGAGTTCTCGAGGCTCCACTGGGAGGCGAACGACGGGTCGTTGGGCAGGGCCGTCGGCAGGACCGGTTCGTCCAGCGGCGTCGCCAGCGGGGCGACGGAGAGGACGGCCCGGCGTTCGAGGGCCTCGGGGGCGACGAGCGGGCGACGGGCGACGCCCCGGCGAAACGACGGGCGAACGAGCCGATCCATGGCGATGCGTCCTTGCCGGCGTGCCGGCGTCAGTGCCTGCGGAGGAAAGTCTTTTTCCTCGAGCGCCCCCCCGGGGGGCAGGGCCCTCGGCGGCATCTTGGGCCGCTCCCGGGCGGTGGTCCCGCCGGGCTCAGCCACCCCTATGAAACAGGCCAATTCCTCGGCCAAGACCCCCGCGGACACCTGCGCGGATCACCGCCGGGGCTGCCCAGTCGCCCCAGTTCTCCCAAGCCGCAATCGGTCGGCCCGCTCACGGCCGCGGCCGGCCGCTGCCGAAACCACTCACACGCACCCCACCGGCGAGGGGGTGCGACGCGTGTCCGGCGGGTTCGGTGCCGGCGGGGCAGCACGGAAGCTCCCGCCGGCACCGTCTCCGGGCCCCAACGGGAGTGGCGATGAAGTCGCAGGGCGAGATCGAGGCGGCGATCTGCGACGCCGTGTCGCGGTTCCAGCAGGAGTACATGGGCCGCGGCCCGCACCGCGTCCATGCCCACCTCGTCGGCAATCGCCTGTTCGTCCACCTCCAGGGCGTGCTCTCGGCGGCCGAACAGCGGCTGGTCGACGGCCGGGCCGACGGCCGTGGCGCCGAACTGCTCCGCCAGCTCCGCAGCCAACTCGTGTTCGCGGGCCGGTCGATGCTCGAAGCGCTCGTCCGCGACGCGGCCGGGGCGGCCCCGGTGACGATCCACCATGACATCAGCCCCCTGACCGGCGAGGAGGTGATCGTGCTCACGCTCGCCACCCCCCCGGTCTGCCGCGACCGCAAGCGGCGCTGAGCGATGATGTTTCACGAACCAGATGCAGGAAGCGAGGGGGTCGGCGAACGCTCGAGGAGCCTATGGCCGCCGCGGCCATCAGCGACGAGACGTCGCCGCCCCTGAGCCCGTGAATCCGGCAGCCCGAATCCCAGTCGGTGGCCGAAGGCGTTCGGCGCATCGGGCCGTCGGTGGCGCGGGGGCGGGAAACCGCCCCCGCCCGCCGGCGGCGTGTCCGCCCAGTTGCACGAACCGGCCCGCGACCGTTGAATCGTAGGGCCGCGGCTGCCGCGGCGGTTCACCGGAGGCTCCCATGGCCAGGTCGCGGAAGGGCGTCGTCTCACAGAAGGCGGAGGCGGCCGGCGTGCCGGCCGCGATCGAGGGGCTCGGCATTTTCTACCTCGGCCAGAAGGTCGACGAGCGTTCGGGCGGCCCGACGGCGGAGCCCCTGCTCGTCGACGCCAAGCGGTTCACGACCCACGCCGTGTGCGTGGGCATGACCGGCAGCGGCAAGACCGGCCTCCTCATCGGCCTCATCGAGGAGGCGGCGCTCGACGGCATCCCCACGCTGGTGATCGACCCCAAGGGGGACCTTGCCAACGTGCTGCTGGCGTTTCCCGATCTCGCCCCCGCCGACTTCCTCCCGTGGATCGAGCCCGACGCCGCCAAGCGGGAGGGCACCACGCTCGAGGCGCTCGCCGAGAAGACGGCGCAGAAGTGGGCCGCGGGACTCGCCGCGAGCGGGCAGTCGGGCGAGCGGATCCGCCGGCTGCACGCCGCCGCGGAGATGGCCGTGTTCACGCCCGGCAGCCGGGCCGGCCGGCCGCTGGCGATGCTCGGCAGCCTCGACGCGCCGCCCGCGGCGATCCTCGACGATCCCGAGGCCCGCCGCGAGCGGATCGAGTCGCTCGTCTCCGGGATCCTGGCGCTCGTCGGCATCGATGCCGAGCCGGGCACGAGCCGGGAGCACGTGCTCCTCTCCACGATCGTCGACGCCCTGTGGAAGAGCGGGCAGAAGGTCGACTTCGGCACGCTCGTGCGGGCGATCCCCGCGCCACCCATCGAGCGGGTCGGCTTCCTCGACCTCGAGAACTTCTTCCCCGCAGGCGAGCGCTTCCAGCTCGCCAGCCGGCTGAACACGGTGGCGGCGGCCCCGGGCTTCGAGGCCTGGCTCGACGGCGAGCCACTCGACGTGGGCCGGCTGCTGTGGACGCCCGAGGGGAAGCCACGGGTGGCCGTCGTCTCCATCGCCCACCTCGCCGATGCCCAGCGGATGGCGTTCGTCACGCTCCTCGCCGGGGCGGCGGTCTCGTGGATGCGGTCGCAGGGGGGCACGTCATCGCTCAAGGCGTTGTTCCTCATGGACGAGGTGTTCGGCTACGTGCCGCCGACCGCCAACCCGCCGAGCAAGACGCCGATCCTCACGCTCATGAAGCAGGCCCGGGCCTACGGGCTCGGCGTGGTTCTCGCCACGCAGAATCCCGTCGACCTCGACTACAAGGGGCTGTCGAACGCCGGACTGTGGTTCCTCGGCCGGCTGCAGACCGCGCGGGACAAGGCCCGCGTGCTCGACGGCCTCGAGGGGGCGGCGGCCGCGGCGGGCGGTGCCTTCGATCGCGGCCGCCTCGACCGGCTGCTCTCGGGTCTCGAACAGCGGCGGTTCCTCATGCACAGCGTCCACGGCGAGGAGGAGACGCTGTTCCAGACGCGGTGGACGATGGCCTACCTGCGTGGCCCGCTGCTCCGCGAGGAGATCCGGCGGCTCACGGCCGGCCAGCCGACGGCGGCCGCCGCCGCGCAGCCGCCGACCGCGTTTCCGCCGGCCCGGAAGGGGGACGAGGGGCCGCGGCCCATCCTGCCGCCCGGGGTCCGCGAGGTGTTCCTCGCGCCCCGCGGGCCGGTCGACCCAGAGGCCGACATCTTCTACCGCCCCGCCATCCTCGGCCGGGCCCGCGTCCGCTACGCGCGGCCGAGCCCGCGGATCGAGGTCGACCGCGAGGTGATCTGCATGGCCCCGGCCGGCGAGGCGCTCGGCGAGTCGGCCTGGGAGTCCGCCGAGACGTTCGCGGACCCGCCGGCGGTCGAGCCGGCCCCGCGGACCGGGTCGTTCGCCCCCCTGCCAGCCGCGCTCTCCGGCCCGCGCGGCTACGCCAGCCTCGCCGCCTCGCTGAAGAGCCACCTCGGCCGCACCTCGAAGCTCACCGCCTGGCGGGCCCCCGCCGTCGATGCCGTCTCGCGGCCCGGGGAGAGCGAGGGGGAGTTCCGAGCGCGGATCGCGCATCGCGTGAAGGAGTGGCGGGACGAGCAGCTCGAGGAGGTGCGGGCGAAGCACGCCACGAAGCTCGCGGCAATCGCCGACAGGATCGAGCGGGCCCGCCAGAAGGTGGAGAAGGAGAAGGCCGAGGCCAAGAACCAGTCGCTGCAGACCTACGTCTCGATCGGCACGGCCGTGGTCGGCGCGCTGTTCGGCCGCAAGAAGATCAGCGCCACCACGATCGGCCGGGCCGCCACGTCGATGCGGTCGGCCAGCCGGGCGACCCGGCAGCAGGCCGACGTCGCCCACGCCGAGGAAAGCCTGCAGGCCCTCGAGGAGAAGCGGCTCCTGCTCGAAGAGGAGATCGAGCAGGAGCTCGAGCGGATCCGCCTCGAGGCGGCGCCGGAGCGGATCGCGCTCGAGGCGATCGACATCCCCGCCCGCAAGACGGACATCGCCGTCGAGGACGTCGTCCTCGCCTGGATGGCAGACCAGCCCGAGCGAGGCCCGGCATGACCGCGGCCCGCGAGATCGTGCTCGTCGACTGCCCGGACGAGGTCGGCCTGATCCACCGGATCACGGGCGTCCTCCAGGGGCACCGGCTCAACATCGAGAGCAACCACGAGTTCGTGGACGGGGCGGGGCGGCACTTCTTCTTCCGCGCCGAGGTCGCGGGCGACGTGGCTGCCGACGGGCTGCGGGCCGACCTGGCGGCGGTGCTGCCGGCCGGTGCCCGGGTGCGGGTGACCCGAGCGGACCGCCGGCCGATCGTGGTCTGCGCCACCCGTGAGCCGCACTGCCTGGGCGAACTGCTCCTCCTCGACGCCTGCGGCGAGCTGCCCGGCCGAATCGTGGCCGTGGTCGGCAACCACGACGTCCTCCGCGGCCTGGTCGAGCGGTTCGGCGTTCCCTTCCACCACGTGCCCCACGAGGGCATGAGCCGCGCCGACCACGAGGCGGCGCTCGGCCGCGCGATCGACGCCCACGACCCGGCCTACGTCGTCCTCGCCCGCTACATGCGGGTGCTCTCCGAGCCGTTCGTCGCCCGGTACGCCGGGCGGATCCTCAACATCCACCACTCGTTCCTCCCGGCCTTCGCCGGGGCGAGCCCCTACCGGCAGGCCTTCGCTCGCGGCGTGAAGCTGATCGGCGCCACGGCCCACTTCGTGACCGCCGAACTCGACGACGGCCCGATCGTCGCTCAGGACGTGATCCCGGTGGACCACACCTTCACGCCCGAACGGATGGCGCAGGCGGGCCGCGACGTCGAGAAGCTGGTGCTCGCCCGGGCCGTGCGGCTGGTGCTCGAGGAGCGGGTCTTCGTGCACGGCCGGCGCACGGTCGTGTTCGCGTAGGGCTGGGTCGGGGCTGCCCGTGCCGTCTCGCTCGGACGTTCGCTACGGGCATCCTGCCCTCCGCTCTCTCGATGCTGGCTGCGCTTTCGCCATCCTGGCTGCGCTTGCCAGCAACGCCGGCTCGACGGCACGGGCAGCCCCGATCGGAGGCGACGCTCATCGACTTTCGGCCTCAGGGGGTTGGGGGGTCAGTCGTTGAGGAGTTCGCGCAGGCGGTCGATCGCGCGCTTTCGCATCCGTGACACCGTGCCCTCGCAGACGTCGAGCATGTGGGCGATCACCACCTGGCTCTTGCCCTCGAGCAGGAGTTCGACGACCTGGCGCAGCGGCGGCTCCAGTCGGCCGGTCGCCTCCAGGAGCCGGTCGTGCAGCGCGGCCGCCGCCTCGCCGGCCGCCCCGCCGCCCGACACGGCCCGGCGGCCGTCCTCGTCGAGCAGGGAAAACACCCGGGCGTGCCGCTCGTGGCGATGGCGGGACCGGACGACGTCGCGGGCGCGGTTGCGGGCGAGGAGCCGGATGTAGGCCAGCCCCCGCCCGACGTCCGCATCGGCGCCGCGGAAGGCCGTGACGGGATGTGCGCCGCCGCGAGGCAGCCGGCGGAGGTGGTCGAGGACGAGCGAGACGACGTCGTCGACGGCCGACCGGTCGGCCACGTGGCATTGCGCGAGCGTCCGACCCGCGACCGCCTCGACCACGTGCCGCACGGCCGCGACGACCGCCTCGAGTTGCGCCGGGTCGCCCGATGCCTGCCACCCGTCGAGCAACTGGCCAAGCCCGTCGACGGCACAGCAATCGCGCGCGGCTTGCGGCTGCGGATCTTCGCCCATGTCGCACCCCCGGGGCGATGTCGTGAAACCACGACTTTCGCCTGCGAATCCTTACCATCCCTGCTGGCACGGTTGGTCGCCCCTCCAAAGGGCAGGCAATTTCTTTTTTTGCGCAAGCCCGGCCCCCTCGACGGCGCATAGTTCTGTGGAGGGGGTCGGGCACGAGGCCCGGCCCGCAGGGCAATCCCGTGCAAAGGAGTGCGTCATGCCGACGAGCCTGTCGGAGTGCGCGCAGGCGCTGTCGGCCGAGGGCGTCCGCCACCACGTCGATGTCGAGCAGCAGGCGATCCGGGTCGCGTTCCTGACGCGGCACTACCGCAACCTGCGCGGGGAGCGGCTGGCGATCGTGCGGATCGAGACCCCTGACGAGGGCTATCGGTGCCGGGTTTCGATCGAACGGGCCTTCCCGATCGGTGACGATCCGGCCGCGGCCTGCGAGCGGTTTTGCCGACTCGCCGCCGCCATGCCGCTCGTCGGCGTCGAGTTCGATGCCGACCGCGAGGATCTACGACTGGTGGCGGAAGCCCCCGTCGAGGACGGCACGCTCACCCGGCTCCAACTGCTCTCGATGTTGGATCGGGTCGTGGAAGCAGCCGAGGCCTGGCATTTCGCGGCCGCCCCCGAGGTGCGCGATACCGGCCGCAACGTGGCGTAATTTCACGCAGACGTGATGGACCTGGATTTCTCTTGATCCGGGCCGCTGCTATTATTTCACGCGACGGTTATAGGGGGCCACACCCCCACCCGCGGCCCCTCTCGGTTGGTGACCAACGGTGCCGACCGGGGCGTCATTGTCTCCGGTGTCACTGGAGAGGTGGACCAGCGTCGGAGCAGGGGTTCAGGGGGACTGCCCGGCGATCGCCGCGTGCTCCGGGATGAGCGTTTCGTTCGCACCCTTGATTCCGACACCATGCCCCGCAACTTCGCCCGCCACGAGCAATTTCTCCGCATCTTCGCCCTCCTTGAGATCCTCTCCAACGCCCGGCAGCCGCTCGACGACGACTCGCTGATCAGCCAGCTCAAGGAGCGGCTGGGGCTGTCGCGGCTCTCGGCCCGGACGCTGCACCGCGACTGCGACTTCCTCGTCTCCTGCGGCTATGCCGTCGACCACGTGCCGCTGACCGGCAACCGGCGGTACGGCTGGCAGATGACCAAGCCCGCCGCGTCGGGCCGGCAGATCCCGGCCGAGCCGATCACGCTTCTGGAACTGACGGCCTTCATGGTGGGGCGGGACCTGCTGCGGACGTTCGAGGGCACGATCCTCTGGTCGGGCATCGAGGCGCTGCGGCACAAGCTCGAACGCAGTCTGCCGGCAGGGCTCCTTGAGCGGCTCGAGAAGGCTCGGCAGGTGTTCCACGTCCAGCCGGTCGATCCGGCCAAGTTCGCCGGCCGCCCCCGCCTGCTCTCCACGCTCAGCACCGCGATCACCGACTGCCGCGAGATCGACGTCGAGGAGCGGGGCGACGACGGCCGCGTGCAGCGCCGCCGGCTGCAGCCGCTGCGGCTGGTGATCCGGCCGCCACAGGTGCAGCTGCTCGGCTGCGAGGTGGCACCGAACGGCGCCGACCCGCCGCTCCTCATCGACGTCGAACGGATCGAGAAGGTGCAGCCGGTCGACGTCACGTTCACGCCGCCGCCATTCGAAGCCGACGCGTTCCTCGCCGGCGGCTGAGCGGGATCAGCGCCCGCGGGCCGCGTCGCGGACGTACTTGTGGCACTGGATGCACTTCATCGTCACCTCCATCCAGGCCAGCGCCGCGCCGTCGAGGTTGCGGGCCTTGGCTGCCCCCCGCAGCGCGTTGCAGGACCGCCGGAACTCGTCGCTGTGCCGGGCGTAGTCCTCGGTCTGGAGCACCTGCCAGCTCGAGGCCTGGCTGGCGAGGGCCAGGTCCTGCGCGCCTTTTTCGATGAGGTCGTAGTCCTCGACGGCCAGGCCCTCGAGCACGTTCTGCGAGTGGCCGAGCTTGGCCCGCATGAAGGCCGCGACCCGGTCGGGCTCGGCGGGCCCCTCGGCCGCCGGCGCCGCCGCGATCGCGACGAGCACCGCCACGCCGGCCAGTCCGCCGCCGATCCCCAGCCAGCGGCCGTCAGTCGAGCCCCAGGTCCTCGTTGTAGCCTTCCTGGACGATGGCATTTTCGTTCCTTTCGTGCTCGTGCATGTGCTGCATGAACCGCTCGCAGCCCGCCGCGACCCGGTCCCGCGCCGCCGCACTATCGGGGGCGTCCAGGGTTTCCATCAAGGCGTCGAGTTCCGCGAGGAGCGCCGGATGCTCGGCCATCACCCGCAGGGCCGCCGCCGCCAGCCGTGGCACCCGCGTGATCGATTCCTCCAAAAAGCCCCCCGCCTCCTCCTGGGCGAAGTGGCAGCGAAGGTGGTCGCGAAGGACGGCGAGGGCGTGGCGGGCCGCAGCGGCCCGCGCCGCGTCCCAGGGGCCGGGGTCCGCGAGGCAGGCCTTCACGGCCATCAGCTGGCAGTGCAGCTCCCGGTGCTGGGCGAGGATGTGACCCATGATCACGGGGTCGGCCCGGTCGATCGATGCCATGGCGCAAAATGCTCCGCGTGCGTGCCCCGTCGCGAAACCATAGGCTGGACTCGGTGGTCGTTCCGGCGGCAGGCGTCCGCCGGCCACGCGTCTCCCATCGTCGCCCCGGGACACTTCGGCCATGTCCGAGCCATCCGCAGCACCGCAGACCCGCGTCCACCTCCCGCCGCTCGGCCGCAGTGGCTTCACGGCCCGGGCCGTGCTCGCCGGCACGGGCATCGACCTCGCCGCGCTCGGGGCCACCGACCGCACCGGGGCGGCACCGCTGGTCGTCGAGCTCGTCGGCAGCCTCGACGGCGGCGGCCTGGCCATGCTCTTCCGCTACGGCGCCGCGGTCTTCTTCCAGGCCTCGCCCGCGGCGATCACCGACTACCTGCGGCAGATCGGCCCGCACGTCCGCCAGCCGTTCGCCGTGGCGGAGCAGGAAACGGAGATCCTCGAGATCCGCATCGACCCCGCCGGCAAGGAGGCGGTCGAGGGCAACGTGCTCGTGCTCGCCGAGGCCACGCTCGAACGGCTCCAGCTCGTGGCCGACATCCTCGCCAAGAGCGTGTCGCTGGCCCACCACGAGCGGAGCATCCAGCGGCAGTTCGAGCGGATCGAGCCCTTCGCCGCGAACCTCGACCACTGGGGACGCGGCGGCCGGGCGGCCCGCGAGCTGCTCCAGCACCTCGGCGCGGCGCTGCTGGCCGAGCACCGCGTGGTGGCCGGCACCCTGGTCGACGACTCGCCCGAACTGCTCTGGGACCACCCGGAACTGGAGCGGCTCTGGGCCCGGCTCCGGGACGAGTTCGAGATCCGCGAGCGGTACGCCGCCCTCCACGGCAAGCTGTCGCTGATCTCGCGGACGGCCGAGACGGCCCTCGAACTGATGCAGAACAGGCGGTCCCTGCGGGTCGAGTGGGCGATCGTGGGGCTGATCGTGTTCGAGATCGGCATCACGCTCGTGCAGTGGTGGCTGGCGGGGTTTCGGCCGGACGCGGTATAACCGCGGCCTCTCTCCCCTCCGGAAGCACTCCATGCGGATGACATCGTGGCTGGTGGTGGCGGCCCTGGCGGTCGCGGTGGCGGGCCCCGCGGCGGCCCAGCAGGTCGCGGTCGAGGAGTTCACGCTCAAGAACGGCATGCAGTTCCTGCTCGTGCCGCGGCGCGACCAGCCCAACGTGGTCAGCGCCGGCTGGGTGGCCAAGGTCGGCAGCGTCAACGAGCGGCCCGGCATCACCGGCATCAGCCACTTCTTCGAGCACATGATGTTCAAGGGCACCGACACGATCGGCACCCGCGACCCGGAGAAGGACGCCCGCTATCGGACCGAGCAGAAGGCCCTCCGCGACGAGATCAACCGCCTCGTCTGGACGCGGCAGTACGACCGGTTCTTCCGGGGGGAGATCGACGATCCCTGGAACCCGACCAACGACACGCAGGAGATCCGCGTCCTGCGGGCGAAACTCGACGACCTGATCAAGGCCCAGCAGGGCCGCGGCGCGGGGGGCGAGGCGGCCGCCACGATCGTCAAGGACGAGTTCGACCAGGTCTACACCAAGGCCGGCGGCAGCGGGATGAACGCCTTCACGACCTACGACCTGACCTGCTACTTCATCACCGTGCCCGCCAACAAGCTCGAGCTGTGGGCGTGGATGGAGAGCGACCGGCTCCACGACAGCGTGTTCCGCGAGTTTTACTCCGAGCGGGACGTGGTCCACGAGGAGCGGCGGCTGCGCACCGACAGCACCCCGACGGGCCGCTTCGAGGAACAGTTCGATTCGCTGTTCTGGGCGTCGAGCGGCTACTCGTGGCCGGTGATCGGCTGGCCCAGCGACCTGAACAGCTACACCTTCGAGCAGGCCCAGGACTACTGGAACGTCTACTACCGGCCCGGCAACCTCGTGGGGATCCTGGTGGGCGACTTCGACCCCGCCCAGGCCCGCGGCCTGATCGAGAAGTACTTCTCGCGGCTCGATCCCGGCACGCGGCCGCCGCCGCCGGTGGTCACGCTCGAGGTCGAGCAACTCGCCGAACAGCGGATGAACGCGGCCGGCGACGTGCCGCCGGGCGTTGAGATCCGCTACCACACCGTGCCCGCGGGCCACGCCGACAGCTACCCGCTCGACATCCTCGCCGAGATCCTCAACGAGCGGACGGGGCGGCTGTACACCGGCCTCGTCGAGGGCCGGGGCATCGCCGCGACGGCCCAGTCCTACTCCGACACCCGCAAGTACGCGGGCCTGTTCGCCGTCTCGGCCCAGGCCCGCGGCGCGGCCACGCCCGCGGCCCTCGAGCAGGCCTGGTACGAGGAGCTCGCCCGGCTGCAGAAGGACGGCGTTCCCGAACGCGAGTTGCGGAAGGTGAAGAACCGGATCGCGGCCCAGAACTACCGCAAGCTCGAAAACAACATGTCGCTGCTGGTGCAACTGGCCTTCGCCGAGGCCGTGCTCGACTGGCGGGAGATCAACGAGGGGCCGGCGAAGTACGAGGCGGTGACGGTCGCCGACGTGCAGCGCGTCCTCGGCAGGTATTTCAAGGACAGCAACCGCAGCGTGGCCACCTACCGCCGCAAGGCCGACTGACGCCCGAACCACAGGCATGCCCACTCCCATGAAGCCTCGTCTCGCCATCGTGATCGCCGTCGCGACCCTCGTCGCGACCTCCTGCTCGGGCCCCGTCGCGTCGCCCCCGGCCGCCGCCGGCAAGCCCGCGGCCGCGCCCGTCAAGGCCACCGGCGCGACCGCGGCCACCACGCTGCCTGATCGGCCCGAGAAGATCGCCTTCGCGCCGCTGGCCTTCGAGCCGCCCGCCGCGGCCACCTTCCGCCGCACGCTGCCCGACGGCACCGTCGTCTATCTCGCCCCGTCGACCGAGCTGCCGCTCGTGAACCTGTCGGTCACGTTCAAGGGGGGCGGATCGCTCGATCCGGCCGACGCCCCCGGCCTGGCCGCGATGACGGCCCGGCTCGTCCGCGAGGGAGGCACGGAGAAGACCGCCCCCGCCGCCTTCGACGAGACGCTCGACTTCCTGGCGACCCAGGTCTCCGTGTCGGCCAACGACACGTTCACGACCGCCACGATGAACTGCCTGAAGAGCAACCTCGACGAGAGTCTGCGGCTGTTCGTGGAGATGCTCCGCACTCCCGGCTTCGACCAGCAGCGGCTCGAGACCGCCAAGGCCCAGCAGGTCGAAGCCCTCAAGCAGCGCAACGACGACGCCGCCTCGATCCTCGGCCGCGAGTGGAAGCGGCTCGTCTACGGCCCGAGCCACTTCGAGGCCGCCGAGCCGACCGGGGCGACCGTGGCGGCGATCGACCGCGCCAAGCTGGACGCGATGCACGGGCGGATCTTCCACCCGGGCAACGCGATCGTGGCCGTCTCGGGTGATTTCGACGAGCGGGAGATGCTCGACCGGCTGGCCAAGGCCTTCACCGGCTGGGAGCGGGGCGGCGTCGCCCCCGACCCCGTGCCGCCCACGGCCGTGCTCGAGCCCGGGCTGTACCACGTGCCCAAGGAGATTCCCCAGGGCAAGGTGGTGATCGGCGCCCGGTCGATCGCCCGCGACGACCCGGACGCGATCCCGCTCCTGCTGCTCAACGAGATCCTCGGCGCCGGCGGGTTCACGAGCCGGCTCATGCAGCAGGTGCGGAGCAACGAGGGGCTCGCCTACTCGGTCCGCTCCGCCGTGACGCCGCGGGTCACCTACCCGGGCGACTTCCGGGCCGGCTTCGAGAGCAAGAACGCCACGGTGGCCCTGGCGACGAAGATCGTGCTCGACGAGATCCGGCGGATCCGCGAGGAGAAGGTGTCCGCGGAGGAACTGGAGACCGCCAAACGCGGCCTCGTCGAGACGTTCCCGCGGCAGTTCGAGAGCAAGCCGGCGATGCTCCGGCTGTTCGTCAACGACGAGTGGACGAAGCGGCCCGCGGAGTTCTGGAACACGTTCCGTCGCAAGGTGGAGGCGGTCACGGCCGACGACCTGCTGCGGGTGGCGCAGAAGCACCTCGACCCGGAGAAGATGGCGATCCTCGTCGTCGGCGACTGGGACGCGATCGCCCCGGGCGATCTCGGCAAGCGGGCGAGCATGAACGACTTCTTCGGCGGCAAGGTGAAGCACCTCCCCCTCCGCGACCCGCTCACGCTCGAGCCGCTGCCGGAGGCGGGCGGGAAGTGACGGCCGACGCCCCCTCATCCTGCGGTCGGGCCGGTTTTTGCATTGCGTCGGTAGCCGGGAAAACGCGCTGCACGAAACCTTCGGGCCGGTGGGCCGTTGAAGGAGTGACCACGATGCGGTTGTCGCGTCACAGGATCGGCGGCCGGAGACCGTCGCCCCAGCAGCAAGGGAGAATCGATCCATGAAACGTTCCGACTGGTTCACTGGATTCCCGACGGCGATCGCGGTGGTCGCCCTGGCGACGGCCGCCGTCGCCCAGCCCCCCGAGGACGGACCGCCCGAACGCGGTCCCGGCGGTCCCCCGCACGACCATCTGCGGGCGGCGCTCGACACCGACGGTGACCACGAACTGAACGCCGAAGAGATCAAAAACGCCACGGCGGCGGTCGCGAAGCTCGATCGCAACGGCGACGGCCGGATCGACAACGAGGAGTTCCGTCCGCCGCGGCCGCCAGGCCCGCCGCGGGGCGAGTTCTCCGCAGGCCGGCCACCCCGCGGCGAGGGCTTCGAGGGCCGTCCGCCCCGCGAGGGCCGCAGGCCTCCCGGAGACGGGCCGCGGCCCGAGGGTGGTCCGACTCGCCCGTCATCCGAGCGGTTGGTGGAGCGGGCGATGTCGTTCGACGCCGACGGCGACGGCAAGCTCGACAAGGCCGAGATGGAGAAATTCGCCGGCGAGATGCAGCAGCGGATGCGGGGCGGCCGTGGCGGGCCCGGCGGCCCGCCCCCCGAGGGCGGCGACCGGCCGGAGCGGCCCCGACGGCCCGAATGAGACGCGACGCGGGAGGTATGCTCTGCGGATGATGACCATCTCCGCAGAGCAACTTCCCGCCCGTCCCGCCGAGGCCCATGCCCTGGACGTCGCCCGCACGCTGCCGGGCGGGCGGATCGTGTGCACGACGGCCGGCCGCGGGCAGGCCGCCCATGCCCTGGCCGTCGAGCGGCCGGAGGCGGCCGTCGCCGCCTGGTTCCTCGACCTGCACCCGTGCACCGCCGCCCGCGAGGCCTGGGGAGCCGCACCGCCGAACCTGACGGCCGAGTGCCTGCCCGACATCCCCGCCGGCCCGTTCGACCTCGCCGTCGTGCCGCTGGCGAAGGACGGCGAGGCGGAGCTCTCGCGCGACATCCTCCAGGCGGCGCTCGTCCAACTCGCGATCGGCGGCCACCTCGTGGCGGCGATCGACAACCCCCGCGACAACTGGCTGCGGGAGCAGCTCGCGGAGACCGGTGAGACGGTGCGGGTGCGGCCCATCGAGGGGGCCGACCGCAAGGCGAAGTCGGGCACGATCGCCTACATCGTGCAGAAGACCCGCGAGCCGGCGAAGATTCGCGACTTCTCGTGCGAGGTCGTATTCCGCGACCGCGACCGGCTGCTCACGGCGTTCACGCGGCCGGGCGTGTTCGCCCATCGCCGCATCGATCCGGCGGCCCGGCACCTGCTCAACGCGGTCGACGTCGCCCCGGAGACCCGCGTACTCGACATCGGCTGCGGCTCGGGCTGCGTGGCGCTCGGGATCGCGGCCCGTGATCCGAGCGTCAGGGTGCACACCTTCGATTCATCCGCCCGCGCCGTGGACTGCACCCGCCGTGGCGCCGAAAAAAACAGCCTCGCGAACCTCACGGTGGCGCTCGAGGCGGCAGGCCGGGTGCCCGAGCCGGGCAGCTGGGATCTCGCGATGGCGAACCCGCCCTACTATTCCGACTTCCGGCTCGCCGAACTCTTCGTGGAGGCAGCGCGGATGGCCCTCGCCCCCGGTGGCACGCTGCTCGTCGTCACGAAGCAGCCTACCTGGTACGTGGAAGACCTCCCGCGGATGTGGACCGACGTCGCCCGCGAGGAGGTCAAGGGCTATCACTTGATCGAGGCGCGCCGCCCGGAATGACATCCTGGTGCAGGATGGCATCCGCCGCGTCGGCCAGTTCGACGATCACCCGCTCGAGGCCGGCCACCACGCGGGCGAGCCGCTCGTAGTCGAGCTTGTCGGGCGTGTCCTCCGCCGCGTGGTAATGCGGGTAGCGGAAGGGCGCCGTGTCGGTGACCATCACGGCCGGGTAGCCCGCCTGCCAGAACGACCAGTGGTCGGACCAGCCCACGCCATCGATGACGTCCGGCAGGCAGCAGCCGTGGGCCGGAAACTTCGTCCCACCCCGGAACGAGCCGACGATCCGCCGGGTCAGTGCCGCCGACTTCGTGTCGGCCACGAACGCCACGAAGTTGCCCGTGTCCGGGTAGATCAGCCGCAAGGGCGGGCAGGAGTCGAACTTCTGGCTGCCCTTTTCGTCGCTGTAGTAGCCGACCGTCTCCAGGCTGATCATCCCCACCACGTTCTCCTTCCGCTCGCGGCACCGCCTCGCGTACCGCAGCGAGCCCATGTCCTCCGTCTGGAACCAGGGTGGCTCCTCGTTGACGAAGAACGCGAACCGCACCGTCCGCGCGGGCTTTCGCGCGGCGAAGGCCCGGGCCAGGGCCAGCGTCGCCGCCGCCCCGCTGGCGTTGTCGTTGGCCCCGGGCGTGCCGACCGCGGAGTCGTAGTGGCCGCCGACCACCAGGATCTCGTCGCCGCGGGCGGCGCCCGGCACCTCGGCCACGAGATTGGCCACGGTCCGCCCCCGGACCTCGTAGGCCTGCCGCTGCGGCGCGTACCCAGCCGCCGTCACGGACCGGGCCAGGAACGTCTCGGCAGCCAGCAGGCTCTCCATCCGCAAGGCGGTGGCGTTCCGTTCGCCGATCTCGCCCGCCAGCCGCCGCACGTCGGCCTCGAGCGCCCGGGCGAGGTCACGTTCCGCGTCCGTGAGCGGCGGGAGCGGGCCGCGGTGCGCCTCGCCAGGCATGGCGAGCACCGCCAGCGGCGGCGGCTCGGCCGCCGCCGCGCCGAGGCCGGCGAGACCGACGGCCACGACGAGGAAGCGGGCAGGAAACGTCATCGATTCACGTGCACCACCTTCGCCGGCGGGAAGCCGTTGAAGTGGGTGGAGCTCGCCGCCGAGTAGGCGCCGATGTTCTCGCTGTAGAGATACTCGCCGATCTCCAGGTCGGGCAGCTGCTCGGAGAGGCTGATCGTGTCGAGGGCGTCGCAGGTCGGACCGAAGACGGCGCACAGCTGCGGCGCACCCCTCTTGAAGCTCTTCAGGTGGTAGGTGCAGTGGTCGAAGATCACGCCCGAGTAGGTGTGGTAGACGCCGTCGTCCACGTAGTAGCCGAGCTTCTCGTTGCGGAAGGCCTTGCCGATGATCTTGCAGACGGCCGAGCCCGCCGAGGCGACGAGGAACCGGCCGGGCTCGGCGAGGATCTCGATCTCCTTGGGGAAGAGCCGGTCGATCTCGTGGTTGATCTTCTTAGCCAGGGCCGAGAACTTCGGCACCGTCGCGTCGTAGGCCGCCGGAAAGCCGCCGCCGATGTCGAGCAGCTTGAGGTTGAAGCCCCGCGACTTCGCCTCGGCGAAGATGCCGGCGCAGAGGTTGATCGCCTGGATGTAGTTCTGCGGGTTCGTGCACTGGCTGCCGACGTGGAACGAGAGCCCCTCGACCACGAGATCGTGGTCGTGGGCGTATTGGATGAGGTCCACCGCCTCCCCCGGCAGGGCGCCGAACTTGCTCGACAGCTCCACCATCGAGCCGGTGTTCGGCACGCGCAGCCGCAGCGCCAGCCCCGCGTGCGGGGCGTGCTTGGCGATCTTCTTCACCTCCTCCTGGTTGTCGTAGGTCACCAGGGGCTTGTAGCGGTCGAGCTCCTCGAGCGTCTCCACCGGCTTGATCGGGTTGGCGTAGATGACCTTGTCCCAGATGAAGTCCTGCCGCTCCTTCGCCGGGAGCTTGGCGATGAATTGGTAGACGGTGCGGAACTCCTGGATGCTGGCGACGTCGAAGCTGCCGCCGAGCTCGTAGAAGGTCTGCACGATCGCCGGGTCGCTGTTGACCTTCACGGCGTAGTAGATCTGCACCCGGGGAAAGTGCTTCCGGAAGAGGGCGTAGTTCTTCCGCAGCTCGGCGTGATCCACGACGAACAGCGGCGTGCCGTGCTTCTTGGCGAGATCGAACAGGGTCTTCTGGTTCAAGTCAGTCTCCGTCCGTCAGCAAAAAATTCTTGAACTGCCAGGGGTCGCTCGGGTCGATGGCGGGGCGGTTGTAGCCGTGGAAGGCGCTCGAGTAGTGCTTGAGCGGCGTCCAGTCGCTCTGCACCGAGACGAACTTCCCGAGGTAGGGCTTCGCGATCCCGAGCACGTAGTCGTGCGGCAGGTCGTCGGGCAGCTTCACGCCCTGGTCGGGGTTCTCGATCATCCACATCGTGGCCGCCACGACCGAGCAGGCCACCTGCATCGTGGTCGCGTTCTGGTGCGGCACGAGCCGCCGCGACTCCTCGATCGAGAGGTCGGTGCCGCACCACCAGGAGTTGAGCGGGTGGCCCATGACGAGGGCGCCGAGGATGTCGGCGCCGCTGGTGATCTCGTCGGTCATGATCCGGATCCGCGGCTGGAGCCGGTAGTCGTTGCCGCGGAGCTCCCAGAGGCTCGCGATCGCGGCATCGCAGGGGCAGTAGGCGTAGTGGACGGTCGGACGGTAGATGGTCTTCCCCGCGGCATCTCGCACGGACAGCTTCTCGGTGATGCTGAAGGCCTCGCCGTGCCGGACGACCATGCCGGTGATGGTGTGGTTGGGCGGCACCCAGCTGGCGACGTACGTGTTCATGCCCATCCGCGCGAGGCAGATCTGGCTCTTGGGGCCGTCCTCGTGCTCGTAGGCGAACTGGGGCAGCTCCTTCTCGTGCGTGCCCCAGCCCATCTCGGCCGTCGTGGTGCCCTCCTCGCGGAAGCCCTCGACGCTCCAGGTGTTGACGAACTCGTCCACCTCCTTGGGCCGGTCGGAGATCTGCGTGTCCCGCTCGCTGCAGTGGATCACCTTCACGCCCAGTTCGTGGGCCAGGTGGTTGAAGGCCCGGCTCTTGGCATGCTGGGCGATCCGCTCGGCCGCCGCGCCGGTGAACTTCTTCTCCTCCAGGCAGGCCGCGGCGATGTCGAGCAGGGCGTGCTTGGTGAAGTGGCTGATGAGGCCGGGGTTGGCCCCGTGCTCGAGCACGGCGGTGGGGCCGGGCGTCTTCCAGCCGGCGACCATCCGCCGCAGGTTCATGTGCCGCCAGTAGAGCGTGAGGTGGGTGGGATGGGCGCCCTTCGAGTGCTCGTAGGGATCCCAGAGCTCGACCGACGTGTTGAGGTAGTTCACGCCGTGGTCATGGCACCACTGCACGATCTCGCAGCAGTCGATGTTCCAGGCGAGGTCGATGAGGATGTCGCCGGCCGAGAGGTGCTTTCCCAGGATCTCGCCCAGGTTGCCGGGCTCGACCTTGCCGCGGACGAAGTTCACCCCCCGCTCCGTCCACGGCCGTAGCGCCGCCTCGTCGGGCTGGAACTCCAGGATCGTGATGTCCTTGGGGGACACCTTCACGTGGTCGAGGAGGATCGGCAGCGTGCAGCGGGCGACGGCGCCGAAGCCGACGAACAGGATGCGCTTGTGGAAGTGGAGCATTTCGTTTCCAGGGGCGGGGGGCGTGCCGACGTGGCCTGATGTTTACGCGATGCGGGAGGAATTGTTCAACCGCCGACCCGCCGCCGGTATGCTGGACCCGCCGAGAGCATTTTCAAGGTGCCGTTTTCCGGCACTCGATGCGCGAGGGGCTGCCCATGCCCTGAGAGCCGGCGTAGCTGACCAGCGAAGCCATGGATGGCGGAGCGCAGGCAGCTTCGAGTGAGCGGAGCCCAGGATGGGCGCAGCGAACGTCCGGCGACGGGGCGTGGGCAGCCCCGACCAGACACCGTCACCACCTGGACTCCTCGAGGCTCCCGGCGCTCATGCATCCACTCATGACAGCCCTGTGGCTCGCCGTCGCCGGGGCCGCCGGCACGCTGCTGCGGGCCGGCCTGACGACGCTCGCCGTCCGCCTGTTGGGCCCCGGCTTTCCGTGGGGCACGCTGGCGGTGAACCTGCTCGGATCGTTCGCCTTCGGGTTCCTGTTCGCGGCGGTTCGCGCCCGCGGCGGGCTGTCCGTCGAGGCGGAGACGATCCTCCTCGTGGGCCTGCTCGGCGGCTTCACCACCTACTCGAGCTTCGCCTTCCAGACCGCCGAGATGCTCCAGCACGGCCGGCCGCTGGCCGCCGCGGCCTACGTGCTGACCACGAACGTGGCGGGCATCGCCGCCGTCTGGGCCGGGCTGCGGCTGGGCGCCGCCTGACTCACGGAGGCGGCATCTCCCAGGCGGAGCGGAGCACGAGGCCGTCGTCGGTCATCCGCATCGTCGAGACGCTGACGCCGAACATCCCCTCCATCTCGACGGCCGTCGGCAGGGCCTCCTGGATGCCCCGGAGCAGGTCCGCGTACTCCGCGGGCACGTCGTTCGGCTCCATGCTCGCCGCCATCTCGCGGAGGTTGCCCAGGGCGCCGCCCGTGCGGGTGGCGTCGCCCACGGCGAACATCCGGGCGGGATCGAGCGGCAGGAGTTTGCCGGCCCGCCGCATGACATCGCCCTCGCGGAGCGACGCGTCCCCGGCGGGCGGGTTGCGGATGCCGGCGAGCGTCCGCGTCAGGGAGTCGTCGCCGATCGCCACCACGAGGTGGTTCATGCCGATGGCGATCGCACTGCTCGGGATGCGGATGACCGCGAAGCCCTGCTCGTCCTTGACGGTGCCGCCGGCCAGCGGAGCCACTTGCTGCAGCACCTTGCGGAAGGGCGCCTCGTCGGTCACCTGCCAGACGAATGCGCCGCGATTGGCATCCCCGAGCATCGCGGCCACGGCGCCAGCCTCGCGTCCGGCCGCCACCGCCTCGGCGATCTTCGGCGGGTAGTCCACGATCCAGTGCCGGCTGCCCAGCGACGAGAGGAACTTGGGCAGTTCGACCCCCAGGGTCCCCTGGGCCTGCATCTCCGCGACCGTGAACATGTTGCCCGCCTCCTCGCCGAGCGCCGCGGACATGACCTCGCGGACGGTCTGGTAGGCCTTGCCAAGGTCGAGCGAGATCTGGGCCAGGCTCACCGCCTCGCTCGAGACGAACGGCGGCGGCTCCGACGGATCGCACTTCTGGTCGAGGATCTGCATCAGCCCGCGGCGCGGGCCGGGCATCGCGAGGAACATGCCCTGGTGGAACAGGCCGCCGTCGAGTGTCTGCCGCCAGGCGAACGGCCCCACGCCGCCGAGCCCGATGCTCTCCAGGAGCCGGGTGGCCTCCTCGGCCTCCGCGCCCGCCCCGGTGAAAGCCGCCTGGAAGGCCCGCGGGTCGACGATCACGTCGACGAAGGTCAGTCCCTCGGGCAGCGTGGCCCGGACTCCGGGCAGGCCGAGGATGTCGGCCAGCGGCGCCGCGCCGGTGGCCTCGTGGGCCGCCAGGAAACGGAGAAACAACCCCTTCGCCTCGTCCGAGCCGCTCTCCGCGTCCCAGTCCCGGTCGCCGCCGCCGGCTTCTCCCAGGATGCCGCCCGTGGGCACCGTCTGCCCGAAGAGCAGCCGGCCGCCGATCCGCGTCACGAACGAGTGGGCCAGGCCCGACTGCTGGCTCTTGGCCGCCTTGATCCGCTCCTGCAGGGCCTCGACCTGCGCGTCGGTGTCGTCGTCGCCCTCGGCCTCGATGACGATATCCCTGAAATCGAGGCTCATCACCGGCTCCTGCACCCAGAGCACGTCGTGACCGGCCATCTCCAGGTCGATCCGCTTCGGCGCCGAGTCACCCTCGGACTGACGCTCCTCGAGGAGCTTCTTGCCGGCAGCCACGAACCGTTCCGCCGCCTCGGCGCCCGGCTCGAGCCAGGCGAGGACCATCTGCAGCGGCGGCCGTCCCTCGTCGCGGCGCCGCACCACGAGGCCGAAACCCATGTCGCCGGCGAAGACCGCCTGAAGGTCGGCCTTCTCGAGGCCGTACTTGGCGAGCGACTCCTCCATGCCGTCGATCGCCTCCCCGCCGCCGTCGCGGCGAAACGTGTCGAGCACGAGCTTCCCCATCTTCTCCAGCCGCTGCCCGCTGAGCGCGGTGGCGCCGAACTTGGTGCGGGTTCGGAGCGCGTCGACGAACGCACGGGGCTGAGGCAGCCGCACCATCACCGCCGTCTGCTCGGGCAGGCACTCCCAGCTCGGCCGCAGGTCGGCGGCCGCGGCCGGCAGGGCCGCGATCAGGCAGGCGGCCAGGCAGGGGATCCGGCGGGCGTTCGTCATCGCGACTCCTGCGCCTTCTCGACGGGTGCATGCGGCCGGAACGGCGGAGGCAGGTAGGTGACGCCGTTCTGGGGCTGCGACTCGTCGTACAGGTACGTGTCGCGGTGGACGAGGAAGTCGATCAGCTCGTTGGCGGGGATCCCGAAGGCCAGGCCGTCGAAGATCGCGGCGCCGGCGCAGGCGACCGCCACCACCTCGCCGCGGGCGTTGAAGATCGGGCCGCCGCTGTTGCCGGGGTTGATCGCCGCGTCGGTCTGGATGAGCCGCACCTGGTCGATCGTCCGCGTCGTGCTCGACACGATCCCCTGGGTCACGCTCCGCTCCATGCCCAGCGGATTGCCGATGGCGAACACCATGTCGCCCACGCGGAGGTCGTCGCGGTCGTTGATCACGACCGGCTCGGGCAGCCTGCCCTTCGTCTCCTCGGGATCGAGCTGGAGGATGGCCAGGTCGCGGAGCGGCTGGAGGGCGATGATCTTCACCTTCCGCAGTTCGGTCTTCTCGAAGCCCTTGTCGGTCTTGCGGAACAGCGTCGCCTGCAGCCGCGTGTGGTTCTCCACCACGTGGTAGTTGGTCACGAGGTGTCCGTCGCGGCTGATGAGGAAGCCGGTGCCGAGGCCGCCCGGGTTGCGGACCATGACCACCGCCTCGCCGAACCGCTTCACGAGTTCCGGCACCTCGCGGGCCTCGAGCGTGCCGGTGCGGAAGATGCCGCGGTCGGTCTCGACCTCCTGCCTGCGGCCGGTGGTGTCCTCGCTCGTCACGGCGAGCACCCGCTTGGCCGGGATCTGCACCACCTCGAAGCCGAGGTCGAGCACCACGCCGTCGTCGTTCTGCCGCAGCAGCGGGCCGGTCAGCTTGCCGCCGCCCACGAGCGTGACGGTGACGATCTCGGCGGCCCCGGCCGTGGCGGCCGCGGTCCACAGGGCGAGCAGGAGGACGGACAGACGGAGCATCAGTGGGTCTCCTGGTCGCGGCCGACGTAGATCACGAGCCGGTCCTGGCTGATCATCGCCAGGTCGCGGGCGGCGTCGCCGTCGGCGTTGAGGCCGGCCATAAGCCGCGGCTCCGCCACCATGTCCTTCGACTCGCCGCCGTCGTAGGGGTATTTGCGGTCCTCGAACACCTTCCAGGTGACGGACCGCTGCAGGGCGTCGGCCCCGCGGAGCATGGCCGTGAGTTCGTGCTTCCGGTCGTCGCACAGGGCCACGTCCTCGGCCCGGTCGCCGTCGATGTCGGTGACGAGCACGCGGTGGATGGTCGACTCGCTGACGCCGCTACGGCGGCCGACGCGGCCGTCGACGCTCTCGAGCAGCTTGAGTTCCCAGGGCTGGCCGCGGGAGAGCCGCACGATCCGGTCCTGGTCGACGAGCAGCACACCCAGCACCGGGTCGCCGCGGAGGCCGGCCCCGGTGGGTGGCTTCGCACTCTCGGCCACCCGCATCACGCCCGCCTCGTCGGCCTGGAGCCGGTGCAGGAACGCCCCGCCCTGCTCGAGCGCCCAGGCCGCGGCCGGCTTGCCCGGCTCGGTCGCGATCGGCAGGTAGGAGGCGATCTTCTGCCCCTCCGTGAGCATCACCTGGTCGACCGGGTGGAGGTCGTCCCCGAGCCACTGCAGGACGCCGTCGGTGAGCCGCGCCTTCCGCAGGGTGCCGCCGACCTCGAGCACGCCGTACTCGCCCGGCTCGAACTTGGCGAGGAGCGCCGGCGAGGAGGTGACGGGCTTGCCGTCCTCGAGCGTCACGAGCTTGCCGGCCGTCGCGTAGGCGTCCTGCACGAGGAGCGTGTCGCCACCGAGCCACACGACCTGCTCGACCTTCGCGCCCAGGTCGGCGAAGCGGGTCTTCACCGGCTCCGGCTTGTCGGCCGGCCAGACGAAGAGGTCGACGTCGGCGCCCACCCGCTGGGCCCACCATACCGTCTTCCCGACCACGTCGAGCGACAGGATCTTGCGGTCCTTGCCATCCTGCTCCCAGGGCTGCGGGTAGGTGAGCCGGCCGTTCTCCCAGCGGCAGCGGTGCAGGTCGGCCGCGTCCTTGGCCCACACCAGGAGCGTGCCGGGGGCCGCGGCCGGGGCGGCCACCGCCTTGATGCCGCCGATCGCGGGGAAGGTCTCCTCCTCGAGCCAGCCGGCCTCGCCCAGCCGATGGACGCGGAGCCGCGGCTGCGTCGAGTCGACGGCCACGATCGCGGGCGTCCGCGCGGCGGCGTCGCCGAGGAGGATGCCACACCAGCCGCGTTTCGCGGCGCCGGCCATGGGGAGGGCCTCGTGGCGGCCGATGTCGGTGGCCTCGCCCTTCACGAGCTGGTACCGCCGCAGCACGCCCTTGTCGCTCCCGCCGAGGAGCAGGAGGTCGGCCTTGCCGGCCTTGGGCACGGCGGTCCGGAAGCCTTCCACGGTCTGGTCGTGGAGCGTCTGGGCCGCCAGCAGGCGGCCCTCGGGGCCGCAGGGATACCAGCGGACGACCTGCCGCGCCACGTTCGACCACTCGACGAGATCCTGGTCGCCGTCTCCGTCGAGATCCGCGAGCCGCCAGTCGAGCCGGCCGCGGATCTCCCGCGGGGCGAGCCACACCGCCCGGCCGCCGCGAACCAGCGGCAACTGCTGGATCCCCTGCTCGTAACTCACGAGCAGTTCGTGCTTCCCGTCTGGCAGGTCGCGGACGAGCAGGCAGCCGCTCCGGCCCGTGGGCGTGCCGGCGAGCAGGTTCCACTCGCCGGTCTTCTTCCACGCCCCCTTGGCATCCACCGCCTTGTCGGCGGCCTGCGTGTAGATCGAAATCCGGTTGGAGGGCGTGGTGAGCACGAGCAGCTCCGGCCGCTTGTCGCCGTCGATGTCATGGGCCACCGCATCGACCGGCATCTCGTCGATCGCCACCTCGCCGTGCGACCAGTCGGCGGCCAGCGGCAGCTCGTTGGGCCGCTCGGGATCCTTCTTGTCCTCCCGCGTCCGCTCGGCCGGCGCGAGCCAGCGGTAGAGGTCGAGCCGTGCCTGACGCGGGTTGACCACGATCACGTCGTCGCGGCCGTCGTTGCCGAGGTCCGCGACGGCGAGCCGTTCGGCCCGACCATCGAGCGGGATCACCCGCATGCCCTGCCAGCCGTCGAAGGCGCGGGCGGGGGCCGCGGCCAGGACACAGGCGGCGAGGAGCAAGAGGCCGCCGGCGAACCGGCAGCGCGGGGACAGGCAGGAGGTGCGCATGTCCAGAGCGTACCCGACCGGCACGGGCCGTTCCACGACCGGTGGGCACCGCCGAAATCGGGGCGGAGAGATTCGAACTCTCGACCTCTTGGTCCCAAACCAAGCGCGCTACCAACTGCGCTACGCCCCGGAGGCCCGGCAGTGTAACACGCGGCACACCCGCCGGGAGGCTATTCGGTGAT
>JBIIDT010000073.1:0-14003 GCA_044238145.1 Pirellulales bacterium | reverse complement strand
CTCGACATGTTCCCATACCCGAGCGGCGACGGCCTGCACGTCGGCCACCCGGAGGGCTACACCGCCACCGACATCGTCGCCCGCTTCGAGCGGATGCGCGGCACGAGCGTCATGCATCCGATGGGCTTCGACGCCTTCGGTTTGCCGGCCGAGGAGCACGCCATCCGCACCGGCACACCCCCTCGGGAGAGCACCGAGCGGAACATCGCCACCTTCGTCCGGCAGCTGAAGATGCTCGGCTTCAGCTACGACTGGAACCGCGTGCTGGCGACGACGGACCCAGGCTACGTCCGCTGGACGCAATGGATTTTTCTGGTCCTCTTCGACACCTGGTTCGACGCCGCGACCCAGAAGGGCCGGCCGATCGCCGAGCTGCCGATCCCGGCGGAGGTCGCCGGCCAGGGCTCCGCCGCCGTCGCCCGGTATCGCGACGAGCACCGGCTCGCCTACCAGTCCGAGGCCCCGGTGAACTGGTGCCCGGCACTCGGCACCGTGCTGGCCAACGAGGAGGTTGTCGGGGGTGTGAGCGAGCGGGGTGGCCACCCGGTGGTCCGGCTCCCGCTGCGGCAGTGGATGCTGCGGATCACCGCCTACGCCGACCGGCTGGAGCGGGAGCTCGAGGGACTCGACTGGCCGGCGAGCATCAAGAAATTGCAGTCCGACTGGATCGGCCGGAGCACGGGGGCGGAGGTGGACTTCTTCATCCCTCCGGCCGGCGGCGACGCCGCCGCCTTCGCGTCGTGGCGGGCGACGCGGGCGCAGCAGGGCTTTCCCGAGAAGCCCGCCAGCGACGTCCTGCGGATCTACACGACCCGCCCCGACACGCTCTACGGCGTGACCTACATGGTGATCGCGCCCGAGCATCCGCTGCTCGACCGGCTCACCGCCCCCGGCCAGAGGGCCGCGATCGCCGCCTACCGCGAGGCCGCCTCCCGCAAGAGCGACCTCGACCGCACCGATCTCGCCCGCGAGAAGACGGGCGTCTTCACCGGCTCCTGCGTGACCCATCCCCTCACGGGCGAGCCGGTGCCGGTGTGGGTGGCCGACTACGTGCTCGCCACCTACGGCACCGGGGCGATCATGGCGGTGCCGGCCCACGACGATCGCGACTTCCAGTTCGCACGAGCCTTCGGCATCGACGTGGTCACGGTGGTCGAGCCGCCCGCGGGCACCGCGACGGACGGCGGCACGCTGTTCACGGGCGATGGCACGGCCGTCAACTCGGGCCCCTATACCGGCCTCGGCACCCGCGACTTCATCGCCCGGGTCGGCGCGGATCTCGCCGCCGCCGGCCTCGGCCGCCCCGCCGTGAACTACAAGCTCCGGGACTGGCTGTTCAGCCGGCAGCGGTTCTGGGGGGAGCCGTTCCCGATCCTCCACGAACTCGACGCCGCCGGACACCCGACCGGAGCGATCCGGGCGGTCGATGACGCGGAACTCCCGGTGAACCTTCCGCACCTCACCGACTTCAAGCCGGGCGACACGCCCGACCCGCCCCTCTCCCGGGCGCCCGCCGACTGGCTGTACGTCGACCGTGACGGCCGGCGGTACAAGCGGGAGACCAACACCATGCCGCAGTGGGCCGGCTCCTGCTGGTACTACCTGCGGTTTCTCGACCCCGCCAACGACGCCCGCTTTCTGGCCCCCGACGTCGAGCAGGCCTGGATGCCGGTCGACCTGTACATCGGCGGCGCCGAGCACGCCGTGCTCCACCTGCTCTACTCGCGGTTCTGGCACAAGGTGCTCTTCGACCGCGGCCACGTCTCGTGCCCCGAGCCGTTCGCGAAGCTCGTCAACCAGGGAATGATCCTCGGCGAGATGGAGTTCACCGGCTACCGCAGTGCCAAGGGGGGCTGGGTGTCGGCGGAGAAGCGGCAGGACGGTGACGTGGCCGCCAAGATCCCCGCCGACCAGGTGGAGAAGCAGGGAGAGCACTTCGTGCTTCGCGACGCCCCGAAGATCCGCGTCGAGAGCCGGGCCTACAAGATGTCGAAGAGCCGGGGCAACGTGGTCAACCCCGACCAGGTGGTCCGGGACTTCGGCGCCGACTCGCTGCGACTCTACGAGATGTTCATGGGCCCGCTGGAGGCGACGAAGCCCTGGAGCACGACCGGCGTGAGCGGGGTCCGCGGATTCCTCGACCGCTGCTGGCGGTTGATCGTGGACGAGCGGGCCGACGAGATCGCGCTCGCCCCGCAGGTCTGCACCGACGCCCCGACCGACGCGCAGCTCCGCGAGCTGCACCGCTGCATCGACAAGGTTACGAAGGACATCCGGGCGCTGTCCTTCAACACGGCGATCGCGCGAATGATGGAGTTCGTCAACTTCTGCACGCCGCTGGAACGGCGGCCGCGGGTGATCCTCGAGCCATTCGTCTCGCTGCTCGCCCCCTTCGCCCCGCACCTGGCGGAGGAGCTGTGGGAGATCCTCGGCAAGACGGCCCCGGTGTCGCTGGTCGCCTGGCCGCAGGTCGAGGAGCGGTGGCTCGTCGACGACACGGTCGAGATCCCGGTCCAGATCCAGGGCAAACTCCGCGGCCGGGTGGTCGTGCCGGCCGGCGCCGACGCCGAGGCCATGAAGGCGGCCGCGGTGGCCGACGCGAAGATCGCGGAGCAGCTCGTCGGAAAGCGGATCGCGAAGGTGGTGGCCGTCCCGGGACGGCTCGTGAACTTCGTGCTCGAGGGCTGATCGCCGGAAGAAAATCTCCCGGCTTCCCGGCCGACGGCACGGAGCCATGGAAGGCCATGGCCGACGACGGGTAGCATGGTCGACTTCTCGGCGATGGCCCACCGGCAAGGAACCGATTCATGGAAGTTCGGCGCGTGTTGGCGTTGGTGCTCGGCGGCGGCCGCGGCACCCGGCTCTATCCCCTGACCCGCGACCGCTCGAAGCCCGCGGTGCCGCTGGCGGGCAAGTACCGCATCATCGACGTGCCGCTCTCCAACTGCGTCAACAGCGGCGTGCAGCGGATCTACGTGCTCACGCAGTTCAACTCGGTGAGCCTCCACCGCCACATCCGCCGCACCTACACCTTCGACCCCTTCAGCGGCGGATTCGTCGAGATCCTCGCCGCCCAGCAGACACTCGACAACGCGGGCTGGTACCAGGGCACGGCCGACGCCGTCCGCCAGAACATCCGCTACCTGCAGCAGTCGGACATCCGCCACGTGCTCATCCTCTCGGGTGACCAGCTGTACCGGATGAACTACGCCGACATGCTCGCCACGCACACGGCCCGCGGGGCAGACGTGACCATCGCCGGCATTCCCGTGAAGGACGAGGCCGCCTCGGGGCTGGGCATCATGCGGCTGGCGGACGACGGCCGCGTCGAGGGGTTTCTCGAGAAGCCGCAGACCGCCAAGGAACTGGAGATGATGCGGACCGATCCCGGCTGGATCGCGCGGCAGGGGATCGCGGCCGCCGGCCGCACGCTGATGGCGAGCATGGGGATCTACCTCTTCGATCGCGATTGCCTGCTCGACCTGCTCACGAAGACCGACTACCAGGACTTCGGCCGCGAGGTGTTCCCGGCGGCGATCCGCGCGAAGAAGGTCCACCTCCACGCCTTCGACGGCTACTGGGAGGACATCGGCACCATCCGTTCCTACTTCCAGTGCAACCTCGAACTCGCCGGAGCCGCCCCCCCCTTCGAGTTCGCCTCGGCCGAGGCCCCGATCTACTCCCGGGCCCGCTTCCTGCCCCCGTCTCGGCTCGACGGGGCGAGCGTCCGCCACAGCCTCGTCTCCGACGGCTGCCTGATCGGCGAGGGGGCGGTGATCGAGAACAGCGTCGTCGGCCTGCGCTGCCGGATCGGCAAGAACGTGGTGATCCGCAATTCGGTGATCCTCGGCAACGACTTCTACGCGTCGGCCGACGACCTCGCCGCCGACGCCTCCCACGGCCTGCCGCCGCTGGGCATCGGCGACGGCACGATCATCGAAGGGGCGATCGTCGACAAGAACGTCCGCATCGGCCGCCGGACGCGGATCGTCAACGAGCACGGCTGGGAGACGACGGCCGACAGCGACCGGTTCACGGTCCGCGACGGCGTGGCCGTGGTGCCCAAGGACGCCATCGTTCCCGACGGCTGGATTCCGGAGCCGGGCGTGGTGAAGCCGGGGTGACGCCGCTCAGCGGCGAGACCGCCATCCCGGCGTCTCCTGGAGCGCGGGTTCGACGGCGACCTCGGCGGCCGGACTCTCCGCCGCCTCGCGCTCGGCGGGCTCGTCGACGGCGTCGGCGGCGGGAACGTCCGCGACCGGGTCCTCGGCCGCCGGCTCCTCGGCCGAGAGCCGCAGCACGTCGTCGGCAGCCTCCGCCAGCTGCGGCTCCTCTGCCACCGGCTCCTCGACCACCGGCTTCTCCGCCGCCCGCTCAGCACCGCCGACCGCGACGGGATCGGACTGCGGCTCGGCCTTCACCACCGGCGGGAACGGCCGCGGGCTGACCCCCGTCGGGAGGATGCCGTTGCTGCGGGCCTGGAAATCGTTTTGCGGGGCGGAGCCGTTGGGCACGGGGCCTGAGTAATCGTATGGGTCGGGGCACATCGTGCAGCCCGCCGAAAGCACGGCGACACAGGCGACGCAAGCCAGGAAAGGGCGCCGGAGTGCAGCTGCGGCCTCGAGCATCGTCGCCTGCCAATCCTTCGAACAGCCCGGGCCGGTGACGGCATCGCCGTCACCGGCCGGGCGGAAAATCCCGCAGCGGCTGTTCCCCCCCACCAAACCCCGCTTGGTTTATCGGCCCGTCACGACCGGCATCTTCAGCAAAACCGGCCCTCCGACCCCCGGTCGTCAACGCCGCCCCATCTCCCGGCTCGCGCCGGGGGCTTCATGAAGCGGTCAGCGACGCCGACACGACCTGGCGTTTTTAGCGAGCCCTGAGCCCCATGTCGTCCATCAGCATCTGCATGTCCTCCCACACGTCCTTCTTGGCGGCTGGGTTGTGCAGCAGGTACGAGGGGTGGTAGGTGCAGAGCACGCGGGCCCGGCCGTAGGTGAACCAGCGCCCCCGCAGGCGGCCGATCGGCTCGGTGGTCTGAAGCAGGGCCTGGGCGGCCGTGGTCCCCAGGCAGCAGATGAACTCCGGGTCGAGCGTTGCGAACTGCCGCTCGAAGAAGCCGCGGCAGTTGGCCACCTCGTCGGGCAGGGGCGCGCGGTTTCCCGGCGGCCGGCACTTGAGCACGTTGAGGATGTACACCTGCTCGCGGGACAGCGTGCAGGCCTCGATGATCTTCGTGAGCAACTGCCCCGCCCGCCCCACGAACGGCTCGCCGGAAGCATCCTCGTCGGCCCCCGGGGCCTCGCCGAAGAAGCACAGCCGGGCGGTGGGCGGGCCGACGCCGAAGACCGTCTGGGTGCGAGTGCCAGCGAGTTCCCCGCACCGCGTGCAGCCGGCGACCTCTTGGCGGAGGACGGCGAGAGCCCCGACGCGATCGGGCGCAGCGTGGGCGGCAGCCGCCGGTGGCGACGGGGCGGGCGTCGTGATCGACGCCGGCGTGGCCCGACCGGCCCGGGGCAGCGTCGTCACGCCCGCGGCCGCGAGGCTCTCCAGCCGCTGCCGCAGTGCCCTGGCCGCGCGTCCGTCCATGGATGCTACAGCGCGCGGCGGTGGCGCTTCGGGCCGCGGCCCTTGCCGAGGAGCGCCGCGGACGAAGGCTTCTTCGGGGCTTCGGCCGCCTCGGGCTCGGCGCCCCGGGTCGAGCGATCGAAGCCACCGGTCGGCACGACCTCCACCGGCGCGGGCTTCGGCCGCCGATCGAAGGCCTCGAAGCCGGCGATCTCGTCCCGCTCGAGGAGCCGCTCGATCCGGATCTCGATCCGCGTCAACTGCGGCCCCTCCTCGGGGGCCACGAACGTGAACGCGATGCCGTCACGGCCCATGCGGCCCGTGCGGCCGACGCGGTGCACGTAGTCGTCGCAGAACTCGGGAATGTCGTAGTTGATGATGTGCGACACGCTCGACACGTCGATCCCGCGGCCCACCACGTCGGTGGCCACGAGGATCCGCACGGTGCCGTCGCGGAAGGCCCGCATGACGCGGTCGCGCACGTTCTGGGCGAGGTCGCCGTGGATGCAGGCCACCTCGTCCGGCTGGCGCGACCGCCGCCGGGCGAGCCGGTCGTGCACCTTGTCGGTGCCCCGCTTCGTGCGACAGAACACGATCGCCTGCCGCGGCTGCTCGCGATCGAGGAGTTTCTCGAGGAGGTCGAACTTGCGGGTCGGGTCGACCGTGAAGTAGCGCTGCTCGATCGTCTCCACCGCCAGCTCGTTGGTGGAGAAGTCCATGATCTCGGGGTCGCGCATGTACCGCGTGGCCAACTTCTGCACCGGCGGCGGGACCGTGGCGGAGAGGAGCAGGGTCTGCCGGCTCTCCGGACAGCGGCGCAGGATCTTCTCGATGTCGGGCCGGAAGCCGATGTCGAGCATCCGGTCGGCCTCGTCGAGCGTCACGATGTCGAGCGCCGACAGTCCGAGCGTGCCGCGGCTCATGTGGTCGAGGATCCGCCCCGGCGTCCCGACGACCACGGCCGGGTGCTTGGCGAGCTTGTCGATCTGCCCCTTGATCGGCTTGCCGCCGTAGACGGCCACGCAGTGGATGCCCGAGCCGTGGGCGAGCTTCTCGAACTCGTCCTTGACCTGGACGGCGAGTTCGCGGGTCGGCACGAGCACGAGCGCCCGCGGTCCGCCGGCGCGGCCGGGCTGTGCCATGCGTTCCAGGATCGGCAGGACGAAGGCGGCGGTCTTGCCCGTGCCCGTCCGGGCCTGGCCGAGCACGTCCACGCCGGCGAGCGCCCGCGGGATCAGCCCGGCCTGCACCGGCGTGGGCACGGTGTAGCCCGCCCGGTCGACCGCGGCGAGCGTCGCGGCCGCGAGGCCGAGCGTGTGGAAACTGCCGCCGGGCTGCCCGCCGACCGCCTCGGCGTTCGCAGCCTGAATCGCGGGCACCCGCGTCTCGGCGGGGCCTGCCCCTTGGTCGCCCCGCCGCGGCTGCTCCTGCCGCGGTGGCACCTGTCGCGCCGCAGTGCCGGCCTCGGGTTCCGTCCGACCGCCCGTGGCGGTCCTCTCCTGCGATCCGGCCGGCCGGCCCGGCTCCGCCGGGCGCCCAGCCCTTTTTTCAACAAACACTCGGTTTCCTCAATCCTTCTTCACGCGTCCCGGTTCGCCCGCACAAGCGGGCCTCATGGTGCCCGCGCGGCGAATCCCTGTGGGCGGCGTTCAGAAGGCCACCCGTACGACCCCCAAAACCTACCACGCGGCTCCCCGCCCGGCAAATCCGGCCCCGCGGCCGTCGTCAGCGGTCGAACAACTTCTTGATCGCCCACACGGTCGCGGCCCGGCCGGCCCGGGCGATCGACCGCGTGAGCGGGATCCGCTTGGGACAGACGGCCACGCAGTTCTGGGCGTTGCCGCACATCTGGATGCCACCCTGACCCGTCAGGGTCTCGAGACGCTCGTCGGCGATCATCCGGCCCGTGGGATGCGAATTGAAGAGCATCGCCTGGCTGATGGCGTGCGCACCGACGAAGCCACCGTCGAACGTGGCCCGGCGCCGCTTCTCGAAGTCCTCGACCGACTCGCCGTCGCGGCGGGCGACCTCGATCTTCGTGAACTGCGGGCAGGCCTCGAGGCAGCAGCCGCAGCTGATGCACTCCGCGAGCGGGTAGGCGTCCTCCTGCTCCTCCGGCGAGATCCGCGGGCCGGGGCCGTGATCGTAGGAGTCGTCGACGGGCACCCAGGCCTGCACCCGCTCGAGCGAGCGGAACAGGCGCCGGCGATCGACGACGAGATCGCGGACCACCGGGAACTTCGACATCGGCCGCAACTCGATCTCCGCGTCCTCGTCGAGAAGCCGGTCGACCAGGGCCGAGCAGGCCATCCGCGTCCGGCCGTTGATCAGCATGGTGCACGAGCCGCAGACCTCCTCCAGGCAGGAGCAGTCCCAGGCCACGGGCGCCACCCGGCGGCCGTCCTGCGCGCGGGCCTGGGCGGCGATCTTCTGCAGGACGCTGATCACGTTCATGTTCGGCTCGTGGGGAACCTCGAACCGCTCCCAGTAGCTCTCGCCCCCCGTCGCGTCCTGCCGCAGCACCCGCACCCGGACGCGGCGGCCGGCCTCGTGGCCACCGTGACCGTTGTCCGCCGCGACGCCGTTTTCAACAGCCTTGATCATGGGTTGAACCTCCCGTTGCGCGACCCGACGCTCATGCCCCCGCCCCGACCGCCACCCGGTCGGGCTCCGCGACCGCCTGCCGTTCCTTCCACACCTCCTCGATCGCCTCGGCGCCGACCAGGCCGTAGAGCCGCGGCCGCGGGCGAATGAGCGAGGTGTCGACGTCCTGGTAGCTGATCTGCGGGTTGCCGTCGGCGTCGCACTTCGCGATCGTCGACTTGAGCCACTTCCGCGTGTTCTCCGCGAACCGGTCGCACCACTGCTCCGCCTCGCGCCGCTTGGCCGCCGGCTCCGTGGCCGCGAGTCCCGGCATGGCGAAGTCGGGCTTGAAGTGGGCGCCGCGGCACTCGTCGCGAAGCAGCGCCCCCTTGAGGATCAACTTGGCGACCGGGAACATGTCGCCCAGGGCCTTGGTGAAGATGACGTTCTGGTTGGTCCAGTTGCCCGTGTCCGAGACGCCGCACCGCCGCCACCGCTCCTCCATCGCGCACACCTCGCCATAGGCGGCGGCGAGCTGGTCGTTCCGCCGCACGACCGTGGCCACGCGGGTCATGAGGCCGCCGAGTTCCTGGTGCAGGTCGTAGGGGTTCTCGTCCCCCGCCGTCCGGGCCAGCAGGCCGCGATGCCGCTCCTCCTCCCGCCGCAGGACGGCATCGAACAGCCGCTGGTCCGCGGCTGCCCCCTGGCCGGCGCTGACGGCGGCGAGCGTCGGAGCCACGAACAGGCCGCTGAAGATGCACGACAGCAGCGAGTTGGCCCCCAGACGGTTGGCGCCGTGGTACTGGTAATCGCACTCGCCGATCGCGTACAGGCCGGGAATGCTCGTCTGCTGGTTGCGGGCGGCCCCCTCCACCATGCCGCCGGAAGAACTCCGCTCATAGTCGACCCACAGACCGCCCATCGAATAGTGGACCGCCGGGAAGATCTTCATCGGCGTCGACCGCGGATCGACGCCCTGGAACTTCTCGTAGATCTCGAGGATGCCGCCGAGCTTCCGGTCCAGCGTCTCGCGGGGGATGTGCGTGAGGTCGAGGTACACGCACAGCCGGTCCTTCTCCACCGACAGGCCGTCGGTCGTGCAGATGTCGAAGATCTCGCGGGTGGCGATGTCGCGCGGCACGAGGTTGCCGTACTTCGGATAGCGTTCCTCGAGGAAGTAGCACCGCTCGGCCTCGGGGATCTCCCGCGGGTCGCGCGGGTCCTGGGGCTTTCGCGGCACCCAGACGCGGCCCCCCTCGCCGCGGGCGCTCTCGCTCATAAGCCGCAGCTTGTCGGCGCCGGGAATCGCCGTCGGGTGCACCTGGATGAACTCGCCGTTGCCGTACCAGGCACCCGCCCGGTAGGCCCGGCTGACGGCCGAGCCGGTGCAGACCATCGACATCGTCGAGCGGCCGTAGATCAGACCGTTGCCTCCCGTGGCCAGCACCACGGCGTCGGCCTGGAAGGCACGGAACTCCATCGTCACCATGTCCTGGCACACGGCGCCACGACAGCGGCCGGAGTCGTCGAGCACGGGGGCGAGGAAGTCCCAGAACTCCCACTTCTTGATCCGCCCCTCGACCTCGCGGCGGCGGACCTGCTCGTCGAGGGCGTAGAGGAGCTGCTGCCCGGTGGTGGCGCCGGCGAAGGCGGTCCGCTTAAAGAGCGTGCCGCCGAACCGCCGCTGGTCGCGGAAACCCTCCGGCGTGCGGTTGAAGGGAACGCCGAGCCGGTCCATGAGGTCGACGATCCGCGGCCCCCAGTCGGCCATCTCCTTGACGGGCGGCTGGTGCTGGAGGAAGTCGCCGCCGTACACGGTGTCGTCGAAGTGCTTCCACTCGTTGTCGCCCTGCTGCCGCGTGAGGGCGTTGACGCTGTTGATGCCCCCCTGGGCGCAGACGCTGTGCGACCGCTTCACGGGCACCAGGCTCACGAGGTCGACCATCACGCCGAGCTCGGCCAGCCGCATCGCGGCCGCCAGGCCCGCCAGCCCACCACCGACCACGAGGACCCTCGGCTGTGCCATGCGTTCACCTCTCCGTGCGGTCGCCGGCGGAGGCCGGCAGGATGTCGCCATCGGCCGTGTCGCGCCGCACGGCCGGCGCCGCGGGCCGAACCGGCGGCTCGCCCTCGAGCAGTCGTTCGCGACGCACGCGGTCCTCGTCCATCGCCCGTTCGATGCGCCGGGCCTGCTCGAGCTTCTGCGGGTCGCCACCAATGCTTCGCAGGCTGACGATCGAGCTCAGGCCCGCCGCCGCCAGGGCCACGCCGATCACGACGCTCACGGCGTTGGCCCGCCGCATCGCCGCCGGGCTCGTCCAGATGCCCCAGGTGATGCCGAGCGTCCACAGGCCGTTGGCGAAGTGAAACACGGCGCACAGCACGCCCACCGCGTACAGCAGGGTCGAGAGGATCGGGTGGATGGCGACGGCGGCGGAGCTCGTGGCGGCGTGGGGATCGAACTGTCCGCCCCCGAGCGGCCGGCCCATCCAGTGGAGATGGATCACGTGCCCGATGATGAAGAAGAAGGCGATCATCCCCGTGGCCCGCTGCAGGGTGTACCGCACGTTGCCGACGTACGGGTACGACCCGATGTTGGGGAGGCCGTTGGCGATGATCACGAAGCCCACGGTGGCGTGGAAGATCATCGGCAGGAAGATGAACAGCCACTCCACGACCGGGAGCAGGTTCTCACCGAGCGAGTGGATCATGTCCACCCGCGACTGGAACACGCCCGCCCCAGCGTTCACGGACGCGTTGGTGAGGAGGTGCACGGCCAGGAACGCGCCGACCGGGATCAGGCCCGACAGCGAGAACAGCCGGTAGATGAGGAACTGGTGCCGGGACAGAAACGACGGGCTCGAATCGCTCACGCGGCGCCTCTCGGTACGGGACGCCCGGCGGCGGCACGCAGGCGGCCGTCGCGAGGGCACCGCAGGGAGTATAGGAACGGCGCGGCGAACGACAACGGCGCGGGGCGATTTGGCGGCGGCGCCACGTGATTTTATACTCCGAGGGTCGTCATAGGGACGCGCCAGGAGAGCGGTCGGTGTCGGAAAACGCGGACGCAACCGCCTCATCCTCCGATCCGGTGCGGGACGGCGAGATCGTCGCCCACCTGCCCGACGGCATCGCGGTGCTCGACGCCGGCGGCGCGGTCGCCTGGTCCAACGACCTGTTCGCCGGCTGGTGCCACGGCTGCGAGACTACCGGCCGTCCCTTGCTCGAGGCGCTGGGTGTCGCCGCGTCGGCGGGCGACGACGGTCGGCGGCTCCTCGAGGCGATCGCGGCCGGCCGGCCGGCCAACGGCACCCTGCGGTCGACCGACGGTCGCTACTTCGACCTCCACGCCTCGGCGGCATTCCCCGGCTCCGGCGGCCGCGTCGTGGTCGCCGTCCGCGACATCACCCACACGATCCTCGAGCAGCAGAAGCGGGCGGCGATCCACGCGGCCGGCCAGAAGCTCGCCGACCTGTCGCCGACCGAACTCGCCGACATGACCGTCGACGAGCGGATCGAGCTCCTCAAGAGCAACATCCTCCACTACTCGAAGGACCTGTTGCAGTTCGACGTCGTCGAGATCCGGCTCCTCGACCGGCAGACCGGGCGACTGGAGCCGCTGCTCGCCGAGGGGATGCAGCCGGAGGCCGAGGCGCGGATCCTCTACGCCCGACCCGAGCACAACGGCGTCACCGGCTACGTGGCCGCCACGGGCCGGCCCTACTGGTGCAGCGACACGACCAAGGACCCGCTCTACCTCGAGGGCTGCAAGGGGGCCAAGAGCTCGCTCACCGTCCCGCTCATGCTCCACGACCAGGTCATCGGCACGTTCAACGTCGAGAGCCCGGAGCCGAACGGTTTCACGGAGACCGACCTCCAGTTCCTCGAAATCTTCTCGCGGGACGTGGCCGTGGCCCTCAACACGCTCGAGCTGCTCGTCGCCGAGAAGGCGACGACGGCGGCCGAGAGCATCGAGGCCATCCACGGCGCGGTCGCCCTGCCCGTGGACGACATCCTCAACGACGCCGTGAGCGTGATGGAGCGGTACATCGGCCACGACGCCGACGTCGTGGAGCGTCTGCAGCGGATCCTGCGGAATGCCCGCGACATCAAGCAGGTGATCCAGAAGGTGGGCGAGAAGATGGCCCCCAGCGCGGCCCACTCGCAACGGCGGCAGGGCGAACGGCGGAAGCCGCTCGTGGGACGAAAGATCCTCGTCGTGGACTCCGACGAGCAGGTGCGGGCCGCAGCCCACGCCCTGCTCGAACGGTCGGGCTGCACGGTCGAGACGGCCCGCGACGGCGGCGAGGCGGCCTCGATGGTCCGCGGCGTCGGCAGCGATGGCTACGACGTCATCATCTCCGACATCCGCCTGCCCGACATGAGCGGCCACCAGCTCCTGCTCAAGCTGCAGGAGATCGTCGACCCGGTGCCGCTGGTGCTCATGACCGGCTTCGGCTACGACCCGGGGCACTCGATCGTGAAGGCCCGCCAGGCGGGCATCGACCTCGTGCTCTTCAAGCCCTTCCGCATCGACCAACTGCTCGACACCGTCGAGAAGGCGGTGCTGCGAAGGCAGCCCGGCGCACCCGCCGCGGCCTCCGGGCACCGACCGGGCTGACGTCCTCCGCCGGTGCCCGGCCCCGGCGGCGTGGCAATCTGGGCAAGCGACTCCCGGCCTTGACCTGCCCTTGACCCCGGGGCGCACGGACCGGTACTTCTCCCGCCCCCAACGTTTCACCCTGCACGGAAAGCCGCACCATGGCACGCACGTTCCCCCGGGCATCGGCGATCCCGCGAGTCCGCAGCCTGCTGCTCGCCGGCCACCTCGCGCCGCTGATCCTCGCCTGGTCGTGCCTCGGCGCGACGGCCGAGGAGCTGCCGCAGCCCGATGCGGCCCGTGACGACGCGGCCGCCGCGCGCCGGGTGATCGACGAGGCACTCGGCCGCGGTCCCGCCCCGGACGCCCCGCGGCAGCCGCCCGCCGCGACCGGCGAGGTCGCTCCGGACCTGCTCCTGGCCCGCATCTCGGCCGAAGTCGCCGCCAAGCAGCTCGAGGCCAAGCGGCTCGGACAGAAGTCGCCGGCGGAGGCCCTCGCCCTTCTCGACGAGGCGGCGGCCGGCGTGTCGGCCCAGCCGATCCCGGCCGAGAAGAAGGATCAGCTGCTGCGGCGGATCGAGCGGGCCCGGCGCGACATCGAAGAGACCTCGGGCAAGCGGCGGGCTGAGCTCGCCCTCGAGAAGCGAAATGCCGAAGTCGAGGGGCAGATCGACCGCGAGCGGTCCCGGCGGGTCGAGGTCGACCAGCGAATCGCGATGCTCGTCGACGAGTACAACACCCTCATCGACCAGCGGCGGTTCGCCGAGGCCGAGGCGGTCGCCAAGAAGGCCGGCCAGCTGGCCCCCGACAACGCGGTCGTCCGCCAGCTGCTCGCCCAGAGCCGGGTCATCCGCCGCATGGAGACGCAGCGGACGATCACCGGCGACCAGCAGACCGGCTTCCTCGACGTGGCCGACGACGTGGCCGCGTCGGCCACGCCGTTCACCGGGCCCATCGAGTTCCCCGAGACCAGGAACTGGCAGGACCTGACGAAGAACCGTCAGCAGCGGCTCGCCGAGGGCCGGTCGCGAGCCTCGCCGGCGGAACTGGAGATCCATCGCAAGCTCGAGACCCGCGTCAAGACGGCCTACCGCGACCAGCCGCTGGCGGTCGTGCTCGACTCGCTGGCCAAGCAGGCCGGCGTGCCGATCCACCTCGACATGGTCGGCCTCGAGCAGGAGGCGGTCGCGAGCGACACGCCAGTCACACTCTCGCTCGACGGCCAGCAGATCTCCCTGAAGAGCGCCCTCAA
>JBIIDT010000074.1:0-14003 GCA_044238145.1 Pirellulales bacterium | reverse complement strand
TCGTGCGGTCGATGTGCTGCTCGATCACCCGCTTGAGGACGTCCCGCGGCAGGGCCGAGGTCGCCAGCCGCATGTCGAGCACCACCGGGTTCTCGGTGACGAGCCCCTCGATCCGCGTCCAGCGCGGCGTGATCTCGGTGATCCCCTGCACGATGTCGATGCGGCCACCGGCGGTGGACAGCGACAGGATCCGCCGGCCGAACTCGTCGAACGGCGTGGCCTCGATGGCCGCCCCCATGCCGGCCACCCGGCGGCCGTTCTCGGGCACCCGCTGCGGGATGCGGATCTTCTCCATCCCGAAGTCGACCGGCCCCGGCTCCGTCTTCGCGACCTGCCGCTTCGAGACCATGGTGCGGGTCAGTTCGTCGTCGCACATCAGGATCGGCGTGCCGGCGGTCGGGCCCTGCGGGGCGAGCGGGTCGACGGCCACGCCGGGGAGGAGGGCGAAGCGGCCCTCGAGCACCCGGCCATCGGCCATCTCGACCCGGTCGGCCCGGGCCGCGACCGCGGTCACCAGCCACGTCAGGCAGGCGACGGCCAGGCGGGCGCCGGGCCGGGTGCATCGGGATCGGGGCATGGGGCCGCTCCGGCGTCGCCGCGGCATCCTGCCGCGACGTTCGTTAGTCTACGGGTGTCCGGCCGATGCCGCAGCGCCGGCGTTGCTTGACGCCGGCCGCACGGCGACGGGACAATCCCCGTCGTCCTGCGGAACGTCCGGCAGGATCCGGCGAGACGTCAGGAAGCCCTGCGATGCGACGAGACGGTCTGCGACGCGGCCTGGCCTGGGGCCTCGTGGCGACGCTGCTCATGCCGGTCATGGTGGCGGTCGTGCTCGGCCTGGGCGGGCTGTTGGCCGCGGTGGGCGACGCCGGCGGGGCGCTGGCCTGCAGCCGCCTGGGCATCGTCCTCGGCGCGCTCTGGATCACGGCCGTGGTGGCCACCGTGGCGGTCAACGCCGCCGCGACGCTCGTCGCGCCGCCGCCGCGCCCGCCCGCGGGGCGGCCGCGGCGTCGGCGCCGGCGCATGAACCCGCTCGCGGCCGAGCGGCTGGGCGGTGACCGGGCGGGACGGGAGCGGCCGCCGGCCTGACGCGGCCGGCCGCGAGGGACACGACCGATGGAGCAGTCCGGAATGCGATCGCTGCGGGTGTTCGCGGGCCTCGTCGTGGCCGGCTCCTGCCTGCCGGCGGCGGGGCAGGCGATCTCCTTTTCCAAGCAAGTGGCCCCGATCCTCGCGAGCAAGTGCGGCGGCTGCCACGTCGCCGGCCGCAAGGGCGACTTTCAGATGGCCTCCTACGCGGGGCTCATGCAGAGCGGCATGGTGCAGAAGGGGGCCGGCAACGCCAGCCGCCTCGTCGAGGTGATCCTGTCGGGCGACATGCCCCGCGGCGGCGGCAAGGTGACGCCGGACGAGGTGGGCACGCTCATGAAGTGGATCGACGCCGGGGCGGCCTACGACGCCGCCGATCCCACGATCCCCCTCGACCAGCTCGCCCGCGCCAGAACGGCCCCGCCCCCTCCCCCGCCGCCGGCCGCCGCCGCGAAGCTCAAGCCCGGCGAGGTGTCGTTCGCGATCGACGTCGCTCCGGTGCTGCTCAAGGAGTGCGCCGGCTGCCACGGGCAGCGGGACGCCGAGGCCAACCTGCGGATGACGAGCCTCGACGCGCTGCTCAAGGGGGGCCGCGGCGGCCCGCCGGTGACGCCCGGCAAGGGGGCGACGAGCCTGCTCGTCCGCAAGCTGCGGGGCAAGGAGATCGAGGGGCAGCGCATGCCGCTCAACAAGCAGCCGCTGGCCGACGACGTGATCGCCCGGATCGAGCGTTGGATCGACGAGGGCGCCCGGCTCGACATGCTCGCGGGCACGACGCCGCTGGAGACGCTCGCGGCGGCGGGCCGGGCCCGGAGCATGACGAACGCCGACCTGGAGCGGCTGCGTTTCGAGGCCGGCCGGAAGCTGTGGAGGCGGGCTATCCCCGACGAGGAGCCGGTGGTGGAGGTGACCGCAGGCGTGTGTCTCGTGGGCAACCTGCCGGCCGCCCGGATGCGCGAACTCGCCGCCGAGGCCGAACCGTTGGCGGAACGGGTCCGCCGCGAACTGGTGGCCGAGGCCGGTCCGCTGCTCCGCGGCGGCGTGGTCGTGTACGCGTTTCGCCAAGCCTACGACTACTCCGCGCTGTGGCAGAACATCGTCGGCGCCGAGCGGCCGAAGGGGCTGGCGGGCCATGCGGCCGTGTCGGGCGACGTCGCCTACGGGGCCGTGCTCGTGCCGGCCGAAGACGAGGAGAACCGGCGGCTGCTGCTCGCCGAGCAGGTGGCCGCCGCGGCCCTCGCCGGCCGGATGGTGCCCGACTGGTTCGCCCGTGGTGCCGGCCGGGCGGTCGCGACCAAGCTCGTTCCCAAGGCGCCACTCGCGGCCGAATGGAAGCGGGACGTGCCGGCCGCGGTGGGCCGGCTGGGCTCGGCGGCCGACTTCTTCGCGGGGCACGCCGAACCGGCCGCCGTGGCCACGGCGGCCGGCGGGTTCGTGACCGCGCTGGCGGGCGGCACGAAGCTCAAACAGGTCGTGGAGCTGCTCGACGAGGGCACGCCCTTCGACGCGGCTTTCGCGAAGGTGTTCCGCGCCGCGCCGCAGGCCGCCTTCGAAACCTGGGCGGCCAAGGAAGCCCGCAAAGCGCCCCGGTCGCGCTGACGGCGACGGGAGCGTGGGGCGATACGCTTTCCACCGCGATGCCGTGGTGCCGTGTGATGCGGAGAGCTCGTCGATAAAAAGACGGGGGTGCCTGGATCGCGGGGCATGCGATCCGGATCGGCCCGGACGAGTCCGGAGCCGCCGGCGGGGCACGCAACCGCGATCATCGGCCCCCAACGAGCCTCGTTAAGAGCTCACCGGCATGGGTCGACACATCACGAACATGGCAGAAAACGTATCGCCTCACACTCCTTTCGGTTCCCCCTCATTCTAGACGGCCGCGAGCGTGCCGCCCATCCACCATCACCGCGAGAACGGGAGGCGAAGGGGTCGGCGAAAGCTCGAGGAGCCTATGGCCGCCGCGGCCATCAGCGACGAGACTTTTGCCGCCCCTTCGCCGGCGCGAGTTCATCCGTGTTCGACTGCGGCGGCAGGTTTGCGGCCGCTCACCACTCGCCCATGTCGCGGCCGTACGGCTCCATGGCCTTCGTATTCCGCTCCACGGCCATCACCACCGTCTGCCGCGACGAGCCATCGGCGAGGCTGGCCACGATCGGCAGCACCTGCCGCTTGTTGGGCATGTCGACGCGGACGCGGAACGTGCCGTCGGACTGCACCTTCACCGGCTCGCCCTGCAGCGTGACGTAGGCGTCGGGCTGCGTGGCACCGTAGACGATCAGCTCCGCGTCGATCTCCAGCTGGAAGCCGACCGGCTGCTCCTCCCCTTCCTCGGTCTCGGGCACGACCTCGCGGGCGGCCGGCGGTCCCATCGGGCGCCGCATCCGCTCCTCGAACAGTTCCTGGAGCTCGGGGCTGGAATTCTCCGCCGAAAAGCCGCCGCTCATCGCGTAGATCCGCTCGCAGTCGCCGACGATGTCGCCCCAGTGGGCGTCGAGCGTGTCGCCCTGCGACGAGACCGGGGTCGACACCGCGTTGCTGCGGGCGAGGGCGTGGAACCGGCCGGTGGGCGAGCGGTAGCCGATCTCGACGCGGCAGCGGAGCGGCTCGCGGACGTCGATGAACCAGTTCTTCACGCCGCCGTGCACGGGGATCTCGCGGACGACCCGCTCCGAGGACGAGGCCTGGATGGAGTTCTCCAACTGCAGCACCCGGAGCGTCGGCCGGGCGCCGTGCCACTCCTGGCCGAGCGCCGCCTGCGCCCGCGTGACGCTCCGCTGGCTCACCTCCCAGAAGGCGTGCAGCCAGTGGGGGCCGCGGACCATGAGCACGATCCGGTCGCGGGCCGGGCGGCTGGTCCGGCCCTGCTCCGGCCGCGTGGCCAGACTCTTGGCCCGCTCCAGCCGCTCGCGGGCCTCGGCGATCCGCCGGGCCACTGCCGGGTCGGGCGCGGCCACGGCGACGGGCGGCCGGCGACTGCCGGTGGCCGGCTCGGCCTGCCCGGCCTCCGCGAGGCCGCCGCGGGCCTTGCGGACGAGCGCCTTGATGAGCTGGTCCTTGCGCATGGAGTGCCAGCCGGCTACCCCGTGCTGCTTGGCCAGACGGGCGAGATCGCGAACGCGCTTGTCCTTGAGGCTTGCCGACGTCATGCGGGCCACTTCCTTGGGGCAGGAACCGGGGGGGCGGGGAGATGCCCTCAACCCTACCGAGGGGCTGGCCCACAAGCAAGTTTTCGGCCCGTCATGGCCGGGCGCAAGCCCAAGGCGGCCAACGGGTTGGGTGGACACTTCGCCGGCCGCAGGTGCGGGCGGCCGGTCAGTCGCCGCGGAGCTTCAGGCCCTTGTCCGTCAGCTTTTCGCGGACCTCGTTGAGGCTCGTGACGCCGAAGTTCTTGCACTCGAGCAGGTCCTCCGCCGTGCGGCGGACGAGGTCGCCGATGGTGTTGATGCCGAGTTTCGTCGTGCACTTGCGGGCCCGGACGGAGAGGTTGAGCTCCGTGATCGGCAGCCCGTGCACTTCCTGCTCGTCGGCCGAGGGCTCGACCGGCTCTTCGGCGGTTTCCGCGAAGGGTGCGGCCTGGGCGAGCTGGCCGAGCGACAGGCCCTTGGCGGCGAGCATCTCCTTGATCTCGACGAGGCTCGTCTCGCCGAAGTTCTTGCTGGCGAGGATCTCCTCCTCGGTCGTGCGGGCGAGGTCGCCGAGCGTCTGGATGCCCATCTTCTGCAGGCAGTTGCGGCTGCGGACGGAGAGTTCGAAGTCGCTGACCGGCAGGCTGAGAACCTGGTCGAGACGGTCCTTCTGCTTCTGCTCCTGCTCGTCGAGGTGCAGGTCGCCGGAGGCGGAGGAATCGCGGAGGAAGAGCCGGGCCCGCGGGTGATCCGGGTAGGCCTCGAGGATCCGCCGGTAGCATTCCTGCGCCTTGGAGAAGTCGTTGCGGTCCTCGTAGATGATGCCGAGGTTGAGCAGCGCCCCGACGCTGGCGGGATACCGCCGCAGCGACTTCTCGTAGCAGGCCAGCGCCTCGTCGTCGTTGCCGAGCCGGTCGTTGATGACGCCCATCGCGAACAGGGCGGCCGGGTGGCCCGGGTCGATCGCGAGGGCCTTTTCGAAGGCGGCCACGGTCTCGGCCAGCGGCAGGCCGGTCTCGGCGAGCACGGTCCCCTTCGCCGCCCAGTAATCGGCCGACGACTCGCCCTGGCTGGCGAGTTTGTCGATCTCCTTGCGGGCTTCGTCGGCCCGACCCATGGACCGCAGCGAATCGGCGATGCCGGCCAGGCAGGCCGAGGCGTCGTAGCCCGCCTTGCGGGCCGCCTCGAACGCCTCGCGGGCCTTGTCGTGGGCCTCGTGGGCCGCATGGGCCAGGCCCTGGAAGAACAGGGCCACGGCACCGCCGTCGCCGGCCTTCAGCGTCTCGAGCGCGTCTTTCGCCCGGCCGAGCAGGTGCTGGCAGACGCCCAGCTTCACGGAGGCGGCGGGGCTGCGGTCGGCATGCGACTCGAGTTCCTTGACGGCGGCGCGGAGTTCGCGATGGGCGGCGGGGTCGCCGGCCAGTGCGTCCATGAGGCCGCGGATTTCCTTGGGGCCGAAGGGACTGTTGCCGGTGATCGTGTCGCGGATGTCGAGGCGGGCGGCTGCAACCATGGACGGGACGAACTCCTGGGAGATCCTGGATGACCTTGGGGATCGACGAAGCCAGCGGCGGGAGTCGAACCCGCAACCCCCGCATTACGAATGCGGTGCTCTGCCAATTGAAGCTACGCTGGCGCGGCCTCCGGGGCCGGCACATCGGCGACTTCCGGAACCCCGCACACTAGCGCAGACCCCCCGGGAACGTCAAGTCAGCCCGTATTTCCCGCATCGTTTGCCGGTCGGGGCTCGTCGGCTGCCGGGAAACGCACCCCGTTGGCCGGTCGTGGCCGGCGGTCGGGGCCATGGTTCCGGTCGAGGCCGGTCGCTCGCGGTCGAACGGCGAGTGTCCGGCTTCCCGAGTGCCGCAAAATGCGGCGCTGCGCCGCAAAACGACGCGCTCCCGACGGCCCCGCCGCCGGGAGCGCCGGCGGAGCGGCCGACCGCACGCACCGTGGAATCGCGGCCATTCCGCAGCGTGCCGGAGCCGGGATGCGAGGCGGCGAACGGCGTGGGGTTTGGCACGCGATGTGCAATCTGATCCTGGCGTGGCTGGAACTCCTGTTCCACCACGTCCCACACTCGAAGCAACTTCAAAGGTGGGGCCTCCGGCTTGAATCCGGATGCACGGTCGCCTTGCCCCTGACCCGTGCATCCTTCGACAGGACGCTCCTGTCGGGTCGTAGGCCCCGCCTTTTTTTGCGCGCCGGCGGTGCGGCCCGTGCCTGCCGGCTTTCCCCGCTCTGCGCGGCCCCCGGTATGATTCCACGGGTGCCGGCCCACCGCCGGCCCTTCCGGAGCCGTGCCATGAGTCCCCGCCTTCCCGCCGTGATCGGCCAGCACACCTGCGGTCCCGGCCTGCCGCCGCTGCTGATCGCGGGACCGTGCGTCATCGAGAGCGAATCGCTGTGCATGGAGATCGCCGAGACGCTGGCGGAGATCGCTCGCCGGCTCCCCGTACAGGTGGTGTTCAAGGCGTCGTACGACAAGGCCAATCGCACCAGCGGCGGCTCGTTTCGCGGTCCGGGCATCGACGAGGGGCTCGGGGTCCTCGATCGCGTGCGGCAGGCGACGGGTCTGCCGGTCACCACCGACGTCCACCTGCCCGAGCAGGCGACCGCCGCCGGGCAGGTCTGCGACCTGCTGCAGGTGCCGGCCTTCCTCTGCCGTCAGACCGACCTGCTCCTCGCCGCCGCCGCCACCGGCAAGGCCGTGAACGTGAAGAAGGGGCAGTTCGTGGCGCCGGCCGACATGCGGCACGTGATCGCCAAGCTGCTCGCCGGAGGTTGCCGGGACATTCTGCTCTGCGAACGCGGCACGTTCTTCGGCTACGGCCGACTGGTCAACGACTTCGCCGGCCTGCTCGCGATGCGGGCGCTCGGCGTGCCGGTGATCTTCGACGCCACGCACTCCGTGCAGCAGCCGGCGAGTCTCGGCGAGTCGACCGGCGGCGATCGGGCTCTCGTCGAGCCGCTCGCCCGGGCCGCGGCGGCGGTGGGCATCGACGGGCTGTTCTTCGAGACGCACCCGGATCCCGACAAGAGCCCCAGCGACGGCCCCAACATGGTGCCCCTCGACCGGCTGCACGGCGTCGTGGAGCGGGTGCTGCGGATCCACGACGCCCGCCTCGCCGGGGAGCGGGCGGCCGGGGAGCCGTCATGAGCCGCGGGATCGCCGTCGCCGTCACGGCGCTGCTCGTCGGCTGCGGCCGCGCCGCGGCCCCACCGGCTCCGCCCGCCGCGGTGGCCGCCGTGCCGCCGGCCGTCCGCGAGCAGCTGCTGGACGGTGCGGTGACGGTCCTCGACCGCCTCGACCAGTTCGACGAGGCAGCCGCCTACGCGCAGGTGTTCGACCGGCTCAACCAGTGGAGCCACGCCCGCGCGGTGGCCGGCGCCGCACCGTGGGCGGTCGATCCGCTGGTCGCGACGCTGCCGGAGCGGCTGCGGCCCCTGGCGGCCGAGGAGCGGCTGGGGAGCTCGACCTTCGACGTCTCGGGCGACGTGGTGGCGCTGCGGGACTGCCGCTGGCTGGCCGACATCGCCCGCCAGTCCCGCGTCGGCATCGCCCCGGACGACGACCTGGCCACCGCGGTCGCGGTCTTCCGCTGGACGGTGCGGGCGCTGGCTCCCGTGAGCGATCCGCCGACGGTCCCCTCCGCATCCAATCCCGGCACGCGTTGGATGCTCCCCGGGGAGATTCTCCTCTCCGGACGGGCCAGTGCCCCGCAGCGGGCCTGGATCTTCCTCGAGCTGCTCCGGCAGGCGGGGCTCGACGGCGTCATGCTCGCCACCGGTGACACCGCGGCCGACGCGCGGCCGTGGATCCCGGCGCTGATCTCCGGCGGCGAGGCATACCTGTTCGATCCCGCCTACGGCATGCCGATTCCCGGCCCCGGCGGGGTGGGCGTGGCCACGGCCCGGCAGGCGGCCGCCGACCCCGCCGTGCTGGCGGCCCTCGCGCTTCCGGATCGGCCCTATCCCGTGCAGGCGGCCGATGCCGGCCGGCTCGCGGTGCTTGTCGCCGCCGATCCCTGGAGCCTCTCCCGGCGGATGGCCGACGTCGAGGGCGGCCTCGGGGCCGGCCGGGAGTGGCGCCTCGCCCTCGACGCCTCCGCCGTGGCGGAGCGGGCCCGCGCGGCGGTGCCGGGTGCCGCGGAGGCCGGCCTGTGGGCGTTTCCGTGGGAGACGCTCGCCCGGCGTCGCGACACGGCCGCCACGGCGGCGATGCTGGGCCGCGAACTCGCGCCGCTGGCCGTGACGTTCTCCCAGGGCCGCGGCGACCCGCGGCAGGGCATGCGGGTCTCGCGGCCGCTCCTCGCGGCGCGGATCCGCGAGTTCCGCGGCGACCTCGACGGGCCGGACGGCGCCAAGGCGTCGTATCTCCTGGCCCGGCCGAGCCGGCAGGTGATCTCGGAGGCGGTCAGGGCCGTGCCGCCTCCGCAGGCCGACGCGGTGCGGCGGCTCTACGAGCAGATGAAGGAGGACGCGACCTACTGGCTCGGCGTGCTCACCCTCGCCGAGGGCGAGTACGAGGCGGCGATCGACTACCTGCGGCGGATGACGCTCGAAGCCGCGCCGGACAGCCGCTGGGCCGACGCCGCGCGGCTGAACCTCGCCGAAGCCCTGCTCGGGGCCGGCGACGTGGCCGGGGCGACGGCGCTGCTGCGGGAGGACGCCTCGCCGCAGCGGTTCGGCAGCCGGCTGCGGGCCGCACGGCTCGAGCGGGCCGCGGCCGGCGAAAAGTGAACCGCCGGCCCCGAAACGCCGATTTCACCGGTGTCGGCGGCACGTCGCGTTGCCTGGCCGGGCGGCGGCGGGTACGCTTCAGGGCTTCCCCGAGGACGAGGATCGAATCATGAAAGACGGCATCCACCCCCGATACGGCGAGACGATCGTTCGCTGCGGCTGCGGCAACACGTTCGCCACCCGCAGCACCGTCCCCGAGATCAAGGTCGACATCTGCAACGTCTGCCACCCCTTCTTCACCGGCAAGTTGAAGTTCGTGGACACGGCGGGCCGGATCGAGAAGTTCAAGAGCAAGTTCGCGGGCGCCGGCTACGCGAGCCTCAAGAAGGGCAAGAAGGCCGCGACGGCCGAGCCGACCGCGTCCTGATTCATGCGCGATCAGCTGGAAGCCAGGCTCGCCCGGTTCGAGGAACTGGAGCGGGCGATGGTCGACCCCGAGGTGCTCGCGGACCAGCAGCGGCTGTCGGCGGCGGCCCGCGAGCACGGCACGCTGGCCCGGCTGGCGCTCAAGTACCGGCAGTTCGTCGACCTCGAGCGGCAGATCGACGATCTCAAGGGCATGATCCGCGGCGACGATCGCGAACTGCGCGGGCTCGCCGAGGCCGAGCTTCCCGACCTCGAGCAGCGGCGGGAGCGCGAATGGGACGAGCTGCTCGAGCTCTGCTCCGACGACGGCGACGCCGACCGTGCCCGGTGCATCATGGAGCTCCGCGCCGGCACGGGCGGCGACGAAGCGGCCCTCTTCGTCCGTGACCTGTACGAGATGTACCGCCGGTACGGAACCGAGCAGGGGTGGGCCTTCGAGGTGCTGGATGCCAGCCCGACTGAGCTCGGCGGCTTCAAGGAACTGGTGCTCGGTGTCTCGGGCGCGGCGGTCTTCCGCAGGCTCCAGCACGAGAGCGGCGGCCACCGCGTGCAGCGGGTGCCCGACACCGAGACGAAGGGGCGGATCCACACCTCGGCGGCCACCGTCGCCGTGCTCCCGGAGCCCGAGGACGTGGAGGTGTCGCTGGCTCCCGACGAGTACCGCAAGGACCTGTTCTGCGCGAGCGGGCCCGGCGGGCAGCACGTCAACAAGACGGCCTCCGCGGTCCGCCTCACGCACCTCGAGACCGGCATCGTCGTGCAGTGCCAGGACGAGAAGAGCCAGCACAAGAACCTCGCCAAGGCCCTGCGGGTCCTGAAGACGCGGATCTACGAACACCGCCGGAACATCGAACACGAGAAGCGGGCGGCCGAGCGGAAGACGCTCGTCGGCTCGGGCGACCGCAGCCAGCGGATCCGGACCTACAACTTTCCGCAGAACCGCGTCACGGACCATCGCATCAACGAGAGCTTCACCCTCGACCAGGTGATGGTCGGCCGCCTCGGGCTGGTGATCGACGCGATCGAGGAGCACGCCCGCCAGGCCCGCAAGGCCGCGATGGAAATGTCCGCCCGGCCCGCCGGCCAGGCGGCGGACTGAAGCAGCCACGCCGGCACCCCGAGGAATCCGCCATGCCCACCGAGCCGCAGCCGCACGCGAAGGACGCCGCGGAGGACTGGACGGTCGGTCGCCTGCTGGCCTGGACGACCGACTGGCTGGCGGCCCGCGGCGCCGAGTCGCCGCGGCTCGACGCCGAGGTGCTCCTCGCCCACGTCCGCGGCTGCCCGCGGATCGCCCTGTACACCGCCTTCGAGGAGCCCGTCGCCGACGGCGAGCGGGGACGGTTCCGCGAGCTCGTGAAGCGGCGCGGTGCCGGTGAGCCGGTCGCCTACCTCGTCGGCAGCCGCGAGTTCTTCTCGCTGCCGTTCGCCGTCGACCGGGCCGTGCTCGTGCCGCGGCCGGAGACCGAAGGGCTCGTGGTCCGCGTGATCGACCTGTGTCGCGCGGCCCCCGCCCCGCGGATCGTCGACGTCGGCACCGGTTCGGGGGCGATCGCCGTGGCCCTCGCCAAGCACCTGCCGCGGGCCACCTTTGCCGCCACCGACGTCTCGGCGGAGGCGCTGGCCGTCGCCCGGGCCAACGCGACGCGGCACGGCGTGGCCGACCGGATCGCCTTCGTCGCCTGCGACCTGCTCGACGATCCTGCGGCCGCGGGCCCCTGGGACGTGATCGCCAGCAACCCGCCGTACGTCCGCGAGGACGAGTTCTCCGCCCTGCCCCGCGACGTCCGCGACCACGAGCCGCGCGGTGCGCTCGTCGCCGGGCCGCGCGGCGTGGAGGTGGTGGAGCGGTTGGCGGCCGCGGCGGCGACGCGGCTGGTGCCGGGGGGCTGGGTCGTGGTGGAGATCGGGCCAGCCGTCGCCGCGGCGGCCGAGGCGGCGCTGGCGGCCCAGGCCGCCCTGGAACCGGGGCCCACGCTCAAGGACCTCGCCGGCCTGCCGCGGATCGTCCAGGCCCGCCGCCGCGGCTGACCCTCGGCAGTCTGGGGGGCGGTGGCGGGCGGGGTCGGGCCGCGGTCGCAGCCCGGGCAACGGGCGAAAAACGCGGGGGACGCGTCGCGGTCGCGGCACCTGCGGCGGCAAATTTCCGCTCCCGGGATGACGAATCATCGGGCAGGAGGCAGGTTTTCGAGATGCGTGGTCGTTGGCTGTTTACGATCGTCGCCGCTGTATGCCTGGGCCTGCCGCAGGCCGCGCCGGCCGACGACGACGCGGCGGTCCGCACCGTTTCGTTCCTCAAGGCGACGGAGTTCGACGAGCCCGCGCCGACCCCGACTCTCGGCGACGACAACATCGTCTACCGCCTCGTGCACCGGCTGATTCCGGGCGGGGACGGGGGGCCACCGCCGCCGGCCGACATCGCCAGCCCGGGGCCCGACACCGCCAACTTTCCCAACAGCCCGTTCACGCTGCCCAAGGGACGGTCGTACATCGAGACCGTGCCGGGCACCTACTCGCTGCCCGGTTCCGACGGTACGCCCGGCACCTGGTCATGGCCGTTCATGATGCGGACCGGCATCACCGACTCCTGTGAGTTCCGCATCATCAGCCAGGGGCCGACGGTCGTCGGTGCCGCGGGCGGGCAGCCCGGCTACGACGGGTTCGCGCCGTTGGCGTTCGACCTCAAGATCCACCTGTGGGGCGACAAGGAGACCTTCTGGTGGCCAGCCGTGGGCATCGAGGTCTACGTCCTCACCGGCATCGCCTCGAAGCCGTTTCAGCTGGGAACGGAGCCCGCTGTGGACTTGATGTTCGATCACCGCCTGCCCGGCGACTGGCTGCTCGAGTGGAACATCGGCTGCTACGGGGTCGGCGGCCCCGGCATTCCGACCGATCTGAGCCTGCCCGACCTCGGCATGCAATGGGCCCTGCAGAAGCAGATCACGCCGCGGTTCGCAGCGTTCGCGCAAGGCTTCTACAACGCCGCGGGGATCCCCTTTTTTCCATCGGACCTCGTGGTCGGCATGGGCTGCCAGTGGAACGCGACGCAGCGATTGGCGGTCTACACGTCGTACAACTGGTCGGTCGACGGCATGGGCAGCCCGTCGGGCGGCATCTCCGGCTTCGCCTACGCCTACTGAGCCCGGCCGCGACCGCCGGCCGGCCGGCGCCAGAACGCCTGATGCCGACCGGGAGATTGTTCTGCCGGTCCCGGGGGCGGCGCTCGCTTACAGGGATGGAGGCCCGCGTCGGGCCGCGCAGCGAGCGGAGCACCAGGCATGCACCCAGCGATGATCGTCCGGGAATGGCCGGCCTGCGGGGCGGCCTGGGCCGCGGAGACCCGAGACCTGGCCCGGGGCTGGGGACGGGCGTTCCGATCGCACCTGCGAACCGATCCGCTGCCCTGTCGGCCGCTGGTCGTGGTCGCGGCCGGATTCGCGACGGGGTGCGTCCTCGGACGGCTTCCCGCCCCGACCGGGAGCTGGGCCGTGCCGGCCTGGTGGGCCGCTGCCGCGGCGGTCGTGGCCTGGGCGTGCTGCCACGTGTCGGGCCGGCGGCGGAGCGCGACGGTCTGGCTCGTCGCCGCGGTCGTCTGCCTCGGCGCGGCCTGGTCGGCCGCCCGCTTCGACCTGTTCGCAGCCGATGATCTGGGCTGGCAACTCGGCGACGCCCCCGCGCCGCTCGCCCTCGTCGGCACGGTCGTCGAGGCACCGCGGCCGCTGCCGGTGCCGGTGGGCGATCCGCGGCGGGCCGCGGCGATCGGGCCGTCGAGCGAGTGCCTGCTCGCGGTCGAACGGGTGCGACATGGGAGCCGCTGGCGGCCGGTGGCGGGACGGGCGGCCGTGGTCGTCGACGGCGATCCTCCCCCGCTCGTGCCCGGCATGCGGGTCCGGCTCCTCGGTCGTGGCCTGCGTCCCGCCCCGGCCTTCAATCCCGGTGAGTTCGACTTCCGATCGCGGGCCCGGTCGGAACGCTGCCTCGCGATCGTGCGGGTCCGATCGGCGGCGGAGGTCCGCGTCCTCTCGCGGCCGCCCGCATGGTGGCCCCCGACGGCGCTCGAACGACTCAGGCAACGCGGCCTGATGGTGCTCCGGGCGCACGTCGCGGCCGACCGCTGGCCGCTGGCCGCGGCGCTCCTGCTCGGTCGCCGCGAGTCGCTGCCGCGCGACGAGGCCGACGACTTCCTCGTCACGGGCACCGTCCACATCCTCTCCATCTCCGGGCTCCACGTCGGGCTGCTGGCGATCGCACTGTTTGCCGTGCTGCGGACGGCCTGCCTGCCCCGCCGCTGGTCGCTGCTGGCCGTGGCCGCCGCCACCGGGGCCTACATGCTGCTCGTGCAGGCGGAGACGCCGGTCGTCCGGGCGACGCTGCTCGTGTGGCTCGCCTGCCTGGCCGCGGCCGTGGGTCGCCGCTCGACCGCGATCAACGGCCTGGCGGTGGCGGCGATCGTCGTCCTCGCCTGCCGGCCGGGGGAGGTGTTCAGCGCCGGCGCGCAGCTTTCCTTCCTGTCCACCGCCGTGCTCGTCGGCATGGCGGGCCTGCTGCCGACACCGCGGCGGCCGGCCGACCCGATCGAGCGACTCGTCGACCGCAGCCGCCCGCCCGCCGTGCGGTTCCTCCGCCGCTGCGCGTGGAACACCTGGACGCTGTTCGTCGCCGGTGCCGCCGTGTGGCTGG
>JBIIDT010000153.1:0-4022 GCA_044238145.1 Pirellulales bacterium | reverse complement strand
GACGCGGCCGCCAGCCGGCTGATCGCCGCGGTGCGGCACGCCGGCGACGTCGCCATGCCCCCCGACGGCCGGCTCACCGACGACGAAATCGTGTGGCTCGAGGCGTGGGTGGCCGGCGGTGCGGCCTGGGACGAGGGCCCGGCACCGGCCGAATCGGTCTCGCCGGATCGCCGCGCGGCCCTCGCCGCCCGGATCGCCCAGGCCCGCGTCGAACACTGGGCGTTCACGCCCCCCGCCCGACACGATCCGCCGGCGGGCGAACCCGGCGCCGGCCGCATCGACCGGTTCGTCACCGCCGGTCTGGCCGCGGCCGGCCTCGTCCCGGCCCCGCCCGCCTACCCGCGAACGCTCGTCCGCCGGCTGTGGTTCGACCTCACGGGCCTGCCGCCGCCGGCCGACGAGGTCGATGCGTTCGCCGCCGCGCCGACCGAGGAGGCCTACCTGGCCCTCGTCGAGCGGCTGCTCGCCAGTCCGGAGTGCGCCGAGCACTGGGGCCGCAAGTGGCTCGACATCGCCCGCTACGCCGACTCGCCCGGCTACAGCGGCGCCAGCGTCGCCACTGCCCGCTACCCGTTCGCATGGACGTACCGCGACTGGGTCGTGCAGAGCCTCGCGGACGATCGGCCGCTCGACCGATTCGTGATCCTCCAACTCGCTGCCGACCAGTGCCAACCAGGCGGGCGTGGAGCCGACCTCGCGGCCACGCCGACGGACCTCGCCGCCCTCGGCTTTCTGCCCGTCGGCCGCCGCATGGCCGAGCACGACATGATCGACGACGCCATCGACGTCGTCGGCCGCGGGCTGATGGGCCTGACGCTCGCCTGCGCCCGCTGCCACGACCACAAGTACGAGCCGGTGGGCAGCGACGACTACTACGCCCTCCACGGCGTGTTCGCCAGCACGACGATGGCGGAGGAGCCGCCGGTCATCGGCCCGCCCGACCCGGGGCCGGCGGGGGCGGCGTTCGCCGCCAAGGATGCCGACCTGCGCCGGGCCGTCACGGACCACGAGCGGAAAATCCGCGACCGCGTGGTTCGCGACGCCGTCGCCCATGCCGCCGACTATCTGCTCCAGGTCGCGAGGCCCGTGCCGCGATCTCAGGACGGCCGGCCGCCGCGGCTCGCCGACGGCTACGAGCTCGAAGACCTGCTCGTCGATCGCATGCGCCGGCTGCTCGAGAAGGCCGGCCCCGACCATCCCGTCCTCGGCCCGTGGATCGCCTGTGCCGCGGCCGATGATCTGCCGGCCCGGCTCGCGGCCTGGCTCGTGGACCATCCCGTCGCCGCCGGCGGGGCGAACCGGCGCGTCGCCGAGACGCTCGCGGCCGAGCGGCCGCGGACGCTGGGCGATCTCGCCGCGGTCTACGGACGGCTGGCCGCGGAGGCGGCGCCGGCCTTTGCCGGCGGCCGCGACCCCGCGACCGACGACGACGCCGACCTCGTGGCGCTGCGGACCACGTTCGGGGCCGAGGGCACGCCGCTGGTGCCCGGCGTCGCCGACGCCGTGCGGATGGCCAAGCAGCAGGAGCGGGAGCGGCTCAACAAGCTCAAGGCCGACGTGCACTCCCACGAGGCGACGGCGCCGGGCGGGCCGCCGCGGGCGATGGCGCTCGAGGACCGCGCGGCTCCGGTAGACAGCCACGTGTTCCTGCGCGGCGATCCCCGCCGCCTGGGGCCGCTCGTGGAGCGCCGGCTACCGACGATCCTCGGCGGCGCGGCGCTGCCGCGCGACGCCAGCGGTCGGCTCGAGCTCGCCCGGGCGATCGTGGCCGCCGACAATCCGCTCACGCCCCGCGTGCTCGTCAACTGGGCCTGGACCCACCACTTCGGCCGCGGCCTCGTCGCCACGCCGGGCGACTTCGGCCTCCGGGGCGAGCCGCCCGTGAACCGCGAACTGCTCGACGACCTGGCGCGGCGGTTCGTCGACGAGGGCGGCTGGAGCCTGCGGTGGCTGCATCGCGAGATCGTCACGAGCCGCACCTGGCGGCAGTCGAGCCGCCGGCGGGCCGACGTCGAGGCCGCGGATCCCGAGGATCGGCTCCTCGGCCGGGCTCTCGTCCGCCGGCTCGACTGGGAGCCGTGGCGGGACTCCCTCCTCGCGGCCGCGGGATCGCTGGATACGGCCCGACGCGGTGGCCAGCCGGTCGATCTCGACGCGGCGCCGGCGGCGACGCGGCGCACGATCTACATGACCATCGATCGACAATTCCCGCCCGGCCTGATGCGGACCTTCGACATGACGGCCACCGACATCTGCACCCATGTCCGCAGCCGGACGCTCGTTCCGCAGCAGTCGCTGGCCGTGCTCAACGCGCCGCTCGTCGTGCAGGCCGCCCGTGGCCTGGCCGCCCGGGCGGAACGCGAGGCCGCGGACGCGGGCGACGCGGCCCGGGTGCGTCGCATCTGGCGGGCGGCCTTGTCGCGCGAACCGGCCGACGATGAACTCGCCGGTGCCGTCGCCTGGCTGGAGGCGGAGCGGTCCGCGGCGACGGTGGCGGACTACGGCCCGTGGGAGCGGCTCGCGCAGGCCGTGCTCGCGACCGCGGAGTTCGAGCACATCGACTGAGGGCCCAGCCATGACGCCGACCGATCCCGATCGTGCCCCGACGCCGTTCCCCAGGCGCGAGCTCCTCCAGCGGGCGGGCATGGGCATGGCCTGGCTCGGGGCGGCGAGCCTCCTGGCGGCGGAGGGCGAGGCCGCCGCCGTCGGCCCTCCCGCGGTGCCGCTCGACCTGGCCGTGCGGCCGCCGCACTTCGCCCCGCGGGCCCGCGCCGTGATCCACATCTTCGCCAACGGCGGCCCGAGCCACGTCGACACCTTCGACCCCAAGCCCGCGCTCGAAAAGTATTCCGGCCGCGAGCTGCCCGTCGGGCCGCTGAAGACCGAGCGGCGGACCGGGGCCGCCCTGCCCAGCCCGTTCCGCTTCACCCGCCACGGGGAGAGCGGACTGCCGGTGAGCGACCTGTTTCCGAACGTCGCCCGCCACGCCGACCGCCTGCTCGTGGTCCGTTCGATGCACGCCGAGGTGCCCAACCACGAACCCTCGCTGATGCTGATGAACTGCGGCGACTCGCGACTGGTGCGGCCGAGCGCCGGCGCCTGGGTCACCTACGGGCTGGGCTCGGAAAACCGCAACCTGCCGGGCTTCGTCGCCCTCTGCCCGGGCGGGTATCCGATCAAGGCCACGGAGAACTGGCGGAGCGCCTTCCTGCCGGCCGCCTTCCAGGCCACCTACGTCGACCCCGAGAAGCGCACGGTCGACGAGCTCGTCGAGCACCTGCGGCACCCGGCGGCCGACCGCGCCGCCCAGCGGCGGGCCCTCGACCTGACGCTCGCACTCGACCGGCGGCACGCCGCGGCCCGCACGGGCGAGGCCGCGCTCGACGCCCGGCTGCGGACGATGGAACTCGCCTGGCGGATGCAGTCCGATGCCGCCGAGGCCTTCGACCTGTCCCTCGAGCCGGCCCACGTGCTGGCCCGCTACGGCGACACCGTCCACGGCCGGCAGATGCTCCTCGCGAGGCGGCTGGTCGAGCGGGGCGTGCGGTACGTGCAGGTCTGGCACGGCGACGGCCAGCCCTGGGACAGCCACGGCGACATTCTCAAAAACCACCGCCGGCTGGCGGCCGAGTCCGACGGCCCGATCGCCGCGCTGCTTGACGATCTGGTGCGGATGGGGCTGCTCGAGAGCACGCTCGTGCTCTGGGGCGGCGAGTTCGGCCGCACGCCGACGGCGGAGCTGCCCAACGACTCCGGCGGCAACGGCACCGGCCGCGATCACAACCACCACGGCTTCTCGGTGTGGATGGCCGGGGGGGGCGTGAAGGCGGGCACGGTGTACGGCGGCACCGACGAGTTCGGCTTCAAGGCCGTCGACAAGCCGGTGCACGTGCACGACCTGCACGCGACGATGCTCCACCTGCTCGGCCTCGACCACGAGCGGCTCACGTTCCGTCATGCGGGCCGCGACTTCCGGCTCACCGACGTCCACGGCCGGGTGATCGCCGACTGGCTGGCCTGAA
>JBIIDT010000152.1:0-4052 GCA_044238145.1 Pirellulales bacterium | reverse complement strand
GTGAAGAAGACCGACCTACCGGCCTGCCTCGCCGACGTCCACGGCCGCATCGGCCGCCGCGAGATCGTGATGGTGTTCAGCGACTTCCTCGGCACCGATCTCGACGCGCTCCAGCCGGTGCTGGAACGGCTCCGCTTCGATCGCCACGAGGTCGTGCTCTTCCAGGTCATGCACCACGACGAACTGGAGTTCGACCTGGAGGGGATGGTGAAGTTCGTGGGCCTGGAGATCCCGGAGGAGCTGCTCACGCAGCCGTCCGAACTCCGCAAGGGCTACCTGGGGGCCCTCAACCGGTTCAACAACCGGTTCGACGAGGTCTGCCAGCGGAATCGGGTGGAGCGGGTGCTGGTCGACACCAGCCGCGACATGGGGGAGGTGTTCGTCGACTACCTCAACCACCGCAGTCTGTTAAATAGGGGGCGATAACATGCAGGTACATGGGCGCACGATGTCTTCCGGTGGTCTCCGGCGAGCAGGCGGCATGAGTTGCTTCGCTGGCGGCCGCACGCCACGCTCCGCCTGCGGTCGTCTCGTGATCGGGTTGGTGGTGGGGCTGATGGCGACAGCGGCGGTGGCGGTCGAGCCGCAGGTCAAGACGGATCATCCGTGGTTTCCCGGGGAGCTGTCCTGCTCGACGTTCGAGCGGCTGTTCGCCACGCAGGCCGCCCTCTACGAGCGGGTCACGGGCCGAAAGACGGACAACGACGAGGACAAGGCCCTGGCGTCCTGGTACTGGCGAAACCTCAACTACTATCACCTCCTCGACCCCAAGGAGCCCACCTTCGCCGGTGCGGAGCGGCCCGGAATGTGCCCCCGGGGCGAGGCCGTTCGTGACTATTGGACGGGCCTGTTCGGCTACGGCTTCGGCCTCTGCGGAATGAACCACTCGCAGTGGACGGCCGAGATGGAGTATCTCCTCGGCCACTGTCGCGGGCGGACCGTTGGCGTCGCTCACCACAACGCCTTCGAGGCCTTCCTCAAAGATCCGCAGTACGGACCGCAGGGCGACTGGGCCTCCCTCGACTCCGACCTGTCGAGCGTGGTGTTCGACGATCCGGTCAACCCGCGGCGGCTGCGTTCGCTATGGGATATGGCCTTCAAGGATCCACCGCCGGGCCGCACGCCCCGCACGTCCGCGGAACAAGAGGCGATGTTTGACAACGAGGGGGCGCCCGCCGCCAACCGCGGTTGGATGATCTCCGGGCTGCATTACCCTTCGGGCAAACCGGCTGACGCGACCGACAGCGACCTGATGCACGTCTACAAGGACGTGAGGGTCGTCGAGGTGCTCAGCGGCTACGCGGGCGTGCCGCCGTTGGTGGCGCTCAAGCGGAACGAGACGTTCCGCCGCTACCTGCGGCCCGGCCTGGGCGGCACCGACTACGCGTTCTGGGGCTCGAACACGATGGCCGAGGGCATCCCCGGCCCGGCCCGCGACGCCACCTGGTCGCAGCGGCCCGAGGCCATGTTCCGCGCCATTCGCCACGGCAAGTACGGCTGGGCCCGGCACGGCAACGCCGTCTTCACCTACGAGCCGAACTTCGCCGACGGCTCCTACCGCGAGGGCGTGATCGCGGAGGACGCGGAGTCCGTGACCTTCTTCTTCCAATCGCCATACGCCGTGGCCGCGATGCCCGCGGCGGCCCACCGGGCGAAGCGCGACGCCGTCGAGCACGACGGCGCCACCGGAGGGCTGGTGATCACGGCGCGGGCGGCGGACTGCCCGGTGCAGATCTCGACCGACGCGGGCCGCACCTGGTCGCCACCGGTCGCCCTGAAGGACCGCGTCGACCTCACCGACCTGGTCAAGGGCCGCCACGGCTACCGGCTCAGGTTCAACGCCGCCCCCGTGGCCCTGGCCGGCAAGGGAATCGCGATCCGCACGGTCTGCATGGCCAACGACCGCACGATGCCCCACCTCAAGGACGGCGGCACGACGGTGGAGTTCGCGGGCACCGGAAAGGGCGTCTTCTCCACCGGCGGCGACGTCCGCGAGGGCGAGGCGTTCATCACAGCGGGCGGCTTCGGCCAGAAGTCCGTGGAGTTCACCGTGCCGGTGCCCGGCGGCCGGCCGATCCTCGAGATCCACGCGGTCGGCTGGGTGGCCTCGGGCGTGCCTCCCGACCCCACGGTCGCCTACGCGATCGACTACTCCACCGACGACGGCCGCACCTGGAAGCCGATCGTCAAGGACTGGCGGGTCGAACTCCTCGGCTACCAGGCCGCCGACTGGTGGTCGCAGTCGTTCTGCTTCGGATCGCGGGACGTCGTGGCCGAGAAGGCGACCAGCGTGAAGGTGCGGTTCTCCAATCCCAAGAACGCCTACCGCCGCGCCCAGGTGGATCTCGTCTACGACACCGGCGACCGCCGGCCGGTCGAGGTCGCCTTCGACTGGTCGGAGGCGGGCCGACCGCGGTCGGCAATGCACGTGTTCGACCCGGCTCGGCCCGCGGCCTGGACGATCCCGACCGGAAAGGACGTGGTCACCAACTGGGTCGAGATGCGACCCGTGGCCCCGTAGTCCATCCCTGGCCAGCACCCGTTCATCACCCCGCCGAGGAGCCATCGATCCCATGATCCGTACCTGCCTCATCCTTGCCGCCGTCACCGGAAGCGCGACCGCTTCCGTCGGCCGCGCGGCCGCCCCCGTCACCGTCCGCGACAGCGCGGGCCTGAAGGCGGCCTGCGCCGCGGCCGGGCCGGGCACGGTGATCAGGCTCGCGCCGGGCGACTACCAGCCGGGCGTGTTCGTCGGCGATCGGAGCGGCGGCCCGGCCGCTCCGATCGTGATCGAAGGGGCGGACCCAAAGCGGCCGCCGGTGTTCGCGGGCGGCAACGAGGCCCTGCACTTCACGTCCTGCTCGCACCTCGTTCTCCGCAACGTGGTGATCCGCGGCCAGAAGGACAACGGGCTCAACATCGACGACGGCTCACGGCCCGGCTCCGCCCACCACATCCTCGTGGAGAACGTGCGGGTGGAGGACGTGGGCCCGCAAGGCAACCACGACGCCATCAAGCTCTCGGGCCTCGACGACTTCGAGATCCGGGATTGCACGTTCCACGGCTGGGGTGGGCAGGGGATCGACATGGTCGGCTGCCACCGCGGCCTGATCGCGGGCTGCACGTTCATCGGCAAGCAGGGCTTCACGCAGAACACCGGCCTCACCGCCAAGGGCGGCTCCCGCGAGATCACGGTCGGCCGCTGCCGCTTCGACCGCGCCAGCGACCGGGCGATCAACGCCGGCGGCTCGACCGGCGATCCGTTCTTCCGGCCACTCGACGCGCCGTACGAGGCCGCCGCGATCACGGTCGAGGGCTGCACGTTCCATGGGGGCGAGACCCCGATCGCCTTCGTGGGCGTGGACGGAGCGGTGTTCCGCTGCAACACCGTCCACGACCCCGGCAAGTGGATCTGCCGGATGCTCCAGGAGCGGGCCGAGCCGCGGTTCACCCGCTGCCGCAACGTGCGGATCGAGCGGAACCTGTTCGTGTTTCAGGCGGCCAAGCTGGGCGACCCGGTGAACATCGGCGGCGGGACGGAGCCGAAAACGTTCGTCTTCGCGGACAACCTCTGGTTCGCGGCCGACAAGCCCGCCGCGAGCCGACTGCGGCTGCCGGTGGCGGAGCAGGGGGGCGTGCACGGAGTCGATCCGAAGCTCGAGGCGCCGGAGAAGGGCTCGTTCAAGCCGCTGGCCGCCGCAGCGGCCGGCTACGGTGCCACGGCCCTCGCGCCCTGACGGCCGGCCACGCGAGGCGTTCGTTGCCCCGGGCGGCGGCGGCAGACGGCCACTACGCGGCCCGTCGGCGGCGGAGGTGCCAGCCCGCGAGGCCCAGGCCGATCGCGGCCAGCACGACCGTCCCCGGCTCGGGCACGACGACCGTGAACGTGGTCACCTGGCCGATGGTGACCGTGCTCGTGGTGCCACTGAACGTCGCCGACTGCCCTGTCGCCACGCCCACCTGCAGCTGCCGGCCCAGGTCGGAGAGCAACGCGTAGTTCTGCCCGTTGTACGTGTAGCTGCCGGTGCCGCTCTGGTAGTACGCCACGTAGC
>JBIIDT010000020.1:0-44496 GCA_044238145.1 Pirellulales bacterium | reverse complement strand
CCGTCGCCGGCCTGCTCCTCGAGCATCGCCGCATGCTGGCTCGGCGGGATCCCGAGGCTGTAGACGGCCACGGGCTGGCGGCCCATCCAGCGGACGAGCCGGTTCTCGAACAGCGGCCCGAACGTCTCGTCGAAGATCCGTTCCTGCTCGGCGAGCGTGCGGGCGGCGAGGAGGCGGGACGGGTCGCGACGCATCCCCCGGGCGAGCCCGTGGACGAGGCGGAAGAATTGGCCGAGCTTCGCCTTCTCGTAGAGGCCGCGCTTGAAGTAGTTGATGCGGCGGGGTCCGACCTTCCGGCCCGGCCAGTCGCTCGACTCCCAGAAGGCCCGTGTCTCCGGGTCGAGGTGGTCCCGCAGGTGGCGGCGGTAGTTGACGAGGTTGTCGTCGTGCCGGCCGTACCCGAAGAACTTGTAGAACGACTCGTAGTCGGGAAGGTGCTCAAGGGCGGCGAGCTTGAGCCGCAGCAGCGCCATGTGGTTGGCGTTGAGGTCGACGGCCACGATCCGCCGCGGCCGGTGGACGAGGTAGTTGAGGACGTTGCAGCCGCCGCTGGAGATCGTCAGCAGGCTCGAGTCGGGGCCGAGGCCGAGGGCCTCCGCGTCGACCCGCGGATCCTCCCAGATCTGGTTGTAGACGAAGCCCCGGAACCAGAGCGTGAACATCCGCTCCAGCAGGCCGCGTTTGCTGGTCAGCCGGTGATGGTGCACCGCCTTGCGAAGGCGGTGGGTGTTGGTCTGGCTCGTGGCGAGGCTGCTCATGTGCTGGGCCCGGGCGACGGGGGCGGATGGGTGGCCGAACGGGCTGAAGTGTAGCAGCCGGGGCCGCGGCCGTCGGAGCGGTTTCCGTCAGCGGGTGCGGCCGGCGGCCGGCAGGCTGCCGCCCCGATCCGGGGCGGGCGCCCGGCGGTCGACCTCGGCGGTGAGCCGGCCCACGCCGGCGGAGAGTTCCCGGCCCAGCCGGCCGATCGCCTCCACCGTGCCGGCGAGGCTGCCGGAGAGCCGGCCGAGGCGGGCCTCGAACGCCGCCCTGGTCTTCTCGGCGGCCTCGACGTCTTCCTTCCATTGTTCGAGGTCGGCCATGAGTGCCTCGCGGTCCTTGCCCAAGACGGCCTGCTGGCCGGTCACGTTCCCGAGCGCCGACCCAAGGCGATCCGTCGCCACGTCGAGCGCGGCGATCTCGGCCTCCAGACGGCGACGCAGGACGGCCAGGCCGTCGGCCCGCACATCCCCCGCGCCGCCGGGCACCTTGCCGCCGAGGAGCGTCGTGAAGGCGTCGGACAGCGGACGGCGGTCGAACACCCGGAGGATCTTCACCTTGTCGCCGAGGTCGACCGCCGTCTGCAGGTCGAACTCCGCCGTCTCGCCAGCCTCGAACGACTTCTTGATGAGGCTGTCGTCATCGATCTCGGGAGCGAACAGTTCGGTGATCTGCTTCACGACCTCCTCCGGGAGGTCGTGGGCCGCGGTGAACTCCACGGCCGCCCAGTAGCGGCCCGGCTGCGGCCCCTCGGCGAGCAGCTTGGCGGCGACGTCGGCCGGGTCGCCCTCGACCTCGGTCTCGTGCCGCTCGAACTCCTCCTTGAGCTTTTCCAGTCGGGCGAGCAGCGCCTCCGGGTCGGTCTTCGCGGGATCGAGCACGCCGGCCCCCGCGGTGTCGGCCGCCTCGCGGCCGGGCATCCGGTAGAAGGCCATCCAGCGGTCGACCGGCAGATCCTCGTAGACGGTGACAGGCTCGAAGGTCTTCGACCAGGCCCGCTGGTCGATCGCGTCGGGCGGCGCGGCCGGCACGATCCGCAGCGTCGTCCGCTTGGCGGCCGGGTCGAACGTGGCGGCCACGACGCGAAACACACCCAGGAATCTTCCCCCCTCCTCGAGCGGCGCGTCGTCGAACACGGAAACCTCCGCGCCCGGGTTGAGCGGCGTGGCCGGGCCGGCGGGCGCGGCCGCGTCAGCCGCCCCTTCCGCGGCCGCGGGCTCTTCGCCCTCGGCGGGCGGCGCGGCTGCCGCAGGCTCGGCCGCGGGCGGTTCCCCGGCGCCCTCCTGCTCGGCGAGGATGATCGTCCCGGGCTCGCCATCCTTCGGCGGCGCGAAACTCGCCTGCTGCCAGGCCCGACCCCGCCACGTCTCGACCTGCTCGAGGGCCCGCCGCCAGCGGGCATCCTCCGCGGCCAGGTGGGCCAGTGACTTGCCGTTGGGAATCGGCTGCGGATGGTCCTTGGAGTCGAGCGCCTTGGCGTCGCGCTCGCGAAGCACGTCGGCCTCGTACTTCCGCACCGCCGCCTTCCAGACGCGGTCGCGCTCGGCCACGCGGGCGGCCAGGTAGACGTAGCCGCCGGCGGCGAGCAGGGCGAGGATCGCCGCGGCCACGGTGCCCCAGCTCCAGCCGCGATGGCCGATGCCAAGCGTGAGCAGGCCGGCGAGCAGCACCAGGCCGAAGATCGCGACGACGACGATGTTCATGCTCGCACCTGTCCGGGCCGGCGGAGCCGGCCGCCGCGGCCGCACGACCGGCACGATCGTCGCCGGCGGATCGGGCGGATTATATCGCCAACCCGGCGTTGGACGTCCGTGTGTCTTCGTGCTTCGGGACGGGCCGCCTTGAGGGCCCGCCGGCCGCGGCGTCGCATCCGGCCGACGCGTCGCGGGGGGCGCGTCGCCCGGCGGCGACGCGGTCGGCCCCGCCCCGGCCGCCCGATCGCGTTTCGCCCGGGGAAAGACCCTTGTGGCGGACTTTGCGGGCACTGGCACCGGAACTGCACCTCCTCGCCGACGCTTCCGTCACCCGAGGGTCCACCGATGCGTTCCGTCCGCGCCCTGCCCGCCGTCCCCGCCCTGCCCCGCCCCGTCCGCGACGCCCGGCCCGCCCGTCCGGCCCGGCCCCGCAAGGCCCGCACGACCGCCGCGATCGACGATCCCGTCCGCCTGTACCTGCTGCAGATGGGGGGCATTCCGCTGTTGACCCGCGAGTCCGAGGTCGCCAGCGCCCGCCAGATCGAGCGCTGGCGGCGACGGTTTCGCCACACGATGCTCGCCAACGACTTCGTGCTCGCCGGCGCGGTGGCCCTGCTGGAGAAGGTGCAGGCGGGCACCGTGCGGCTCGACCGCACGATCGAGGTCTCGGTCACCGACACGAAGCAGAAGAAGCGGCTCTTGAAGCGGCTCGGCCCCAACCTCGTCACCCTGCGGCGGATCGAGGAGGAGAAGCGGAAGCTGTTCCGGTTGGCCATGTCGCGAAGCGCCCCGCTCCAGAAGCGGCGGGCGGCCTGGCGGCGACTGGTGCGGCAGCGGAACAAGGCGGTGCGGCTGGTCGAGGAGATGCACCTGCGGATCCAGCGGCTCTATCCCCTGCTCAAGCAGCTCCGCGGCCTCGCCGCCCGGTTCGACGCCGCCGGCGAGCGGCTGGACCTGTGCGGCGACGAGGCGGCCCGACGCGGCCTGGCGACCGAGCGGCGGCGGATCCTGCTCGTCACGCGGGAAAGCCGCAACACCCTGCGGCGCCGGCTCGACCGGCTGGAAGACCTCCAGGGCCGCTACGACGCCGCCAAGCGCGACCTCGCGGCCGGCAACCTGAGGCTGGTGATCTCGATCGCCAAGCGCTACCGCAACCGCGGCCTGACGTTCCTCGACCTCATCCAGGAGGGCAACTCCGGCCTGATGCGGGCGGTGGACAAGTTCGAGCACGCCCGCGGCTTCAAGTTCTCGACCTACGCCACCTGGTGGATCCGCCAGGCCATCACCCGGGCGATCGCCGACCAGAGCCGCACGATCCGCGTGCCGGTGCACATGGTCGACACGATGACGAAGCTGCGGAACCTGTCCCGCGACTTTCTCCAGGAGCACGGCCGCGAGGCGACGGTCGAGGAGCTGGCCGCCCGGGCCGGGCTCACGCACGAGGAGGCCGAGTGCGTCTGGCGGATGTCCCGCCGGCCCGTGTCGCTCGACCAGTCGCTCGGCGACTCCGACGAGAGCGCCGTGGGCGAGTTCGTCCGCGACCATCGGGAGGACGACCCGCTCAAGGGCGTCAACCAGTCGGCGCTGCAGTCCTCGATCGGTCGGGCGCTGGCCGGGCTCTCCTACCGGGAGCGGGAGATCATCCGCCTCCGGTTCGGTCTCGCCGACGGCTACAGCTACACGCTCGAGGAGGTGGGCACGATCTTCGACGTCACCCGCGAGCGGGTGCGGCAGATCGAGGCCAAGGCGGTGGAGAAACTCCGCCAGCCCGGCGTCGACGTCGACCTCGCCAGTTTCGTGGAGGACTCGATCGTGGAGCGCTGGCGCGGTGTAACGCCGCCGGCCCGCCCCGCGGTCGAGGACCGCGAGCCGGTCGGTGCAGGCGTCTGACCCGCGTCAGCCCCCCTTCGCCTCGTCGAGCGCCTGCTGCAGTTTTGCCTTGGGCTGCACGCCCATGAACTGCTGCACCAGACGGCCGCCGCTGAAGATCATGATCGTGGGGATGCTGGCGACGTTGTAGTTCATCGCCAGGCGGTTGTTCTCGTCGACGTTCACCTTGCCGACCTTGAACGAGCCGGCGTTCTCGGCGGCCAGTTCCTCGATCACCGGGCCGATCATCCGGCACGGGCCGCACCACGGCGCCCAGAAGTCGACGAGGACGGGCACGGAGGAGTCGAGCACGTCGCTCTGGAAGTTGGCATCGGTGAACTCGAGGGCGATTCCCATGATCTGCGGAGGCTCCTGTGTGATGTCGGCTCGCGGCCGTCGGCTATGATGCCGTCGGCTTCCCGTCCGGACGCGGGAGTATATACGCTCCGCCCGATCGGGGAGTCGTGGAGGTCTCATGCCGACGACCGCGGCGGGTTCCGGCGGTGATTTCGCGGCGGCGGCCGCCGGCCCGCGGTGCTGGCTGGTCGTGCGGCGGTCCGATGGCGGCTGCACCGGCGGCGTGGCACCGCTGCCCGGGCCCGGCGCGGACGCGGATGCCGACGCGGCCGCGATCCGCGTCGAGGCCGCGGGCTTCAACTACAAGGACGCGCTGGCCTGCGTCGGCCATCCGGGCGTGATGCGGATCGCGGCCCTCGTGCCCGGCATCGACGCGGCCGGGACGCTGCTCGAGGCGGCTGCCGGCCTGCCCGCCGGTGCGGCGGTGGTCGCCACGGGCAACGGCCTCGGCGAGACGCGGCATGGCGGGTTCGCGGAACTCGTCAGGGCCCCGCGCGCCGCCATCCTCCCCCGCCCTCCCGGACTGTCGGCCCGCGACGCGATGGCACTCGGCACGGCGGGGCTCACCGCCCTGCTCGCCTGCGACCGGCTCGCGGCGCTCGTCGATTCGCGGCACGCGAAGCCCGACGAGACTTGGCTCGTCACCGGGGCCAGCGGCGGCGTGGGGATGCTCGCCGTGGCCTGCCTCGCGGAGGCGGGCCGGCGGGTCGTGGCCTGCACCCGCAAGGCCGCCGCACGTGAGCCGCTCCTGGCGCTCGGCGCGGACACAGCCGTCGCGCCCGAGTCGGTCGTCGATGCGGCGCCCAAGTCGCTCGCCACCGGCCGCTTCGCCGGCGTGGTCGACACCGTGGGCGGCCCGCTGCTCGCGGGCATCCTCAAGGGCGTGCGGACCGGAGGCGCGGTCGCGGCGATCGGGATGGCCGGCGGCGTGGAACTCGCCACGACCGTGCACCCCTTCATCCTGCGCGGCGTGACGCTCGCGGGCATCGACGCCGCGACGCAGGCCACGCCCGACGACCGGCGGGCCCTCTGGCCGCGGCTGGCGGCGGTCTGGCCGCGGGTACGCGACCACTTTCCCGTGACGGAACTGGGGCTCGGAGAGGTGGGCGACTGGGCGGAGCGGATGCTTCGCGGCGACACGGTCGGCCGAGCGGTCGTCGTGCCATGAGCGGCGTCCACGCGATCAACCTGACGAACGCCTGGGAGACCGAGCCGGGCGGGGCCGCCGGCGGCACGACGTGGGTCCGGCGCTTCGGCCGGCCGGCGGGGCTCGCGGCCGGCGATGCCGTGTGGCTCGTGATCGTCGATCCTGCGGCCTGCACGCTGGCCCTCAACGGAACGCCGCTGCCCGAGGGCCCGCCCAACGCGGACCGCCGCGTCGAGATCACTCCCCTGCTCCGTGACCGCAACCTGCTCGTGGTCGTTCCGCAGGTGCCCGGGCCCGCGGAGGCTCCCGCGACGGGCCGCCTGCCGCTGCCCGAGGCGCTCGGCCGCGTGTGGCTCGAGATCGTGCCGGCGGCCGCCGCGCCGGCCTGATGGTCAGCCCGCGAACACCTCGAGCCGGCCACCGGCACCGAGGCCGATCGCCGCGGCACGGCTCGAGAGTTCGTCGAGCGCCCGCCGACCGGTCGGGCCCAGGTCCATGGTCCACTCGTTGACATACAGTTCCACGTGCTTCGCGAGCACCTCGTCGTCGTGCTCCTGGGCGTGGGCCCGCATCGTGGGCAGGGCCGACGCGGGGTCGGCCAGGGCGTACGCCAGCGAATCACGGATCACGCCCTGCACGTCGGCGATCACGGCGCCGGGCAGCCGCCGGCTCGCGACGATGCCTCCGAGCGGCAGCGGGCAGCCCGTCTCCGCCTCCCAGCGGCCGCCGAGATCCTCGACGAGGCCGAGGCCGTGCCGCTGCCAGGTGAACCGTCCCTCGTGGATGCAGACGCCGAAATCGGCCCGGCCCGCCGCCAGCCGCGGCATGATCTCCGAGAACACGACGTGCTCGACGCGGGTGGTGCCGGGATGGAAGAGGGCGTTGAGCAGGGTCGCGGTCGTGTGCCGGCCCGGGCAGAGCGTGAGCTGATCGGGCCCGGTCGGTACGCGGCCCGGTGCGGCGGCCAGCAGCAGCGGCCCCACGCCGTAGCCGATGGCCGAGCCGCTCGGCAGCACGACGAATGCGTCGGTGAGGTGCAGGGCGGCGTGGAAGCTCGTCTTGCCGACGTCGAAGTCACCGTGGAACAGCCCCTCGTTGAGCTGCTGGATGTCGAGCAGCCGGACGTCGAACTCGAGGCCGCGCCGGTCGACGGCCCCGGTGAGCAGGGCGTGGAAGGCGAAGGTGTCGTTGGGACACGTGGAGATGCCCAGGCGGATGACGCGGCTCACGGTGCCTCCGCGAGGATCCTGGCGGCGGCCGCGGCCGCCGCCGCGAGGGCGTCGGCCGTGACCCACCCTGCGGGATCGCGGTCGCCTGCCGCGTTGGAGAGGCCGCGGACGATCTCGCAGGGCACACCGGCGAGCCGGCAGGCGAACGCGACCGCGAAGCCTTCCATGTCCTCGGCCGCCGCCGCGGGGAAGAGCCGCCGCCGCGCCGCCACGTCGGCGGGCGAACCCGAGGCCGCGCAGGCGGAGAGCAGCAGCGGGCCGTCGCCGCCGACCCATCCGCAGGGGATGACGTCGCCAATCGCCGGTGTGCCGGTGGCGGGGTCGCCCGGCCACTGCGGCCAACCGAGGTCTCCTGCCGGGACGAACGCGACCCCCGTCCCCGCGCCGACGCCATGGCAGGCGACCCGGGCGAATCGCGCGGCGCTGCCGAGCGGCAGCCGCTCGTCGATCCGCCCGGCGATGCCCGCGAGCAGCACGCGGGCCGGGCGATGACGGGCGAGGAGGGCCGCGGTGCGGGCGGCGGCGGCGACCGGGCCGAAGCCGCACAGTTCCAGGCCGTCGTCTGTCCCGAGCGCGGTCCCGATCTCCGGCCGCAGCAGGCGACACTCCGATTCCGTCGGCACGAGCACGAGCGTCCGCATCGACCGCAGTATAGGCGGACGGGGTGCGGCGACACAGGGTCGCCGCACCGCGCGGTGACCCCGTGGCTCCGCCCGCTCGTCACGGCGGCGGATCGGCCAGCAGCGACGGGCCGCCGCCGCCGGCCCACACTCGCAGCACGCCATCCATGCCGCCGGCCGCGATCACGCCGCCCGCGGCATCCGCGGCCAGGCACTGCACGCCGTCCACCGCTCCCGCAAACTCGGTCTGCGGTCCGGTCAGTCCGATGCCGCGGACCCGGACGCGGCCATCCCCTTCGGCCACCACGAACGTGTCGGTCGCGGCACGGGAGCGGATGCCGACGGCGGCCCCGCCGGCGAGTGGGATCGACTCGAGCTTCTCCCACGGGTTCGTCTTCCAGACACAGGCCCTGCCGTCGGTGGCCACGGAGGCGAGCGCCGTGCCGTCGGCCTTCCAGGCGACGCCCAGCACCCGCCCGCCGTGCTCGTCGAACGCCTGCTCCTCGCGGCCGGTCGCCACGTCGTACACGCCGACGATGCGATTCGCGCCGGTCGCCAGACACCGGCCGTCGGGCGAGAAGGCGAGACAGCCGACCGCATCCTCGTGGGGCACGGGGATTCGGCGGACGACCACGCCGGTGTCGACCGCGACGAGCGTCACGTCGCCATTCACCGTGGGCGCGCCGCCGCCCGCCGCCAGCAGGGTGCCGTCCGGACTGAAGGCCAGCGCCACCACCCGATCGACGAACGGTTCCGCCCGCTCGATGGAACCGATCCGCCGCTCCACGCTCCAGGCCGGCTCGCCCCCGGGGCCGTCGTCCGTCCGCTTCCAGACGGTGACCGTCCGCATCGCCCCGGATGCCAGCCGCGTGCCGTCAGGGCTGAACGCGATCGCCCGGACGGCGTCGACGTGCGCCGCGTGCCGCGGCCCGCTCCCGGCCGCCTGCGGCAGCTCCTCGTCGACGAGCCGCGCCGCGGGCCGGCCCGTGGCGACGTCGAAGAGCGTGATCCGGTTGGCGATGCCCGCGGCGGCCAGCGTGCCGTCGGCCGAGACGGCGGCCGCGTACATGGGACGAACGCCCGACGGAAACGGCTGCCAGACGATGCGGCGGGGCCCCGCCGCACCCGCCTCGGCGCCGGCTTCGATCCAGGTGCGGAGCGTCGCCAGTTCGTCGGCCGAGAGCCGCCGCGCACCGCGATCGTTGTCGGCCGGCGGCATCACCGGCTCCGCCGTGTGCGCGGCGAGCCGGTACAGGAGGCTCTCGTCCGGCTTCCCGGGCACGAGCACCGCCCCGTCGTCCCGCGGCTGCCGCATCGTCTCGGGGGTCTCGAGCACCACGCCGGCCTCGGGCTGCGCCGCGGTATGGCAGGCGACGCAGTTGGCCCGCAGGATCGGGAGCACGTCGCGGCCGAAGTCGACCTCCCTCCGTTCCGCCGCGACAGCCAGGGAGGCCGCCGCCTGCACGAGCAGCGGCAGGAGCGGCCCGATCCGCGCGGCCTTCGTCCCGGCGGCGGGCTCCGGGTCGGACACGGTGAGGTCGATCGCCACCGAGGCGGCGAACACGTCCGTCGGCTTCGCCTCGTTCGCCTTCTGCACCCGGTCGATCCACTGCTCGAGCGGTTTCTCCTCCCGCAGATGCGCGTCGAGCGCGGCCTTCGTCTTCGCTGCGGCCTCGTCGGCGAGCCTGCGGACCGCCGCGGCGTTGTCCATCGCCGGCTTCTTGTCGGGGCCCTCCGGCAGCCGGCCGGCGGCCTGCACCGCGACGGCGGCCGCCTCCGCGACCTGGCGGGCGGCGTCGGCCGCCTCCTGGAGCGCCCCACGCCGGCCCGCGAAGTCCGCCTGGGCCTTGGTGGCGGCCGCCACGGCTTCGGCATCGCGGGCCACGAGCAGGCTCGCCTGGGCCACCAGATGGATCGCGTGCGTGCCCGGCGGCGCGTCGGCAGGGATCGCGAGTTCGATCTCCCCTGCCCGCGCACCGGGCTCGAGCGTTTTCGCGGGCGTCTTCGGGTAAGGAGGGCCGGGCTTGGCGGCGACGAGTTCCCGCACCTCGACCCGCACCGGCCCTTGCATCTCGAGCGGCGTCTCGATCGTGAACGGGATCGTCACCTTCCCCCCCTGCGGCACCGGCCCAATGGCGGCGCGATCCACCGCGATCCGCAGCGGCGCCGGCTCGGCCAGCACCTCGAGCGGCATCTCGTCGACCAGCCGGGCGGACGTCGGTTGCTGGGCGGATTTTCTGGTCCAGGTGACCGCGGCCCAGTCGGCCTGCCGCGTGCGGTCTTCCGCGTTCACCCGGGCCTTGCCGGTCACGCGAATCGGCCCCCGCCACGCCGCGACGTCGTCGGTCGCCGCGAGCACGACCGCGCCCTGGTGGACGCCCGCGGCGATCGTGACCGGCGGACACGTCACGCCCGGCGGCAGGCCTTCCACCGCGAGCGTCACCGAACCGTCGAAGCCGTCGCGACGCTGGACCTGCACCACCAGCGGCACCCGGCCCCCACGCCGCAGCCGCGGGATCGCGGGGACGTTGAGCGTGGTGTCGGCGTTCTCGCCGGGGTTGCTCGCGAGATCGCCGCTCGTGGTCAGGAGCCGGAAGTCGGGGGCCGCGGGCCTGACGAGCAGCCGGTACATGGCGCCGTCGTCGGCGAAGCTGGTGCCGGCGAGGTTGCGAATGCCGACCCGGTAGGTCCCGGCGCGGTCGGCGGTGAACAGGAGGCAGGGATCCGTGGTCGTGACGTCGCACGGCGGATGCGAGAACCGCGGCGGCGGGTCGTCCTGCTCCGCGACCGCGCGGACCTCGTCGGCTCCCTGCGGGTCGCGGCCGACCTGCTCGACGACGAGGGCCACGTCGGTGACGGCGCCGAGCCGCTCGGCCATCACCTCGACGGCGAGCCGGTCCCCCTCGGCCGCGTCGAAGCAGAACCAGTCGTGGTCGCCGGGCCCGTCGAACCGCCCCGCCACGTCGGCGGGCACGGCCAGCCGTTGGGCCGTCGCAGGCTCGTTGGGTTCCACCTCGAGCAGCGGCGGCGTGGCTGCGACCGCCAGCGGCACCGGATTGGATGAGCCCGGGTTCGCGGGCAGGCGGTAGGTGCAGGCGTCGATGCCGCAGGCCGCGAGCGAGGCCAGCGGGAAGGCGTCGCCGGAGCGGCGCTCCGTCGCCCGCGCGGACGGCACGACTGTCTCGCTCTCCTCGAGCCCCCGATCGCCCAGCGGCCGGCCGCCCGGCACCAGGAACCCGAGCACGTGGTGCGTCCCCGACGCGGCGGTCGATGCCACCGGCGGCCAGACCGCGACGACGTGCGGCCGGCTGCCCAGCGTGAGCCGGTAGCGTTCGGCCGGCGCGGCGCTCGCGGCGAAGCCGCGGTCGTTGACGCGGATCACGTGATCGCCCACGTCGCGAATCGCGAGCGGCAGCACCGGGTCGCGGTCCTTGGTCGCGAACGCCGATCCCAACGGGCGGCCGTCGGGCCCGGTCACCTCGAGCATGAGTTCGAGCCGGCCGTGCAGCGGCCGCGTCTCGCAGGCGAGCACGAACCGCTGTCCGGGCGTGCCGTGAAACCGGTAGTAGTCGACGCGGCTCCCCGCGAGTTCCCCTTCCACGACCGTGTCGGGCTCGATGGCCATCGCCTTCTGTGGCGCGTCGTTGCCGGCCTGCTCCTGCACCACCGGGCGGTCGCCGACGAAGAACGGCCATGACGTCGAGAGCCCGAAGCGGCCGCGGACGCGAGCCTCGTAGCGGCCGGGGGGCACGTCGCGGGCGATCGTCACCGTGAACGAAGCCTCCTGGGGCCGGCGCCACACGGGCCCGTCGAACGCTTTCGGGGTGCCGCGGATGCCGGGATGCGAGAAGAGGATCGCCTCGGCTGCGTCGAGATCCTCGCCGCGGACGGCGACGTCGCAGGTCTCTCCCACGCAGCCGCCGGACGGTCGCAGGCCGAGGAGCCGCGGGTTGGGCAGTTGGCCGGCGGCGGGCCGTGTCGCGACCAGGCCGACGAGCAGGAGGAGGGTTCGAATGGATCGATGCCGGCGCACGGGTCGTGGCCTCGGGGGGTCAGCGGGTGAAGAGGAATTCCTTGCTATTGATCAGCACCCAGAGCACGTCCTCGTAGGCCTGCGCCGACCGCTCTTTGCCGTCGAGGTGCGAACGGACCTCGCGCTCCTCCGCCGCGGTCGGTCGTCGGGCGTAGGCGGCCAGGAACAACTCCTCGATCTGGCTCTCCACCGGCCGCGACGTGTCGGTGGCGAATCGCTTGGCACGGCCGGCCCCGTCGCCGAGCTTCTTCTGCATCTCAGGCCCGTTGATGAGCTGGAGGCTCTGGCCGAGGCCGGCCGCGGCCGAGTTCCGCCCGCACTCGCAGGCGGCGGCGCCGCGTTGCCGCCCGAAGACCTCGAGGAACCGCGTTCCCGACTTGTCGTCGGGCAGATCGAGCGCGCGGCCGGCGGCGGGCACGTCGTTGAACGTCGTCCGCGTGCCGGCCAAGGCGTCGATCGCGTCGAGCAGCACCTCCGCCTTGAGCCGCCGCGGCAGGTGGCGGGAGAAGTTGCGGACGTCGTCGCGGTTCGACTCGTCCGGGGTCGAGCCGCACTGGTAGGTCGCCGACCGGCAGATGGTGCGGGCGAGGTGGCGGAGGTCGAAGCCGTGGGTCGTGAAATCAGTCGCCAGCGCGTCGAGGAGTGACGGATTCGACGGCGGATTCGTCTCCCGCATGTCGTCCTCCGGATCGACGAGGCCCCGCCCGAAGAAGTGGGCCCACATCCGGTTGACGATCGCCCGGGCGAAGAACGGGTTGTCGGGCGCGGTGAGCCAGGCGGCGAGCCGCACCCGCGGGTCCTCGTCGGCCGGCACGTCCACCGGCTCCCCGCCGAGCTGCCGCGGACCGATGGCCGCGCCCGTCGACGGGTGGTCGAGGCGGGCCAGGCCGCGGGCGTGCACGAGCCGCGGCGCCGCCAGGCCGACCGCCGGCTTCGACTGCACCCGCGCGAAGAACGCCGCGAAGCCGTGGTAGTCGGCCTGGCTCCAGCGGTCGAAGGGGTGCTGGTGGCACTTCGCGCAGGCGATCCGCTGCCCGAGGAACAGCATGGCCGTGTCCTCGGCCGCATCCTTGACCCGCTCCGCGGCGTTGGTCGCGAAGTCGGGGTTGTTGAAGCTCTGCTGCGACCGCCACCAGCCCACCGCCGGATGCTCGCCGCTCGCCCCGGTCGCGGTGAGGATCTCGCGGACGAACCGGTCGTAGGGCATGTTGTCGGCGAACGCCTGGCGGAGCCACTGGTGGAGCGTGTTGGTCGTGGCGAGGCCGGCGACCTCCCGGTTGCTCCGCAGCAGCACCACCCACTTGTCGGCGAAGGCGGTGGCGTAGTCGTCGCTCGCCAGGACGCGGTCGATCGCGGCGGCCCGCTTGTCCGGGGCCGGATCCGCGAGAAACGCCGCAGCCTCCTCGGCCGTCGGCACGCGGCCGCCGAGATCGACGAACAGGCGGCGGAGGAAGGCCCCGTCGTCGGCCGGCGGCGCGGGGGCGACGCCCATCTGTCGCATCTTGGCGAACGCGTGCTCGTCGATGAAGGTGGCCGGCGGCGGGAAGGTTCCCTGCGCCGACGCGGCCCGCGGGATCGTCAGCGCCATGGAGCCGCACTGATCGCGATACTGGACGACGATCGCCACGTCGCCCGGCCCGGCGCCGGCGACGACGGCGCCCCGCTCGTCCACCTCCGCCAGGCCGGCGTCGTTCGATTCGAACCGCGCCAGCGCCGTCACGTCCTCCCGCGCGCCGTCGGCGTACACCGCCGTGACCTTCGCCTGCACCCGCTCGCCGGGCCGCACGACCCGCGCCGGGGGTTCGACCTCGAGCCCGCGGAGGGCATGCTTCGCCGGGTCGCCGAGCGGCGCCCCGGCCGCGATCCAGCGGCGCAGCGTCGCATAGGCGGCGGAATCGGGGGGCAGGCGAACCCCGCCGCCGTGCGGAAGGACGCCGCCTGGCTTCTGCAGCAGCAGGCTCTCGTCGGGGGCCGCGAAGTCGAGATACCGGCCGCGGGCGGCCGTGGTGATACGGGCGTGGTCCTTGGCCGGCTCGAACCCGAACAGCGAGAGGTAGAAGCCGTTTTGGCCGACGCCGCCGCCGGCGGCGTGGCAGCCGCCGGTGTTGCAGCCGTGACGGGTGAGGATCGGGAGGATGCCGGCGGCGAAGTCGAGGTCGCGCTCGGCCGGGGGCGACGCGGCCGCCACGGCGCAGCCGACGAGCACCGCATAGCCGCCGAGAACCAGCCAGGAGGGCGGGCGGATCATCCGACCAGCTCTTTGACGGGCCGGCCCCCGGGGAGGATTGGCATGGGGCGGCCCACCGCGTCGCGGATGGCCTTGGTCGGGTCGATGCCGAGGTGTCGATAGACCGTGGCCCACAGGTCCTCCGGCCCCAGGCTGCGATCCTTCGGATACGCGCCCCGCGGGTCGGTCGAGCCGATGACCTGCCCCATCCGCAGGCCGCCGCCCGAGACGAGCACGGAGAAGGCGTGCGGCCAGTGGCCGCGGCCCGGGCGGCCCTGGTGGTACTCGAGCTTGGGCGTGTGCCCGAACTCGCCCGTGGCGACGATGAGCACCTTCTTGTCGAGCCCGCGGGCGTGGACGTCCTCGATGAGAGCCGTCAGCGCCTGGTCGTACAAGGGGGCCCGGAACTTCGTGTCAATGACCACGTCGCAGTTCACGGCGTGGCAGTCCCAGTTGTAGAACGCGCCCTTGGGCCGCTTGCCGACCGTCTCGTTCTCCGGCGGCCCATCCAACACCACGGTGACGAAGCTGCCGCCCGCCTCGACAAGCCGGCGGGCCATGAGGCACCGCTGGCCCCAGGCGTGGCGGCCGTAGCGGTCGCGGCTCGCGTCGGCCTCGCGGGAGAGGTCGAAGGCGTCACGCGTCGCCTGCGACGTGAACAGCTCGCAGGCCTGCGCGTTGAAGGTGTCCATCGCCGCCATCGCGCCGGTCGTGTCGACGTCGCGGCGGACCTGGTCGATCGCCCGCAGCAGCCGCCACCGGTCTTCCATCCGCGGCTGCATGTCCCCGGGCAGCGTGATGCTGTCGACCTTGAAGTTCTTCGCGGACGGGTCGCCGCCGATCTCGAAGGGGTTGTAGGCGGGCCCGAGGTAGGCCGAGCCGAGGGCGTAGGTGTCGGCGGACGTCCGACCGTTGTCGGCGAGCACGATGTTGGCAGGCATGGCCCCAGCCGCGGCCTCCCGGCACTGGGCCACCACCGCCGCCACGGCGGGCGTGTCGTTGACGGTGCCGGTGGGCGTCTTCGGCTCGCGGCCCGTCATCAGCCGCTTCGAGCCGCCGCCGTGGTCGGAGAAGCGGTGCCGCATGGAGCGGATGATGGCGAACTTGTCGGCGATCTTCGCGTGGAGCGGAAACAGCTCGGTGAGCTCGATGCCCGGCACGTTCGTCTTGATGGGACTGAAATGCCCGCGGTACTCATCCGGGGCGTCGGGTTTCATGTCGTAGGTGTCGAGCTGCGACACGCCCCCCGCGAGCCAGACGAAGATCACGGCCGTGTCGGCGGGCACGCCCGGCAGGGCGGCCTCGGCCCGGAGGCGGAACAGATCGCCGAGCCCGAGCCCGGTGGCCCCGATCGCGCCCATCCGCAGGGCCGTCCGTCGCGTGACCGGGCCGGAGCACAGCGGCGAGCGGGACATGGCGAACACCTCTGGGATCGGCCACCCGTGGGCGGGCCGCGGGAAGCCGATGCGATCACCATCGGCCGTGGCGGGGCGAGAGTCGACTGGATTTTACTTCGGGCGGTGCGGCCGGCACAACTTCGCCCGTCCCGGGCTTGGAGCCGCAGGTTGGCAGTCTGCGGCGGTTGACCGTGTGCAGACTGCCAGTCTGCACCTCCAGAGGGCGGCCATCGACAAGGAGTCGCAGCGGGGCAGCCCGGGGCTCATCGGGGGGCGAGGCCGTACGTGGCGCTGGCGTTGTCGCGGAAAAACTTGCCGGCCGCGGCGGCGCCCTTCGCGGCCCAATAATCCCCCACCACGCCGACGACGCCGGCCAACGAGTTCGACCGCGTCCAGATCGGCCAGTTGCTGCCGAACAGCAGCCGGTCCTCCCCGAACGATTCCCACACCGCGTCGAGGACCGGCCGGTAGTGCTCGACCTCCCGCGGGGCCGGCTTCGCAGCCGTGTTCTCCACGAGCGCCGACACCTTGCACCGCACGTTTGGTCGCTTTGCGGCGGTAGCCATCGCCTCCCGCCAGTCGCGCGGCGGAGCCTGGCCGTCGATGCGGAGGTTGCCGGCATGGTCGATCACGATCACGAGCCGCGGCACCTCCGCCGCCAGCCTGGCGGCCGCGGCGATCACGCCCGGCCCGCCGAGCACGTCGAGCGCGAGGCCGCGGTCGGCGAGCGACTGGCAGCGCCGGGCGAGGTTGCCGCCGGCGGCGAGTCCGGCCTCGATCTCGCCGTGCGTGACCCGCAGGCCACGGAACAGACGGTTCGCCGCGAACCGCTCGAGGTGCTTCTCGAAGTCGGCGGCGGCGGGATCGATGCGGCCCACCACGCCGCGGATGAACGGTTCCCGCGCGGCCAGGTCGAGGAGCCACTGGTTGTCGTCGAGGTCCGGGCTCGACTCGACGACCACGGTGCCGGTGATGCCTGCCGCGCGGGCGACGGGGATCAGGTCCGCCGGCAGGCACGGCCGTGCGAAGGCCGCCTCCCGCTGCTTCGCCGGCATCGTGTCGGGCCAGGGCGAGCGGTAGAAGTGGGTGTGGGCGTCGATCGCATCGGTCAACGGGGCGGCTTCCGCGGCCGCCGCGCGGATCAGGGGCGAGGCCAGGCTGCAGCCGCCGGCCACGAGGAAGGAGCGGCGCCGCATCGGGGAAGGCTCCGAGGGAAGGTCGCGATCAGGGCTGGGCTGCGGGGGCGAGCGCGGGCAGGCCGAGCTGCTCGCGGCCCTCGTCGGTGAGCCGGTTCGAGTTCCACGCCGGCTCCCAGGTCTGCTTCACGACCACCTCCTCCACCCCCGGCACCGCGAGCAGCCGTTGCCGAACCGGCGTGGTGTTGCCGCCGGACCCTGCGGCGAAGTAGTCGAGCCGCGGCCGGCCGCGATGCGGCATCGCCATCACCACCTCGACGGTCCCACCCCGCACCCGCAGGTCGTAGACGAGGCCGAGATCCACGACGCTGACATCCGCCTTGTAGAACTGCTTGTCCTTGCATTCGTGGAGCGCGTCCCAAAGCGCCCGCTTCGGGATCGGGCTGTCGCCCACCTCGCCGAGCCGCGCCAGCCGTCCCGGACACTCCTTGCCCGCCGCGCCCGCCGGCACCTCGCCCGCGGAGGCGGCGAGCGGATGCACGAGCCGGCTCCGCAGGTCCTCGATCGCCCGCGGCCCGTCTTCGGGGCCGAAGGGGAGCAGCGCGTAGGCGTTCTTCTGCCGGAGCACCGCCCCGGCGGGCACCCGCTTCACGAGCAGCGGATACCGCTCCCACTGGGCCCCATGCCAGCGGTAGAGCGGATTGATCAAGACGCCGTGGTTCAACTCCGGCAGCCCCTCCGCCCGGTGTTCGAGGAACAGCGCGACGATCGCGTCCTGGCTCTCGCGGTTGGCGTAGCCGACCGCCGCGACGGGCGCGTTCCGCGGCGGCGTGCCGCTCTGCACCGTGCCATCCGCGTCCATCCACAGGCTCTCCCGGAACGACTGGCCGGAGAACACCCATTGGTCGTCGCGCAGGGTCGTGACCTCGAAGTCCTTGGTGGCCTGCATCGAGGCCACCTTGAGAAACCAGGGCAGCCCGGCATAGAAGCGATACTCGACGTCGACGTTGAGCCGGCTCGGCGTGAAGACCGGGTGCAGGGGCGACGCCGGGAAGCCCCAGCGCCGCACGATCGTGCACAAGGGTCCCCGCACCACCTCGTAGTCCGGGCAGGTCTCCCACAGGCCGATCCGCAGCTTCTGGAAGCCGCCCGCGGTCACGTAGTCGTGCGCCCAGTCGATGGCCGGCGGCTCGCCGTGGCCGTCGCCCCCCGCGAACAGTTCCAGGCCGTGCTCCCGCTTGATCGTCAGCCGCTCGAGGCGGCCCATCTGCCGAGACAGGACGGCCTCATAGAAGGCGTTCTCGACGTCGAGCCCGAATCCCTCGCCGCGGGTCTCGAGGTCCGTGACGTAGGCCGGCAGTTCTGCGTCCGGGTTGCCGTGGAAGACGAGGTAGGTCTGCCGCTGGCGGGCCGGCACCTCCGCCATGAAGAGCACCTTCGCGAGCCGCTCCGATCCGCGCCGCACCTCGCCGTGGGTCTGGCAGGGAACCTCGCGGAGCGTCCCGTCGGCGGTCACCCGTGCCACCCGCACCTCCCGCTCGAGCGACGCTGCCTGCTCCGCCGGACACGCGACGAGCAGCTCCACCGGCTCTCGCTGGCGGGCGAAACCGGCCGTCTCGTCGAGGTGCACGGCCTGGCAGAAGTTCCAGCCCCGCGCCCAGGTCCGCCACGCCGCCGGCAGCGACGCCACGGTCGCGAACCGGGCCGCCGGCACGAGTGGCGCGCCCGGGCTCTCCTCCTCGACCTGGGCCTGCACGAGGGTGTCGCGGAGCGAGTCGACCAGGGCCCGTGCGAGCCGAAAGTCCTGCCGCTGCCAGGCCGTCTCGAGCAGGGCCATTTTTTCGGCGAATCCGTCGGTCCGGTGCCGGTACTCGGTCTCGGCGAGCGGGGATGCCGGCTGGGCCGGCGCCGGCTCGGCGGCCACCGCGGGCGGCGGGGCCATGAACGCGAGCGTCGCCACCACGAGACCCGCGGGCACGCAGCCTGACATGTGCCGCCTCATGGTTGCTCCTGGTACGGTCCGCGGATCGCCGACGCTCGGCATCGCGGCAGAATAGGGCGTGCGACGGGCCCCACGCAATCGTCGTTCGCGACGCGAGCGGGCCGAGCGGTCGCCACGTCGCCCCGGGGCCAACCTTTCGGGTGAGGTGCCGGTGGGGGGCGGACTCGCTACTCTAGATGTCCTTAGACAAAGCCATCCATGGCCTTTGTCAACGTGATCGACCGCGGGAAACGCTAAGGGTTTCCCGGATCGATGGCCTGCGCATCCCGCTCGGGCAGACTTGTTCCCCAGTCTGCCGGGCCGGTACCACTCCCGATCGGCACCTGGAGAAATCGTCATGCGGTCTGGCCGTGGTCTGCTTGGAAGCGGCGCCTTCCTGCCCGGTCGCCTGGCGGCCTGCGTCGTGGCGATCGGTTGTGGCCTCGGCGGGCGGGACGCGGCCGCGGCCGACCTGACCGTCGGCATCGTCGTCGCGCAGGACGGCGGCCTGAAGCCGCTCGACGCCGTGCAGGAGGCCTGGCGGTCGCCGCTGGGCGGGTGGGTCGTGGCCACGGCGCCCTTCGGCCTGCAGGTCGCCGAAAAGCCGTTCCTCGATTTCCGCACGGCCGCGGAAAAAATCGCCGCCGAGTCGGTGACGGGAGGCTCCGCGGTCGATGCCGACGAGGTCGTCGCGCAACTGGACGACGACGAGAAGCCGGCCGCCGATGAGAAGACGTTTCGCTTCGACCGGCCGGCCTCGGCGCTTGTGACCGTCGGCGAGGGGAAGCGGACGATCGCGCCCTTCGACATCGCCTTCGAGGTCACCGCCGACGGCGTGCCGAAGTCGGCCGATCCGCGGCTCCGAATCGATGCGGCGCGGCGGCGGGTGGACCTCGTGTGCCATCCAGTCTCGATCCGCACCGTGTTAGGAGGCCGCACGGTGCCGGCGGCGCTCGAGGCGATCACCGGCGGACGCGCCCTGCTCGGTGGGCTGCCCACGGTGCTCGGTGAGTACGAGCGGCTTGCGGAACCGTGGCGCCAGACCTCCGGGAAGGTCGAGCGGCCTGCGTTCTCCCGGCTCACCCTCTTCCTGCCGGCCACCGCCGCCGGCGACGCGTACGAAGTAGCCGGCCGGCGGTTCACCGTCGGCAACGACGGCCAGGTGGCGCTCGAGGCCTCGGCGCGGGCCGCCCGCGTCGAAGGGCGGACGATCGTGGTCGAGGCCGCGGAGCCGGTGGCAGCGGCCACGCGGCCTGTGGCGGTGCAGCTCTGGAATCTTCCCGCTCCCGCGCGGATCACAGCGACCGGTGGCGATGTGATGGACGTGCCGGCCGGCGCGGCCGCGGTCTCGCTCGCCGTGCCGGCCCAGGGCCCGGCGACGCTCGGGCTCGGCAGGACGTCCGTCCCGATCCGGGTGGCGTCGGCCGAGTGGCCGCACGTCGTGCTGCTCTGGGATGTCGGCAAACACTCGGTCTGGTGCGTCGAGTCGGCGGAACTCGCGGCGAAGCCAGGTGCGGAGTGGCGGTGCCGGATCACCACTCTTCTCGGCCCGGGGCCGCTCGGCCGAGAACTCGCGGTGCGGATCGAGCCGGCGGGGGCGGACCGCACGGCCGCCGCACCCACGGTCGGCGCGTCGGCGTCGCTGGTGGTCGACGCCGACGGCCTGTGCACGATGCGGCTGCCCGCGGGAGCGGGATTGCACCGCATCGAGGCTGCCGGTCCGGGCCCGCTGGCCGGCCGCATGCTGGCCTACGTGTGGCTCGCCGAACGGGAGCCGACCGGCTCACTCTCCATCCTCACGGTGAACAACCGGGGTCTCTTCCGCCGCGGCGACGCGGTCGACGTGTTCTTCTCGGCGGCTGGCGGCGCGGCGGCGGAGGCCGCCCTCGTGCTCCGAGGCGCCGGCGTCGAGCGGGAGATCGGCCGGGCCGCCGGCCGCTTCGGCGGACTCCGCCTCGACACGACGCCCCTCGCGCCGGGCGAGTACGAGGTCACGGCCGCCGCGTCGGCCGACGTCGCCGTCTATCCGCTCCGCTTTCGGGTCGTGCAGCGGGAGCCGCGGAGCGACTACACGCTCTATTCCTACGTCTATGGCCCGGCCAGCCCGATGGGCGGCTCGCCGGTGAACGCCTACTACGGCAGCGGCGTCACGGGCGAGCCGGGCCTCGCGCCGTTTCTGGGCGACGTCGACGCGGCGGCCGATCCCGTGCTCGGCGCGTATGCGTCGGCCGCGGGCGGCCCGGCGCCGGAGAAGTGCCGGCCGGCGCCCGCGGAGGAGGCGGCGATCATGGCGCTGGCGTCGATCGGCGGCCGGAGCGTGCCGACACCACCGCAGATGCTCCACCACGAGGAATGGAACCCCAAGCACACGCTGCCCGAGGACCTGGCGCAGATGCGCCGCCGGCTGGCACTCTTCACGCAGCCGCGGGCCGACGTCGCGGGCTTCGCCGGCTTCGCACTCAACTGGTTCGGCTCGCTCAACGGCTATTGGGAAGAGTCGCCACAACTCGACGGCCACCAGGCGAGGCGGAACGCGGCGGCAGGCAAGTGGATCGCCGAGCAGGTGGAAAAGCGGGTCGCCGCGGCGACCGCGGCCGGGGCGACCGAGAAGCAGATTGCAGCCGTCAAGGGCCTTGCGAACCTGGAGGCCGCGAGTTCCGTGCTCTCGTCCGCGTACGGCGAGTGGCTCGCCGACGCGCTGGCGATCCGGCCCGATCTCACGTCGCACACGGGGATCCCCGACTTCTGGCTCGGCAAGGGGCATTCGGCTCCCCAGGTGGCCTACACGTCGCTCTCGCACCGCGACGCCGTGGATTACACCGACTACGGCATCGCGCCGTGGGGCAACTTCCGCGCGCCCGCGTTCCTCGGCATGGGCAACCAGGCCGGCCAGAAGACGCGGTGCTCGTACATGACGACGAGTCGTCACTCGCGGGTCGCGACCGCCTTCGGCGCGGCCGGCCGCGGCCTCGACGGCCTCTCGCTGACGCTCTCCGACCCGCACCCGGCCGGCGAGGACGCGGCGCTCTTGGCGATCTTCGAGCGGTTCGGGCCGTTCTTCTCCGCCCTCGAGCCCTTGCCCGACGTGGGCGTGTACTACAGCGGCTGGGCCGAGCAGGCGAGCGTGATCCTCCACGACCTGGCCCGCATGCGGCGGCCGGGCATGCTGCTGTCGCAGTCGGACGTGCGGGCCGGGAAGCTCGCGGGCCTGAAGGTGCTCGTCCTGGCGGCGATCGGGGAGGGGCAGCCGACCGACATCGTGCAGGCGTTCGAAAAGTTCGTGGCCGAAGGCGGCACGATCCTCAAGGACGGCAACTCGGCCGCCAGCCTGCCGGGCAGGCCGCTCGGCTTCGCGTACGACAAGACGCAGGTGCACAACGGCTGGGGGCTCGCCTACCCCAACGGCGAGTGGGAGTTCGCGCACCTGTGGGACAACTTCAAGAAGACCCGCGAGGGCCCGCTCGCGGACGCCTTCAAGGCCGCGTCGCGGGTGCCGGTCTCCACGCCCACCCCCGACGTCGTGGTCTCGCCCCTCGCTGGCGCCGAATCGATCCTCTGCTTCTCGATCAACCAGACGCTCGTGCCGCTCGAGGTGTCGGGCAAGTGGCGGCAGCACGCGGTGCTGCCGCGGACGAGCACGCTGCTCGTCGAGAAGGACTGGCACGTGCACGACCTGCTTGCCGGGAAGGCGGTCGAAGTCGCCGACACGCCCGAGGGCCGCGGCGTGCCGCTCGACTTCACTCGCTGCGAGGGGGCGATCCACCTCCTCACCCGCCGCCAGCCGGAGTCGCTCGCGATCCGCACGGTGCGGACCGGCCCGCACGGCCTGAAGCTCGCCGCATGGCTGGCCGACGGCACGGGCAAGCCGCTGCCCGACCCGTTGCCCTTCGAGGTGACGCTCCGCGGCAAGGACGACCGCTCGCTCTTCCACGCCTTCGTGGCGGCCTCGCCCGCGCTCGCGGTCGAGGTTCCGGTGCCAGCGGCCGACGGCGATGCCGGACTCGAACTGGTCGTCCGCGATCTCGTGCTCGGCTGTGAGGCGCGGCAGCCGGTGGAGCCGGTCGCCGCGGCGACGATCGCCGCGGGTAACGCCGAACTCGTGGGCCATCGCGACGCGATCGCGGAGTTCTGCTCCGGCCGCGCGGGGCCGGTGACGATCCTGCTCGACGAGGGGCAGGAGTCGCTTCGCCCCGCGGCCGACGCGCTCGTGAAGCTGCTCGCCGCCAAGGGGCGCGAGCCCAGGATCGTGGTCCTCGACCCGGCCGCGGTCCGGCCGCTACCGCTCCGCTGGGTGCCCCGTCCCGAGGACGAGCCCGTCCGCGCGTCCTTGCGGTCGGGTGGCCTCGCCTGGCGGATCGATCTCGGGGCCATCATGAGCACCGACTCGAAGGAAAAAAAGGTTCTGTTCGATGACCGGCGGTGCGGCTACGCGGAGTATGGCCCGCGGCTCGCTTGCGACACCGACATCGTGCTCTTCGGCCTGCCGGAGACGCATCGGGCGATCGCCGAACTCGCGCCGTTCCTGCGCCGTCGGCCGACCGCGAGCCTGCCGGGCGCAGAGGGTTTCTTCATCGAGCACTTGAAGAGCCCGTTCCAGGGGGGGCGTGACGGGCTGCTCGTCGCCTGCCGCGATCCGGCCGGCGGCCTGGCGGCGGTCGAGCGGCTCGCGGACCTTGGCGCAAAGGCCGCGTCGCCCGCGGCCGCGCCGACGAGCCCGGCGCCGCCTGCGTCGAAAGCCGACCCGCGGCCCGTCGAGACGAAGGGGGGGCCGCCGTCGCAGCCCGCCGACATGATCGCGGGACGGTTCGGCACACAGATTGTCGATGCCGCCTTCGCCCCCGACGGCCGCATCTTCATCACGGCCAACTCCTACGGCGACGCGCTGTTGACCGTCGACGGCGTTGGCAAGGTCGTCGCCGCGAAGCCGCTCGGCAACCGTGCGCCGTTCTCCGCCCGCGGCGGGCTCTCCGACGTCACGAACGACGGCTTCAGCGTCGTCTTCGGCAACCTGCCCTGCCGCTACGACCTGGCCCGCGGACTCGTGAGCCACGTGCCCATGGGCAACCCCGGCTTCACCGGCCGGTTTCGAGTGCCGATCGCCGCCTCGACGGCGCTCGACGACGCGCCCCGCGGCCGCCGCTTCATCGGCGGCTCCCGCCGGATGCGGTGCCTCGACACCGCCACGGGAAACCTGCTCTGGACGTTCGACGACACGGCCCTGCGGACCGGGGCGGGCGACCTCCTCTATCTCCGCAGCGTCTTTCCCCGGGCCGTCACGGGCGACGGCCGGCAACTGCTCGTGGCCGGCTTCGCGATCCAGCACGACGTCTACGGCTTGGGCCGGGCGGTCAACGCCTCGATCCTCGGCCTCGACGCCGCCACCGGCAAGGTGCTCTGGCAGCAGGACGGCGTGCTCCTCAACGAGGGCAAGGTGATCCCGCTCGACGGCCGGTTTCTCGTCATCGACGACACGGGGGCGGGCCGCGTGCTGAATGCCACCGACGGCAGCGTGAAGGCGACGCTCGCCGCCGTGGCGGGCACCGACTGGATCCTGCCGGTGCCGGGCCGCGACGCGATCGTGATCGTGGAGAACAACGCCTTCGACCGCACGGGGAGGGCCGCCAGGGTCTACGTCCGTCCGCTCGTGGGTGGGGCCGACCAGCCGCTCGTGGTCGCGGGCCGCGTGACTGACATCCACGTGGCGGGTGACGGTGGTTCGATCACCCTCGCGACGGAGCGGGGCATGACGCAGCGCTTCGGCGTCGACGGAAAGCTGCTCTGGGAGACCGAGACGCCGTCGGGCGGCATCGTGCGGCCGAGCCGCGACGGCAGCCGGCTCCTCGTGGCCTGCCGTGAGGGGGTCGCGCACCTGCTCGATGCCAAGGATGGCAAGCGGCTCTGGTCGCTCGACATCAATCCCTACAACGTGATCGACGGCGCGACGTTCGTCGCCCGCTCCCAGGAGCCCTACCCGCCCGCCGATGCGGGGCTCACGCTGCCCGACGACCCGCCCGAGCCGAGTTGGCTCGCGGCCGCGCCGGCCAAGGGCGTGACGTTCGGCAAGCCGCTCGTGGACCGCAAGGCGGCCGGCAAGGGGGAAAAGGCGTCGTTCCCGGTGGAGCGGGGCAAGACGTACCTCGTCGAAGTGCTCGCCGCCTGCGAACCGGCCGGTCGCACGCCGCTGACGCGGCTCGAAATCGAGGTGGCGGGCGTGCGGGCCGACGAGAAGGCGGGGCCGTTCCGCGCGCGGCTGCCGGTCGGCGAGAAGCCGGAGCGGCGGCGGGTCGCGTTCCGCGCGGAGCGGTCGGGCGCCGCCACGATCGTCGTCCGGGCGGTGGAGCCGGCGACGGTCGGCGAGGGCCGGGCGGCGAAGAAGACCTACGACAAGCCGGTGGCCAGCCCGGCCCGAGTCGCCGTGGATGACACGGTCGTGGCGGAGATGCGGTTTCCGGGCCGCGACATCGTCTTCGACGGCGGCCCGAAGTCGGGCGCGCGGCCGCTCGGCGACGTCGTCTGCAAGGTGATGCCGTGGACGGGAGGCAACTCGACGGTCCGTCACGAGCCGTATCCCTGCCCCGCCGCGGCCCTGCGGATCGTGAACGGCCGGCTCGACGACGCCGATGCGGTGTGGACGAAGGAGGCGAAGGGGGAGGACGTGCTCTCCGCCGAGGCCCGCGTCAAACTCTCGAAGCCGCAGACGATCTCCGCCATCGCGGTCTACGAGGACGTCTCCGGCCCGGTGCCGCTGGGCGGCGGCGCGGCCGAGACGGCCGCGCCGCGGTTCGCCGTGTACGCGAAGGAGGCGAAGACCGGACACGTACGGAGACTCGGGGCGAAGTTCGACAACACGAGCCTCGTCAATGTGTTCGCCGCGCCGGACGTGCCGGTGGACGAAATCCTCTACGTGTGGGCCAGCCGCGAGGCGACCACGATCGACGGCTTCGTGCGGCCGACGGAGATCGAGATCTACGCGGGCGACGACATCGACTCGGTGCTCGACGAGCCGCTGGAGAACGATGATCCGCTCGGGCTGTGAGGCCGGTCGCGGCCGGCGGGCCGCGCGTCAGAAGTCGTCCGGGGCCTTGTCGAGCTTTCGCGCCCGCAGCGTGCGGATGCGCACCATGGGCGGCTCTCCCCCCCGGACGGAATCGGCGATGCCGAAGCCGCCGCCGGCGAGTGCCTCCGGCGGCAATTCGAACTTGTTCACCGTCCTCTGGCCGTTGACGAACACCGACACTTTCCAGTCCCAGAGCACGATCCGCACCTCGTTCGTGTCCTTGATGGCGGCCGGAACCTGCCCCACCGGCCCGGCGACTCCCAGGGCCCCGACCTGCACCATTCGCTGAAAGGCGAGGAGCCGGACGCCGATGGCCCGGTCGCGCTCGTCCTCCCCGGCCGCATGGGCGAGGAGGATCATGATCTGGTACCAGAGTTTCTCGCGGGTCGGCCGATCGGTCAGATCGCATGCGAACGTGATCTCCACGTCCTGCCCGAGTTCGGACTCGCAGAGCAGCTTGAGCCGGCCCTGCTCGTCGGCCGCACCGACGAGCGTGCCGTCCGCGGCCACCTTCCAGTCGCCGAACACCCGCCGCCAGCCGGCCAGGTTGGCCTGCGGTTGGAGATCGACCCATTCGTGGCTCGCGATCGCCACGGCGTTCTCCAGCGTCTTGATCCGGCCCTCGACGATTCGCCGGGCGGCCGCGGGGAGGTCGTCCTTGGTCGCCAGGGGGCGGTAGGCCGCCAGGGCATCTTCGATTTTGTTTTGTTCCACAAGCGACTCCGCCGCCGCGAAGGCCTCGGCGTGCGGACCGCCGAGGAGCCGCGACTCGCCCACGACGTCCTCGGCGCGGGCCCGAAACGAGCGGAGCGGATTCGGCATCAGCTCGTCCCGGAGTTCGTCGAGCGCCTGGCAGGCCTCCGCGTGCCGGCCCGTCGCCCACTGCAGCACCGCGACCAGGGACTGCAACGTCCGCTTGTCATCCGGGTCAGCGACCGCCGCGAGGTAGCCGCGGCACATCTTCAGGCAGTCGTCGTACACGCCGGGCATGGCGACGACGTCGCGGGGATCGGGCAGTTCCTCGCCGACCGCGGCGACGGCGGTGTACATGAACCATGGCACGCCGGTGTCGAAGCGGCCCGTGCCCAGGCACTCGCGGCCGAAGTCCAGCATCGCCTCGTGGCTGCCGCCCCAGCGCGGCAGCAGCACCCGCCTGAGCATCATGTCATAGGCCGGGAGGCAGTCGAACTGGGCCGCCACGGCGCGGTCGAACCACAGCCGCGCCTCGTCGCTGCCGTCGCCGAGGCAGACCCGGATCATCTCGTGGGCGGCCTGGGGCCACTCCGGGTGCATCTCGTGGGCCCGGGTGAACTGCTCGCGGGCGAGCGCCAGGTGTTCCGCGAGCGCCTTCCAGCCCTCGGGTGTCACCGTGGCCGCGGAGCCGTCGCCCCGGGCCGCGTAGGCCCGTCGGGTGTGATCGCGGCCCACGAACATGGCCGTGATCCACGGGTCGACGCCGCTGTCGGGCTTCGCGAACCGCTCGGCCGCGGCGGCGGTGAAGGCGTCCGTCTCGGGCGCCACGCCCGCGACGTAGATCCACTGGTTGCCGTCGGCGAACGCGGGATCCTTGGCGATGGCCAGCGCGGTCTGATAGAGCGCCTTGTCCGGCTCCGGCACCACGGCGGCGGCCGGGGCGATCGCGGCCTTGGCCTCGCGGGACCAGAGGAGGGCCAGGCGGGCGAAAAAGGCCGGGTAGCCGGCCTTCTGCACGTCGGCCAGCTTGCGAAAGGCGGCCAGCGCCTCCTTCGGCCGACCCAGGCCGAGTTCAATCCGGCCGCGGAGGATCCCGAACACCGGGTCGTCGCAGCCGGCTGCGGCGAGCGCGGCGGCCCGAGTCTCGAACGTCTTCATCGTCGCGGGCGGATACTGCTCGCCGGCGGCCTGCGCCCAGTCCGCGAGGAACGCGCGGTAGTCGTCCGCCCAGGCTGCGTCCGGCGTGCCGTGGGCCGCGAAGTCGTCCTGGAACTTCCGCCCCAGCCAGGCCACCTCCTGGCGCTGGAAGTCCTTCGCGGTTTTCGGCTCCGCCGCGGCGGCGAAGCCGCAGGCGACGGTGGCGGCGAGGACGACGACGAAACGAACGTCGGAGCTCGGCATGGTGATCTCTCTGGAGCGGCGATGACCTGGGACGACGCGCTTGACGCACCCCACCCGCAGGTGCTACCTAGCACGGCGAGGATGACGGAACGGGCGTGGTCGCGACCCGCCCCTGTACAACCCCGATCGAAGATTCAGGAGCATATCCGATGTCGGTGATTCGCGTGGGCAGCAACAGCGGCTATGCCGCGGGATGGGAGGCCATCTTCGGCGGCTCGAAGAAGGTCCGTCCGACCGGGGGGCCGAAGGCCGCCGCGAAGAAGTCGGCCAAGGCGGGCAAGAAGCGGGCTGCGACCGCCGGCAAGAAGCCGGCGGCCGTCCGCAAGGCGAAGAACCGGCGCCGGAAGTAGGCCGCGTCAGCCTGCGGCCGGCGGCTGGCCGAGTTCCCGGGCCCGGGCCGCGGCTGCGACGACGGCGTCGATCAGGGCGCCCCGGACACCGCGTTGCTCGAGGACGGCGAGTCCCGCGATCGTCGTGCCCCCCGGGCTCGAGACGCGGTCCTTCACCTGGGCGGGGTGCTCGCCCGTCTGCTCGAGGAGCGCCCCCGTGCCCGCGAGCGTCTGCACGGCGAGCGCCTGGGCCAGTGGCCGCGGCAGGCCGGCCTTCACGCCGCCGTCGGCGAGGGCCTCCACGAGCAGCGCCAGGAAGCCGGGCCCCGAGCCGGACAGGCCGGTGACCGCGTCGAGCAGCGACTCGTCGGCCTCGTGAACGTGGCCCACCGCGCCGAGCAGCGCGAGCACCCGCGCGGCGTCGGCGGCCGGCACCGCGGGCGTGCGGCAGACGACGGAGACCCCGCGGCCCACGAGGCAGGGAGTGTTGGGCATCACGCGGACGACGCGAGGCGTGCCGGCGAGCGCCGCGAGCGACGCCGTGGAGAGGCCCGCCACGATCGAGACGAGCACGGCGTCGGGGCCGAGCGCCGCGGCGAACTCGCCGCAGGCCGCGGCCGCCTGCTGCGGCTTGACCGCCAGGAACACGAGCCGTGCCGCCGCCGCCGCCTCGGCCCCCGTGGCGGCGAAGCGGACGCCGGGCACGCGGGCCGCGAGCCGCTCGCGGGCGGCGGGGTGCGGATCGTGGACCGTGATCTCGGCCGGCCCGAGCAGGCCCGCGCGGCAGAAGCCCTCGGCGAGGGCCAGCGCCATCTGGCCGCCGCCGATCATCGCGATCCGGTCGGGGTGCGGTGTGTCGGAGGGCATGAACGCGTGCCTCAGTGGGCGGGTGGGGCGGGAAGGGCCGCGGCGAGGGGCTCGAGGGCCACGCGGCTGACCCACAACTGGCTCGAGGCCGTCCGGCCACCGGGCTGGCCGTCGCGGCTCGCCGTCCACATCAGCAGGCTGCCGTCGGGGGAGAACGCCGGGAGCACGTCGGCCCCCTCGTGGTCGGTGAGTCGCAGCGGCTCACCGCAGCGGAAGCCCTCGCAGGAGCCGTCGTAGCGGGCGATCCACAGGTCGTAGTTCGGCCGCTTCGCCGGATCGGAGTGGTCGGCCCCGGTCCAGACGAGCCACGGGCGCGTGGGATGCCAGTAGGGCGCCCAGTGGACGCCGCGGCCCTTCGTCACGGCCACGTCGCCCGAGCCGTCGGCCTTCATGACGTGGATCTGGAGCAGGTCCTTCTCCAGCCGGTCGGTGCGGTAGGCGATCCAGCGGCCGTCGGGCGAGAAGAAGGGGCCGCCGTCGTAGCCGGGCGCGTTGGTCAGTTGCCGCACGTCGCCGCCGTCGGCGTTCATCACGTAGATGTCGGGATCGCCGTCGCGATCGCTGACGAACAGGATCCGGGTCCCGTCGGGCGAGTATGAGCACTCGGCGTCGTAGCCCGGCACGGAGGCGATCCGCTTCAGGTCGGAGCCGTCGAGGGCCGCGGTGAAGATGTCCATCTGCGGGTCGAAGTCCCACTGGTACCGCCGTCGCCGTCCGGTCCGGGCGTCCTCGGCCGCCTGCTCGCGGGCGGTCCGCTCCGTCGTCGCGAGTTCGGGATCGAGGTGGCTCGACGCGAACAGGAGCCGGCGGCCGTCGGGCGCGAACCAGGAGCAGGTCGTCCGTCCCTGCCCGGTGCTCACGCGGCGGGGCGGCGCGGGCCGCGGGTTCGCGGCGTCGAAGTCCTGGACGTAGATCTGGTAGAAGGGATAGCCGTCGGGCACCGCCTGGTAGCAGATCGTCCGCCCGTCGGGGGCGAAGTAGCCTTCCCCCGCCTTCGGCATCCCCGCGGTGACCTGCACCGGCGGCCCGAGGAACCGCGATTCGATCGACTCCTCGGCGGTCGCCGCCGCGCATGCCGCGGCCGCGATCAGGGCCAGCGCGGAGCGACGGTTGCAGGAACGGGACATGCGACCCAGTATAGGCGAGGGATCCCGCACCGCAGGAGGCGTCCGCAGCATGAAGATTTACACCAAGACCGGCGACGCCGGCGAGACCGGGCTCTTCGGCGGGCCCCGGGTGCGGAAGGACCACGCCCGCATCGAGGCCTTCGGCACCGTGGACGAACTGAACAGCGAACTGGGCATCGTCCGCGCCCAGCCCGACGCCTCGGCCTTCGACGGCCTTCTCCGCCGCGTGCAGTGCGAGCTGTTCGATCTCGGCGCCCAGCTGGCGACCCCCGACCCGGCCGAGGAGCGGATCACCGCCCGGCACGTCGACGCCTTCGAGGCGGAGATCGACCGCCTCGAGGCGGAACTCGAGCCGCTCAAGTGCTTCATCCTGCCGGCCGGGACCCCGCTGGCCGCGGCGCTCCACGTGGCCCGCACCGTCTGCCGGCGGTCGGAGCGGCGGGTGGTGACGCTGGCCGCCCAGCCCGGCACCACGATTCCCGCCAACGCCATCGAGTACCTCAACCGGCTCGGCGACCTGCTGTTCGTGATGGCCCGCGTCGCCAACCGTCGCGCCGGCCTCGCCGACGACCCCTGGCACCCGCACTGACCCGCCCATGGACGTTCCCCTCGCGGTCGAGGCTGCGGGCTTCCGGCCGGCCGTCGTGCGGGCCACGGCTGCGGTGGCCGACCTGCGAAGCCGGCTCGCCGCCCAGCACGCGGCCGGCGGTCCGGGATTCCAGACCTGCAGCCTGGCCACGGAGCGGTTCGACGCCGTCGTGCTCGACGTCTGGGAGGCGGTGCTCGCCGACACGCCACACGCCGACACCCTGCGGCGCCGGACGGCGCTCGTGGCCCACGGCGGCTACGGCCGCCGGCAGATGGCCCCGTATTCCGACATCGATCTCATGCTCCTCCATGACGACGCGGACTCGACCGCCGTCGCAGCGCTGGCGAAACGGCTCGTGCAGGACCTGTTCGACGCCGGGCTGCAGGTGGGCCAGAGCGTCCGCGGCGTGGCCGAGGCCTGCCGGCTGGCGGCCGGCGACGCCACGATCTTCAGCACGCTGCTCGACTGCCGCACGCTCGCGGGCCCCGACGAGCTGCGGGAGCGGCTCGCCTCCCGGCTGGCGGCGGCGATCCGGCGGGCGCCGCGGCGGCACGTCGAGATGCTCGTCGCCGCCCGCCGCGAGGAGGCCGACAAGTTCGGCCAGACCGTCGCCCTCCTCGAGCCCAATGTGAAGCGGTCGCCCGGCGGCCTCCGCGACGTGCAGTTGGTCGGCTGGCTCGGCCGCGTGCTCCACGGGGCCGAGTCCCTCGACGACCTCGCCCTGGCCGGCGGCCTCGCCCGCACCGACGCCGCCGCCCTCCGCGACGCGGCCGAGTTCCTGCTCCGGGTGCGGAACGACCTGCACCTCGCCGCCGGGAAGGCGGCCGACGACCTGACCCGTGACCAGCAGCTGCGGATCGCGGCGGCGCGGGGCATCGAGTCGACCCCCGGGCTGCTCGGCGTCGAGCGGTTCATGCAGGAGTACTTCCGCCACACCCGCGGCGTGGCCCGGGTGGCCGAGTCGCTCGCGGAGGCCGCCCGGCGGCCGCATCCGGTGCGGGCCTGGGCGGCGGCGACGCTGGGCCATCGCGTCGACGGCGTGTACCGCGTCGGGCCGGGCGAGGTGGCGGTGCTGCCCCACGCCCTGGCGACGGTGGTCGGGAGCTCGGCGGCGGTGATCCGGCTCGTCGAACTCGCCCTGCTCTACGACCTGCCGATCGAGCCGACCACCTGGGCCGCCGTCCGCGAGGCGGCCCCTGCCCTGCCCCGCGAGCCCGACCGGCCGACGATCGACGCCTTCCTCGCGCTGTTCGCCCATCCCGAGGGGCTGGCCGACGCCCTGCGGCGGCTGCACGACCTGGGCGTGCTGGAGATCGTCCTACCGGGCTTCGCCCACGCCCGTCACCTGCTGCAGTTCAACAACTACCACAAGTACACGGTCGACGAGCACTGCATCCTCGCCGTGGAGCGGGCCGTCGAGTTCGGCCGCGAGGAGGGCTGGCTCGGGGCCACCTGGCGCGAGCTCGGCCGGAAGCGGCCCCTGCTGCTGGCGCTCCTCCTGCACGACCTCGGCAAGGGCTTCGTCGAGGACCACAGCGAGGTCGGCGCCCGGATGGCCCGCGAGGCGGCCGCCCGCCTGGAGCTGCCGGCGGACGAGGCGGAGATCGTCGAGTTCCTCGTGCTCAAGCACCTGCACATGGCGCACCTCGCCTTCCGCCGCGACGTCGGCGACGACAGCATCGTGGTCCGCTTCGCCTGCGAGGTCGGCTCGCCCGAGGTGCTGCGGATGCTCTCCCTGCTCACGGCCGCGGACGTGGCGGCGGTGGGGCCTGGCACGTGGACGAAGTGGAAGGCCGACCTGCTCGGCGACCTCCACTTCCGCACGCTCGGCCATCTCGACGGCGAGGGGGCCAACGCCGCGGCCGACCGCGGCCGCCGCGGGCTCGAGGCCCTGCTCGCCGACCGGCCAGACGACGATCCCGTGCGTCGGATCGCGGCCCTCCTCCCCGCCTCCTATCTCCGCGACACGCCGCCGGCGCGGGCCGTCGAGGAACTCGGCCGCCTGGCCCGGCTGCCGGCCGACGGCATCTTCGCGGTGGCCCGCTGGCTGGCGGAAAACTCCACCGTGGCCGTGAGCGTCGGCACCCGCGAGAGCGTGGCGCCCGGCATCTTCCACCGCGTCACCGGGGCCCTCACCAGCCAGCGGCTCGAGATCCTCGCGGCCGGCATCCACACGCTCGAAGACGGGCTCGTGATCGACCACTTCACGGTCCACGACCCCGACTTCGCGGGCGAGCCGCCGCCCGAGCGGCTCGCCGAGATCGCCGCCGCGATCCGCGCGGCCCTCAAGGCCGACCGGCCGCCGGAGTTCGCCCGCCGCTGGAACCCGTTCGCGCCGCAGCCGCCCGCCGCGGCCCGCTTCCCCACCCGCGTCCTCTTCGACAACGAGAGTTCGCGGACCGACACGATCCTCGAGGTCTTCGCCCACGACGCGCCGGGTCTGCTCTACGGCATCGCGCGGGTGCTGTTCGACGAGGGGCTCTCGGTGAAGGCCGCCAAGATCGGCACGCACCTCGACCAGGTGGTCGACGCCTTCCACGTCGTCGACGCCGCCGGCGCGAAGCTCGCCGACCCCGCCTCGATGGCCGGCCTGCGACGGGCCATCGAGGCCGTCGTCGCGCCGGTCACTGGCCCGGGCTGACGTCGACGCGACCGCGTCATCGAATAACGACTCGTGCCACTTGGCTTGATGACCGGCCTTCAAGGGGCCTAGAATGAGGGGTCATGGAACACATCATCACGCTGCACGTCGAAAAACTTCCGGAAGGTTTTTACCTCGCCACGAGCGACGACATTCAGGGCTTGGTGGCTCAGGGGAGGACGATCCAGGAGACGCTCGAGATCGCCCGGGACGTCGCGAAGAAACTCCTCGAGGCGAGATCTTCGGGCAATGAAGCAGCGGCTGATCGCTTGCCCGAAGCGGACGACCGATTCGATTACCCGCTGGTCGTAGCGACTTGATAGGACGGCTCGCTGGTTACAAGTACCGCGAGATCGTGAAACGGCTCAAGGAAATCGGGCTGACGTTCCACCGTCAAGCGGCCGGCTCTCACGAGATCTGGTTCAACGAGTCACTGTGCCGGTACACCACCCCGAGAGAGCGATGCTGGTGGTGTCGGGGTGCCTGGAAGGCACCGAGTGATCTCCGGACCTTCACCGGCCCGGGCTGACCGGTCGCGCGGCCTCGACGCCGCGCAGGCCCGCGATCCGCCGCCGCCACCCGTCCTCGAAGCGGTCGAGCGGCATGCCGACGAGCCGCTCGAAGCGGCCCACCGCGTCCTCGGCGGGCCCGCGGCCGAGCGCGGCGACGGCCGCCGGCGTGAGCACCGGCTCCATCACGGCCAGATCGATGGCCAGGCCCCAGGCGGCCAGGTAGGCGCGGCCCGAGGCCTCGGCCGCGCCGGCGTGCCCGGCGATGAACTGGTCGGGCCCGGCCCGGAGGAGTTCCGCGAGCGGCGGCACCGTGCCGGTGCGGATCGCCGCCTGGAGCGCCGCCAGCCGCACCGGGTCGGCCGCGTCGAGCCGCAGTTCACCCGCCTCCAGCGGCGCCGATTCCACGACCTGGGCCAGCCCCTCGTCGAGCCAGTCGGGCACGCCCGAACCGTCGGCCGGCCGCAGCCGGGCCTCGGCGTAGGCGTGCCAGGCCTCGTGGGCGAGACGCGCGTAGAACCCGCGCCGGGCCGCGGCGACCCGGGCGGCGTTCTCGCGGTCGGCGGCGTCGATGCGGGCCTGCTCGGCCGCCCGGTCCTGCTGCCAACGGGCCCGCGCCTTCTGCACGACGTCGGCCCGCTGCCCCGCCGGCATCCCCTGGCGTTCGAGGTCCGCGGCCAGCGTCTTGAGCCGCTCGGGCAGCCCGCGGTCCAGGTCCGCGAGGCGACGGGCCGCCGTGGCGTTGGCCTCCGCCGCCGCCCGCTGCTGGGCGACGAGGGCCGGCATGTCGCTGCCGGCGACGAGCAGCCGCTGCGCCGGCACGAAGAAGGCGGGATTCGCCACGCGGATGCCGAGCTTCTCCTGCTCGGCGAGATACTCGGCCGTGGTGCCGCACAGCCGCACGGTCGTCGGCCCGGCCGCGGCCACGACCGGCGGCACGAGGCTGGCCAGCGCGCCGAAAACCTGGGTCAGCCGGAGGGCCGCCTCGCGGGTCACGCCGGGGTCGGCCGTGCTCTCGAGCACGAAGTCCTCGGTCGCGTAGCGCCACGGGGCGTCCTCGGCCGGCCGGGCCAGCTCGATCGTGGTCTCGGCGTTGAGCCGCCGCTCGCGGTCCTCGCGGAACGCGCGGATCCGGTCGGCGAGCCGATCGTGCTCCGCCGGCGGCAGTCGGCGGAAGTGGAACACCCGGTCGGCCGCCAGCGGCCCCCACGTGATCAGGTACATCGGCCGGCCCGGCGGCCGGACGACCTGCACGAAGAACACGTCCTCGTCGGGGGCGGCCCCGGCCGCGGGCGCCGCGATCAGCCCCTCGAGCCGCCGGCCGTCCCGCATCTCGATCGCCTCGAGCTTCCAGGGCGCGGTCACGAGTCCCCGCGGCGGCTCGTCACCCGCGGCGGACGCCAGGCCGAGCACGCAGGCCGCGACGACGGCCCATGGGGTGTGGGACATCAGCCGGGCTCCGCGGGCGTCGTCACAGGTAGGTGTTGATGACGTTCTCGAAGAGTTCCTGGCGGCCGCTCTTGCACGGCTCGGCCTCGCCCTTCTTGAGCATCTCGGCCTCCAGCGACTTGAACGACTCCGTGCCGGCCTCGATCCGCTTGCCGAGCGGGCCCGACCAGGAGGCATACCGCTCCTCGACGAGCTTCTGGATCGCGCCGTCGGCCCGCATCGCCGCCGCGATCTTCAGGCCGCGGGCGAACGTGTCCATGCCGCCGATGTGGGCGTGGAACAGGTCCACCGGCTCGAAGCTCTCGCGGCGCACCTTGGCGTCGAAGTTGATGCCGCCGGGGGCGAGGCCGCCGTACTTGAGGATCGAGTACATCATCTGCGTCGTCATGTAGACGTTCGTCGGGAACTGGTCGGTGTCCCAGCCGACGAGCGTGTCGCCGGTGTTGGCGTCGACCGAGCCGAGGAACCCCTGCATGCCGGCGTACTCCAGTTCGTGCTGGATCTCGTGTCCGGCGAGCGTGGCGTGGTTGGTCTCGAGGTTCATCTTCACGTGCTTCTCCAGGCCATAGGCACGCAAAAAATTAATGCATGTCGCGGCGTCGAAGTCGTACTGGTGCTTCATCGGCTCGCGGGGCTTGGGCTCGAAGTAGAACTGGCCGGTGAAGCCGATCTCCTTGGCGTAGTCGACCGCCATGTGCATGAACTTCGCGAGGTGGTCCGACTCGCGCTTCATGTCGGTGTTCCACAGGCACTGGTAGCCCTCGCGGCCGCCCCAGAAGGTGTAGCCCGCGCCGCCGAGCCGGTGCGTGACCTCGATCGCCTTCTTCACCTGGGCGGCGGCGTAGGCGAACGACTCGACGTTCGGGCTCGTCGCGGCGCCGTGCACGTACCGCGGGTTGGAGAACAGGTTTGCGGTGCCCCACAGCAGCTTGATGCCGGTCCGCTGCTGGTGCTTCTCCAGGGCGTCGGCCACGACGTCGAGGTGCTTGTTGGTCTCGGCGAGCGTCGCCCCCTCGGGGGCCACGTCGCGGTCGTGGAAGCAGTAGAAGCCGGCGCCGAGCTTCTCCAGGAACTCGAAGGCCACGTCCACCCGCTTGACGGCCATCTTCAGCGGGTCGGCCTCGTTCTCCCAGGGCCGCAGCATCGTGCCGGGGCCGAACGGGTCGGCGCCGGTGCCGCGGAAGGCGTGCCAGTAGGAGACCGCGAAGCGGAGGTGGTCCTTCATCGGCTTGCCCTCCACGAGCGCGTCGGCGTCGTAGTGGCGGAAGGCGAGCATGCTCTTGGACTGCGGGCCCTCGTACTTGATCCTGCCGATGCCTGCGAACGCCTCGTGTGCCGCTGCCATCTCTCGCTCCCGTGGGAAGGTGGAATGATCCGTGCCGGGCACCAGATATACCGGCTCGCGGGCGGCTTGTCGCGGCCCCGTCGTCCCGCCCGCGGCCGCCGCGCGGTCCGCGGGCCGCCGACCGTCAGCGGGCCGACCGCCGTCAGCGGGCCGACCGCCGTCAGCGGGCCGACCGCCGGGCGTGCAGGAGGATCAGGGTGAACGGCACCCACCAGACGAGATCGTTCGTCGGCAGCGTGACGCCGAACGCCACGGGCACGTCCCCCTGCAGCACGCCCATCGCGTAGCCCAGCGGCCCGAAGATCTTGCCGAGGAGGCCGACGAGCACGATCGGCCAATGCCGCGCGGGATCGGTCGCCGCGGCCAGGTAGCCGATCCCGTAGACGCCGACGATCATCCCCACGCACTGCCAGATGAACGGGTAGTTCGGCGGCGCCATTCCCGTCAGGTCGAAGAGCCAGTTGGGCACGAGCACCGTCAGGCCGCCCCAGGCCAGGTTGTAGACACCCGCGGCGACGAGGCACCACCGCATCCAGGTGGGCGCGGCGGGTGAGGTGGGTTGCGGCATGACGTGCCCATGGTAGGCGGTCGCGGGGCTATGCCCAGGTTCGTGCCGTGGTGGGGCGGGGTTGCCCGTGTCCTCTCGTCCGGACGTTCGCTGCGGGCATCCTGCCCTCCGCTCTCTCGATGCTGGCTGCGCTCTCGCCATCCTGGCTGCGCTTGCCAGCAACGCCGGCTCGAGGACACGGGCAACCCCTTACCGGTGCGTGCTTGTGGAGGAGAAAAGTGCTGTGGGCCTTGGTCGTGGGGAGTGGTCGTCACCGCCTCTTCGCCACGCGGGCGAGCAGCCAGCGGCCGAACTCGGGGAACCAGTCGATCAGGCCGGCGAGCAGCCGGGCCGAGCCGGGCACCACCAGTTCGCTGCGGCGGCGGCGGCAGGCGCCGAGCACGCGGCGGGCGAGGGCGTCGGGATCGAGCCGGCGCAGCGACGTGGTGCCGCCGGCCGCCCCGGCCTCGGCGGGCAGACCGCCGCGGGCGACGTCGGTGGCGTATCGGTCCGCGGCGAGCGCGGCGGCCGGGTCGTCGCCCGCGCGGCGGATCGGCCCGGGGGCGACGAACAGCACGTGGGCCCCGCGCGGGGCGAGTTCGAGGCGGACCGCGTCGGCGTAGGCCGCCAGTGCCGCCTTCGCGACGCTGTACGGGCCCATGAACGGGATCACGAGCCGGCTGGCGAGGCTGCCGATGTAGACGACGTGCCCGCGGGCGGCCGCGACGTCGTCCGCCGCGGCCCGCGTGATTTCGGCGGCCGCGAACAGATTGGCGTCGAGGTACTCCCGCAGCTCGGCCTCGGTCGTCTGGAGGATCCGGCCGCGGCCCGAACGGCCCACGCAGCAGAACAGGTCGTCGACGCCGCCGAAGATCCGCAGGCACTCGCCGACCACGCGGCCTCCCTCGCCGGGCTTGGCGAGGTCGGCCGCCACGCCGCGGATGTTCTCCCCGGCGGCCTCGCAGGCGGCCAGCGCCATGCGCACGCCCTCGGCGGAGCGGCCGACGACGAGCACCTTCGCCCCGGCCGCGGTCAGGTGCCGCGCGAGGACGAGCCCGAAGCCCGCCGTGCCACCCGTCACGATCACCCGCCGCTCGCGCCACATCGGCCGACGTTCTCCTGCCTGGAGACCCGAGTGTACCGTCGGGCCGAGGCAGGCCCGGATGCGGCGTTCTGGTAGCATCTGCGGGTCCGCCCCACCGTCCCTTCCGCACCGAGCCATGGCCGAGCCCGCCGCCGTCGTTCGCACGAAAGTCGTCGCCACGCTCGGCCCCGCCAGCCGGGCCGCGGAGTCGCTGCGGGCGCTCGTCGCCGCCGGTGTCGACGTGTTCCGGCTCAACATGGCCCACGGCTCGATCCCGGAGCATCAGGAAACGCTCGACCGCGTGCGGCAGGCGTCGGACGCCGCCGGCCGGCCGATCGGCGTGCTCGTCGACCTCGCCGGCCCCAAGATCCGGCTCGGCGAGCTGCCAGGGGGCGCGGTGGAGTGCGTCGAGGGGGCGGAGGTGGCCTTCGTCCGCAAGCCGCCCGCCGGGCCGGGCGAGTTCACGACCACCTACGAGCCATTGATCGACGAACTCGCGGCGGGCGACGCCGTGATGCTCGCCGATGGAACGGTGAGCCTCGTCGTCGAGGAGAAGAAGGCGGGCCGGGCCCGGTGCCGCGTCGTCCAGGGGGGCACCGTCCGCAGCCGTCAGGGCGTCAACCTGCCCGGCGTCAAACTTTCCGTGGCGGCGATGAGCGCCGACGACTGGCGGCACGCGGAGTGGGCCGCGGCGGCGGGCGTCGACTTCGTCAGCCTGTCGTTCGTGCGGTCGGCCGTGGAGGTGAAGCTCCTCAAGGAATTGCTCCGCACCCGCGGCTCCGCGGCCCGGGTCGTCGCCAAGATCGAGAAGCGGGAGGCGATCGACGACCTGGAGGCGATCGTCGAGGCGGCCGACGTGGTGATGGTGGCCCGCGGCGACCTCGGGGTGGAGATCGACGTGGCCGGCGTGCCCATGGTGCAGAAGCACATCATCCGCGTCTGCCAGCGGTACCAGAAGCCGGTGATCGTGGCCACGCAGATGCTCGACAGCATGCAGCACTCGCGGCGGCCGACGCGGGCCGAGGCGACCGACGTTGCCAACGCGATCCTCGACGGCGCCGACGCCTGCATGCTGTCGGGCGAGACGGCGATCGGCGACCACCCACCGCTGGTCGTGGAGATGATGCGGCGGATCGCCGCGGCCACCGAGCGGCAGTACCTGGCCGACCGGTGGAAGTACCTCGAGGGCCGCTTCAGCCGCAACCAGAGCGGCGTGGCGATCGCGGCCGCCGAGTTCCCGCCGCCGCCGGAGCGGCTCGTGGAGGGGCTGCACCCGATCACCCAGGCCGTGGTCGACGGGGCGGGCCGGATCGCGGCCGACATCGACGCGAAACTCGTGGTGGTGGCGAGCAAGACGGGCGTGACGGCCATCGCCCGCTCCAAGCGCCGCGGCGCGGTGCCGACGGTGGGCGTGAGCGACAGTCCCGCCACGCTGCGGCAGATGGCGCTCTACTGGGGCGTGACCCCGGTGGCGATGGACGGCTGGGCGGACGCCCAGGACCTGCTCGCGCGGATCACCGCCTGGGGCCTGGCCAACGGCCGCCTGCGGCGGGGCGACCGGATCCTGCTGGTCGCCGGCACCGGCTTCGGCCCCGGCTGCCACAACATGGCCGTCGTCCACGAGGCGTGAGATCTGCGGCCGCGGGCCGCAAATGCCGCCCCACGCGGCGGCCGCGGGCCGCGCTTTTTCCGTCCCCGGGCCGGGGCTATACCAATCCGTGGTTGCGACCTGGATCGATCCCCGGAAGGAGTGGCGATGAGCAAGCGGTGCGTGCTGGCGTATTCGGGCGGGCTGGACACCTCGGTGATCCTCGGCTGGCTCATCGAGCAGGGCTACGAGGTGGTGGCGGTGTACGTCGACCTCGGCCAGCCCTGCGAGGACCGGGAGGCGATCCTCAAGAAGGCCCGCGACTGCGGGGCCGTCAAGGCGTTGATCGTCGACGTCCGCGAGGAATTGTGCCGCGACCTCGCCTTCCCCACCATGCAGTGGCAGGCGCGGTACGAGGGCACCTACCTGCTCGGCACGTCGATCGCCCGGCCGCTGATCAGCAAGGTCTGCGTCGCCATCGCCCACCGCGAGGGCTGCTCGGTGTTCGCCCACGGCGCGACCGGCAAGGGCAACGACCAGTGCCGCTTCCAGTTGGCGGCGGAGGCCCTCGACCCGGGCATCAAGGTGCTCGCTCCGTGGCGGATCGCCGCCTTCCGCGAGCGGTTCCCGGGCCGCAAGGAGCTGATCGAGTTCTGCGAGGCCAAGCAGATCCCGGTGAAGGCCTCCAAGGGCAAGCCCTACAGCTCCGACGAGAACTGCCTGCACACCAGCTACGAGGCCGGGGACCTCGAGGAGCTTTCGACCGACGGCTTCGGGCTCGTCGAGTTCGGGATGACCGTCTCCCCGCAGGCGGCGCCCGACGCCGTGGAGACCGTGCGGATCGACTTCGACCGTGGCCTGCCCGTGCGGGTCAACGGCAAGACCCTCGCGGCCCACGAGATCGTGCTCGAGCTCAACCGCATCGGCGGCCGCAACGGGATCGGCCGCACCGACATCGTCGAGAACCGGCTCGTCGGTATGAAGAGTCGGGGCGTCTACGAGGCCCCGGGCATGACGCTGCTCTACGAGGCCCACCGGCTCGTCGAGCAGATGACGCTCGACCGCGACCTCGTGCACCTCCGCGACCGGCTGTCGCCCGAGGTGGCGGAGATGGTGTACTACGGCTTCTGGTACTGCGCGAAGATGGACGCCCTGCTCGCGTTCATCCGCGAGGCCCAGAAGCCGGTGACCGGCAGCGTGGAGCTGAACCTCTACAAGGGCAACGTGCTCGTGAAGAGCCGCGAGAGCGGCCAGAGCCTGTACGACGCGGCCATCGCGTCGATGGAGGGGGGCGGCTCCTACGACCAGACCGACGCCGAGGGCTTCCTGCGGATCCTCGGGCTGCCGCTGCGGGTGCAGGGGCAGGTGCGGCCCCGGCAGGCCTGACGGGCGGAGGGGTCGTGACGGCCGTCCTGTCGCTGCTGGTGCGGATCGCTGCCCGGCGGCCGGCCTCGTGGATCGCCGCCGCGATCGCGCTGGCGTCGTGCCTCGCGCTGGCGAACGCCCCCGCGACGGCGGCGACGATCGCCGCGGCGGTCGCCTGCGGCGGCTGGTCCGCCGTGGCGGCCGCGGGGCACGCGCCGCGTGGCATCGCGCCCGGCCGGAAGGTCGACGCGGCCGGCTGGTGGGCGCGGGCGCTGTGGCCGCTCGCGGGAGCGACTGGCGCGGCCGTCATGCTCGGGCCCGGCTTCGGGGGCCTCGTCGTCGCCGCGGGAGCTGTCGGGGTCCTCGTCGCGACGCTCGGCGGCTCGGTCGCGGCCCGGCACGGCGCGGTCGCCGCCGACGCGACGACCTTCGCCGCCTTCGCGAGCACGTCCGCCGCCGCGACCGCCCTCGTCGCCGGCCCGCCGTGGTTCGCGGTCGCGACCGCCGGAGCCGCGGCGGCCTCGATCCTGGCGGCGGCTTGGGTGGCGTGGCGGTTGGGGGTGGGACCGCCCGGGCCGTCCGCCGCCGAGCCGCGTGCTCCGCGTTCGCTCGTCGCGGAGGTCGGCCTCGCCCGCGGCGGGCTGCGGCGGACGCTCGTCGCGCTCGCGATGGCGACGTCGCTCGCGGGCCTCGCCGGCTGGTACTTCCTCGCCCCCGAGGCGGCGGCCTTCGGCTGCCCGTTCGCGATCGGGTGGTTCGCGGCGCTCGCCGTACCGGCCGCGCTGATCGGGCCGCCGACCGACCGCGCCTGGCAGGCCGTTGCGGGAGCGGCCGCCGCTCCCGGCGCCGGGGCGGCCGCAGCGTGGCGCCGACCGACGAGCCTGCGGCTGGCGGTGGCCACGGCCTTGGGCCATGCGGCGATTCTCGGCTGGCCGCCGCTCGTGGCGGGGCTCCTGCAGACGGCGGAGGCCACCGTCGGGCCGGTCCCTGGCGCGGCCTGGCCCTGGATCGCGGTGGCGGCCCTCGCCGTGGCGGCCGCGGCCCTCGCCGGGCTGGCCTTCGTCGCCGCGGCCGTGCCGCTCGAGCGGGAAACGGCCCTGGCGACGGCGGCCGGGCTCGTGGCGGCCGCCGCGGTGCTCGCGGCAGCGGGTCTGCCCGAAGCCCCCATTGTCCCCGGATAAACCGGTGTTGAGAAATTGGCCCGGTTGACACGATAAATAGGCGTCGTGCCGATCGTGCCGGTGTCCGCCACCTTTCTGCCAGGAGTCTCGTCGTGGGCGTCAAGGGATTCGCCGCCGGCGCCCGCCGGTTCGTTCAGGTTCTGTGTGTCGCCCTGGCGTTCGGCGGCCCGCTCGCGACGGCCGGATCGTTTCCGCCGAGCGAGACGATCTTCCCGGCCACGACCCGTGCCTGGCTGAGCATCCCCGACATCCGCGGCCTCGAGGAGCGGTTCGACCGCACGTCGTACGGGCAGCTCGTCGCCGATCCGCAGATGAAGGCCTTCATCGACGGCCTGCGGGAGCAGATCTCGAAGAACGGTCGGCAGCGGCTGGCGAAGCTCGGCCTCACGCTCGAGGATCTCGGCAAGGTGCCGGGCGGCGAAGTGGCGGCCGCGGCCATCGAGGCCCAGCCCGGCGTGCTCTCGACCGTGGTCCTGGTCGACACCACGGGCCACGAGGCCGACGCCAAGGAACTCGTCGACCGGATCGGCAAGCGGCTCGTCGAACAAAAGGCGACGAAGGTGGCCGTTGCCGGCGCACCCCCGCAGCTCACGGTCTACCAGTTGCCGCCCGAGCAGGACGGCCGCAGCGACGCCAAGCCCCGCGACCGCCGCGTGGCGTTCGCCCAGGCGCCGACGGCGCTCGTCGTGGGCGACGACCCGGTGCAGGTGGGGCAGGCGTTCGCGATCCTCGCCCAGGGCCGCAAGGACAGCCTTTCCACCAACCCGTCGTTCACGGCGGCCATGGCCCGCTGCGGCAAGGAGGTGCCGGTGGCGGCCGCCCCCGTCCGCTGGTTCGTCGAGCCGCTGGGATTCGCCCGGGCCTACCAGGCGAGCAACCCGCCCCGTGAGAAGCGGAAGGGGCCGGACTACGTGGCGATCCTCGGCCGCCAGGGCTTCGACGCCATCAAGGGGATCGGCGGCGTCGTCGCCTTCGACTTCGGCGGCCACTCGCTCCGGCACCACACGCTCGTCCACGCCCCCGCCCTGCCCGGCCGCGAACCGTTCGGCCCCGAGCGTTTCGACCTCGCGGCGCGGATGCTGCGGTTCCCCGACGTCGAGGGCATCGTGCCCCCCGCCTGGGCGCCCCGCGAGCTCGGCGGCTGGACCGCGCTGCAGTGGGACATCAAGACGGCGTTCAACTCGGTCGAGACCCTGTTCGACGACATCGTCGGCGAGAAGGGGACGTTCCAGGACGTCATCGCCTCGCTCAAGGAGGAGCCCGACGGCCCGCAGATCGACCTCGAGAAGGACATGATCGACTGTCTCGGCAAGCGGGTGGTGCTGCTCACCCACCACGTCGACCCGATCGACACCGACAGCGAGCGGCTCGTGATCGCGATCGAGGCCACCGACCCGAAGAAGGTCGCGGCCACGGTCGGCAAGACGATGGCGGCCGACTCCGACATGCAGAAGATCGACGTCGCCGGCCACGAGGTCTGGGAGTTGATCGACCGCTCGATGGCGATCCCGCAGCTCGAGATCGAGACGCCGGGCGGTGCCGTCGCCCATGCCGACCGGCACGAGGGAGATGACGATTCCGCCCATCGTCGCCGCCAGCGGCGGCGGGAGAAGGAGGACAAGCTCCTGCCCCACTCGGCGGTGACGGTCGCCCACGGCCACCTCCTCATCGCCTCGCACCGCGACATCCTCGAGCGGGTGCTCACGGTTCCCGGCGGTGCCGACTCCCTGGCCGCCGCCGCCGACTACAAGGCCTCGGCGGCGGAACTGGCCCGGCTCTTCCCCGGCAAGGCGGCCGTCCGGTCGTTCGGCCGCGAAGACGAGACCATCCGCCCGGTGTACGAGCTGCTCCGCCAGGGCTCGATGCCGAAGTCGAAGAGCGTGTTCGGTCAACTGCTCAACGGGATGCTGGGCGACGGCAAGCCGGGGACGGTCCGCGAACAGAAGATCGACGGCACGACGCTGCCGGACTTCGAGCAGGTGCGACGCTACTTCGGCACGACCTGCCTCGGCATGGAGTCGACCGTCGAGGGCTGGTATCTCGCGGGTGCCTCCCTGCCCCGCGCGGGTCAGGCGCCGGCCGTGGCCCGCAAGCCCGAGGCGCCGGCCGGCCGGTGACCGTCCTCGGACGCGCCCGATGAAGCCGGCCATCACGATCTGTCTCGTCACCGAGGCGCGGGGCGGGCCGTTCGTGTTCCACGACGGCCTCGCGGCGGGCTGTCGGGCCGCCGCCGACCTCGGATTCGCCGGCGTCGAGATCTTCCCCGCCTCGGCCGAGG
>JBIIDT010000072.1:0-14452 GCA_044238145.1 Pirellulales bacterium | reverse complement strand
GGCCCGGTGCCGGCTCATCCGCGCCGGCGGGACCAGATCCGCGAGCCGGTCGAGCTTGCATTCCGGCGGCAGGGCCATCCCTGGCCCCTGCCGCCTTGGGCGGTCGCAGCCAAAGCCAAGGTTTGGCTGGACCGCCGCACCGGCATCCTGCCGGCAAACGGTGAGAGTTCGACGACGCCGTTGGCGCCCGGCCGCGTGGACTTGCGAGCACGTAGCGGACTTTAGCGATGCGGCCATCCTCACCGCGCCTCACGGAGAGCCGTTCCAGCGCGAAGGGCGGCCGGGCGCAATACCGCAGGAGGTGTTCCAGGCTCTGAAAATAGCTCGGCACATGCCGCCGCCGTAAGGTAAGAATGTGCCCTTCCGGCAACTTTATCGTGTTCCCTTGTCGCCGGATCGACCCGAAGCGGAGACCCATGAAAACACTCATCGCCCACATCTGCCGCTGCCTCTTCCTCCTCCTCGCCCTGCCCGCCTGGGCCCAGGCCGGTGAAGCCGTCGTCTTGCCGATGGACCGCACGGCGTATTTCGTCGGCGAGAAGGTGCCGCTGGCCGTCTCCGGCGCAGGCGTGTGCAAGCTCGAAGCGGTCGCCCCTGCGGCCGAGCCCGCGACCGGCTTCAAGCACCGCGGCTTCTATCTCCACGAGGGCTGGCTCTTCAAGCATCCCTTCGCCGTCCGCTCCTGGGAGCGGGAAGACTTCGCGGCGATGTATCAGCTTCTCAAACGACTCGGCTTTGACCGCGTGATGAACTGGCCGATGTTCGAGTCGATTCCCGCGCCGCTCTCCGAGACCGACGCCCAGGCGATCCGCGATTATGCCCGCACGATCGACGACGCCCATGCCGCGGGGCTCGAGTTTTGGCTGGCCCAAACCGCAAACCTCACGCCGCCGCCGGCGATCGCCGCCAAGCCCTGGAAGCAGCGCAACCCGTACCCCGTGTGGAAGCACGTGCGGCTCGACGACCCGGCCGAGGCGGCGGCCTACTTCGCCCACCGCCGCGCGATGATGGCGATCGCCAACTCGGCCGATGCCTATGTGACGATCGACGGCGACCCGGGCGGCTATGGCGGCGCCCAGCCGAAGGAGTGGCTCTCGGTGTTTCTCGCCGATCGGGCCACACTCGATGCCTGCGGCACCGGGCCTGGAAAGCAGCGGCTCATCCCCTGGGTGTGGTGCGGCTGGGGCACGGAGAAGGTCTGGGGCGGCAGCCCGTCGAATCCACCCGAGCGGATCGTGCCGTTCGTGAAGCCGTCGCTCGAATCGCTCGCCGCCGGGATGCCCGAGCCGTGGCTGCTGCTGCCGGGGCGATCCAATCGCGACAACTGGGCCAACGGCCGCGTGAACATCGGCCTCACCGAAGACGCCGGCCTCATGCCGCGGTCGACGCTCTTCCTCTACGAGGCGATCGAGTACGAGCCGTCGATTCCCGGGGCCGTGCTCCAGTTTGCCGACATCCGCCGGATGCTGCGGGACGAGGCGAAATATGCGGCCACGGCCGACGGCGTCTTCGGCAACGCCCAGCAGCCGATGATGGTGCTGCCGAATCTCTATTTCTTCGCCCGGGCATCGGCCGACCTCGACTATCTCGACACGCCCGACGAGGAGGTGCTCGGCGACCTCGCCGATCTTCTCGGTGGCGATCGGGCCTTGCTCGTGCCCACGTGGCGGTGTTTGGAACTGCCGCTCGACAAGCTGCCCGCCAATCTGCCCGACCAGCTTCGCAAGGCCACGCTCTCGGGCGAGGCGGCCGCGTTCATTCCGGGCGGGCCGCGGCGGTATCTCGACATCCTCGCCGCCCAGGTGGAAAGCCGCCGCGGGCTCCTGGAGGCGGTGGCGACGCCGGCCGGCGATGACGATGCCGCCGCCGCGCGACTCTCGGCCGGGGCGAAGGCGATGATCGGCTGGTGGCGGATCCACGGCTACGTCAACGACGGCGATGAAAACACGCCCTTCCAATGGCGGTTCGTCCGCGGCGGCGACGTGCAGACGCTGCGCCGCTGGGCGCAGGCCAACGTGAAGGATCGTGAGGCGGTCGTCGCCGCCGCGGCCCGCGCGCTCGCCGCCGCCGGAATCCTTGGCGAGGAACAGGCCGCCAAGCGGCTCGCCGAAATCGTGCCCGCCAAGCCGGCACCAGCACCTACGCCAGCACCGGCATCCTGATCACACGCTTTTCTCGGACCGACGCCATGCGCATCGCCCTCGCCTGCATGCCCCACGTCGATTCCACGCTCCGGCTCTCCGCCCAGATGGGGGCGAGCGACGTCGTGGCCCGCTACCCGGCCCACCGCGGCAGCACGCTGGTGACGGCCTTCGACGCGGCTGAACTCGATCCATCCCCCGGCTGTGGCGGACCGATCACGGCCGCCCGCCTCTGGGACAACCTCGCCTGGTTTCTCGACCGGATCGTGCCCGTGGCTGTGCCGCGGTTTCGGGAGACGTTTCACGACAACGGCAAGACCGACATGGCCGAGTGCATCCGCGCCTACCGCGAGATCGGCTTCACGGGGCCGGCGCGACCCGACCACGTGCCCACGCTCGAGGGCGAATCGAACGCGCTGGCGGGCTACCATATGATGGGCCGCCTGTTCGCCGTCGGCTACATGCGCGGCCTGCTCGACGCCACCGCGTGAACGCCGATCGTGATCGCGGCGCGTCATCCCACCGGCTTCCGCCGGGGGCTTTAGGGTATGCGGACCCCGTGACAATTTTCCCGCCCGCGCCATAATCCGCGTGCTCCAATCAAACCACTCCAAGGACCGCACGCATGCGTTTGTCATCCGCCCGTCGCCCTGCCCTCCGGCCTCTCCTATTGGCAGCGATCGTCTTCCTCGCCTGCCCGTGGGCCTCGGCCGACCAGCCGCCGGCCGCGCCGGTGCAGTCGCTCTTCGACGGCACGAGCTTCGCAGGCTGGAACGGCGACACGAAAAACACCTGGCGGATCGAAGATGGCGCGATCGTCGCGGGCAGCCCCACGGCCCCCGCGCCGCAGAATGAATTCCTCGCCACAAACCGCACGTTCGGCGATTTCGAACTGCGGCTCGAATACCGGCTCGACTGCGTGCAGGACTGCAATGCGGGCATCCAGATTCGCACCGTCCGCATTCCCAACCACCACGAGGTGATCGGCTACCAGGCCGACATCGGCCTGACCGTCGAAGGCTGCCTCTACGACGAGAGCCGCCGCAACGCGTTCCTGGTGAAGGCGTCGCAGGAGGCCCTCGCGCAGGCGCTCGCCAAGGCGAAGAACGGTTGGAACGAATACGTGATCCGCTGCGAGGGGCGGCGGATCCGGCTCTCGATCAACGGCGTCGAGACGGTTGACTACACCGAGACCGACGCCTCGATCCCGCAGGAGGGCGCGATCGCCCTGCAGATCCACGGCAAGATGGTGGGCACGATCCGCTACCGCAACATCCGCATCCAGGAGTTCCCGCCGCTCCTCGCCTCCGACTTCCGCCTCGCGCCGGGGGCCGAGGGCTGGGAGCCTTCGAAGACTCCGGTGCCCTTCGAAGGCGACACGATCCGGCAGGCGGGCGATCCCGACGAACACGGCATCCGCATTCGCAAGGGGCAGCTCATGAGCAAGCCCTTCGCCGTCGAGCCCTTTGCCTTCTACCGGCTGAGGTTTCTCGCCCAGGCTGCGGAAAAGCCGCTCTGTGCGGCGGTGTTTCTCGACAAAGACGGCAAGGAGATCGTGGCCGACGACCACGATAGCATCGACACCTCCACCGACTGGCGGCCCTACTCGCTCTGTTTCCGCGGCCATGCCGACGCCCATCAGGCGCGGATCCGGCTACAGGCCAACGCCGGGCCGCTATCGGTGAAAAACCTGCGGGTCGAAAAGATCACCGCCGACGAGGCGGCCGCCTGGGCCGCGGGGCTCGCCGCGCAGTGCCCGGTCGTCCAGTTCGAGCCGGCGGCCGACCGCTGGCAGTTTCTGCCGCGGACCATGCAGCGGCTGGCCTCTGGCGGCCCGCTGCGTGTCGTGATGCTCGGCGACAGCATCTGCAACGACACGTCGAACTCGCTCTACGAGACGCTCCTCGCCCGCATCTATCCCAAGGCGAAGATCGAGATCGTGACGAGCGTGCGCGGCGGCACCGGCTGCTGGTATTACAAGGACGAGGGCCGCGTGAAGCCCTACGTGCTCGACTATAAGCCCGACCTCGTGATGATCGCGGGCATCAGCCACGGCTTCGACGTCGAGGCGATCCGCAGCGTGATCCGCCAGATCCGACAGGGCTCGAACTGCGAGATCCTCGTGATGAGCGGGGCGATCGCGCCGCGGGAGGTTTACGAGCCGATCTATGTCACGCAAAAGCCGGCGGCGGTGGCCCTCGACGACATGGAGCAGTTTTCCACGCGGATGCGGCGGATGTGCCGCGAGGAGCGGGTTGAGTTTTTCGACATCCGCAAGGCCTGGGAAGACTACATGCTGCGGTCCTACAAGCCCTACGACCATTTCGCCCGCGACTCGATCCACGGCAACAGCCGCGGCAAGCAGATCCTGGCCCGGATCCTCGCCCGCTACTTCGAGCCGAAAGACACGGCTCGGTAGGCGAGATGGGGCACCGATGCTGTGACACCTGGCCAGGGCGCATCGGGGTGACCCGCGATTCAGCTGCAGCCGTCCGTCGGCCTGCAAGGCCCTGAGGACCCTTCAGGCCTTGGCTGCGTGAGACGCTGCTTTCAGCCGCTCGTGGTCGCGTCGGTCGAACAGCGAGGACCATGAGTAGTAACAGCCGGGACTAGCCGGCCCTGAAAAATCGCCCGGTCGAAAGTGGACCTGGACGAGTTCTCCCCAGTCGCCGCAACCCCGGGCACTCGAGCGGAAACTCCTCCCCCACCCGGGCCATGAGCTTGGCCTCTGGCGTCGGGAAGTGTCGTGAAAGCGAGGTTTGTCGCACGAGTCGCAGCAGTCGCCAGTGGTATCTCGGCGTGCCGCATGTCCGCCGACCGCATGCCCATCGGTCGCGGCATCTCGCCACTTGCCGGCATTCCCTGTTGTCATGTGCCGTGACGGCGGGCCTGAGCTTGTGATTCGGGGCGAACACACCTGGCTTGTCGTTACGGCGGCAGGGCCATCCATCGCCCCCGCCGCCTCTGGCGGTCGGAGCCAAAGCCGAGGTTTGGCTCGACCGCCACGCCAGCCTCCGGCTGGCCGGTGCCGGCTCATCCGCGCCGGCGGGTGAGCATGAACTCGTTGCCTTCGGTGTCGACGCACATCGCCAGGTGCGGCGGCTCGCCGTCCTCCGGCTCGGGCTCCTTCACGAGCAGTCCGCCCGCGGCGGCGACCTCGCGGCCGCCGGCGATCACGTCGGCGACCTGGAGGCTCAGGCCCGTCCAGGTCCGCTTCCCCTCGCCCCCGGAGTGGATGCCGATCACAGCCCCCTCGATCTCGACCTCGGCGATCACCGAGTTCTGCTTGAGCTGCCGGCCGCCGAACGTGTCGCGCCAGAACCGCACGGCCCGCTCCATGTCGGCGGCCCAGATCACGTACTTCACCCGTTCAACGCGCATCCTGTCTCCTCGCGAGGCGGTCACTTCATGGGGCTGGAGGAATCGTTACCGGCGGGACGCCCCTGGTCCGCCGCGAACCGGACGGCCTCGTCACAACGCGCGACGATGCCGCCGTCGGGCCCGATGCTTCGCCGGGGCCGGCGCCGTGGCGACGGCAGACGCCGCCGCGACGGACACGGCATGGCCGTGGTCGCCGCGCTCCGCCCGCGGGCGCCGTTCCCGGCCGCCTTCGGAGCGGCCGCGGCGTCCCCGGCCGGAACGGCCGCGCTGTCGGCCACCGTCCGGGCCGCGGGCCGGCCCGTGGTCGGGCCGCGATGCCGGCTCGAGATCGCCGCCCGCCGCCGGGGCGTTTCGCGGGGTGATCGGCTGCCGCAGGAGCCGCTCGATCGCCTGCAGCCGCAGCCGCTCCTCCGGATCGCAGAAGCTCACCGCCTCGCCCGTGCGGCCCGCCCGGCCGGTGCGGCCGATGCGGTGCACGTAGGTCTCGGGCTCGTGCGGCAGCTCGAAGTTGACGACGTGCGAGACGTCGTCGACGTCGATCCCCCGGGCCGCGATGTCGGTGGCGATCAGCACCGGGGGCCGCGGCGCCTTGAAGGCGGCGAGCGCCCGCTCCCGCTGGTTCTGCGACTTGTTGCCGTGGATCGCGGCGGCGTCGATGCCGGCCTTGACGAGGTCCCGCTGCAGCTTGTCGGCGCCGTGCTTCGTGCGGGTGAACACGATGACGCGATCCATCGGCGACTCACGCAGGAGCGACACGAGCGCCGCCCGCTTCCCGCTCTTCGCCACGTGGTACACCGATTGGGCCACCGTCTCGGCCGGCGTGGCCTGCGGCGCGGTCTTCACCTCCAGCGGGTCGCGGAGCATCGAGTCGGCGAGCCTGCGCACCTCGGCGGGCAGCGTGGCCGAGAAGAAGAGCGTCTGCCGCTCCCGGGGCAGCATCTCGACGATCCGGCGGACGTCGTGGATGAAGCCCATGTCGAGCATCCGGTCGGCCTCGTCGAGGACGAGGAACTCGACCGCGCGGATGTCGACGAGCCGCTGCCCGACGAGGTCGAGCAGCCGGCCCGGCGTGGCCACGAGCACGTCGACGCCCCGCATCAGGCCGTTGGCCTGGGGCCGCTGGCTGACGCCGCCGTAGACGACCACGCTGGCGAGCCCGGCGTGTCGGCCGTAGGCCCGGAAGCTCTCGTGGATCTGGCCGGCGAGTTCGCGGGTGGGGGCGAGGACGAGCGCCCGGCACCGGCGCGGCGACCGCTCCCGCGGGGCGGCGAGCATCCTCTCGATGAGCGGCAGGGCGAAGGCGGCCGTCTTGCCGGTGCCCGTCTGGGCGCAGCCGAACAGGTCACGTCCGGCGAGCACGTGGGGGATGGCCTTGGCCTGGATCGGCGTCGGCGTGGCGTAGCCCTCGGCGGCGAGGGCGCGAAGGAGGGGGGCGGAGAGTCCGAGGTCGGTGAACGAATGCATGAAACGGGTCCATCCACTGGGGAAAGGCGCACGGAAGGCGGAAGCAGGGCCACGGCGGCACGGCGATCCCACGATGGATCACGGCCTGCCAAGCGAGTCACCGTCTCGGGAGATCAGGCCGACGGCCTGCGAACCCGGAACGTCGCGAGAGAGTTGCGATCGCGGCGGAAAGGGCCAGGACCGGATACGGTCGGCATGCCCGCCTTCATCGATTCCGAACGAGCGAAGCATAGCACGCTCGGCCGGCGTCCGCAACGCGAAACCGCGTCCCGGCCCGCCGCCTCACGATGCCGCGGCTTTCCTGCGGCGAACGTGCCGCGGCAGGATCACCTCGCTGGCCAGCCCGAGCCGCTGCAGCAGCACGATCAGGTAGTAGGTGACGTCCACCTCCCACCAGCGGTGCTGCACGCTGGCGCTGGCCGGATCGTGATGGTGGTTGTTGTGCCAGCCCTCACCCATCGCCACCACGGCCACGAACCAGTTGTTGCGGCTGTCCTCGTCGGTGGCGTAGCTGCGGTAGCCGAAGAGGTGCGTCAGCGAGTTCACGCTCCACGTGATGTGCCAGACGAGCACCGTCCGCAGGAACACGCCCCACACCAGCCAGCTCGCGGCCAGCTGCATCCCGTGGGACCAGTCGCCGCCCTTCCAGCGGCCCACGAGCAGGCCGGCGCAGGCGAAGACGGCCGCATGGGCGACGTAGATCACCAGGATGGCGAACGGATTCCGCTCCAGCCAGCGGTAATAACCGTCCGCCAGGAGATCGCGGGCGTACTGCTCGAAGAAGGCCCACGACCGCCGCTGCGGCACCCACGAGAAGAGCCAGCCCATGTGGGCCCACAACACGCCGTCCCGCGGCGAGTGGGGATCCGGCTGCTCGTCGGAATGCCGATGGTGCAGCCGGTGGTTCGCCACCCAGCGGCAAGGCGTGTCCTCTAGCGAGCACAGGGCGATGGTCACCAGCGTCCGTTCGAGCCAGCGGGGCACCACGAGACTGCGGTGGGACAGCAGCCGGTGGTAGCAGAGGTTGATGCCCAGCGTGCCGAAGAAGTTCGTGCCGATCGCCGCCAGGATCACGCCCGACCAGCTGAAGCACCAGGGCACGACCACGAGGCACGCCAGCAGGTGCACCGACGCGATCGGCACCAGGTATTCCCAGTGCACCGCGCGGGCCGGCGAGAGGCGGGTGTGGGCGATGGTGGCCACGAAGACTGCCGAAGGTGCCGCGGGGGCGGATGCGACGCGACTGGATTATCCCGCCGCCCCGGGTTCCCGCAATCGAAAATCCGCCGCCGGCACGAAGATTGGCCGCCGCGGCCTGCCGACCGCTCCGGTCAGGCAAGCCGCACCGCGCCGAGGGGCCGGCCGGAGCCGCGCCGGCTGCGGGGCCGCCCGCCTACAGGCCGACCTGCTTCCACGCCGCCCGGACCGCCTTTCGCGTCGCCGCGTCGAACCGGTCGCCGGCGATGCGGGCCGTGATCTTCGCGAGATCTGCGAACTGCGCCGTCCGCGGAAGCTGCAGCATGGCCTCGTACCAGATCGCGCCGGGCGTCTCCCAGGCATGGCCGCCGACGGCCCGGGCGCAGAGGACGAAGGCCCGGTTCGGGATGCCCGAATTGAGGTGCACGCCGCCGGAGTCGGCGGGCCCGGTGTACAGGTCGTCCATGTGGCCCGGCTGCGGATCGCTGCCGAGGGCCGGGTCGTCGGCGTAGGCCGTGCCCGGGTGCTCCATGTCGCGAATCGCCCGTCGCGTCTTCGCCGGCACGAGGATCTCGGCCCCCACCAGCCAGCTCGCCTTGGCCGCCGACTCCTGCCGCCGCCACTGCCGCACGAGCACCCCGAACACGTCGGCGAAGTGCTCGTTGAGCGCGCCCGACTGGCCGCGGTAGGCGAGGTTGCTCGTGAACGACTGCACGCCATGGGTGAGCTCGTGGGCGACCACGTCGAGCGACCGCGTGAAGCACCGGAACACCTCGCCGTCGCCGTCGCCGTAGGCCATCTGCGCGCCGTCCCAGAAGGCGTTGTTCAGCGGCTGAAACCGGTCGTGGCCGTCCGCCTCGCCGACGTGGACACTGGAGATGAGCGTCATGCCGTCGTCGTCGAGGGAATTGCGGCCGAAACGCTCCAGGAAGAATTCGAAGGTGTCGCCCGAGAAGTCGTAGGCCTCGTCCGCGCAGGCGTCGCCGGTCTTCGGCTCCCCCTCGGAGCGGACGAGCCTGCCGGGGAGCACGTCCTTCTTCCGGGCGTCGTAGACGAGCCGGTGCCGGCGGCCGGTGGGCGAGGCGGAGGCGAGGAGCGTCGGCATCCGCTGGGCGAAGGCCCGCACCGCCCGCACGGCGCTGGCGCGGGCGAGATCCGCGAGTGCCCGCTCGCGGATCCGCGGATCGGCCGAGCGGGCCAGGTGCTCGACCATGTAGGGCGGAATGATGCAGCGGACGGGATCGCGACAGGTGGCACGCGGCACGAAGCGGTCTCCTGGCAAGGTGCGCAAGGTGGCACGACCCGCCGGGTCGTGCCGGTGCGAATCAACGTGCCGGTTCGTCCGGCCGATCTGCACAGGGGGGTGTTATCCCCTCGCCGCAGTCCCCCGTGCAAGCAGGACCGCTCGTGACAGCAGCCGTCGTTCGCCCCCTGCTGCCCGCCCTGCTGGCCGTCGCCTGCCTGGCGGCCCCCGCCGCGGCCGGCGAACTGGGCCGCGTGTTCCGCGGGCTCGCCGCGCCGCTCAAGGCCGTCCATCGCCAGCCGCCGCCCCCCGGCATCGACCCGTGCGTAGAGGACCTCGCCGCGCGGATCGCCTGGCTCGAGTCCCACATCGACGCCTACGGCTCGATCGTGGCCAAGCAGCCGGACGTCTGGGGGCAGAGCCGCCTCACCCGCTACCGCGTCGAATACGAGGAGCAGATGCGCCGCCAGCTCGGAATGTTCTCCGTGCAGACGACCGCCTCCATCCGCCGCAGCGACCAGGCGTTTCTCGGCATGGCGCTGGCCGTGCAGTCGGCCTCGGGCCGCCGTCGCCGCGCCGACGAGGTGCCGGTGCCGGAGGTGGCGACCGGCAACAGCGTGATCACCTCCATCCAGGGGCTGCTGCCCACCACCAACGAGGCCGCCGGCCGGGCCGACCCGGTCGTCATCGCCCGCACCGCCCCGTTCGCCGCCGTGCCGGACCCGGCCGCCCTCCCCTTCGACGCCGAGCCGCTGGGACTCGAGCCGACGATCCACCTCGACCAGATGTCCCGCTACCTCGACCACCTCGCCCAGCTCAGGCGAATCAACGAGGGCGACGACTCGGCCGACTCGCCCGGCTATGCGCTCAACCTGATCCGCATCCCCGTCTCGATCCTCCCCGGCAAGCACACCCGCAAGGGGCACGGCGCCGAGATCACCGTCACCGCCGAGCCCCTGCTCGGCGAAGACCTGCTGCCCGTCACCTTCCGCAGCCTCGTGATCAACGACCTCGTCGACATGATCGCGCCGGCGCTCACCTGGTGCGTCAACGACCCGGAATGCGTCGCCTGGGCGGCGACGATCACCGGCGCCGCCACCGAGGCGGCCGCGCCGGCCGCGGCCCGACAGGGGCTGATGGCCGCCCTCGAGGGCCTGCGGGCGAAGCTGCCGACGATCGCCCCGACGGCCCCCACCGGCGTGAAGACGCGGCGGTCGCGGCTGCCGCTCCCGTTCACGCAACTCGCCGACGTGGCCGGCACCGAGAAGATCGCGATCCTGATCCGCGACACCCGCGCGGCCCTGGCCGCCCATCCGGCCAACGACCCCTGCATCGGCTACATGGACGTCCGCGGCCACCTGGCCGAGGAGCTCGAGGCGGCCTGGGACTTCCTCGCCCTCGACGCGCGGCGTCACGCATGGGACGAGCTGCCGGCGTGGAACCTCGCGGCCCTCGTCCGCGGCCGGCAGGTCCGCGACGTGGCCGCCATCCGCTGCCGCTTCTTCGCGTCCGTGGGGGCCGGCGGCGAGCCGGGGCCGGAGCTGCTCCCCGCCCTGCCCGGCCACGACCAGGGCGACACGGGCGCCTGCTGCGCGGTCGAGCCTTCGGTGCCGCCGCTGTGCCGCACGACGACGGCCGTGCTCGCCTGGGGCATCCTCGTCGAGTCGGCGCTCCTCGACGAGCGGCTGGCCGCCGACCTCCGCGAGGCGGCCACGGCCCGCGGCCACGCCGCCCCCGCCGCGCCTCGTCCGGCGCCGTTCTACGGTCCGCACCCGGGCCCCGAAGCCCGCGCGGCCTTCGCCGACTACGTCCGCTGCCGCTGGCCGATCCGCATCTTCGCCCTCGACCCGGTGAGCGACGATCAGAACGTGGACGACGCCCATGCCCGCCGCCGCGAACTGCAGATCGCAATGGCGACGGCGGCCGCCACCGGCCGGCTCTCGGCCCAGGCGATGGCCCGCTTCACCCGGCGGCTCGAGCAGGACATGGCGGTGGTCGCCCTCAACAGGACGGCCGTCGGCTTCTCGCACGGCTCCGACACGTTCGGCTGGCGGTTCTATCCGCGGGTGCAGACGCCGCCCACCCGCGGCGGACTGGCGGCCCTCGGCGAGACGGTCTGCGGCCCGACGAGCGACGGGGACCTCGCCCAGCGGCAACTGGAGCCGGGCCAGCGCGAGTGCACGGCGATCGTGGTCATGCCCGCCTTCGTGCCCTGGGTGACGCTCGACGTGCGGACCAACTGGTTCGCGCTCGCGCACCCCAAGGCGACCGACCCGGGCATCCAGCACACGCTCGTCCTCTCGCGGGCGGTGAAGGCCATGCAGTCGAGCGCCGTCGCCTGCGGCCGCTGCGCCCACCACTACCGCGACGGCGAGATCCCGCGGCTCCTGCGCCGCGTCGACCAGCTCGAGCGGGAACTGCCCCTGCAGACGCTGCAGGCCCAGATCCCGCAGGAGAACACCGCCGGCGGCTTCGAGCTCTTCAACGTCGGCGTCACCGACCTGGCGCCGGAGCTGCTCGGCTGGTACGGCGCACCGGGCATCGACCCCGCGGCCGCCACCAGCCTGTTCCTCGTGGGCCGCGGCTTCAGCGTGCACGACACGGCCGTGATCGCCGGCGGCCGGCCGGCCCGGTTCAGGCTCCTGTCCCGCGAGGTGCTGCGGGTCGACGTGCCCGCGGGTGCGGCCACGATCGTGCCACCGGCCTGCCCGCCCGACGCCGCCGTCGCCGTCCGGCGGTCCGGCCTCCAGCTCGCGAGCGCCGCCGAACCGCTGCCCGCGCCCGCGGCGGCGGCCTGCGACCGCTGTGGCCCCGCCGCCGACGGCTGCCGCCCCGACTGCAACCGTCGCGAGGTCGTCGACATCCACCTCGCCACGCCCTACGGCGTCAGCAGCCACCTCCTCGTGCCCGTCTCCAGCCGCGGCGGCGGGGCGGCCCACGGCCTGGCCTTCGATCCCCCCTGCACCCTCGGCCTCACGTTCGCCGCGACGAAGACGACCGCCGCGCCGGCGGCGAAGGTGGACGAGTTCTTCACGGCGTCGTGCGACGCGATCGCGATCGCCGCGCCCGAGACGTTCATCCCGCCCGGCAAAGCCGCCCTGCGGCTCGTGCTGCGGGACGCCGCGACCGGGACCACGGCGGCCACGTTCTCGTTTCCGGAGCCGTTCTTCGACGCCCGTCACGGCCGCTACCTCATCGCCGGCGGCGACCTGCGGAACTTTGTCGGCGACACCTCGCGGCCCGCCACCGACAAGACGCTCCGCGGCGCCGTGAAGCCCTACCTTGACAGCCTGCTCCAGCAGGGCCTGCTCTCCACCGAGGGGGACGCCGTGGCCCTCGCGCTCACGGCCGACCTCGTCGCGGGCGAGCACGAGGTGCCGGTGGGCGGCGCCGTCACCGTCACGGTCACCCGCCGCGGCGTTACGGTCGAACCGCCGACCGAACCGGCCGCCACGGCGCCGTGATACACTCCGCCGATGATGCGTGCGTGGCACACCATCGTGTCGATGGCCCTGCTCGCGGCCGGCTCTGCCTCCGCCCAGGTGGTGGTGCAACCCGGCGCGGACCTCGAGGCCGCCATCGTCGCCGGCCGTGGCGGGCCGCGGCCCCTGGTCGTGGAACTGGCCGCTGGCAGGCACGTGCTGCGGCGGCCGCTCGTCCTCACCGCGGCCGACTCCGGGCTCACGCTGCAGGGGCCAGGTAGCGGCGACGCCATCGTCGTCGGCGCGGTGTCGCTGGACGTTTGGAAGCCCGTGGCCGGGCAGGACGGGCTATTCGAGGCTCCGCTTCCCGAGGCGTTGCGGACGCGGCCTCCTCGGCATCTGTTTCGCGACGGCCGGATGTTGCCCCGCGCCCGCACGCCGAACGCCGGCTGGCTCGAGTCGCCGGGCGTGCTCGCCACGCAGCCCCCCTTCACGCTGGCCATTCCGTCCCGCCACCCCGTCGCCGGCTGGGAACTCGACGACGGCATCTGGATCGTCGGCCTGCAGAAATGGTCCGGGTTCAGGCTGCCCGTCCACGGCATCGACGCAGCCGCCAACGCCATCCGCCTCGACGGTACCCTCCCCAAGGATCGGCAGGAGAAGCTGAACCGGTTCTGGATCGAGAACGACCCCGCCGCCGTCGACGTGGCCGGAGAGTGGCGCGTCGACCCGGTACGCGGCATGGTCCAACTCCTCTGCGCGGCCGGCCAGCCACCGCCGGCGGGCAGCGTCACCGCCCCGATGATGTCGGAGCTGGTCCGGCTGGAGGGTTGCCGCGACGTGACCGTGCGGAAGATCCGCTTTCGCGAAGCCGACGACGACCTGCCCGCCGTGGGCGAGGTCGACGTCCAGGCCGCGATCGCGCGGCGCGGTGCGGTCCGTCTCGTGGCCGCCCGGAACGTCACGATCGACGCGTGCGAGTTCACCGCCGTCGGTGGATACGCGATCGATCTCGGGCGCGGCTCGCAGGAGTGCCGCGTGACGCGGTGCGAACTCAGCCATCTGGGGGCCGGCGGCGTGCGGATCGGGGAGACGAGCGTCGAACGCGAGCCCGCGGCGGAGGTCGGCCGGCACGTGGTCGAAGGCTGCCGGATCCACGATTACGGACGCTCCCATCGCGCGGCGGTGGGGCTGATCGTGCTCCAGGCGGCGCACAATCGCCTCACCGACAACGAGATCCATCACGGCGGCTACACGGCCGTCTCGGTCGGCTGGACGTGGGGCTACGAGGACTCCCCATGCCATCACAACCTGGTGGAAGGCAATCACCTGCACCACGTGGGCGACGATCACCTCAGCGACATGGGGGGCGTCTACCTGCTCGGCCCGCAGCCGGGCACGGTCGTCCGGCGGAACCGCATCCACGACATCGCCTGCCACGACTACGGCGGCTGGGGCCTGTACACCGACGAAGGCTCGTCGGGCATCCTGCTCGAGGAGAACGTCGTCTGGAACTGCCAGTCGGCCGGCTTCCACCAGCACTACGGCCGCGACAACACGGTGCGCAGCAACCTGATCGTCGACTGCGGAGAGGGGGGCGTGCG
>JBIIDT010000071.1:0-14482 GCA_044238145.1 Pirellulales bacterium | reverse complement strand
GCACCTCCACGGGCGTGAGCCGGTCGGGCACGCCGGTCGTGGCCGACACGTAGCCCAGCAGGCGGCGGGCCCCGAGCGGGTCCGTGCGGACGTCGCAGCCGCCGACGCGGGCCGTGCCCGCCGTGGGTGCCAGGAGCGTGGCCAGCACCCGCATCGTCGTCGTCTTGCCGGCGCCGTTGGCCCCGAGCAGGCCCACGATCTCGCCGGGCCGGACCGCCAGCGAGACGCCGTCCACGGCCTTGACGACCGAGCCGTCGGCGGCCCGGAAGTGCTTCACGAGATCGACGACCTCGATCACGTCAGGACTCCTCCGCAGGCGGGAACTGCCGGCGCTCCAGGATCACCACCGCACTGACGAGCAGTGCCGCGGCGAGGAGGCCCACCGCCGCGACCTGCATCCAGGTCGGCCGTGAGTCGACCAGCAGATCCATTTCCACCGGCAGCTTGTCCAGCCATCCCATCCACGATACCAGCAGACTCCGCAACCGGAGGCTGACGGTGAACTGATTGACGATCGCCGGCAGAAACCCGGCGAGGTACTCGACCACCAGCCCCGCGGCCACGCTGGCCACGAGCGCCCGCTTCGGCACGACCACCGCCGGCAGGGCGAAGAGCGCCCCGCGGCCCAGGCAGGAGAGCAGGGCCAGCGGGGCGATGACCGCGGCCAGCCGGCCGGGCGCCGCGACGCGGGCGGCGGCGAGCGTGACCGCGAGGGCGGCCACGGCCACCGCGAACGTCCAGGTGACCGCCGCCAGGTAGGTGCCGAGGAGGAGCGCGCGGCGGCCGCCCGGCCGCGTGCAGACGTGCGGCCACGTGCCCCGCTCGAGCTCGTCGGCGACGCACGGACACATGGTGACGAGCAGCCCGAGCATGCACACCGCCTCCGGCACGAGCATGTACAGCAGGACGGCGGCGATGTCGGCGTCGAGGGGCCCGGCGATCCGCCGCACCGCCAGCACCACCGCCGCCGGGAACGCCGCCCCGACCGCCGCCAGGAGCAGCCGCTGGGGCGTCAGCAGGCGGCGCAGCTGGAAGCCGGCCACGGCGCGGATGCCGGCCAGGCCCGTCATCGTCCCACCCCGCGGTGCAGGTGGACGAGCCGGTCGAAGACCCCCTCGAGCGACCGCTCCCCCGCGACGAGACCCCGCAGGGTCACGTCGCCCGCGGCCGCCAGCCGCACGATCTCCGCGGCCACCGTGCCCGGGTGCCGGGAGCCGATCACGAGGCCGTCGCACCCATCGAAGCGGACGGCATCCACGAACTCGGCCGCGCAGCACCGCTCGGCCAGGCGCCGCGGATCGTCGCACCGCACGCGGACCTCCGTCGGCAGCGAATCGATGAGGCCGCGGATCTCGGCGGCGGTGCCGCTGGCCACGAGCCGGCCGCCGAGGATCACGACCAGGCCGGCGTCGAGCGCCTCGATCTCGTGCAGCAGGTGGCTGGCGACCAGCAGGCTGCGGGACCGCCGCCAGTCACGGACGAGGGCCACGAGCTCGTAGCGGGCCACGGGATCGAGCCCCACGAACGGCTCGTCGAGGACGAGCAGGTCGGGGTCGTGGGCGATCGCCCCGGCGATCTTGGCCCGCTGCCGCTGCCCCTTGGAGAGCGTGCCGAGCGGACGGGCCGCCGCGGCGCCGAGGCCGACCCGCTCCACCGCGGCCGCGGCAAGCCGACGGGCGCCGTGGCGGTCGTGGCCGGCGAGGCGGACGAGGTGTGTCACCCACTCCAGCGGCGTCGCCAGCCGCTCGCCGAGGTCGGTCGCCGGGCAGTAGCCGATCCTTGCGAGCACGCGGGCGGTGCCGAAGGGGGCCTCCCCGAACACCGCGACCCGCCCCATCGTGGGCCGCAGTTGGCCGGTGACCAGGCCGAGGAGCGTGGTCTTGCCGGCACCGTTGGGGCCGAGGAGTCCGTGGGCGCCCGTGCCGATCTCGATCGTCACGTCGTTGACGCCGATCACCTGGCCGTAGAGCTTCGTGGCGTGCGTCAGGGCGATCATGAATGATGCTCGTCGGTTCAGGCTCGGGACGGCGCGTCGACCCGCCGGGCGAGGACGGCCAGGGAGATGGCCGACACGGCGGCCAGCGCCAGGGCCGGCGGCACGAGGGCCCGGGGCCGCTGCTCGATGCCGAAGACGCCCGCCTGCACCACGCCCAGCGCATGGTAGAGCGAGACCCAACTCCAGCGGTCGATCCGCCGGTCCACGCCGGCCACGCGGGCCAGGGCGCCGAACCGCCGCGCCGCACCGGACGGAGGCTCCTCGTCCGGGCGGACGATCGCGGACCGCCCGCTCCGGGCCTCGGCCATCACATCGGCGCCCGTGAGCGCCGCATGGGTGATCCAACACGCCGCCCAGGTGGCGAACCAGGCGAAGGCGGCCAGGCGGCTCTCGGCCGTCAGCGACGAGTAGGCGAGCGCGAGAAGCACCGTCGGCACGGCCAGCACGGCGCTCGCCGCCAGGATCCGCAGCGGCATGTCCCAGGTGTCGAGCGCCACCCGCAGGCTCGGGCTCACGCCCACGCCCACGCCCCACAGGGCGAGGGCGGGGAGCGTCGTGATCAGCGCCACCAGGGCCGTGAGCGTGCCGGCCTTGCCGAACAGGTAGCCCCACCTGCTCAGCGGCCGCGTGAAGTAGAACAGCCAGGCCCTGGCCCGCAGGTCGCCGGAGATGAGCGGCGGCGCGACCAGCCCGATCACGATCGCCAGCAGCACCGCCTGCGGCGCCCGCATGAAGATCAACAGCAGCCGCGACCAGACCTGGCGGCGAACCGGCTCCACGGCCTCGAGGTCGGAGCGGCCGACGAAGAACTCGGCCAGCCAGCCCCCGATCGGCCCGAGGCCCTGGTTGGACCAGGGCGTCGCGCCGACGGGGCCGACGCGGCCCTGCTCCACGGCCTGCTCGAAGGCGAAGAAGGCGACCGCGAAGAACAGGGCGGGGCTCCAGGCGAAGATCACCGCGCGGCGCAGCCAGTGGCTCTTCCACGCCAGCTTGAGGCCGGTGCCCGCGATCACGGCGGCGGATCCGCCGCGGACGCGGACGCCCTGCCAGGCCCGGTAGCCGACGTCATGGAGCGGCATCGTCGGCCTCCGCGGCGCCGTCGACCACCGCCAGGAACACCTCCTCGAGTGACCGCGTCGCCGGCTCGATCGCCCGCACCGCCACCGCGGCGCCGTGCGCGGCGCGGCACACCTCCCGCACCGCCGCCTCGTCGGCCGTCGGGAGCACGAACTCCGCGGCCTCGGGCACGGGCCGGCAGGCGACGCCCCGCGCCTCGAGCGCCGCGACGACGGCCGTCGCCGGCCCGTCGAGCCGGATCCGCAGGGCGTCCCCGGCGGACCGCGTCAGGTCGGCGATCGTGCCGGTCAGCCGCACCCGCCCGCCGACGAGGCCGATGACCCGGTCGCAGATCGCCTCCACGTCACGGAGCACGTGCGTCGCGACGAGCACCGCCTTGCCGTGGTCGCGGGCGAGCGCGACCAGGCGGCCGAGCATCGCCCGGCGCTCCAGCGGGTCGAGGCCGTTGGTGGGCTCGTCGAGGATCACCAGCCGCGGGTCGTGCACGATCGCCGCCGCGCAGGCGACCTTCTGCCGCATGCCGACCGACATCGTCTCCACCGGTCGGTACCGCTCCTGCCCCGCGTCGCACCAGTCGAGCACCTCGTGCGCACGCCGCAGCCCCTCGACGGCCGGCAGCCCCGAGAGGCGGGCGGCGAACGCGACCATCTCCACGCCCGACAGTCCGGGCACCGTGCAGTCGTCCTCGGGCACGACCCCGACGGCCGCCCGCACCGCGAGCGGCTCGCGGGCCGGATCGCGGCCAAGGACGCGCACCGTGCCGGCGGACCGCCGCACGAGGCCGAGCATGACCCGCAGGAGCGTGGTCTTGCCCGCGCCGTTGGGGCCCACCAGGCCGGTGATGCCGTCCGGCACCTCGAGCGTGACGCCATCGAGCACGGTCCGCCGGCCGTACCGCTTCACGACCCCGGCCAGACGCACCGGCGGCTCCGCGGCGGCCGGGCCGCTCACTGCTCCATGACCTCGGCTTCCTTCGCCTTGGCGAGGTCGCCCACCTTGGTCTCATAGGTCTTGGTGAGCTCCTGCACCTCCTCCTTGCAGGAGTCGCAGTCGTCCTCCGTGAGCCCGCCGTCCCCCTGCTCCACGTCGGCCGCCTTGTTGGCGTCGCGGCGGACGTTGCGGATCGCGACCCGCGCCTCCTCGGCGAGTTCCTTGATGCGGGCCGACATCTTCTTGCGGACGTCCGTCGACAGCGGCGGGATGATGATGCGGATCACGCGGCCGTCGCTCTGCGGGTTGAACCCCAGGTCGGCCGCCTGCAGCGCCTTCTCGATGTCCTTGAGGGTCCCCGGGTCGAACGGACGGACGACGATCTGGTTGGGCTCGGGGGCGCCCACGCTCGCCAGGGCCTTGATCGGTGTGGGCGAGCCGTAGACCTCGACGCGGAGCGTGTCGACGAGCCCGGGGTTCGCGCGGCCGGTGCGGATCCCGGTCAGGGCGTGGCGGAAGACGTCCACGGCCTTTTCCATGCGCTCCTCGGCGTCGAGCAGGATGTCGTCGGCGGGCATCGGCGGGGCTCCTCGGCGGAAGGGGAGGCCGCGCGGCGGCGGCCCGAGGAGAGATTGTGACGCAGGCCGACGTCCCGGGGCAAGCAGGTGACCGATCAGGTGCCGTCGTCGGTGTCGTCCGCGGCGGCCGGGTCGTGCCCGTCGCCGATCGCCGCGTACCAGAGGAGGATGTCGCGATCGGTTCCGAGTTCGAGCGGCTCGACATGGCCGTCGAGGAACACGAACTGCGTGATGCCGGGATGCCGGCTGCCGAACTTGCGGATGTTCTTGTCATCCGGGCCGGTGGCGAGGCCCGCGCCGACGTCCCGAAACTGCGTCTGCGGCGTATCGGCGGCGAAGAACGCGGTGTCGCCCTGGCGGAAGTGCACCATCTCCGTGGGCCAGGCGGGGTCGACGGGCGGCAGGTGCCGCTCGCCGACGGCAAAGGTCTTGCTCTGGCCGTCGGTGACGTGCGCCGCCTTGACCGTTGAGAAGGTGTGGATCGGGCCGGCTTTCCGCGGGTCGGCCATGCCCCCGGCGGGCGGGGCGTAGTTATAGAAGCTGCCGGCGCTGGCGGCGTAGTCGCCGCCGGCCGCCTTGCCGCTGACGACGGGCGGCGAGTTGTTGTTGTCGAAGTTGCGGTCCACCACCGGCCCGCGCCGCGAGGGGCAGAAGTAGAGCGGCACGGGCGTCCGCATCGCCACCGCGTTCTTCTCGTCCCACACCGGCACCGTCCGGTCGTAGGCCCTGAAGACGGCGTCGTGCTCCAGGTACGGCAGGAGGCGGAACGACCACGAGTAGGCCTCGGGGAAGACGCCGTTGGCCGCGGGCGTGCCCCCCGATTCCCGCGTCGCCCGTCCCTTGGGGTAGACCTTCCTCGCCACCTCGTAGGCGGCGATGCCCAGGCCCACCTGCCGCAGGTTGTTGCCGCAGGACATGCGACGGGCCGACTCGCGGGCCCCCTGGATCGCCGGCAGCAGGAGGCCGACCAGCGTGGCGATGATCGCGATCACGACGAGCAGCTCGACCAAGGTGAAGCCGCGCCGGAGATCGGTCGCGGCCCACCGGATACAGCCTGCCATGGATCGCCTCCGTCCCCGGGCCAGCGGCCCGACTCGCTTCAGCTCCGACCGCCGGCCGGCGGCTCTTCCCGCCGCGGGCCCACGAACGTGCCCGGCCGTTCGCCGGCCACGGCCCGTTCGATGTTGCCCTCGCGCCGGTAGTTGAACACCAGGATCGGCATCTGGTGCTCCATGCACTGCGAGATCGCCGTCGCGTCCATCACCCGCAGGTTCTGCTCGCGGACCTGCTGGTAGGTGAGGTCGCGGTAGAGCACGGCGTGCGGATTCTTCTCCGGGTCGTCGGAGTAGACGCCGTCGACCCGCGTGGCCTTGAGGAGGACGTCGGCCCCCAGTTCCAGCGCCCGCTGGGCGGCCGCGGTGTCGGTGGTCACGTAGGGGCTGCCCGTGCCGGCGGCGAGGATCACGATCCGCCCCTTCTCGAGATGCCGGCAGGCCCGGCGGCGGATGTAGGGCTCGGCCACCCCGTCCATGCGGATGGCGGTCATCAGCCGCGTCGCGGCCCCCAGGCTCTCGAGCGCGTCTTGGAGGGCCAGCCCGTTGATCACGGTGGCGAGCATGCCCATGTAGTGGGCCGTGGCCTCCTGGATCGCCGTGTTGCCGGCGGTGAAGGAGCCGCCGCGGAGGATGTTGCCGCCGCCGATCACGATCGCCAGTTGCACGCCTCGGGAGGCCGCCTGCACGGTCTGCCTGGCGATGTGGACGACCTCGTCCATCGAGATCCCGCGCTCGCCGGCCCGCGCGAAGCTCTCGCCGGAGAGCTTGAGGAGGACTCGCTTGTAGTGCGTTGGTTCCATTGCCGCCGCCTGCACCATCGAGCAGGGCACCGGCAGCCCCGCACCGCCACGGTCGTCAGGGGCCCGAAGCCATGCCACGAACAAGGCCCGCCGGCCGGCTCAAGAACCGCCCAGCTTCCAGTTCTCCACCTGCTTCACCTCGAGGCCCGCCGCCTTGGCGAGCTGCCCCACGGTCTGCTTGTCGTCCTTCACGAACGGCTGCTCGAGGAGCACGCACTGGCTGAAGAAGTTCCGCAGCCGCCCCTCGATCATCTTGGCGATGATGTTCTCCGGCTTGCCCTCCTTGCGGGCGGCCTCGGAGAGGATCTCCCGCTCCTTGTCGACCACCGCCGGGTCGAGGTCCTCCTTGCGGACCGCCTGCGGCGCCAGGGCCACGACGTGCATCGCGATGTCCTTGGCCACCTCGGCCGCGTTCGCCGCCGTGACGTTGCCGGCGATCTGAACGAGCGCCGCCTTGGAGCCGTCGTGGTGGGCGTAACCGCCGCAGGGGGCGTCGATCCGCTTGATGCGGGAGAGCTCGAACACCTCCCGCATGCGGTTGAAGAGATCGTCCTTCAGCTCGCCGAGCGTCCTGTCGGGATGGGCCAGGCTCTTCTGCTTGAGGAGTTCCTCGGGCGACGCCGCACCGGGGCCGATGGCCAGCGCCTTGGCGATGTCGTTGGCCAGGTCCTTGAAGTCCTGGCTGCCGGCGACCGGCGGGCTCTCGCACTTCAGTTCGATGATCGCCGCCACGCCGCGGGCAGGATCGGTGAACACGGCCAGCCGGCCGCAGGAGGTCTCGCGATCGGCCCGCAGGGCCTGGGTCTTGACGCCCTGCTTCCGCAGCCACTCGACGGCCTGCTCGGTGTCGCCGCCGCACTCCTGAAGCGCCTTCTTGCACTCCATCATCGGCAGGCCCGTCTTCTCGCGCAGGGCCATCACGGCCGCGGCGGTGATCTCAGCCATGGTTCGTCTCCTTGCCTTACCGGGAACGTGTTCGGGCTATCGGAAATCGGGCGATCGACGGACGAAGCCGGCGGCCGCGAACCGCCGCGGCGGACCGGGACGTGCGGCCCGTCGCCGGCTGCCGCTCAGGCCTTCGGCTTGGGCACCGAACGCTTGGCGACCATCGGCCGGGCCTTCGGCTTCGGCTTGGCCTCGCCGGCCTCACCCCCCTCGGCGCCCTCGGCCGCCACCTGGGCCTCGACGGCGGTGGCCGCCTTGCCCTCGACGATGGCGTCGGCCAGTCGGGCGGCCACGAGCTCGATCGAGCGGATCGAGTCGTCGTTGCCGGGGATCGGCAGGTCGACCATGTCCGGGTCGCAGTCGGTGTCGATGAGAGCCACGGTCGTGATGCCCATCTTGCGGGCCTCGTTGACCGCGTTCTTCTCCTTCTTGGGGTCGAACACGACGAGGCACTCGGGCAGCCGGGCCAGCGTGCGGATACCGCCCAGGTTCCGCAGCATCTTGCGGTGCTCGCGACGGAGCGACGACTGCATCTTCTTGGAGTAGGCGCCGAAGGCCTCCGACGGGATCAGCGTCTCGAGTTCCTCGAGGCGGGCCAGGCGGTTGCGGATGGTGCGGAAGTTGGTGAGCGTGCCGCCGAGCCAGCGGTCGGTGACGAACGGCATGCCGCAGCGGGCGGCCTCGCGGGCGATTGCCTCGGCCCCCTGCCGCTTGGTGCCCACGAAGAGCACGAGGCTGCCGGTGGAGGCGACCTGCTTGAGGTACTTCCGCGCCCGCAGCAGCCCGCGGATCGTCTCGCGGACGTCGATGATGTGGATGAGGTTCTTGCGGCCGTGGATGTAGGGCCGCATCTTCGGGTTCCAGCGGCTGGCGCGGTGGCCGAAATGGACACCCGCTTCGATCAGTTCCTGGGCCAGGACGTTCGACACGCGGTCACGCTCTCTCGGGGGGGCGGGGAAGGGGACGTTTGCAGCACCGCAAACTATCGGCTTTTTTTCCCGCCTGTCAACGCACCCCGGGCCCGCGGGAGCCCGGGCCCCGCAGGCCCGCCGCGAGGCTTGAACACCCCGCCCGGGGCGAACTAGACTCCGTGGCTCGCGGTTTTCCCCGCATGGGCGGCATTTTTCGCCCTCGCGCCCGCCCGGAACCACCCATGCGCCACGTCCTCTCGGCCACGGTCCAAAATGTCCCCGGGGTGCTCGCGCACGTCTCGGGGATGCTCGCCTCCCGGGGCTACAACATCGACAGCCTCGCCGTGGGCGAAACGGAGGACCCGCGGTTTTCCCGGATGACGTTCGTGCTCCGCGGGGACGACCGCGTCCTCGACCAGGTGCGGCGGCAGCTCGAGAAGATCGTGACCGTCGTCCGCGTCGACGACATCAGCTCGCGGAACTACGTGGAACGCGACCTGATGCTCATCAAGGTGGCCGCGGTCGCGGGCCCCGCCCGGACCGAGGTCAAGGAACTGGCGGAGATCTTCCGCGGCCGGATCGTCGACGTCGCCGCCGACAGCGTGATCGTGGAGATCTCCGGCACCGAGAAGAAGATCGAGGGGTTCATCGAGCTGATGCGGCCCCGCGGCATCCTCGAACTCGTCCGCACCGGCCGGATCGCCATGGTCCGCGGCAGCCCGGCGACCCGCGAACTCACCGAGGCTGCCGACGGCGCCCGCCCGGCCGACTCGGCCCCCGCCCGCGAATCGCTCGCCTGACCGTTCCTCGTCCCTGTCCTCGCCCGATCCCCTTCCCCCGGAGTTTCCCGTGCCCGCGACGATCTATTACGACGCCGATGCCGACCTCAAGGCCCTCGAGGGCAAGACCATCGCCATCATCGGCTACGGCAGCCAGGGGCATGCCCAGGCCCAGAACCTCCGCGACAGCGGCCTCAAGGTGGTCGTGGCCCAGCGGCCGGGCGGTCCCAACTACGACCTCGCCAAGAGCCACGGCTTCGAGCCGCTCTCGGTCGAGGACGCGGTCAAGCAGGCCGACGTCGTCAACATCCTCCTCCCCGACGAACTCCAGGCCGACGTCTACCGCACCGCCATCCGCCCCAACCTCAAGAAGGGCGCGATCCTGATGGGGAGCCACGGCTTCAACTTCCACTTCGGCCAGGTGGAGCCGCCGGCCGGCCACGACATCCTCCTCGTGGCCCCCAAGGGCCCGGGCCATCTCGTCCGCAGCGAGTACGTGAAGGGGGGCGGCGTGCCCTGCCTGATCGCACTCGGCCCGAAGGCGAGCGCCGAGACGAAGAAGATCGGCCTGGCCTACGCCAAGGGCATCGGCGGTACCCGCGGCGGCGTGATCGAGACCACGATCGCCGAGGAGACCGAGACCGACCTGTTCGGCGAGCAGGCGGTGCTCTGCGGCGGCGTCTCGGAACTCATCAAGGCGGGCTTCGACACGCTCGTCGAGGCGGGCTACCAGCCGGAAATGGCCTACTTCGAGTGCCTGCACGAGATGAAGCTGATCGTCGACCTGCTCTACCAGGGCGGCCTGGAGTACATGCGGTACAGCGTGTCGAACACGGCCGAGTACGGTGACTACACCCGCGGCAAGCGGATCATCACCGACGAGACCCGGGCGGAGATGAAGAAGATCCTGGAGGAGATCCGCTCGGGCGAGTTCGCCCGCGACTGGATCCTGGAGAACCGGGCCGGGGCGGCGATGTTCAAGAGCACGCGCCGCCGCGAGCGGGAGCATGAACTGACGCGAACGGGTCGCCAGCTCCGCAAGATGATGAAGTGGATCGACAGCAAGGAGGTCTAGTTTCACCCCCGCAGGGCCATCCATGGCCCGTGCGGGCTTGGGCGGCCGAAGGCAAAGCCGAGGTTTGCCTCGGGCCGCCTGCCGGCCCGCCATCCTGGCGGGCAGCCTGGTGGTTCGCTGGAGGATGAGGTCATGACCCCCGAAGAATACGAGGCCCGCGCCCTCTACGAGCGGCTCCAGCCGGGTGACCGGGTGGAGGTGATGCACGGCGTGACGGTCGGCTCGAGCGCCAAGTGGAGCACGACGACGACGGGCAAGGTGCTGCGGACGGAGCGGCGGCGGCACGGCCTCCACTTCCGCCGCAATCCGGATGACAAGGTTTACAGCGACGTCCTCATCCTGGCCCGCGACGACGGCGAACTCACCACGGTGACAATCGACGAGTTCACCCGGCTGCGGAAGGTCTGAGGCGGCCAAAGCCCAGAAAGCCACCTCCAGCGTCGGCTCGGGCCCGCCCCGCCCCGTCGCCGGACGTTCGCTCCAGGCATCCTGCCTTTCGCTCACTGCGTGTCCGCTGCGCTTCGCCCTCCGGGGCTGCGCTTGCTCCCACAGCCCGGCTCTCAGGGCATGGGCGGACCCTCGCACACGCAACCCACATTCGCCGAAACCTGCCTCCTGTAATCACGCTCTCTGACCGCCGTAAGCGACCGCTCATGAAGCCCCCGGCGCAAGCCGGGGGATGCGGCGGTCTCTGACCGCCGCTACAACTCGGCTATTAACTCGATCATCGCCGCGACGTCGGCCGCCGTCACCGCGGTCGTCCGCCGCGAGCCGGCGGCGATGCACGTGTCGCGAAGCACGTCTGCATCGAGGGCGGCGAGCCCCCGGAATCGACGCACGGTCGCCATGCCCCGCTCACGGGCGTGGTCGGCCAGCCGGGTGAGTTCCGGCTCGGAGAACGCCAGCGTCGGGCCGCCCTCGGCCACGACCTCCCCCCACGGCGGCCTCACGATTTCGACCCGGCCCGCGTCGAGCAGGGGCCGCAGCCAGCGGTGAAAGAAGAGGAGCACGAGAAACCCGCAGTGGATGCCGTCGGCGTCGGGATCGGTGAGCACGAGCACGCGCTGGTAGCGGATCCGCCGCGGATCGCACTGGGCCTCGACCCCGACGTCGAGGGCTGCGACGAGCGGACCAAAAAACGGATGTGCGAGCACCTTGGCCCGCGACGCCCGCGCGGCGTTGAGCGGCTTGCCTTGCATGGGCAGCACGGCCTGCGTGGCGGGATCGCGCACGCGGGCCACGGCGGTGGCCGCGGAATCGCCTTCGACAACGAACAGTTCCGCGCCGGAGCCGGGTCCGTGCACGCCGCAGTCGGCGAGCTTCGCGGGGGCCCCGTAGCGTTCGGATGAAACCCTGGCCATCGTGATCCCTGAACTGGCGCGAAACGAGGGCACTGGCTCGCCGGCCATCCTCGCCCGACGCCGGCCGATCGGCAATCCGCCCGCTCAGCACGACCGATGGATCCGTCGTCGGCCCCCCCACCGCGGACCGGTTTGCGGGCCGCTGCACCGCCACGCTAGAGTCAGAAAGAGTTCCGCATACGGTGGGGTGCATGCAGGTCTCAGCAGCCACGCATCGTTGTCTCTTTCCGACCGCGTGCCGCCGTGGCGTGACGCTCGTCGAGATCCTCGTCGTGATCGCGATCATCGCGCTCTTGGCGGGCCTGCTCCTGCCGGCGGTGCAGGGGGCCCGCGAGGCGGCCCGCGGCATCCAGTGCGCCAACAACCTCAAGCAGATCGGCGTCGCGACGCAGTCGTACATCAGCCAGTTCGACGCCTTCCCGCCCGGCGGCACCTCGCGCCCCTTTCACGCGAACCTGTGCAGCGGGTGTGCCGTCGGCCAGCCCGAGCCCGACGCCTGGCGCAGTCGCTCGACGGCGACGGTCGAGGAGGCCGGCCAGGCGACCTGGCAGCCGGGCACCGGCCTCTCGTGGGCCGGGCACCTCCTGCCCTTCATGGACCAGGTCGATCTGTTCTCCAAGATCAACGTCACCGTCATCGATCATGGCAACGTCGAGCGGGGTAACGCCGGCACGCTCCGGCAGGCAGGCTTGCAGCAGTTTTTCCCGACGGCGTTCCAGTGCCCGTCGAACCCCGTGCCGGTGCGGAAGACCTACGGCGGCACCGGCAGCGGCACCGAATGGGTCAACAAGGGCCTGTTCCCGTCGTACGCCGGCATCAGCGGGGCGCTCGTCGATCCCGCGTTTTCGGGCAGTTACCCCGCCGGACCCGACCCGACCAATCCCGGTACGCCGCGATCCGCACCGACCCGTTCCCTGTGGACGTTCTTGAACCTCGAGCGGCTCGGCATCAACGGGCTGCTGATCCCCAACGGCAGGATCACGCCCGGCCACGTCAGGGACGGCCTCTCCACGACGATGCTCGTCGGCGAGCAGGGCGACTGGGCGATCGTCACGGGAAACTCCGGAGAACTTCCCGCCGGCAGCAAGGTGGCCTGCCGGGCCGGCCACTCCTGGGTCTGGTCGTCGTCGGTGGGATACTTCGGCCTGATGCCCGTGAACCGCAACCAGAACGTGCTCGTCTGCAACATCACCACCGTCACGCACGGCCTGGGCACGCGAATCTGCACCGACCCCAAGGGGGGCTACGGCTGGGTCGGCCGGGCCGAGTTCGAGCGGGGGCAGACGTTCCTGGAATCGAACTACCCGAACACGCCGATCCGCTCTGCCCACCCCGGTGGTGCCTGGATCCTGTTCGCCGACGGCTCGACGCGATTTCTCGCCGAGGGGATCGAGACGGCCTTGTTCCAGAATCTCGCCGTCCGCGACACGAAACTCCCCAAGCCGATCACGGAATGAGGCCTGCGATGCGAGGACATCTGCTGGCGTCGCGCTCCTGCGTCGCCCCCCTTGCCGTCTGTCTGCTGACCGGCCTCGTCATTGCATTCCCCGCCGGCTGCGGGCGACGGAACATGGCGACCGTCACCGGCAAGGTCGCCTATCAGGGCAAGCCCGTGTCCGACGCCTTCGTGATGTTTTCGCCAGCCGCCGGGCCCGCCTCCGGCGCCGTGACCGACGCCTCCGGCGAGTACCGGCTCCTCACGGGCGGCCGCCACGGGAATCGTGTGTTCACGGGTCGGTGCCGGATCGCGGTCAGCGACGCCCATCCGGAGGGCCGCAGCCGGGACGTGCGCATCCTGCCGCGGCTCGCCGACACGTCCACGAGCGGCCTCGTGGCCGATCTCGGGCCTGGTGAGAACGTCGTGAACCTCGACCTCCCGGATCAATGACCGTGCGCCGTCGCTGCCCGGGATCTCCGGTGGTCGTCGCGATCGCCGCCATGTTGTTCGCGTCACCGGCTCCCGCGCAGGATCCGCCGCGGCCCAACGTGGTCGTGATCTTCTGCGACGACCTCGGCTACGGCGACCTCGGCTGCTACGGCGCCACCGACATCCCCACGCCGCACCTCGACCGGCTCGCGGCCGAGGGCGTGCGGTTCACCGACTTCTACGTGCCGGCGCCCGTCTGCACGCCCTCGCGAGCCGGCCTGCTGACGGGCCGGCATCCCTTGCGGGTCGGCCTGCCCGGCGTGCTTCACCCGCACGACGCCCGCGGCCTGCCCGCAGCCGAGATAACGCTCGCGGAACTGCTCCGCGCGGCCGGCTACGCCACCGGCTGCTTCGGCAAGTGGCACCTCGGCCACCGTCCCGAGTTCCTGGCGCCGCGTCATGGCTTCGACGAGTCGCTCGTCATCCCCTACAGCCACGACATGTACCGCGGCGCGCCGTGGGCGAAGCCCGCGTGGACCGCGGCCTGGCCCGACTTCATTCCCCTGCTCCGCGGTGAGGAGGAGGTCGAGCGGCTCCGCGGCCCCGAGGCGTTCGGTGGCCTGACGGAGCGGTTCACCGCCGCGGCCTGCGACTTCATCGCCCGCCATGCCGAGAAGCCCTTCCTGCTCTACGTCCCCCAGCCGATGCCGCACCAGGAGGTGGCGCCGCCCGCCGCCTGGCGCGGCCGCTCGGGCCGCGGCCCCTACGGCGACGCGGTGGCGGAACTCGACGCCGCGGTCGGAAAAATCCTCGCCACCCTGGCCGACCACGCCCTCGCCGACCGCACGCTCGTCGTCGTCACGTCCGACAACGGACCGGCGAAGGTCTATCAGAAAGACCTCGGCCCCGGCGGCTCGGCCGGGCCGCTCGCGGGCCGCAAGGGCACCTGCCTGGAAGGGGGCGTCCGCGTGCCGTGCATCATGCGCTGGCCCGGGACGATCCCGCCGGGGCGGGTGTGCGACGAGGTCGCCACCGTGATGGACCTGCTGCCCACGTGTGCGGCGCTCGCCGGCGGCCGGCCGCCCGGCGCGCCGCTCGACGGCCGCGA
>JBIIDT010000018.1:0-45408 GCA_044238145.1 Pirellulales bacterium | reverse complement strand
GGTGGCGATGGCAAATAGGGTCGCTGGCATGCGAAATCACGTCCTCTCGGGGCCGCCTGCGACGAGTATACCCGGATGCCTTGGATGGTCGGTCGGTCACGCCGTCGGAGCCCGTGGCGAGCGGAACGAAGCGCTCGGGCACGCAGACGACGGCCGCGGGAACCCGGTGCCGGCCCTCGAAGTGCTTCGTGCCCATGATCAGTGCATCGTCACGGCACACGTGCCCAGCCCGCCGCGATAGTAGTTGAACTGCACGTGCGGATGATCGGCCAGGAGCGACATCGGCACGCTCGTGTCGACGACCCGCTTCGCGATCATCAGGGCCGTGAGCCGCTGCCCGAGCGGGTTGTCGTGCATGCCGGCGTGCCAGATCGAGACCTTCTCGGCCTTCCAGGTCTCGGCGGGGCCCACCGTGATCGCCTGGGTCGGCACCATGGTGACGTTGCCGCCGCCGCTGGTGCGGGCGTTCTGCGCGAGCGTGATCGGGTGCAGTTCGACCACCCGCGTCGATAGCGCCCGGTATTCCTCCGGCGACGGCGGGGCGTCCTGGTGCCGGCCCGTGCGGCGCAGGGGATCGTTGAACGCCCAGTGCTTGATCTCACCCTGCCCGCCCTGCATCACGGCACACCGGGCCGTGTCCCAGCTGGCGACGTAGTCCCGCACGTCGGCCTTCGGGAAATGCAGGTTCGCCTCCGGCATCCGCAGCTCGGGGCGGATGCGGTCGAAGCACAGTTCGCGATCGGCCCGCTCGAAGGAGAGCGGATGCGAGACGGGCACCTCGCGGCCGTTCTCGCACCACTCGTCCATGCCCCAAAAGTGCGCGTGCCGCAGGTCGAGGTCGAGCGCGTTGACCAGACGGGCGACCAGCGGCAGCTGCTCCGTGGGCCCGATCGGACCGCAGATGCCGACGGGATCGTCCGCGGTCGCCTGCCGCCAGGCGGCGATGTATTCCAGGGCCTCGGCCAGATAAAACTCCTCCAGCGTGTCGTAGAGCACCACGCGAAAGCCCGGCCGCGACAGCCCGGCGAGTGATTCGGCCGTCAGGGCCGCGGCGTCGCTGATCAGGCCGTCGTCGAGCGTGGTGTAGTCCCACCAGTCGGGGGCAATGCGGCTCGGTTTCCTGGGCATGCTGCCGTCACTCCTTGGCTGTCACCGCGGGAATCCCGACGATCTTACGGAACTTCTCCGCCCCGGCCACGTAGACGTCGCCGTCGAGGAAGACGAGCGGGTTTTGCTCCATCTGTCCCACGGGATGCACCTCGGCTGTCCGTGGGTCGATCCGCACGAGCGTGCCCCCCATGTTGCACCAGACGAAGCCGTCGGGCCCACGGTCGAACTCATAGCGGCCGCGCCGCATGAAGGAAAACGACGTCTGCGGGGGGTGCGGCACGGGCTTGGTCCACAGTACCTTCCCGGCGGCCGGATCGAAGCCGTAGAGCAGGCCGCCGTCGGCCTCGTGCTTCCGCGGCGCGTAGCCCAGCACGAGCCCCGGCACCGCCTCCGTGATGAAGCCAGGGAAGTGCTCGAGCCGCTCGTCGTCCACGGCGTGCACCAGTTCGTGCTTCGCGGTGTCGTAGACGAAGAGCCGGCCGCGTGGGGGCTTGGAATCGGGGTCGGTCCGGCCGGCGACCGGCTTCGTCGAGCAGACGACATAGCGGCCCTCGGCGGCCGCGCACATCCAGTGGATCGTGTCCCGCTCGAACGGCTCGTGGAAGCCGCCCGCCTCCAGCTTCCGCGTATCCCACCAGCCGAGGCCGCCGCCGTTGCCGATGCGGACCACCTTGCCGCCGAAGTAGATGCGGCCGTCGGCGCCGATCGCCGCGGCGCGCGGAGCCTGTCGTCCTTCCAGGGCGGCACCGGCGCGGCGACGCCTTCCGCACGCTCGCAGGGAGTGAGTTCGCCGTCGCGAAGCCAGTCGAGCGCCGCGGCGGATCGGGCCAGCAGCCCCAAGGCGACGAGCAGGCCTCGCATCAGGCGGATCAGAGGCGGATGCATGGGAGCGGCTCCGGGCGGGAAGGCGGGCAAAAGAGAACGGGCGGCACGAACGAGCGCAGGGTGGACGGTGACAGCGTGATCTCGACCCCTACTTCGCGGGCAAATCGAGCACCACGTCGGGCATGCCGGCGATCACCTCGACCTCGAGCGGCGATGCGGTCGGGGCCATGTAGCGTTGGGGGATCACGACGCTGCCTGCGGATTCGGTCGCGGCTGGGGCGTACCGTCCGGCGCATACAACTCGGGCTCGGCGAGCACCACGCGATACCGGCCCGGACGCGCCCCTTTGAGCACGCGCGTCGCGCCCCCCACCACCGCCACCATCTCGAAGCGGCCGTCGGTGCCGGTCCGGCCAACCGCCCCTCTGCCCGGCGTGCCGGGCAGCGGAAGAAAGACCACGTCCATGTGTCGCGATGGGTGGCTGTGGCAGGCCGCTGCCCGAGGTCATTCTGGTGCGTGGCGCGGCCACGCTCGCCGGAAGGTTGCCAGAAAGCGTGACGGCGCCCTGCAAAGCTTTGGATGTTTTCGGTAGCGCTTTGCGTTTTTGCGCGCGATCGCAACGACCGTTCCGCGTTGCTGACGGCCAAACGGCCTCGAAAACCAGCCATGACTCGTGGAAGAACTCGAGGGCGTTCTATTCGCATTGGCGTTGGGCAGGCGATAATACGAAGAAGTGAATTGACGCCGCGCCCTTTCCCTCCGTCATCGGCCACGTTCTTCGCGCAGACCCCCGGTCCGGCACGATACCCCCGGATCACATCCCATGGAGAGCACTCATGTCGCCCACGATTCATAGGCTGTCGGCATCCATCGTGACCGCCCTCGCGTCGTTCGCGGCGGCGGGGGCGGACGGCGACGTGCAGACCGTGCTCTGCATCGGCGACTCGATCACGGAGGCGGATCCCGGCTGGGTGAAACTGGTCGGCGAGCACGCCGCGATCGACACGATCAATTGCGGCAAGGGTGGACGGCAGACCGCCGCCGCCGCGGAGACCTTCGCGGCTGCCGTGGCCGACGGGGCCAGGTTCGATCGGGTCATCTTCTGCCTCGGCGTGAACGACCTGCCGGCACGCAATCCGGCGCCGCCCGACAAGAAGGTTGCATCCTGCGTGGCCAACATGGAGCAGGCCATCGACACCGCGCTGGCGAAGGTGCCGCCGCAGGACGTGATCCTCGTGGCCCCGTGCAACGTCAACGCCGAGATCATGCGGAAGCCCCTCGGAACGGACCCTCGCATGGCGTCGCGGTGCGAGCGCAACGTGAAAAAAGGCTACGACATCTGCCCGCCCATCCTTCAGGAATTGGAGCGAGCCTATCGCGAGCTCGCCGCCCGAAAGCAGGTGCGGTTCATCAGCCTGCTCGGTGTGGTGAGCCCGGAAAACCTGCCGGACGGGCTGCACCCGAACGAGGCTGGCCACCGTGAGATCGCCGCCGCCATGACGCCGTTCCTTCTCGAGGCGACCCGCTAGAGCGATTCGACTTTCGTGTTGCACCGTCTCGGAGGCAGCACACGGCGTCCGCAGCCGTGCGCCTCACGGCGCGACCTGCAGTCGCGGCCGCAGGGCCCGGGGCAGTTTCACGTCGCGGTTCGCGGCCAAGAACTCGATCGCTTCCTCCGGCGCGCCCTTAAGGCCGTCGAGAAGGACGACGCCCTCGTGCGTCGCCAGGGAGCGGGCGGCCGCGGTCGTCACCGTCCGCACGCCGCCCAGGTGCAACTCGCCCTGATGCCGCCCCAGTTCCTCGACCGCCGCCGATGACTTCGACTCGCTGGAGGGGGCCCCCGACACGGCACTGGGCGTCGTCGGGTTCTGGACGCCCGACGACCGGCTCACAGGCCTGATCGTCAACATCGCCTGTCCCGCTCAGGAAAGCGAGCAACTCCACCAGATCTCGGCCGACTTCTGGCACGAGACCCGGGCCGCCCTCGCCGGGCTCTGCGGCCCCGACGTGTTTCTCCTGCCGCAATGTGCCGCCGCCGCCGGCAGCGTGCCCCGGCCGCTGGTGCGCGGTGCCGCGGAGGAGGCGATGCGCCGCCGCCGCGGGATCTCCGCCCGCGAGGAGGTCGCCCGCCGGATCGTCGCCGGTGTGCGCGACGTCCTCGAGATCGCCAAGCGGGAGGCGAGTCCGACACCCGTGCTGCGGCATGTCGTACGCACCCTCGACCTGCCGCAACAGTTGGTGACGCCCGCCGACCGCGACCGCTGCCTCGTGGCCGCGGAGTCCGTGCCGCCAGATCGCCCCGCCAAGTGGCGTTGGCACATGGCGACCGTCGAGCGGTCGGATCCTCGTCGATGAGTCGATCGCGATGCTGCGGGGACTGTGGCCGGCCGCCGCCGGGGCGTCGCCGGGCCGCTGACACCGCGCTGCCCGCCGCGGGCGGCGGCGCACGGTGCCGTCACCAGCGATGGTCGGAGATCACTGCGGAAGTTGGCGGGTAGGCGCCCCGGCAGGCAAGGCGTTAGATTCCTGCGGCTGCGAGTTCCCAGTCTCAGGAAAAACGGCTCGTGCTGGCACCCGCCGCCGCGGCGACGATCAATTGGTCGCCCTGCGTGAGGTCCGCGGGTTGCCGTCCCGAATGCTCGTCGCGGTCGTGGCGGGGCGTCCGCCATCCGTCTGCAAAGGAGTGCCTCCATGTCCCTGCTCTGCCGTTCGTTCATCACGTGGCGCCTCGCACAGGTCGCGGCCCTCGTCGTCCTGCTGGTTCCATCCACGGTTCACGCAGCAGTCGTCATCAATCCGCTCTCCTGGGGCCTGAACCCGGGGGACACGTTCCGTCTCGCCGTCGTGACGGCCGGCGGGACGACCGGATCGAGTACGTCGACCAACGACTACGACGCGTTCGTCAACTCGCAGGGGTTGTCCGGCATCACCTACGGCGGGGCGAGCCTGACGTGGCAGGCCATCGCCGGGACGCCGTCGTCGAATCCGCGGACCGACAACTCGCGATTCAGCTCGCAGGCGAATGCGATCCGGGTGTTCAATTTGAACGGGGCATTGGTTTCGAACGTGACCAACGGCTCCGCGTTCTGGCAAACGTCCGGCTTCAATCAGCACCTCGCCGCGATTGACTGGACGATCAACGGCAGCGGCAACCTGGCGCAGGTGAACGGCAGTCAGTTGGTATGGACCGGCTTCGACATCGACGGCAGTCCGGCCACCGCGAACGCCTACGATTCGAGCGGTTTTCCGACCGGCACGGTGACCGCGGCGCTCGGCCAGACCGTCCCGTACAACAGCTACGACTTTATGAACTCCCAGGTGGTGCCTAGCACCCTGTATCCGCTGGCCGGGCGTGCCGGGGCGTCGGCCAACGGATGGGCTGCGCTCAGCAACGATCCGCTGGCAACCGTCTATCCCCTCTATGCGATGTCGCAGGTGATCACGGTCGTGGCCGTCCCGGAACCATCGACCATCGCCATGGCCCTCGCCGGGCTGGGCGGCGGCAGCTTTTGCATGCTCCGCCGTCGCCGCTGGCTTGGCGGTCGAGCGAAGCGTTGACTTTCGCTCCGACCGCCGCAGGTGGCTGGCCCGGCCCGCGCCGGCACCCAGCCCCGGGCCACGGCCCCGGCAGCTCCACGGTCCGTGAGGCGGCCCGCAACTGTCGCGCTCGTTCCGTCCGTGACCACGCATCCACGCTCGCCGCGACTGTGGCCCTGCGAGTAGGGTTTCCCATCAGAGAGTGGTGCCGCACGCACGCGGCCCGCCGGTCACGCGGCAGGATGCAGCCCCTTGTCTTCGGTGGTCGCCGAGGAGGAGCATCGTGTCGCTGCGATTCTGGCTGCGCATCGACTGGGACGTCGTCGCCGGCATCATGGCGGCGCTCGTGGCGATGCTCCTCAGCTTCATGGGGCTCGTTTCGGAGACCGTGGGCCGGGGCATCATCCTTTTGCTCTGTGCCCTGCTGCTGATCCGCGACCTGCGGCGCGAGGCCCGCGAGCATCGGCAGTTCGACAAGCTCGACGTCATTAAAAGGCATGTCGCCAACCTGACGGCTGGAAAGCAGGCCGACGTCCATCTCGTCGGCCCGAAACGGATGCGGCAGGAGTTCGCCGACTTCGCCACGACCGTGTACGGCGATGTGCGTTGGTTCAACGCCTGCTGCCGCATGTTCCGCCGCCAGGAAGTGTTCAACGCCACGCTACGGCCGTTTCTCGACAACCCGAACGTCACGACGGTCACCCTGCTGTGCCGGCCGGAAGAACGGCAGTTCTGGCTGACCGACCTGGCGCCGAAGTTGCGCAAGTGCGACCACGGCGACAAGGTGCAGACGCCGCTTTGGGGGGCCATCGACACCAACGTGTCGTTCGTGCTCGGCGACGTGGACGGGGATGGCCGCGACGAGGCGGTGATCAGCATCATCGAGGAGCCGTTTGCCTCCTTGAACCAGGGGCCCGCCGTGCCCCGGTTCTTGATTCGGGTGTTCAGCCATTGCGACTTGATCGCGCCGCTCGAGGACATGTCGCGACAGGCCATGAGCGACTTCGTGTCGACCATCGAAGGAGCCGCGGACGGCGGACTCACGACGCCGCCTTGACGACGGCGGAGGATGGGGCGACGACCACGCGGTTCTTGCCGTGCTGCTTCGCCTGGTACATCGCGTCGTCGGCGCGGGCCAGGAGGGCATCGACCCCCTCGTCGACCCCGACGAGCGTCGCGCCGATGCTCAGCGTGGCCACGATCAACTCGCCCCCGAAGGTGATCGGCTCCGTCGCGCGACGGCGCAGGTTCTCGCCGCAGGCGGCCGCCTCGGCCAAGCCGTCGATCCCGTGGAGCACTACGACCAGCTCGTCGCCGCCGATCCGGCCGCCGAGGTCGTCGCTCGACCGCAGGCAGCCGCGAATCCTCTCGCCCAGGGCCGCCAGCACGGCGTCGCCGGCGGCATGGCCGTGGGCGTCGTTGATCCCCTTGAAGCCGTCGATGTCGCACCACAGCAGGCCGATCGCCAGCTCGCGACGCGCGACGGCGGCGGCGAGCCGCTCCAGCAGTTCCCGGCGGTTGAGCAGCCCGGTCAGTTCGTCGATGCTGGCCCGGCGCTCGAGGTCCTGCTCCATCCGCACCTCCGCGTCGATGACGTGCAGGGAGGCCACCATGCCGCTCACGATTCCCTCGGACGTCCGATAGGGAAAGGAGTTGATCTCGACCCAGTGGACGTCGCCCGAGGCGGAGCGAACCTGGGCGCGGGACGTGGCGGCCTGGCCCGCCAGCACCCGGGCCTTGTCGCTTTCGTACTGTTCCCGGTTCGCCGCGGTGGCGAGAAACTCCTTGGCGTCGCGGCCAATGCCGTCCGCCGGCGTCCAGCCGAGGACGGGCGCGACCGAGGGGGAAAGCCACAGGACCTTGTCGTGGGCGTCGAGCCGGAGGATGACGTCGCTCGAGTTCTCCGCCAGGAGGCGGAATTGCTCCTCCGAGGCGGCGATTTTCTCGGCCGCATCGTGCCGCTCGGTGACGTCCCGCCACGCCAGGCTGAGCCAGTCGTCGCCACGGATGCCCCGCACGTCGAGCCGCCGCAGCCCGACGCCGCGCAGCATGAATGGAAAGTCGTCCAGCATGAGCGGCCGGCCCGTGTCGACCACCGCAGCCAACGCCCGCAGCAGCCCCGACGACTCGAACTCGGGAAACGTCCGGCACAGTCGCCCGCCCACCAGATGGCGGCGGTCGGCTTTGAACCAGGCGGACGCGGCGGGATTCACGTCGAGATAGACGAAGTCGACGACGTGGCCGTCGCCGTCGCGCACCGGCTCGACGATCGCGAGCGGGTCGAACATGCCCTCCAGGGTTGCCCGGAGCCGGTTGCGTTCGGCGGCGACGGCCTTGAGCAGCCGGGCCGATTCCTGCTGCGTGTCCTGTCCCGCGGTGACCGACTGAGACCTGCGGCGGGTCTGCACCAGGAGTCGCCCGAGCCACAGGACCAGCGCCAGCAGCACGATGTCGGGGCCGATCGTCACCGCCAGCCAGAGCCAGCGGGGCAGCGCGTCGGGAGGCACGGCGAGAGTCGGTGTCCACGGCATGCGGAACCCTACGCCCGCCGCGGATCTCGGGGAAATGTCGCGCTCTGTTCCGGGGCCGAAGCCAGCCGTCATTTTCCCGGGATGCGTCGCGATCCGTAGAGTTCCGCCCCCTGGTGTGTTGGCCATCAGGTCCGAGGTGTTCCGTGGAACTCGCGCTCCCCCGCATTGTCGTCAGGGTCTGTGGCCCCGGCGTGGGCACCGACCTCATCGCCGCGCTCAGCGTCCATCCTGTCGAGGTGGCGGAAGCCCACGACAGGTCGGAGCTGCATCGGGTGGCGGACGGACCTCCGGCCCTCCTGGTGGTGGTGGTCGATCCGCCAGACGCCCGTGCGGTCGTCGTCGAGACCTCGGTGGATCTCCCGGGCGTGCCGATCCTGCTGGTCTCGGACTCGGCCGGATCGTTCGCGGCCGGTGAAGCGCCGTTCCGGGGCGTGGTCGACACGATCCGCAGTGGCCAGCCGCTGCCGGACCTCTGCTGGCACGTGCTCGAGGCGGTGAGCCGGGCGATCCGCCTGCCCGGCATCATCGAGCATCCCCTCGGCCCGGACCTCATCGAAGTTGACCAGGGCGGCATCGTCGTCACCGGCGCCACCAGGCCCGGCGGCGTGATCATCGGCGGCTGTCGCCTTCGTTCCGGTGACTCGCTGCTCTCGCTCGTCGAGCCGCTCGACCGCAGCGCGATCGCCCACGTGCTCGGGCAGGCCCACCCCGGCGTGGCGCGGTTTTGCATCGTGCGGCTCCTCGGCGAGCACGGCCGGCATCTGACGGTGTCCCTGGCGGTGCGGAGCGTCGTCCCCGGCCGCGTCGCGGTGCTCGTCCAGCCGCTGATCGGTGGCGGGCCGATCGTCGGCCGCCGCGGCAACGATCGGGACCCGATCACGGGGCTTCTCAACCGCTGGGCGTTGTCGCGCATTCTCGAGGCCCGCGAGCAGCAGGGACCGCTGGCGGGTGAGGCCACCGTGATGCTGGCCACGCTCGACGAGTTCACGGCAATCGGCAGCTACATCGGGCACCGGGAGACCGACGTGGTGCTGCAAAGTGTGGCATCGGCCTTGAACCAGGTCTTTCCCCATCCGGCGGTCACGAGCCGCCTGATGGGAGACTCTTTCTTCGCCTATGTTTCCGATGCCGTGGAAGACGAGCCTCGGCACCGGGCGGAGCAGTTGCTCCGCCTGTTGGGAGACATCGAGGTGCCGGGCTACGAACCGCGGTTCACGCTGCGGGCTTCGATCGGCGTGGCCCGCGTGACCGACAACGACCACGATCTCGCCATGCGGCTCGCGGAAGCCGCGGCCGGCGAGGCACGCGCGGCTGGCGGCAACCGCGTGGTCGTCGCCGGGGCGGCCGGGTTCAGTGGCGTGCAGGCCCGGGAACTGACCACGAGCATGGACCTCGGCTCATGGGAGGTGTGGCTGCAGCCGGTGGCGAGAGATCGTCACGGTCGGGCCGGTTTCCACGAGGCGCTGGCCCGGTTCAGCACCGGCAACCGGCAGATGGCGTCGCGGGCCGACTTTTTCATGGCGGGCCGGGCGAAACGGCTGCTCGAACGGTTCGACCGCATGATGCTGCAAAGGGCTCTCGAGATCCTGGAGTCGCATCCTGACGCACGGCTCTCGGTCAACGTCACCTACGAGACGTTCGTCTCGCACGCGTTTCCCGCATCGTTCCTCGACCTCATCCGGCGGGTGCCGGACGGGGGGCGTCGGCTCATCCTGGAGATCGCGTCCCGGTGCATGGCCGCGCCGGAAGAGGTCGTGCGGCCCCGGCTCGAGAGCCTCGCGGCGGCAGGCGTCGCGGTCGCGATCGACGACTTCGGCAGCGGCATCTGCCGCCTGCACTACCTGACCCAGTTGCCGATCGCCATCGTGAAGCTCGACCAGATCGTGACCGGGTACGTCGACGACGATCCGCTGCAGCGCGACTTCGTCCGCACCGTGGTGAGCCTCTGTCGCGCTCGTGGGATCACGACCGTTGCCGAATACACGCGGAGTGCGGACCAACTGGCCCGTCTCGTCGAGGACGGCGTCGACCTGTTCCAGGGAGAGTTGTTCGGCATGCCGCGGCCCGCGGCGGAGGTGCTCGCTGCCTCCGCCGTCGAGGTCGCCCCCGCATGACCGGCCCCCGCCTCAACCGGTTCGAGGGAGGGCCCGTGGACGAGTGCGGGCGGGTGGGCGCCGCCAGTTCCGCGGCCATAATGCTCGGCGAGTGATCGGTCGTCGCCAGGAGCATGGCCATGTCCACCCACAACGTCGGTCTCGTCGGCTACGGCTGGGCCGCCACCGCCCACATCGCCGCCATCAACGCCACCCGGCAGGGCCGCGTCACGGCCGTCTGCTCGTCGCGGCCGCTCGACGCCGCGGAACTGTCGGCGAAGTACGGATCGCCGATCCGCGTGTACCGCGACCTGGACGCCATGCTCGCCGACCCGGCCGTCGACGTCGTCGACGTCACGAGCATGCCGAGCCTGCACCGCGACCACGCCGTGGCCGCCGCCCGGGCCGGCAAGAACTTCATCCTCGAGAAGCCGATGGCCAACACGCCGGAGGAGGTGGCCGACATCGTCGCCGCGGCGACCAAGGCGGGGGTCAAGGGCTGCGTCTGCTTCGAGGCCCGGTTCTCGTCGCAGTTCCTCGCCACGAAGGCGGTCATCGACGAGGGGCTGCTCGGTCGCCTCCACTACGGCGAGGTGGACTACTACCATGGCATCGGCCCGTGGTACGGCCAGTTCCGCTGGAACGTGGGCAAGAAGGACGGGGGCAGCGCCCTGCTCACCGCCGGCTGCCACGCCCTCGACGCCCTCCTGCTCGTGATGGGCAGCGAGGTGAAGACCGTCTCCAGCCTCGCCACCCGGTCTCACAGCGAGATCTTCGGTCCCTACGAATACGACACGTCGAGCGTGACGATCGTGCACTTCGCCAACGGCGCGGTGGGGAAGACGGCCGCGATCGTCGACTGCCTGCAGCCCTACTACTTCCACACGCACCTCGTCGGCAGCGAGGGCAGCCTGCTCGACAACCGCTTCCACTCCCAGAAGCTGCACACGGACCGGCACCGGTGGAGCGAGCTGGCGATGAAACTCGTCGACTCGGGCGACGTCTCCGACCACCCCTACCAGGCCCAGTTCCAGGCGTTCTTCGACGCCCTCGACAAGGGGCAGGACATGCCGCTCACGAGCCTCCGCGAGGCGAAGCGGACCTTCGACGCGGTGTTCGCCGCCGACGCGAGCGCGGCCGCCGGCGGCAAGCCGGTGCGCGTCGGCTGACGGGACGTTCGTCGGGCCCTACGGCTTCGGCGCCAGGGCCGCGTGCACGCCGGCGATCACGGTCTCGCAGTATTCGCGGGCCCGTCGGGCCAGGGCGTCGACGCCCTCGGGGGCGGCGGGCCGCGGCATCGAGGGGGCGAAGATGTTCTCGTAGGCCAACGGCATCGTCAGGCCCGTGAAGGCCACCGGCTCGAAGAGCCGGTAGTGGTCGATCTCGCCGAAGCCCGGGCCGCAGTCCTGGTCCTGCGGCCAGTTGCGATGGTCCTTGATGCAGAAGCTGCGGATCTCGGGGGCGGTCTTCACGACGTCGGGGATCGGATCGAGGTTCAGGTAGTCCATCACGTTGCCGGCGTCGTAGTTGACCCACACGTTGGGGTCAGCGACCTCCTTGACGATCGCCGAGAGCGCCTCGCCGGTACCGGTGGTGCCGCCGTGCTGCTTGACGACGATCGTCACGCCGTGGTCGCGGGCCACGGGCCCGAGCTGCTTGAACCGCTCGATCCACAGCTTCCGGTCGCCCCCCTCGGTGTGGCCGAAGGTCAGCACCTGGCCGATGCCGGCCGCCGCCGCCTGCTTGATCCGCTGCGTGAGCACGGCGACGGCGTTGGGCTTCTCGGGATAGATGGTGGAGAACATCATCACCGGCTCGAGGCCGAGGTCGCGGCACCGCTTGCCGAGAGCCTTGGCCTGCTCGGCCGGTGCGTCCTCCGCCATCACAGGCACCGGTTCGCCCGCGTTTTCCTTGTGCCGGGTGCCCCAGGCGACGAACTTGTAGCCCGCACCGGCGATCCCGGTGAGCGCCCGCTCCAGGGGAAACGCACCGTAGACGATCGTCATGCACGCATGCTGGAAGATCGTCGGCTTGCCCTTGGCCGGCGCGGCGGGCGTGTCCGCTGCGCCGCCGCGGATCGCAGCCTGCGTCGCCGCGAGCGTGGCGGCCGCGGTGCCCAGGAAGCCCCGCCTGGTGAAGCCATCGACGAACGTCGGTTGCATGGTCGTGTTCCTCTCTTCCCGCGGTTGAGTGCCGGGTGTTACACGTATTTCGTCTTGCCCGGCATGGCCACCGGCGGCATCGGCAGGTCGCCCCACTCGTAGCTCGCCGGCGTCAGGTCCTCCTTCGAGTTCCACGCCATGTCCCAGGTGATCTCCTGCCCGGTGTAGGTCGCCAGTCGGCCCATGATCGCCAGGAGCGTGCTCTTGGCGAGCGACTCGCCGTTGTTGACCGGCTTGCCGTCGCGGATGCCCTGGAAGAGCTCGTCGTGCTCGACCTGGTAGCCGTTGGTGGACTCGCGGTCGAACTCCCACGGCTGGTCACCCGTGATGTTCACGCCCCCCTTCCGCTCCTTGAGCTGCAGCGTGCCCTTGGTGCCGAGCACCTGCACGCTGATGTCCTGCACGCAGCCGGGGATCTGTCGGCAGTTGCTCACCAGCTGGGCGCCGTCCTCGTACGTGTAGACGACGCTGTGGTGGTCGAAGATGTTCCCCGGCTCCTTGCGGACCTGCTGGCCGCCGAGGCCGATGGCCCGCACCGGATACCTGTCGCCCATGGCCCAGGCGCAGACGTCGAGGTTGTGCACGTGCTGCTCGACGTTGAAGTCGCCGGACAGCCAGGTGAAGTGGGGCCAGTTTCGCATCTGCCAGTGCATGTCCGTCCAATCGGGCTTCCGTGGCAGCGACCAGATCGAGTTGCGGTAGTCGTTCGCGAGCAGCGTCCGCACCGTGCCGATCGCCCCGTCGTGGACGCGGCGGATGGCCTCGCGGAAGGAGTCCATGTAGCGGAGCGTGAGCCCGGAGACGAGCGACAGGCCCCTGGCACGGGCGTCGGCCGTGGCCTTGAGCACCCGGTGCACGCCCAGGGCGTCGACGGCACAGGGCTTCTCCGCGAAGATGTGCTTGCCGGCGGCGACGGCAGCCTCGATCTGCGCGGGACGGAAGTGCGGGGGCGTGGTCAGCAGGATCACGTCGACCCCGGTGTCGAGCACCCGCTTGTAGGCGTCGAAGCCGGTGAACCGCCGCTCCGCGGGGACGTCGACCTTGTCGCCGACCGTGTCCATCGCCTGTAGGCTCCGCAGGCACTGGTCGAGGCGGTCGGGGAACAGGTCGCCCATCGCCGACAGGACAACGGGGCCCTTGGTGGACAGCGCCTGGGACGCCGCGCCCGCCCCGCGGCCGCCGCAGCCGACGATGCCGACCTTGAGCCGGTCGTCGCCGGCGGCGTGGACCGCCGGGGCGGCGAGGGCGGCGGCACCCGCCACGAGCGAGGTGGTGCCGAGGAACGAGCGGCGACTGGCGCGCGAGGACGGCTGCATGGCGGGCTCCGGGCGGGGCGGGATCACTCGGCCGACAGCGGCCGAATCTCGAGATTGCGGAAGAACACCTCGTCCCCCTCGGATTGGAGGAGGATCTTGCCGGCCGCCGGCACGGCGTCGCGGCACTCGTTGACGGTCTGGCCGTTGATCTTGATCGTGATCTTCGATCCCGAGCACAGGCATTCCACCTTGGTCCACTCGCCGACGGGGCTGGCGACGTCGGCCGTGCCGCGGGCGTCGTAGTCCTCCTTGAAGAAGGGCTGGTGCTGCGACCACCAGAACTGCTTGCCGGAGTAGACGGTGGGCTGGCCCCGCGGGTCCCAGCGGGTGTTCTTGTCCTCGGCGACGCGGGTGTCGCTCGTGATCGTGGCGGGAAACTTCGTGCCGTCGGCCTTCGTGCCGGGGATCACGATCAGGTCCCCCTCGCAGCCCTGGGCCAGTTGGCATTCGACGCAGGTCATCCACAGGCCCTTGGCCGAGCCGTCGGGGCCGATGGCATTGAGGAGGACGCCGGTGTTCCGCACGCTCGTCGGCTTGGCCCGCTTGCGTCCCCACCGGTATTCGACGGACAGGTGGTAGTCGCGGTAGGCCTGCTTCGTCGCCACGTAGCCCATGTCCTCGTCGCCGCAGCGCAGCACGCCGTCCTCGAGGCGGAACACGCCCTGCGGATCGTCGTGCTTCGTTTCCCTGAGCCAGGTCGTCAAGGCGGCGAGGCCCGGCTCGGCGAACGGTCGGATCACGCCCTGCGGGGCGACCGCCTCGTCGGCGGTCGCCGGCCAGCACGGGCAGAGGACGATGGCGAGGAGGACGCCGCGGGGGAATCGCTGCATGGATCCGGTCTCCAGAACGCCGATAGCATAACACAGTTGACGCGGCGGCGGGGCCGGCCCGTGGCCCCGAGACGGGGCCCTGCGTTCGACGCCGTCCGTCCCCGACGGTACCCTGCGGCGAGCCGCCGGCCCGACCGGTCCGCGTACTCGCCACTCGGAGAACGACCCATGCGACGCTTCGCCCTGCAGGTGCTCGTGCTCGCCCTGACGTCCGCCGCGGCGGCGGCCGAGCCGGAGAGCATCAGCCCGCGCGACGGGAAGATCGTCCTCTTCAACGGCCGCGACCTCGACGGCTGGTACACGTGGCTCATGGACGCCAAGTACGACGACCCGAAGGGCGTGTTCCGCGTCCGCGACGGCATGCTGTGCGTGAGTGGCGAGTCGCTGGGCTACGTCGCCACCAAGCGGACCTACCACGACTACCACCTCGTCCTCGACTTCAAGTGGGGCGGGAAGACCTGGGCCCCGCGGGAGAAGAATGCCCGCGACACGGGCCTCCTCGTGCACGGCATCGGCCCCGACGGCTTCACCGGCGCCTGGATGCCCTCGATCGAGGCGAACATCGTCGAGGGGGCGACCGGCGAGTTCATCATGGTGATGTCGAAGGGGCTCGAGCCGTCTCCCCACGAGGTGTCGCTGACCTGCGAGGTGCGTCGGGAGAAGAACGGCGACGTCGTGTGGGAGAAGGGAGGCGGCCGCGAGGTGTTCGGCCGCGGAAACCGCAAGCACGTCAACCCGTCCTACCGCGATCCGGGCTGGAAGGACGAACTCGGCTTCCGCGGCCCGCGCGACGTGGAGAAGCCCGTCGGCGAGTGGAACACGCTGGAGGTGGTCTGCGCCGGCCGGCTCGTGCGGGTGATCCTCAACGGCGTGGTCGTCAACGAGGGGTTCGACGCGACGCCCCGGTCGGGAAAGATCCTCCTCCAGAGCGAGTGCGCGGAGGTGTGCTTCAGGAACATCGAGCTGCGGCCCGTGGCCGGCGAGCACGCCCCGACTCCGGCCCCCTGACGCCGACAATCGCTACTTCAGCGACTGCAGGTAGGCGATCAGGTCGGCGAGCTCGGCGCGGGTCAGCTGGGCATCGAGGCCCTGCGGCATGATCGAGACGCGGCCGGGCGTGAGCTCCTCGATGTCGGACCGGGCGACCCGCACCTCGGAACGATCGGGGGTGATGACGTAGATCGCGTCGGCGGTGTCGCGGCCGAGCATGCCGGTGATCGCCCGGCCGTCGGCGGTGACCACGGTCCAGGGCTCGTAGCCGCGGACGATGCTGGCGCTCGGCCAGACGATCGCCTCGAGCAGGTCGCGGGCGGCGCGGATCGTGCCGATCTGCGACAGGTTCGGGCCGATCCGGCCCCCTTCCGTGCCCACCTGGTGACAGTTGCCGCAGCCCGCGCGATTGCCGTAGAAGATGCCGCGGCCGCGGTAGGCGTCGCCGCCGGAGAGCACCGGCGCGAGTTCCGCGAGCCGGGCCTGCTGCCGTTCCGCGTCGGCCTCGAGTCGCGCGAAGAGCGGGGCGGCCGACACGCGGACGGCCTCCGGGAAGCGGGCGAGCGTCTTCCGCAGGGCATCCACGGAGAGATTGCCCGCCGCGGGCGACGCAAGCAGGGCCGTGACCAGCCGCCCGCCGACCTCCGCGCTCGTCGCCTGCTCGAAGGCGGCGAGGAGCCGCGGAGCCTCCATCACGCCCGCCGTCTCGAGGGCCGCGGCGAGCCGCTCGAGCTGGGCGTCGGAGAGCCGCGACCGTCCGAGGGCGTCGGCGGCGGCGAGCCGCGAGAGCGGCGGCACGTCCTCCGCGAGCCGGCCGAGCAGGAACGCGAACGCGGCGTCGTCGGTCGCATCCCGCCGCGGCGCCACGGTCGCCAGGGCCACGGTGCGGATCTCCGCCGGCCGTTGGTCGTCGCCGCCGAGCCGCAGCAGCGCCGCGTCGAAGGCGGCGGAGCCGGCGGATCGCACGGTCACGACCGCCTGCTCGACGACCCGGGGGTCGGCATCCTCGAGGCAGCGGGCGATCCCGGCGGCCAGCTCGGCGGCGGGTTTGTCCAGCGGCGTCTGGGCGAGCGTCTCGAGGAGCAGGATCCGGGTGTCGACCGGCAGCCGGCCCGCCTGCAGCGCCGCACCGACGGCGTCTTGCAGGCTCGCGTCACGGCTACAGGCCAGCACCGCCGAGCGGAGCAGCTCGCGGCTGGCGGCGGAGAGCGAGGGTGCGGCCAGCCACTCGCGGACGACCGCCACCACCGCGGCGGACCACTCCGGCCGCGCGGCGACGATCGCGAACGCCGTCCGCTGCAGCGCCGCGTCGGGGCTGTTGAGCAACGGGGCGACCATCTCGCGGGTCAGCGGGCGACCCGCCCGCCACTTCGCGGCATCGAAGCGGGCGGGGTCCACGGGGCGGACATCCATCTGGTCGAGCGCCACGAGCGAGGCCCGCTGCACCCCGGGGTCGGACGACCGGAGGCCGACGGCGGTGGCCTCTGGATCGGCGATTTCGATCAGGGCGTGGATCCGCGCGTGTTCGAGGAACCGGTCGCCGCCGGTGCCGAGGGCGGCGAGCAGGTGCGGCACCGCCTCGGGCTTGCCGATGCGGCCGAGGGCCGTCGCCGCCTCGCGTCGGACGGCGTCGTCCGCGTCGGCGGCGGCGATCGCGGCCAGGGCTTCGAGCCCGCCCGCGTCGCGGTGCAGGCCCACGGCGTGGGCGGCGGCCTGCCGCACGCTCGCATCGGCGTCCTTCAGCGCCGGCCGCACCGCCGCCCGTGCGGCGGGCGAGTCGCTGCGGCACAGGGCCCAGACGGCGTTGCGGCGGGCCTGCGACGACGGGCCGTCCGTGACGGCCTTCGCCAGTGCGGCCTCGGCCGCCACGCCCGCCTTCCCGAGCCGTTGCACGGCCCGGTCGCGGACCGCCCAGCGGGGATCGTCGAGCAGTTTCACGAGCCGATCGGGCGCGGCGGACCAGTCCTCCTTCAGGCCGCGCGGATCGGCCGGCGGGCGGGCACCCTCCCGGCGGATCCGGTAGATCGCCCCCTTGATCTCCGGCTTGGCGATCTGCGACGTGGGACAGCCGCGCAGGAACCAGGCGCCCGTGTCGAGCAGCAGCAGGCTGCCGTCGGCGTCCTCGAGGATGTCGGTGGGGTGGAAGTCGCGGTCGGCGGAGACGGCGAAATCCTCGACGCCGGCCTTGAACGTGGCTCCCTGTCGCGTGACGACGTGCCGCTGGACGCGCCGCTGGTTGAACTGGGCGGAGAACAGGTTGTCGCGGTGGGCGGCGCCGAACGCGTCGCCGCGGTACCGCACGAGCCCCGACGGGGCGCACCAGCCGAGGTCGGCCACGGTCGGCAGCAGGTCGCCCGTGCGGCGGAACTCCGGGCCGACGGTGCGATAGGGAAACAGGCCGCCATCCACGCAGTGGAGGATGCCGTCGTTCCGCGGATGCGGCGCGCCGGCGACGATGTTCGCCGTCGCGAACGCATCCCCCTCGTCGCTGAAGGTGGTCTCGACGGGGTTGTCCATGCCGCCGGCGGCGAGGATCTCGACCTCACGGCCGTCGGGCCGCATCCGGAACACGGCCGCGGCGTGGCCGGCGAGCGGCGGGCCGTCGGGGCGGCGGATGTCGAAGCCGCGGTTACAGGCGTTCCAGTGGAGCCGGCCGTCGGGGCCGAGAAAGGGGCCGTGGATGTCGCAGGCGTTGCCGCCGAAGTCGAACTTCTCCACGACGGGGGTGCGGCGGTCGGCGACGCCGTCGTCGTCGGTGTCCTCGAGCCGCCACAGGCTCGGCGCGGAGCAGGTGTAGACCGCCCCGTCGAGCCACACGGCGCCCATCGGAAAGGTCATCTTGTCGGCGAACATCGTGCTCGTGTCGAACCGTCCGTCGCCGTCGGTGTCCTCCAGCATCCGGATGCAGTGCGGCGGATCCTTGACGAGGATCTCCGACGAGCCCTTCATGAGGTTGAAGCCGGACGAGTCGCAGACGAAGAGCCGGCCACGATCGTCGAACCCGGCCATCATCGGCCGCTCCACGAGCGGCGGGCCGGCGACCAGCTCGGCGACGAAGCCCGGCGGGAGCGTGAACGGCACCGGGGCCGCGGAAGACGCGGCGTCGATCGCCGCCGAGGTCAGCGCGACGACCAGGGCGGTGGCGTGGATGCGGCACATGGGCGGACCTCCGCCCCAAGAATAGACACCGCGGCCGGCGTTGTCGCCGTGCGGCCGCCAGCCCCGCCCCGCGGCGGGGGCTAGGCGGCGTAGCGGAAGTGTTCGAAGTCCGGCTCGTAGAGGGCGTGGATCGTCCGCTTCAGCTCGGGGGCGATCCGGGCCACCGCGTCGCCCGAGCGGGTGACGTTGCAGGCCGGGATGTTCGCCAGGTCGCCCGGGGCCGTGAACACGCCGCCGAGCCCCTCCGCGAGCCGTTCCATCTGCACGAACGAGTCGTACGGCACCCGCCCGATCCGGATCACGTTGGACTGCAGGTCGAAGTGCTTGTCGAAGCCGGTGCCGTGCCGTCGCAGGCCCTCGACGAACGCGGCGAAGGAAATCGACCGCTGGAGCGTCTCCGTGACGATCCGGTGGGGCGTGGCGGCGTCCTCCGGCCGGCGGGGCGACAGCATCTGCCGCACCTTCGCCCGGGCGAAGTCGAGGCGGCGGAACCGCTTCGCGTAGCGGCGGACCTGCTGGCCGTATCCGGACAGGCAGCGGCCGTAGGGATTGCGGACGACGGTGAAGAAGTGGTAGCCACGGTGCCGGCCGACGAAACCGTCGATCGCCTCGTCGGCGACTTCGAACGCCTCGAGTCCGGCCGCCCGGCGGGCCGCCGCGAGCGGCTCCCGCCACACCGCATAGTGCGGCTCGAGGTCGGTGGGGATGCCGGCGACGTCGAGGAACAGCTTGTGCATCGTCGTCGACGCGCACTTCGGCAGTTCGGCGTACACCAGGCGGCGGGGATGGAGGACGATGAAGCGGGCGTGCATGGGGCGGTCCTCAGGCGGCGCGGCGGGTCGGGGCGGTGGCCGGCTCGAACCCGTAGCCGAAGCGGGCGATGTCGGCGGCGTAGAGCCGGGCCACGATCGAGCGGGTCTCGTCGTCGTACAGGGTGGCGGCCCGGGGGCCGCGTGCGGAGTTGGTGTGCGGCAGCCGGCAGCGCGGGATGCCGGCCCGGTCGCAGGCCTCGTCGAAGTCGGCCTGGAGCCGCTCGAAGCGGCCGATGAAGTCGACGAGGCACCGGCCCGCCGCGTCGTACAGGCTCGCCGCGGGCACCGTGCCCGCGGCGAGGTCGAAGCCGCGGAGCCAGGCACGGAAACCCTCGTGCCCGCGGTCCTGCGGGTGGAGGCGGTCGTAGAGCGACGCCATCTGCTCCCACGGGTTCCGCACGATCGTGAACCGGAAGCAGCGATCGAACGCGTCCGGATGGAACGCCCTGATCTCCGCGGCCGTGGAGTGGATGCGATGCCCGCGCCGGTCGCGCTTGTACCACGAGCGGCCGCGGTGGAGCTGGTTGTCCCAGGTTTCGGTGCGGCGGAACCAGCGGTCGAACAGCACGATCCCGCCGAGGGCGGCCTCGATCGAGTTGCCGGCGGTCCGCCGCAGGTGCACGAAGACGAGGTTGCGGTCGTGGCAGATCATGCGGATGGTCTCGCGTGTCAGGCGGCCCGGCGCCAGCTGCGGGGGGTGAGGCCGGCGACGAGGCGGCGGCAGTGGCTGCCCACCGCGAGCAGGTCCGCCTGGCGGGCGAGCCGCCGCTCCGCAGCCGACAAGGCCGGCAGCCCGGCGCCCGGGAGCGGAATCGGCAACGCATGGCGGTGGACGAACGCCTCGAGCCGCCGGCGGATCGAGTCGGGCAGTTCCCGACGCCAGGCGTGCACGCGGGACAGCGGATCCTTGAAGACGTTGAGGAACCGGTCCCGTTGATCCTCGCCCTCGTCGCGGGTCGCGAGCAGGTCACGGAGCCGTGCCCGTTCGGACTCCCCCGCCTCGAGGCCGACCGCCCGCCAGACCCGGGTCGTCTCGGCGACGGGATCGAGGCACAGCGTCTCGTAGTCGACGAGGATCGCCGCGTTCCCGGCGGCGAACTCGCGGAGGTGCTGCGACCGCAGCCAGCTGATCACGAGCAGCCGCTCCTCGGGCGACCCGGCGGCGTCGATCAGGGCCCGATCCGCGGGAACGACCGTCGGATCCGCGCCGAGGATCGCCCACTCGATCTTCGTCCAGTTGAGCATCCCCCAGCGGCGGACGCTGTTGACCACCCCGAACGGGTGCCGGTCGAGGCCAATCACGTGGTCGGCGGCGATCGCTGCCGCGGCCCAGGCGACGTTCTCGATCCGCGGCTGCTTGGCGACGAGGTGATGGCCGTGGTCGTCGGGAAAGGCCCGCCGCGCGACCGCCGCGAGGTGCGTGGCGGCGAGGCGGGCGAGCAGGCCCTCCGACGGGTCGTCCGCCGCGGTGCGGAAGAACCGCGGGATCGGGATGTCGGCCACGGGCCGGCCGCGCTTGGCGCGGTGGATGAAGCGGCCGCCGTTGAAGACGGTCTGCATGTCGATGCCCGTGCAGGGATGCGCCTGCGAGGCGAAGGGCTCGAACAGGTAGCGGACCGCGGGGTGGCAGGCGAGCAGTTCGCCGAGCCAGGTCGTGCCGCCGCGGGAATGGCCCACGACGTAGGTCAGCGGCCCGAAGGGACGGCCCCGCGTTCCGCCCGCCTCGTGTCGCGAATCCTGCACCGCTTGCCTGCCTTTCCTGGCTTCCGCGGTCCGGCGCGGGGGCCGGACGACCTCCCGTCGGATCGACCGCCGCGGTGTGAAACCTTGACGAAAAAAACGGTTCTCGCGGTCGGAGGAATGCCGATACGTGCGACACCTTCTCCCGAGTCGTCGCATGTCGTTTCGCTGTCCGGAATCCTCGCTGCTTCGCCACCTGACCCGCGGGGCGTGGTACCGCTGCGTCGGCGGCTCACGGCAGTGGCACAACCGCGGCTTCGCGTCGGGGCAGACGATCGAGACCGACGACCTCGGGTTCACCATCCGCTGGCGGGGCCACGGCGAGGTCCGGGCCCGGAACCTGCGGACGCTGTCGATGCCGGGCAGGTTCGCCTCGGTCCTCGCCTCCGGCCCGAGCGTGCGGGCGCTCAGGCGCCCCGAGCGGATCTTCGACCACCCGGTGTGCTGCGTGAACGGCTCGGCATCGCTGGCCGCCGACCTCGGCCGACAGGTCGACTGCTGCGTCGTGAGCGACTACCGCTTCATCCTCGAGAAGCCGGATCTGTTCCGTGTGGTGACGCGGGTCGCGCGGGCCGTCGTGCTCAATCCGATGTCGATCTTCACGGCCATGCTCACCGTTCCCGACGCGCTCGAGGAGGCGTCCCTCTTCATGCGCGAGGACCTGCGCCGCCCGTTCAAGCGGCTGCAGCCCACCGCGGCCGAGCTGGCCGACGACCCGGGGCTGATCACCAACGCCACCGGCGACATCGCCTTCGCCCTCGACCCGAGCCTGGGCACCTTTCCCGCGGGCACCGTGGTGTTCGACGCCCTGCAGATCCTATTCGGGATCGGCTGCCGGGAGGTGTTCATGTTCGGCGTCGATCTCACGGACGGCCCGCGGTTCTACCGCGAGTCGCGGCCGGCCAAGAGCGAGCTGGCGCAAGCCTACGAGCGCCGGATCGAGCCCGCCTTCGCGCTCGTCGCCGAGTACCTGCGGAGGACGGGGCGGTCGCTCGTCAACGGGGCGGCCGGGTCGCGCCTGCCCGACACGATCATCCCCAAGGTCGACGGCAACGAACTGCTCGACCGCCTGGCGGGTCGGACGGCCGCGGACGCGGCGCGGTTCCGGCCCGCGGCGTGAGGTCGTGGCGGCCATGCGCATCCTCGCCGGCATCCTCGGACGTGGTTCCAGCCCCGACCGCCGCCGGCTGCCCCGGCTGATCATCCCGGGGGCCATGAAGGCGGGGACGACGTCGCTGTTCGCCTACCTGCAGGGGCATCCCGAGCTGACGCCGTCGTTGGAGAAGGAGATTCACTACTTCGACATGCACTACGACCGGGGCCCCGGCTGGTATGCCCGGCAGTTCCCCCGGTGTCACGCGGCGGCTCCCGGCCTGGCGTTCGAGTCGAGCCCCTACTACCTCTTCGAGCCGCGGGTGCCGGCCCGGATCCGCGGGCTGGTGCCCGACGTGAAGCTCGTGGTGCTGCTCCGGGATCCGGTGGCCCGGGCGTTCTCCCACTACCACAACACCCGCCGCCTCGGCCGCGAGCCGCTGTCCTTCGAGGACGCGCTCGACGCGGAGGAAGAGCGGCTCGCCGGCGAGGAGGAGCGGCTGCTGGCGGATCCGCGTGCCGTGAGCCTCGCCCACAAGTGGTACTCGTACGTCCGCCGCGGCCTGTACGCCGAGCAACTCGTCCGCTGGCGGGCCTGCTTTCCGGCCGAGCAGATGCTCGTGGTCGACGCGGGACGGCTGTTCGCCGATCCGCGGGGCGTGGTCGCGGACGTGCTCGCGTTCCTCGGCGTCGCGCCGTGGGCGCCGCCGAACCTCGTCCCACGGAACGAGGGCGGCCACGGCGACGTGATCCGCGAAGAGACGCGGATCCGTCTCGAGCGGTTCTTCGCGCCGCACCAGCGGCGGCTGGCGGAGCTCATCGGCTGGTGCCCGACGGCGACCGGCCGCCGGCAGGCGGCGTGAGCGGCGACCGCCGGCGCGTCAGCCGACGAACAGCGGCCGCATGTGCCGGGCGTAGAGGTTCTCGGTCACCTGCCGGCCCACGATCTCGCGATGGGCGTCCAGCAGGTCGGTGTACCGCCGCCCCTGCTTCGCCGCGAGCTTGAAGGAGACGTGGAGCAGCTGGCGGACGTGCGGGTTGAAGTCGGGGTTCGTCGGCACGTGGCGGATCGCGGCCGCCAGCCGCGGCCCCGGCCAGCGGGCGAGGTCCGCCGCCGTCGGCAGCCGCGCGCGGTCGATGTCGATCACGGTCGCGTAGGGGCCGCACAGCTCGTCGACGTGGTCGATGGCGGCCGCGTAGATCTCGCGGGCGAGGTCGAGGCCGGCGCCGCCCGCCTCGGCCAGGCCGATCAGTTCCTCGAGCCAGGTCGTGCCCGCCGTCTTCAGGTGCACGCCCGCGCCGGTGGCGGCGAGCGTCCCGCGGATCACGGGGTAGAGCGAGAACTTGTCGCTGCCGCTGTGGACGGAGAGCTTCAGCTCGCCGGGCAGGCCGTACCGCGACGCGGCGTGGGCGAGCACGGCCACGTCGTCGGCGAACTCCCGCTCGAACTGGGCCAGGTCGCCGACGTAGTCGACGCCCTTGTTGAACCGCCCGGTGAACTTGGGCGCGATCGTGCCGACCGGGATGCCCTCGTCGGCGAGCATGGCGAGGATCACGAGCAGTTGTGGCGGCGTCTGCGGCAGGTCGGTCTCGTCCATGCTGACTTCGGTGACGAACTCGCCGCCGCGACGGTCGCGGATGTGCCGCCAGATCCGTCCCGCCTCGCGGCAGGCGGCGAGATAGTGGCGGGCGATGCCGGCCAGGGCGTCGCGGTCGAGGGCGATCGGCTCGGCGACGCCGGGAATCGACAGCGGCGCCGCGAGCTCGCCGTGGCGGGCCAGGAAGGCGTCGAGGTCGGCCGGGGCGGGGGGCGTGCCGATGCTCTCGGCGACGTCGATCGTGAAGAAGTCGCTCGAGTCGAGGAACCGGTCGACGGTCTCGAGGCGGATGTGGTCGGCGTCCACGAACCAGGGGTGCGGCCAGCGCCGGGCCGCCACGGCCGCGGCTGCCGCGGCCCGGACGCTGGGCGGCTCGCTGCCGATGAACCCGTGCTCGCGATTCGACTTGTTCCACACCGGCGCCACGATCACGCCGTCGGCCGCCAGCCGCTCGAAGGCGGCGAGCTGGGCCGCGGCCTGGTGGGCGAACCGATCACCGACGCCGAACGAGAAGCGGGGCAGGGGCATGCGCGGGGTCTCCGGGGATCGCCGGAGGATACTCGTCGTCGCCACGGTGTGCCACGCGCGGTCGGCGTCAGGGCCGCGGACGGGCGAACCGGTCGGGCGCCAGGAAGGCGATCGGGTGGCGGGTGCGGCCGGCCGTCGCCAGGTCCGCGAGGATCTCGCCGACGACGCTCGCGAACTTGAAGCCGTGGCCGGAGAAGCCGGCGGCGATCGCGACCTGCGGATGCGCGGGGTGGAGGCCGAGCAGGAAGTGGTGGTCGGGCGACATCGTGTACATACAGGCCACGTGATGGGTGGGCGTGCGGCCCACGCCCGGCAGATGGTCGCCGAGGCACCGCTCGAGCTGCCGCTGCTCGTCGGGATCGACGCGGCGGTCGAGGTCGAGCGGGTCGGCGACGGTCCGGCCACCGGAGTGGTTCGCCACCTTGATGCCGCGGTCGTCGACCGCGGGGAAGCCGTAGAAGAAGCCGGCGGGCGTATCGAAAGCGAAGCAGGGCAGCCGACCGGGGGCATGGTCGGCCGCGCGGCCCGGTGAGGCCGCGAACCAGAAGAGCGACTTGCGGAGCACGACGAGCGGCACCGCGGGCAGCTGCAGGAGCCCGGCGGCCCAGGGGCCGGGGCAGAGCACGAGCCGGGCGGCCGTGAACGCCCCGGCGTCGGTCTCGACCACCGCGCGGTCGTGCTCGACGCGCCAGCCGTGCACCGTCACGCCGCTGCGGAGCTCGGCGCCGGCACGGGTCGCCGCGGCCGCGTGGGCCCGCACGCACTCCTCGACGAAGAGATAGCCGGCGGTCGATTCGTGGACGACGTCCCACGCCTCCGGCACCCGCAGCGCCGGCCAGCGGGCGTTCGCCGCGGTGGCGGTGAGCCGCTCGACGGGCAGGGCGTGCGCGTGGGCCGAGGCGAGCGAACCGGCGATCACGTCGCCGGTGGCCGGCCCCGCCGTGACGAGCCCCGACTCGACGAGCAGCGGCCGGTCCGCCTCGCGCTGCAGGTCGTGCCACAGGTCGCGGGCCCGGCGAAGCAGGGGAACGTAGTCGGGGTGCTCGTAGTAGGCCAGGCGGATGAGTCGCGTCTGGCCGTGCGAGCTGCCGCGGTCGTGGGCCACGGGGAAGCGGTCGAGCCCGAGCACGCGGACGCCGCGTCCGGCGAGGTGGCAGGCGGCCGCAGCCCCCATGCCCCCGGTGCCGACCACGATCACGTCGTACGTCGCCGGCCCAGGTATCATGAAATGTCGAGTCGCGTGCAGAGCCGGGTTGGTCATCGGGAAGGGAGCGAACATCGATCATGGCCCAGTCGCTCGTGCGGCGCCTACCCGCCTTCGCCTGCCTCACGGTCGCCGCGTGGGCTTCCGCGGCGGTGGCCGACGCGACCGTCGATGAGCTGCGCGCCCGCGTCTACCGGCACGCCCTCGCTGGCGAGGACGAGGCCGCTCTGCCGGTGGCCCGGGAACTCGTCGCCGCGACCGAGACGGCGTTCGGGGCCGACGCTCTGGAGACGGCCGCCAGCCTCGACGCGCTCGGCGACCGGCTGCAGAAGACCGGCCGCCTCGACGAGGCCCTGACGGTCTATCGCCGCGGCCTGGAGATCCGGACGCGGCGTCTCGAGCCGGGCGACCCGCAGCTCGTGGGGAGCTTCGTCGCCATCGCGAGCACCCTCGACCGGCAGGAGCGTTTCGCGGACGCCGCCGCGGAACTGCGGACCGCGTTGTCCATGCTCGGCAAGGCCCTCGGGGCCGACCATCCCGACCTCGTGCCGCTGCTCGTCCGGCAGCGTTCCGCGCACGTGCGGATGGGCAAGGAGGCGGAAGCCCGCATCTTTTACGATCGGGAGTTGGAGATCCGCGCAGCGGCTCGCGAGGATCTGATGGATCTGCGGGTGCCGGTCGCGGGCGATCGCGGCGCCGCCCCGCCGACGTCGCCCTGGAGCGGCGGCACGCTCTGGAGCGAGCACAACGTGCTGGGGGGCGGCTGCTACCAGCAGCAGGATTACGAGGGCGCCCTGTTTCATTTCGTGCGGGCGGCCCGGCTGCGGCCGGACCTGGGCGAGGTCCACAACAACATCGCCACCACGCTCGTCGCCATGGACAAGACGGGCGACGCCCTGGTGGAGTTCGCCGAGGCGGTCAGGCTGCAGCCCGACTCGGTCGCCATGCGAATCAATCTGGCCGGGCTCCTGGCCCACGCCGAAAGGTTTGCGGAGGCCGAGGAGCACTACCGGAAGGCGATCGAGATGGAACCCGGCAACGCAGCCCTGCACAACAACCTGGGGGTCACGCTGTTCAAACAAGGTTCCCTGGATGCGGCGATCGCGGAGTTCCGCCAGGCGCTGGCGATCGCCCCGAACCTCCGCGATGCCCAAGAGGGACTGGAGGCGGCGGAGCGGGAGGTGGCCCGGAAGCGGGCCGGCGCATCTCCCTGACGCTCGGGTCGCAGCGGCGGCCGGATCAGCGCTCGTGGACGATCACGGCCCAGCCGATGTCGGCGAGCCGCTCGGGTCGGCCGAGGATCACGATCGGCTCGGCCGCCGCGATCGTGGGTACCTCGACGTCGAAGGCGAGATCGCCCGGATCCTGCGGTGCCGGCATCCGGTGGCGGCGGGCCGCCACCTTCTGCAGCCGGGCCACGACCGCCGGCGGCGCCCGCGTCTCTTGCGCGGCCGGCGAGGTCGTGAGGTCGGCCCGCACGAGATCGGGGTTCTCGAGCACGAGCCCCGCCTTCGGCCCGCCGTCGATCCGGTCCTCGCGCAGGTCCACCACCGTCACCGCGAAGCCCTTCTTCGAGGCGTTCCAGCCGCCGATGGCGTCGATCGAGCGGAACAGCACCCCGACGTCGAACGCCATCACGAGCACACCCAGGCAGGCGCGGTTCTCCCGCCCCGGCGGGCCGTTCCAGACCGGGGCCGAGAAGGCCACCTTCAGCTTGCCGGTCGTCGTGCTCTTGTAGACCGTCGAACGGTGCACCTCCTTGAGCGGCGCGGCCGCGGTCCCCGGCTCGAGGTCGCCCGTGCCGCCGTGGAAGTAGTCGCGGTGGGCGAAGGTCTGGCCGATCGTGTCGGCCATCGGGAAGCGGGCGATCTGCGCGCCCCGGGCGTCGCACACGAACCAGCTCTCGGCGTCCACGGCGTCGCGGTTGGCGGAGGCGATGCCGTCGAGGGCCGCCTGCACGAGCGCCCAGCGCTTCCGCCCCTCGGCGGCCGGCCCCCCGTCGGCCGGCAACGCCGCCAGCGCCGCCACGAGGTCGTGATCGTCGGCCTCGTGCTCGAGGATCCGCCAACGGGAATCGATCTGCAGTGCGGCGGTGCTGGCGGCGAGCCGCGCGGCCATCAGCAGGGCTGTCTGCCGGGCCCGGTACTCCTCGCCCGCCATCCGCCTCAGGAGCACGGACGCCGTGCCGGCCGTGAGCAGGAGCAGGAGCAGGGCGGCGGTGGCGACCTGGGCCAGCGTGCGGTGCCGACGCGCCCAGCGGGCCAGCCGCCGCGGCAGCGGCTCGCGATAGGAACTGACCGGCAGGTCGGCGAGGTAGTGCTCGACGTCGCGGGCCAATTCCAGCGGCGACTCGTAGCGGTCGACCGGGTCGCGGGCCATCGCCTTGAGGCACACCGACTCGACGGCGTGCGACACGCCCCGCTTCACGCGGGACGGCGGCTGCACGTCGCCGGCCAGTGCCTTGTCGCGGATCACCGCGATGTCGCCGTCGAACGGCGGCTGCCCGGTGAGAATGTGGTAGAGCGTGGCCCCGAGGCCGTACACGTCGCTCGCCGGACCGACGTGCCGGGCTCCGTCGTGCTGCTCCGGGCTCATGTAGGCGGGCGTGCCGGAGATGCCGCGGCGGGCCAGCGGCGCCGAGTCGAGCGCCATCGTCGGCATGACGATGCTCTGCTCGCCGCTGGAGCGGGCCCGGTCGTCGCGGTCGATCCGGGCCGCGAGCCCCCAGTCGAGCACCACCACCTCGCCGAACTTCCCCAGCATCACGTTGGCCGGCTTGATGTCGCGGTGGATGACGCCGCGGTCGTGGGCGTAGGCGATGGCCTTGCAGGCCAGGGCGAACTGGCCGAGCAGCTCGTTGAAGCGGGCGGTCCGCGTCTCCATCGGCTCTCCCGCATGCCGCCGGTCATGGAGGTCGGCGATGGCGGCGGCGAGCGTGCGGCCGGGGATGAGCCGCATCGCGTAGAACGGCTTCCCGTCGGGCGTCGCTCCCGTCACGTAGACCGGCACGATGTTCGGATGCTCGAGCTGGCTGGTGACGCTGGCCTCGAAGTCGAAGGCCTCGCGGCACACCGGCTGCTCGAGCGCCCAGTCGTTGAGGAACTTCACGGCCAGGCTGCGGCCGGTGGCCTGGTCGCTGGCGGTGTAGACGTCGCCGATGCCGCCGCGGCCCAGGCGGCGGTTGACGGCGATCGTGGTCGTGGCCACGACGGTCGGCGGCACGTCGATGTCGCCGGCGGGCGCCGACGCGGCCGATGGTTCCGTGCGTTCTTCCGACATGCGACTGTCCCGGGAGCCTCGTGACGACTGTCTCAGTCTATCGGCTGGCGGCGTTCATCGGCCCGTGAGGTCGCGGCGGCGGAGGGCGAGGCCGGTGGCCGCGATCCCGAGCCCGACCATGCCCGCGAGCACCGCCAGCGGCAGGCCGGCGGGGGCCCGCCAGTTCCGCCGGGCGAAGAACCGCTCGGCCATGTCGACCTCCCCGTCGGCCACGGGCGCGGCCGCCGGGACGACGGCCCGCTCGCCCGCGGCGCCGAGCCGCTCGAGCGTGTCGTTCATCCGAGCCCGCTCCCGTTCCATGCCGTCCTTGATCTCGTTGAGCTTCCCCTCGACGGACGCGTTGGCCTCCTTGATCCGGCCCTCGATCGTGGCGTTCATCTCCGCGCTCTTCCGCGCGAACTCGGCCTCCGACTCGCGCATCTTCTCCTCCACCTCGCGGCGCATGTCGGCCGCCTTTCGCTCGGCATCGGCCTTGGCCTGCTCCATCTCGCGCGCGGCCTTGGCGGCCGCCTGCTCGAGGGCGTCGGCGATCCGCTGCCGGCCGGGGAGGATGAACCGCCGGCCCCCCGCGGTGAGCACGATCGGCACCCGCGGCCGCGCCGGGCCGGAGTGGGACTCGGGGTGCGGCGCCGCGGCGTGCGGCAGGCGGAACCGCGGGCGGGCCACGGCCTCGGGCACGACCATGCCCTCGAACGCCCACCGCGACGGCATCGCCACGGCCAGCGGCTGCGTGACCCGGGGCAGGTCGGCGAGCGGCACGAGCACGCCCCCCAGCACGATCATCGGCATCAGCAGCACAGGCAGGATCGCCGTCGCCGCCTCGGTCGTCCGCAGCGTGGCCGAGACGACGAGCCCGATCGCCCCGCCGGCCAGGCCCGCGGCGTAGAGCACGAGCCACAGGTGCCACCATGGGCTCTGCACGTCGCAGGACCAGGCCACGATGCCCAGCAGCAGCGCCGACTGCACGGCCGCGACGACGACCAGCAGGGCCGTCTTCGAGGCGAGGTACGAGAGGATCGAGAGCCCCACCATCCGCTCCCGCCGGTAGATCGGCCACTCGGCCACGATCTCCCGCGCGGTCGCGGAGCAGCCGAACCAGATGGCGGCCAGCGCCGTGACGAACATCATCGTGGCCATGTTCACGCCCACCTTCGGCCAGATCTCGGGCGTGGGCGCGAGCCGCAGCATCTTCGAGAACACGCCGGCGATGAGGAGCCCGACGAGCGGCGCCTGGAGGAACAGGACGGCGGTGTTCCAGCGATCGGCCGCCTTCACGGCCAGGCCCCGCTTCACGAGCGTGACCCACTGGGCGAGCCGTTCCACGGGGCGGGGCGCGGGCCGCGGGCCGCCGCCCGTCCGTTCGGCATGGTTGCCCGAGCGGCCGTCGACCCAGATCGACTTCGCCACCGACTGCTCCCATTGCCGCACCCAGTCGGCAACGGGCCGCCGGGCGAGGCCGCGGAGCAGCCCGTCGGCCGTGGTCGGGTGCGGGGCACCGGGGGGCGGCGGCTCGAAGAAGTTCACCGCGTCGGGCCAGGCCCGGCCGAACCAGGCGAGCCGGCCCGCCTGTCTGGTCGAGGCGTCGCGGGCGATCACGGCCACGGCGTCGAACTTCTGGTAGGCCTCCAGGCTCGGCTGGTGGATCGTCACGAGGATCACCTTGCCCGAGTCGGCGAGCGAACGCAGGAGTTCGATCACCGAGATCGTGTCGGTGCTCGAGAGACCGGAGGTGGGCTCGTCGAGAACGAGGATCGGCGGATCGGTGAGCAGTTCCATCGCCAGGTTGACCCGCTTCCGCTGGCCGCCGCTGATGCCCCGCTTCCGCTGGTCGCCCACGCGGGTGTGCTCGGTGCCCTCGAGCCCGAGCTGGGCGAGCACCTGGCGGATCCGCCGCTCGATCTCGGCGTCGGCCATGTCCTTGGGGAGCCGGAGGCGGGCGGCGTACCACAGGGCCTGCCAGACGGTGAGGTCGGCGTGGAGGATGTCGTCCTGCGGCACGTAGCCGATGCGGCCGCGGAACAGGTCGAAGTGCTCGTGGAGGTCGAGGCCGCCGATCACGATCCGGCCCGCGGCCGGGGCGACCTGGCCGTTGAGCACGGAGAGCAGCGTGCTCTTGCCCGCGCCGCTGGGGCCCATGATCGCCACCATCTCGCCAGGCGCGACGACGAGCGACACGTCCTCGAGGAGCCGCCGGCCCGCGGCGTCGACGGCCACCTGCGCCGCCTCGATCGTGTCGGCGGACGTGTCGATCGGCTCGAGGGCCCGGGCGTCCTCCGAGAGCCGATAGCGCTGGTCACCCACCTGCACGAGGGCGCCGGGGCCGATCTCGACGGGCCGCGCGATGCGGCGGCCGTCCACGAACGTGCCCGCCATGCTGCCCAGGTCGGTGACGACCACGCGGCCGCGGTCCACGGCCACCGACGCGTGCAACGCGGAGACGAGCGGCTGGTCGACCGACACGCTGGCGTCCGCGCGGCGGCCGAAGGTGACGAGCGCCGCGTCGTCGAGGTGGATCACGCCCTCGTCGGCCGCGCGGGGCTTCGTCCGCTCGAGCACGTCGCGGAGGGCGTTCTCGGGGAGAGCGGCGTCGCCGAACACGAGGCGGTCGTCGAGCGTGATCCGCTCGCGGCGGACCTGCCGGGGCGGCGTGCCGACGAACGTGCCGTTGCGGCTGCCGAGATCCTCGATCCACATGCCTTCGGGGCCGACGATCACCCGGGCGTGGCGGGCCGAGACGCTCGGCTGCCGGAGCACGAGGTCGTTGCCCGCGGCCCGGCCGATGAGCACGATCCGGGTCGGGCCGGGATCCGCCCCGGGCTGCCTTGCGTCTTTCGCCATCGCCATCCTGTCATCGGCACCGCTGGGCCGGCCGTACCGCGGCCGTGCTTCAGGCTACGTCGCGGCCGCAAAACCGGCAAAAACCGGGCCGGCGGCGGGACGGGGCGGGTCTGATCCGGCCGCGGAACGCCTGGATTGCCCGCCGGGCAACCGACGACGGTCCGGGAGGGGCTGGCGGGGTGCGGTACGCTGCCAGCATGGTCATGCCGCTTCCGCCAGTCACCGGTATCGTGATCTCCGCCGCGTACCGGGAGCACCTTACCGGAGCGGGGCATCCCGAGCGGCCCGACCGGGTGCGGGCGATCGAGGACCGCCTGCGGGCCGACGGCCTGCTCGCCAAGGCGCGGTTGATCGAGCCCCGTGCGGCGACCGACGAGGAGATCCTCCGCTGCCACGCCGCCGACTACCTGCGGATCGTGAAGGAGGATGTCGCCGACGAAAGCGACCGGCTGTCCACCGGCGACACGCCGCTCTCGCCGCGGTCACTCGAGATCGCGAGGCTCGCGGCCGGGGGCGTGATCGCCGCGGTGGACGAGGTCGTGGCCGGCAACGTCCGCAACGCCTTTGCCATCGTGCGGCCGCCGGGGCACCACGCCACGCCCGCGAAGGGGATGGGTTTCTGCCTGTTCGGCAACGCGGCGATCGCGGCCCGGCACGCGCAGCTGAAGCACGGTCTGCGTCGCGTGCTGATCGCCGACTGGGACGTGCACCACGGCAACGGCACGCAGGACATCTTCTACGAGGACGGCAGCGTGCTGTTCTTCGACACCCACCAGCACCCGCTCTATCCGGGCACCGGGCGGGCCGACGAGACCGGCCGCGGCGCGGGGGCCGGCCTGACGATCAACTGTCCGTTTCCGGCGGGGGCGGGGCGGACGGAGATCGTGGGGGCGTTTCGCGAGAGACTCATACCCGCGGCCGACGCCTTCCGGCCCGACCTCGTGCTCGTCTCGGCCGGCTTCGACTCGCGGATCGGCGACCCGCTCGGCGGCTTCCGGCTCACGGACGACGACTTCGCGGAGCTGACCGGGATCGTGATGGAGATCGCCGCCCGGCACTGCGGCGGCCGGGTCGTCTCCACGCTCGAGGGGGGCTACGCGCTCGACGGGCTGGCGTCGGCCGCCGCCGCCCACGTGCGGACGCTCCTGGGCTGACGGCGGGGCTCAGAACGGGAACAGGGCCGCGAGCTCCTCGGCTGAGGGACGGTGGCCGTACTCGCACAGCTCGAAGGCCTCGGCGAAGCGGGTCGCCTTGCCCCGCTCCTCGCCGTACTTGGCGACGAGCGCGTCGCGGTACCGCTGGGCCTCCCGGCCCTGCCGGTCCTCCCACTTCTCCCGCAGCCACTGCCGGCGGGCCTCGGGTTCCCGCTCGGGCGGCACCTGCGCCGCGGCCTCGCCGCCGCCGCCGACCCCCAGTTCGTAGGTCTGCGAGGCCATCTCGTGGACGGCGTCGACCTTCGTGTCGAACACGTCGTCGATCGCCACGACGACGTCGGGCCGGAACGCGTAGGGCTTCTGGAACGTGTCGCTCGTGTAGAGGAACACGGGGTTCTTCTTCAGGGGCGGCGTGTCGGGGCAGAAGAAGGGCACGGTGACCATGAAGGCCGCGTCCTGCACGAGCACGCCCGCGTAGCGATGGTCGGGATGGTAGTCCCACGGGCGGTGCGAGATCACCACGTCGGCCCGCCACTCACGGATCAGCCGGGCGACCGTGCGCCGGTTCTCCAGCGTCGGCTCCAGTTCGCCGTCGTGGATGTCGAGCACCTGCGACGTCACTCCCAGCTTCCGCGCGGCCGCCTCGACCTCGGCCTTGCGGCGGATGGCGAGCGGCCCGCCGGCCATCCGCCAGTGGCCGATGTCGCCGTTGGTCAGCGAGACGAACTTGACGTGGTGGCCAGCCCGGGCCCAGAGGGCGGCCGTGCCCCCCGCGCGGAACTCCGCGTCGTCGGGGTGCGCGCCGAAGACGATGATCCGCAGCTTGCCGTCGCCGGCGGCGGGCTCCGCCGCCGCGGCCCCGGCGAGGACGATGAACAGGCACGGCAGGATGACCGCGGCGCGAAGCGTCATGGGAATCTCCCGGGGCGAGGTGGTCGAATGGGGCCCTGCGGCCCCCGGCGCCGGGAGTGTATGCGATCGGCGATCGCCCGTCAGAGACCGCCGTTGTCGCGCAGCCAGGTGGCGGTCTCCGCGAGCCGGGTGTCGAGCGGTGCCGCCGGCGCGAAGCCGAGATCGTCGCGGGCCCTGGCGGCCGACGCCGCCCAGCTTCCCGCGGTCGCCTCCCGCAGCTTGTCGGGGGAGACGATGCTCGGCTGCCCGAGGAGGTTCCAGAACGCGGCCACGACGGCGCTCGCCGGCCAGGCGAGCGTCACCGGCAGCGGGAGCACGAGCACGCTCCGGCCGAGTGCCCGGGCGATCCGCCGCCCGAGTTCGCCGTAGGTGGGATGCTCGCGGTCGTCGCAGGCGTGGTAGACGCCGCGGCCCGGGGTGCCGTCGAGCCGCCCGCCGACGCGGGCGGCGGCGACCGCGAGGGTCGCGAGGTCGGCGGCGTGCAAGAGCGAGAGCGGCGCGTCGCGAAACCCCATCCGCACGTGGAGCCGGAAGCGGTCGATCGACTGGAACATCGCCGCCACCTTCGTGTCGTGCTCTCCGAACACGATCCCGGGCCGGAGGATCGTGGCCGGCAGGCGGGGGGCCCGACGCTCGAGCTCGAGCTCGCCCGCCCGCTTGCTCGCGCCGTATTCCGAGACGGGGCGGGCGTCGGCGGCCTCGTCCCGCGGCGCGTCCCGCCGGGGGGCCGGGCCGGCTGCGGCCAGCGACGAGAGGTGGACGAAGACGGGCGGCGTCTCGCGGGCGGCGCAGGCGTCGGCGACCGCGCCGACGGCCCGGCCGTTGACGTGGAACAGGTCGTCGCGGTGCCGGGCGGCGACGAGCCCACCCGCGTTGATCACGGCGTCGCAGCCCGCGAGGCTGGTAGCCCAGCCGGCCGGTTCCTCGAGCGCGCCGGGCACGAGCTGCACGCCGTCGCGGCGCAGGTGGGCCGCCCGGTCCGGCGACCGCACGAGGCAGCGGATCTCGCAGCCGGCGTTGAGCAGCGCCGCGACGAGGTGCCGGCCGATGAAGCCGGTGCCGCCGGTGAGAAACACGGTCTGCATGGGATGCTCGTCTGCGGGCCTGCGGGAATGCGGCCCGGCATGCAAGAATGATTGCCGTTCGGCCGCGTGCAACTTCCGCCCGCGGCCGCAGGGAGACGCCGGCGAATGCGGATCACGTTCACCCAGTCGGGCGGCTTCGCCGGGACGGTGCGCGGCTGCCGGATCGACGCGCTGGCGTTGCCCGCGGCGGAGCGCCGCGTCCTCGAGGAGCTGCTCGCCGCCAGCGGACTCGACGGCTCGCTCGAGCGGTTCGACGAGGCCGGCCGCGATCGGAAGCAGTACGAGCTGCGGATCGACCGCGACGGCGGCACGGTGCGGGTCCGGTGCGACGACGGCTGCCTGCCCGAGGCCGCCCGGCCGCTCGTGCAGTTCCTCGCGGCGCGTTCCGCGCCGCGGCGGCCCGGCTGGGAGGAGGAGTCCCCGGCGGCGACCGCGCCGACCGGCGGCTGGGGGCGGTTCGAGGGCGACGTGGTCGCCCGCTGGCACGATGACGGCCGCGAGATGACGCTCGTCGAACCGTTCGCCTACGTCGATCCGCGGGCGCTGCGCTGGGAGGCGCCGGCCGGCGCGGTGGTGAACGGTGCCAGCATCCCGCGGGCCTTCTGGTCGCTGATCGGCGGCCCCTTCGAGGGGAGGTTTCGCAATGCCTCCGTCGTGCACGACGTGGCCTGCGAGGAGCGGTTGCGGCCCTGGCGGGACGTGCACCGGATGTTCTACGAGGCCTGCCGCTGCGGCGGCGCGGCGGCCGTCACCGCCAAGACCATGTACTACGCCGTGTTCCACTTCGGGCCGCGGTGGCGGGTGGAGGAGCGGCGGTCGCTCGTCGCCGGGGAGGCCGTGGTGGAGCGGGTCGTGCTCGATGCGACGCCCCCGCCGCCGTCGGCGGCCGACGCGGCGGCGATCGTCCGGTGGTTCGCCGCGCACGACGTGCCCGCGGAGACGATTCCGGATTTGAAGGTTCCGACTGACGGCTGATAGGGTGCCCGGGCCCCGGATGCCCCATGCACGCCGCGCCCACCATCGCCGCGCTCCGCCCCCTCCTGCCGCCCGGCACGGCTCCCTATATAGAAGATCTGCTCACTCGGCATCCGTGCGACGTCCGGCTGGCGCGGCCGCGCCGCACCAAGCTCGGCGATCACCGCCCGCCCGGCCGCGGCCGACCGGCCCATCGGATCTCGGTGAACGACGACCTGAACCCCTACGCGTTCCTGATCACGCTGCTCCACGAGATCGCGCATGCCGTGACCTGGGAGGGGCACGAGCGGCACCGCCGCCTTCGCGGTCGGCGGGTGCGGCCCCACGGGCCTGAGTGGCGGGGTGAGTTTGCCGCGATCCTCGAGCCGGTCGTGAACCTCGGCGTGCTGCCCGACGACGTGACGACGGCTCTGGCACGATCGCTCGCACGGCCCGCCGCGGCCACGTGCAGCGACCGCGGGCTGCTGCTGGCGCTGGGCCGCTACGACTGCGTCGACGACCGGCTGGTGCGGGTCGAGGAGATCGCCATCGGCGACTGGTTCAGGCTCGACACGGGCGCCGTGTTCCGCGCGGGCCGGCCGCTGCGGACGCGGCGGCAGTGCTTCGACGCCCGCACGGGCACGGAGTACCGCGTGCACGGGCTGGCACGCGTCGAGCCGGTCGCCCCGCCCGCGGTCAGCGGGGCTGCTGCCCGCCTTGCGGGGCGGCGTTCTGGGCGTTGCGGATGATCGTCTGGCCCTCGCGGAGCACCTGGCCGGTCACCGCCTCGACCTTGGCCTTGTCGACCGAGATCTCGATGTTGCCGTTGGACTGGGTGATGTGGATGGCGCCGGCCACGACGAGGCCGCCGACGACGAGGCCGAGGAGGATCAGCGTGCGCATGACAAATGGTCTCCGGGACGGTACCGCGAAACGCTCGCGGCCCCGGGGATCGAGCCCCGGGGCCGCGGAGGGTGTCAGAAAGCGTGCGAGCGGGCAACGCCGGTTTTCCGCTGCGCCGCGGGCCCCGGCTCAGCGGGTCGCCCGCGAGTGCCGCCGGCGGAGCGTGTTGCCGTACACGTGCAGCGGCCGGTAGGGCCGCTTCTCGATCGGCGTGGACTTGATCTGGTCGCGGGCGTCGCCGAACGTGACGACCCGGGGATCGAAGCCGGTGCCGGCGGCCTCGGCCGTCGGGCCGGGCCAGACTGCGGCCACGATCAGGGCCGCGAAGACGATGGTGCGCATCGGAAGTGAGGATCCTGCGTTGGTGGCCGCCACGCCTTCGGGGTCATCGGTTCGCCCGCCGGGAAATTTCCGCCGCCGGGGGCCGAGGCGGCGGCCTCGGCACGTTCGGCACGTCCCGCAAGACCGGATCTGCGGTTGGTTCTGTATAGTGCGGCCATGAACCACCCGGCGGGCCCGGCGGCCGCGATCCTCGTTCTGGCTCTCGGCTGCGGGGCCGCCGCGGCCGAGCCCTGGTCGCGATGGCGCGGCAGCGACGGGGCGGGGCAGGGGGGCGACGCCGTCTTCCCGCGCGAGTGGACCGCCGCGGACTGGGCGTGGACGGCCGACCTCCCCGGACGCGGCAGCGCCTCGCCGGTCGTCCGCGACGGGCGGATCTTCACGGCCTCGGCCGACGAGGCGGCGGGGATGCGGTTCGTGACCTGCCACGACCTCGTCACCGGCCGGCTCGCGTGGCAGCGGGAGATTCCCGGGCCGATCGATCGGCACCACGCGCAGAACAGTTCGGCCTCCGGTTCGGTCGCCGTCGGCGACCATGGCGCGTATTGGATGTGGGGCACGTCGGCGGGCGTGCACGTCGAGGCCTTCACGCTCGCCGGCGCGCCGCTTTGGCAGGCGGACATCGGACCCTTCGCCGGCGAGCACGGGTTCGGGGCCACACCGGCCCTGTGCGGTGACCTGCTCGTCGTGCCGAACGACCAGGACGGCACGAGCTTCGTCCTCGGACTCGATGCCAGAACGGGCCGCGAGCGTTGGCGGCTGCCACGGGAGAGCGGCAAGGCGGGTTACGCGACTCCGCTGGTGCTCGGCCGTGGCGACGCGGGGCCGCTCGTCGTCCTCGCGAGCATGGCCCACGGCCTCACGGCGATCGATCCGGCGACGGGCCGTGTCGTCTGGGAGCGACGCTGCCTGCCGAAGCGGGCCGTCTCGTCGCCGCTCGCGGTGGCCGGGGGGCTGGTCGGCACCAGCGGCGATGGCGGTGGCGACAACACGCTCGTCGCGGTAAGGCCGCCCCTGGCTGACGGCGGGGAGCCGGAGATCGCCTACCGGCTGGAACGCGGCGTGGCCCCCTACGTGCCGACGCCGGTCGCCTCGGGGGAACGGCTCTACCTGTGGGGCGACCGCGGTGTCGTGACCTGCGTGCGGGCGACGACCGGCGAAACCCTGTGGCGGGGCCGGGTCGGGGGCGACTTCTCGGCCTCGCCCGTGGTGGTCGGGGGCGCGGTGGTGAACGTGTCGCAGGACGGCGAGGTGGTGTCGATCGCCGATGGCGGGGCGTTCGAGGTGCTCGGCCGGGCGTCGCTCGGGGAGCCCTGCCGGGCCAGCCCGGCAGTGGTGGGCGGGCGGATGGTGTTCCGCGGCGACCGGCGGCTGTACGCGCTCGACGCGCGGCCGCGCTGACACCCGTCGCGCCGGCGGGTCTGCGCCCGCCGCGGACGTGCAGGTTCGGGGCGGGTCGATTATGCTGGCGTTTCGCCGTGGCCGACGGGCTGCGATACCGTCCCGGGAGGTCTTCGATCATGCAGTCTGGTCTCGTGGCAGCCGCGTTGCGGCACGGGGTTGTGTGGGCGATCGTGGCCGTGGCGGCGGCGGGCCCGGGCCGGACGGCCATCGCCGCCGACGCCGGTGAGGCGATCAAGGCGGCTTCGGCCGCCTACGCGACGGCGTTCAACGGCCGCGACTTCAAGGCGCTGGCCGACCAGTGGACGGAGAAGGCCGAGCTGGTCGAGGGCGGCAGCCGCGTCGAGGGCCGCGAGCCGATCGTCCGCTCGATCCGCGGCTGGCTCGAGCGGCATCCGCAGGCTGGCCTCGAGATCGAGGTCACCGAGGTCGAACTGCTCGCCGCGCCCCTGGCGCGGGTCACCGGCGTGATGCGGTTCACGCGGCGGCCGGGCGACCGCAAGGCGGAGTCGCGGTTCACGAGCCTCCGGGTGCTCGAGGACGGCACGTGGCGGCTCGCGGAGTCGCTCGTCGCCCCCAGCCACGCCGCCGCGCTCGACGACCTCGACTGGCTCCTCGGCCACTGGCACGCGGACGACGCCAAGACCGGCCTCGCGGTCGAGACGACCTACGAGAAGACCGCCGGCGGCTACTGCATCGTCGGCCGCACGAAGCACAAGCCGAAGGCGGGTGCCGCCGTCGAGTCGCTGGAGGTGATCCACGCCGACCGCGACTCGGGCGCGATCCGCTCCTGGACGTTCGACTCGACGGGCGCCCGGGCCGAGGGCGTGATCGTGGGCGAGGGCACCGGGTTCGAGCAATTGCTCGTGGGCACGCCCGCCGATTCGGTGCCGGGTGGGGAGGCCCGCTGGGTGCGGGTCGTCGCCCCGACCGGCGATGGCCGGTTCACGCTGCACGCGATCGAGCGGTCGATCGACGGCGTGCCGATGCCCGACGCCGTCCCGCTGCATTTTCGGAAGATCCGCTGACGTTCCCGGCCCTCCGCGGCCGCGCACAGGAGTGATGCCATGACGAAGTCGATCCGGTCCCCGCGGTCCCGCCTGGGCGGGAGCCTCGTCCTGCTGGCCCTCGCCGCCCAGATGCTGGCGCCGGCCGCGGCCCATGCCCACGGCGGCGGCGGCGGCCACGCGGGCGGCATGGGCGGCGGCGGCCACATGGGTGGCTACGGCGGTGGCCACATGGGCGGATACGGCGGCGGCGGCTTCGACGGGGGCCGCGGCGGCTTCGACGGCGGACGGGACTTCGGCGGTGGCGGGCGGGACTTCGGTGGAGGCGAACGGGACTTGGGCGGTGGCGGGCGACTCGACGGCGGTGGCCGCCTCGATGGTGGCGGTCGGCTCGACGGGGCGCGGGCCGGCGACTTCGGCGCGGGCCACTTCGCCGGCGACGGCCAGCTCTCGCGGTCCGACTTCCAGCGGATCGCCGATCGCGGCGCCGGCGGGGCGCTGGCCGGGCGTGGGGCGGTCCGTCCCTACTCGGCGACGAACCTCGCGGGCCGGGGCGACGCGATCCGCAACAACTTCTATCGCAACGGCTGGTACGGCGGTCGTGGCTGGTACGGCAACCACTTCAACAACTGGTGGCCGGGCGGCTGGTGGGGTGGGCTCGGCTGGGGCATGGGCATCGGCATGCTCACGGGCCTCGCGTGGGGCGACCTCGCCGGCTGGGGTGGCTACGGGTCCGCGCCCGTCTCCTACAACTACGGCTCGACCGTGACCTACCAGGACGACGGCGTCTACGTGCAGGGCAGTCGCGTAGGCACGGCCGAGGAATACGCGGCCCAGGCCACGACGCTCGCGTCGCAGGGTGGGCCCGACACGAAGATCTCCGCCGAGGACCAGTGGCGGCCGCTCGGCGTCTTCGCCCTCGCCCGTGCCGAGGAGACGAACCCGAGCACGTTCATGAGCCTGGCAATCGACAAGGACGGCCTCCTCCGCGGCAGCTACTACGACGCCGTCGCTGATTCGACCATGAACATCACGGGCAAGGTCGACAAGAAGACGCAGCGGGCCGCCTGGACGCTGGGCGACAAGAAGACGCCGGTCTACGAGGCCGGGCTCTCCAACCTCACCCAGCAGCAGACGACGATCCTCGTGCACCGCGACGGCGGCAAGGTGGAGCAGATGCTGCTCGTGCGGGTGCAGGACAAGCCTGGCGCCGACGCCGCCGGCAAGCCGGCCGCGAAGCCCGCCCCGGCCCCCGCCGCTGCGATTCCCGACGACGACCCCGACGGGGATGCGTCGTGAGGCCGGCGGTCGCGGCCGCGGCGGTCGCGCTGGTCGCCGGCTGCGGTCCTGATGTCGCGCCCTCCGCCCGAACCGTTCCCTCGGCGGCGGCTTTCGCGGCGGGCCGCTGGGTCGACCTGACCCACGCCTTCGGCGCCGACACGATCTACTGGCCGACGGAGCGGGGATTCGTGCTGGAGCAGGAGTTCGCCGGGCCGAACCCCAAGGGCTACTACTACGCCGCCAATCGGATCACGACGGCGGAGCACGGCGGCACGCACCTCGACGCGCCGCGGCATTTCGCGGAAGGTCGCAAGACCGCCGACGCGATCGACCCGGCCCGGCTCGTCGGCGAGGCGGTGGTGGTCGACGTGACGGCGAAGTGTGCCGACGATCCGGTCTACGAGGTGTCGTCCGACGACCTCGTGGCCTGGGAGCGGGATCACGCTCGGCAGCTTGCTGACGTGATCGTCCTCCTGAAGACGGGCTGGGCGGCGAAGTGGCCGGATCGCGCGGCGTACCTGGGCACGGCGGCGACCGGGCCCGAGGCCGTCGCCGAGCTGCGGTTTCCGGGCCTTGCCCCGGAGGCCGCCCGGTGGCTCGTGGAGCAGCGGCGAATCCGGGCGATCGGCATCGACACGGCGAGCATCGACCACGGGCCCTCGACGCATTTCGAGTCGCACGTCATCCTCTGCGGAGCCGAGGTGCCGATCTTCGAGAACGTCGCCGACCTGTCCACGCTGCCGCCGGAAGGGGCCTTCGTGGCGGCGCTGCCGATGAAGATCGCCGGTGGCAGCGGCGGCCCGCTGCGGATCGTCGCCCGGCTGCCGGACGGAACACGTTGAGTTGCCACTCCCAACCAGGAAAGGAAGAGCATGGCCAAGAAGATCGTGATGCGGACGGGTGAGGCGCTGGTGGAGGCCGACGAGGCCTGGAGCGCGGCCGAGCCCGAGGTGGTGATCGGCGAGCTCGACGGACCGGTGGGCTACGCGATCGCGAACCTCATCGGCGACCAGGTGAAGGGCCACTCGCGGGTGTGGGCGATCCTCAACAGCGACGTCCAGGTTCGCCCCGCCACGCTGATGGTCAGCAAGTACACGGCCCCCAATGCCCGCTACACGAACGTCCTCATGGGCACGGTGCAGGCGGCGATCGCCAACGCGGTGCTCGACAGCGTGCGCGAGGGGCACATCCCCAAGGCGAAGGTCAACGACATCGGGATCATCGTCGCGGTGTGGCTCGACCCGTCGGCGGGCGACGCGAAGACGAAGATCGACCACGAGGTCCTGTTCCGCACCCATCGCGAGGCGACGGCCAAGGCGATCGCCAAGGCGATGAAGAACGAGCCCTCGATCGACTGGCTGCTCAAGAACCAGAAGAAGGTGGGCCACTACTTCCACGAACTGGCCCTCGGCGACGGCCTGCCGGGGTGACGGCCCGCGGGCGGCGGCGGCGTTCAGGTTTTGGGAAGGCAGCGACGCGTCAGGCGTATGGCGACCCGCCGGCCGAGGCCGCCATGGTCGCGGCCTGGTCCGCGACGAGCGCGACCCGCTGCTTCACGTACTGGGCGAGGCCGATGACGTCGGCACCCACGTTGAACACGCGGAAGCCCTCTGCGACCAGTTCGGGCAGCGGGGCGAACAGGCCCGCTGCCACGGCGATTTTGCCGGAGGCCTGGCAGGCGGCGCCGACGCGGCGCCGGGCCGCGACGACCTGCGGATCGTCGATCTGCCCGGGCTTGCCGATTCGATGGCTGAAATCCCCGGGGCCGAAGAGGATGGCGTCGAAGCCGGGCACGGCACAGATGTTCTCCACCTCCTCGAGCGCCTCGGGCGACTCGATCTGCAGGATCACGAGCCGCTCGCGGTTGGCGTGGGCCATGTAGTCGGCCACGGGCACGAGGCAGAACTGACCGTCGATGTTGCCGCCGTCGACCGCCCGCCTTCCCAGGGGATGGAAGCGGACCCAGTCGACGATCTGCCGGGCCTCGGCGGCGCTGGCGACGTGGGGAACGATGATCCCGGCGGCGTCCATCTCCAGCGGGCGGATGTAGTCGCTGTAACTCCCGCGGGCGACGCGGACGAGGGCGTCGATCCCGGCCACCCGGGCGGCGCGGACCTGGTTCTCCAGGCCGATCCAGTCGTTGGGCACGTGCTCCATGCACAGCCACACCGCGTCGACGCCGCAGAGGCCGGCGATCTCGATCGCCCGGGGATCGGCGAGATTGATCTTGAGCACGGTCGGAAACCGGCCGTCTTGGACGAGGCGAAGCAGGCGGCTGGGGCGGAGGGTCATCGTGGCATGGACTCCTGGTGGGTGGAAGGTGGCGGTCGATCGTCATCCATTGGTGCGAACGCAGGCGGCAAGGTCGGCGAGGGCGATCTCGGCCCCGCCGCGGCGGCGGCTCTCGATGCCGCCGATCACGAGCCGCATGAGCTCGACCGTCTCGGTGAACGGGTAGGGGGCCACGCCGGTTCGCAGCCAGTCGACGAAGGCCTTGAGCTGGGCCTTGAACGCGAAGTGCGTGTCGGCGAAGGCCGTCTGGACGCGGCCTTTCGTGCCGCACAGTTGCAGGAGGCCGAACCCGCCCGCCATGTCGGCCGACGCCACCACGACCACGTCGACGCCGCGGGCGTGCGTGGCGTGCACCACGTTGCGGTCGGCGGTGCCCGTATTGCGAACCGTGAGAAAGCCGGGGCCGAGGATCGGATACAAGGCCTCCAGGGCGTGGATGCCGTAGGTCTCCCAGCTCTTGGCCGTGGTCGCGGTCACCAGCCGCAGTTCGCCAAGATCGCGGGTCGAGAGCTGCCACGGCAGAAACTCCTTCGCGTACCGCATGCAGCTCGACGAGAGGATCGGCTTGCCGGCGGCCTCCCAGGCCATGAACTGCCGGAGATCGGCCTCGTTGTCGGCCAGCGGCTTGTCGATGAACACCGGCAGGCCGGCTTCCACGAACGGCCGGGCCCGCTCGACGTGCTCGGAGCCGATGTCGGTGGCGATCACGACGGCGTCCACCGCGCCGATCACGTCGGTGGGCCGCTCGACGACGTGCGGGATAAGCGCGCAGCGGGCCACGTGCTCGGCCGTGAAGCCGCCGGATCCCGCACAGTGGACGTGGGTCACCCGGGCGCCGGGGATCGTGAGCGTGGCGGCCGACTCCTTGTCGAGGTAGTCGGGAATTCCGGGAAACGGGCATTCACGCCGCATCCGTTCGCGGTCGTAGCCGTTGAACAACGCCGCCCAGGAGTAGGGATGGCCGTTGCCCGCGCTCGATCCGAGAATCGCCAGTCGGATCGCGTGCGGGGCTGGCACCAGCGGCTGCGACGAGGGCATGGGGGCCGCCTGGCGGGATCAGCGGGTCTTGCGGCGGCGGACCGTGGCGGCGGCCCGCTTGGCGGCGGCCCGCTCCGCCGCTTCGGCCTCGGCGGCTGCGGAAATCGCGTATTGACTGGTGACGGCAGGGATGGCGTCGAGCACGTGCTGCCGCATCCGCTCGCGGGCCGCCACGGGATCCCGGTCGCGGATCGCCGCGTAGATCCCCGCATGCTCGCCGGCGGTCACCACGAGCCTTTCGGCGATCTTGCTGCCGGCCTGCCGCTCGCCTCGCCACGCGAACATGTGGGCGAGCACCTGGCCGCTGCTGAAAATCCGGGCGGCCACGGAGTTGCCGGCGGCCGCAAGGATCGTGGCATGAAACTGCATGTCGAGCGGAAACAGGCAGCGATAGTTGTCGTCGTCGTCGAGCCAGGTCGCGAGATCCGGGCGCGTGATCAGGGCGGCGTACTGCTCGCACAAGTCCGCGAGCATCGTCCGCTGCATCTCCGTGGCGAGGATCGCGGCCCGCTCGGCGAAGAATGGCTCCATCACCAGTCGCAGTTCGTAGATTTCCGCAAACTCCTGCGCGGTGGGCTGGCGGAGGAGGACACCCTTGTGCCCGCGCTGCACCACGAAGCCTTCGGCCTCCAACTGCATGATCGCGTCGCGGACGGGGCTGCGGCCCAGGCCGAGTTGCTCCGCCAGCACCCGGTGCGAGGTGTGATGGCCGGGGGGCAAGCCTCCGTCGAGGATCATGCGCCGGATGGTACGGTACGCCACCGCCGTCTGATCCGGGGCGGGAGCGGAAAAAGGCGGGAAATCTGAGGCCACGGGGGTTTCCTGGGGACGCGTCGGTGAAGACATGTCATGTCGCGGCGGAGAATTATACTCGATGTTTCTGTCGGTGGCCGACGCGGCGGATGTGCGACCGATGTTTTGATCAGTTTAGTCTGAGAGCGGCCATCGTCGACTCGAACGGGCGATAGTGCCCGACGCCAGTGCCGCACGCCGACCGTGGTATGCCTCGAGGCGTTTTCAGGATCTCCGCTGCCGCCGCACGACCCGCCAGGCGACCAGCGCCGTGCCGACGCCCGCCAGGAGGAGTGTTGCCGGTTCCGGCACGACCACGGTGAACGTGGTCACCTGGCCGATGGTGACCGTGCTCGTGGTGCCGCTGAACGTCGCCGACTGCCCTGTCGCCACGCCCACCTGCACCTGCCGGCCCAGGTCCGAGAGCAACGCGTAGTTCTGCCCGTTGTACGTGTAGCTGCCGGTGCCGCTCTGGTAGTACGCCACGTAGCTCCCGCTCGACACGAGCGACTGGAAGGCGGCGAACGCCCCCACGTCGCTGTCGCTGAAGAAGCCCCCCGTGTACACGTCGCCCACGTTCCCCGTGGCGCTTCCCGACAGGTAGAT
>JBIIDT010000151.1:0-4193 GCA_044238145.1 Pirellulales bacterium | reverse complement strand
AACCGAGCCGCTGACGGTAACTCGCCGGATCATTATGCAAAAGGCACGCCGTCACGCATTGCGGTTACCCGCCATAGCGCTCCGACCGCTTGTAGGCACATGGTTTCAGGTTCACATTCCTCCCCTAACAGGGGTTCTTCTCATCTTTCGATCGCTCTACTAGTTCACTATCGGTCATCAGGGAGTATTTAGCCTTACGGGATGGTCCCCGTAGATTCAGTCGAGGTTCCACGTGACTCGACCTACTCAGGGTACCCCCTCAACGGAGCAACTCGGCTTTCGCGTACGGGTCTGTCACCCTCTGTGGACGACCTTTCCAGGTCGTTCCGCTAGCCTGTTGTTTGTAACTCCTCGGGGGCCCTACAACCCCGAGGTGGAAACCACCTCGGTTTGGGCTCGTTCCCTTTCGCTCGCCGCTACTGAGGAAATCGATTTTTCTTTCTTCTCCTGCGGGTACTGAGATGTTTCAGTTCTCCGCGTTCGCCACCGCAACCTATGGATTCAGTTGCGGTTTGTTCAGGAATCCCGGGATCATCACCTGTTTGACGGTTACCCCGGGCTTATCGCAGTCTTCCGCGCCCTTCACAGCCTCCTGATGCCTAGACATCCCCCATGCGCCCTTTGTAGCTTGACCACCCGAATCGAATGCTCGCGAACGAGCCCGATGCGGATTGTGCTACGACCGGGCTATCGAATTGCCCTCCGTTTTCACGGAAGGCTCAGCCCGGCAACGATTCTCGCTCTTAAACGAGGATCCTTCCCCGCGGTTGCCCGCGCGAAACGATCCTCGAGCCTTGGGAGAACGCTTCCAGAGAGCCGCTTGAGACGGCTCCCCTTCGGCATTCTTTCAAGATGCCAATTACCACGACCAAATTGTCAAAGAACGAAACGAGCCGACGTTGCGACGTGCACATGCGTGCGCGGCAACGGCGGCCCGTGACTGTCATGGACAGAGGTTCGCCCCGGCGACCTGACGGTCGTCCGGACCGGGCCTCGACCCACGACGAACTTCGAACCAGCCGATACCGGCCCCCTTCATGGGGCGGAACCAGCCGGCTCGCAGCCATCACGAGCGGCGAAGCGGGAACCGATCTCCAAGCAAAGTGGGATCGGCCGCATCTCCACGAAAAATTAGCGGAAGGGTAGGCGACCGTCAAGCGGCTGGAAAACAAGGCTGGAAACCGGCCCTTTCGCGGCTCGATCGAGGGTATAACGGAGTTCGTCCCGCCGACTCCCCTCCTCCGCCTGCCGCCCGCCATGCCGGTTTTTTCCCGTCCCAAACGCCTTGTCCTGACGCCCGCCCGCCTCCTCGCGGCGGCCGCCTGCGCCGGCATCCCTTCGGCCAGGGCGGCGGACCAGCCGGCCGTGCCCGTGGTCGTGGCCCGGGTCGCCCTCGCCGAGCAGGCGGCGGGGCAGTCGTTCGTGGGCACCGTGATGCCGGCCCGGATCAGCGACGTCGGCAGCGCCGTCGACGGCCGCATCGTCGAGCTGCCGATCGTCGACGGACAGCGGGTGAAGGAGGGCCAGCCGCTGGCCGAACTGCTCCGCGGTCTGCTCGAGATCGAACGCGAGGGCGCGGTCGCGGAACTCGACCGGCGCCGGGAAGTGCTCGCCGAGCTGCGGGCCGGCTCCCGCCCGGAGGAGATCGAGCAGGCGCGGGCGGCGGTGGCCGGCTACGAGGCCCGACTCGCCTACGCCCGCGGCCGCCGCGACCGTCTCGTCCGCCTGGCCGAGCGCGGCACGAGCACCGTCGACGAACTTCAGGATGCCCAGACGGAACTCCAGCAGATCGAGGCCCAGCTGCGGGGCAGCCGGGCGGCGCTGGCGCTCGTGGAGGCCGGCCCCCGCAAGGAGCAGGTGGCCCAGGCCGCCGCCGCCGTGGCCGTGCAGGAAGCCAACGTCGAGCGGATCGACGACCAGCTCGCCAAGCACCTGATCCGCGCGCCCTTCGACGGCTGGGTGATCGAGCGGTTCGCGGAGAAGGGACAGTGGCTCGCCCGCGGCGGGCTCGTGGCCCGGATCGCGGAACTCGACGAGGTGGAGGTCGAGGTTCGGGTGCCGGAGATCTCGGTCGCCGGCCTCGAGTTGGGCGTCGACGTGCGGCTGGAGTTCGACGCGGCCCCGCACCACACCTGGATCGGGAAGGTGGCCCGGATCGTGCCCCAGGCCGACGTCCTCAGCCGCAGCTTCCCGGTGCAGATCACGCTCGCCAACACCGTCACCGACGGCGAACCGGTGCTCCGGGGCGGCATGCTGGCCCGGGCCTGGCTGCCGGTCGGCAGGCCGGCGAGCGTGACGGTCGTCCCCAAGGACGCGCTCGTGCTCGGCGGCCCGAGCCCGCTCGTGTTCCTCGTCGATCCGCCGGCGGCGGGTGGTGGTGGCGGCACCGTGCGGGCCGTGCCCGTGCAGCTCGGCACGGCCGTGGGCGGCAACGTCGAGGTGCGGACCGACCTGCAACCCGGCTGGCTCGTGGTGGTCCGCGGGAACGAGCGGCTCCGGCCCGGCATGGCGGTGGCCTTCGAACCGCCCTCGAACTGACCCCGCGGCGGGGCGGGACGCGCCATGAACCTCATCGCCGCCTGCGTGACCAGCCCCGTGAAGGTCGCCGTGGGCGTGATCCTGGTCACGCTCTTCGGCGTCCTCGCCATCCTCTCCATGCCGGTGCAGCTCACGCCGGAGGTGCAGATCCCGACCGTGACGGTGGATGTGAGCTGGCGGGGCGCGAGCCCCCAGGAGATCGAACGCGAGCTCGTCCAGGCCCTCGAGGAGCAGCTGCGAACCGTCGAGGGCCTCGTCAAGCTCTCCAGCTCCTCGGGCTACGGCGAGGCGTCGATCGATCTCGAGTTTCCCGTCGGCACCGACATGCCGGAGGCCCTCGTCAAGGTCAACACCCGCCTGCAGCAGATCCGCAAGTGGCCGATCGACGCCGACCGCCCCTCGATCCGCACCACGGGCGCCAACGACCGGCCCGTCGCCTGGCTCATCCTCAGTCAGGGCGCGCCCGATGCCGGGCCGATCCGCAAGGCCCAGGCCGAGCATCCCGCGCTCGCCGCCGACCTGGGCCGCGTGCTCTCCGCCCGCACGCCCGACCTCGCCCTCTACCGGCTGCGAAAACTCGCCGCCTCCCATCCCGAGATCGCCGGCCTCGTCCCGCCCGAGCTCGACATCGAGGCGATGCGGCGGATGGCCGAGGACGAGATCGAGAGCCGCCTCGAGCGGGTCAGGGGCGTGTCCAACGCCGACCTGATCGGCGGCCGGGCCGACGAGCTGCAGGTGATCGTCGACCCACAGCTGCTGGCCGCCCGCGGCCTGACGATCGACGACCTGCGGACGGCCCTGGCGAACCAGAACCAGGACACCTCGGGGGGCGACCTCTGGGAGGGCAAGCGGCGCTACCTGATCCGCACGCTGGGCCAGTTCCGCTCGCCCGAGCAGGTGGCCGGCGTGATCATCGCCCGCCGCGACGGCAAACCGGTCTACGTCCGCGACGTGGCCCGCGTCGAGCTCGGCAAGAAGAAGCCGGAAGGGCTCGTCCGCCGGTTCGGCGCCCGCACCATCGCCATCCGCGTCACCCGCGAGAAGAACGCGAACGTCCTGGAGACGATGCAGCGGCTGCGGGCGGTGGCGGCCGACATCGACGTGCAGCTCGCCCGGCAGGGGCTCGGCCTGAAGCTCGTCTACGACGAGACGACCTACATCGACTCGGCCATCGGCCTCGTCAACGACAACATCTTCGTGGGCGGCCTGCTCACGCTCGGGACGCTCCTGCTGTTCCTGCGCAACGTCCGCTCGACGCTCATCGTGGCCCTCTCCATTCCGGTGAGCGTGATGGGGACCTTCCTCGCCCTGGCGGCGTGCGGGCGGTCGCTCAACGTGATCAGCCTCGCCGGCATCGCCTTCGCGGTCGGCATGCTGATCGACAACTCGGTGGTCGTGCTGGAGAACATCTTCGTCCGCTGGCAGGCGGGCGAGGATCCACGGACGGCGGCCATCCGCGGCACGCAGGAGGTGTGGGGGGCGATCCTGGCGAGCACGCTGACGAACGTGGCCGTCTTCCTGCCGGTGCTCTTCGTCCGCGGCGAGGCGGGGCAGTTGTTCGGCGACATCGCGGTGGCCATCAGCGCCGCCGTCGGGCTGTCGCTGGCGGTCGCGGGACTCGTCGTGCCGACCGCCGCCGCCTTGCTCCTCCGCGG
>JBIIDT010000070.1:0-14773 GCA_044238145.1 Pirellulales bacterium | reverse complement strand
GACAGCCTCGGCCACACGGTCGACTTCACCAACACGATCGTGGTGATGACGAGCAACGTCGGCAGCCAGGCGATCCAGGAGATCACCAAGGAGGGAGGCAGCGAGCAGGAGGTTCGCGACGCCGTGAAGGAGGCCCTCCAGGCTCGGTTCCTGCCCGAGTTCTTGAACCGCATCGACGAGACGATCATCTTTCATCCGCTCGATAAGCGGCACATCCGCCGGATCGTCGACATCCAGGTGAAGCGGCTCGTCAAGCAGGCCGAGAAGGCCGGGATCACGCTCGAGTGCAGCGAGGGTGCGATCGACGAGATCGCCCGGCTGGGCTACGACCCGGTGTACGGGGCCCGGCCGCTGAAGCGGGTGATCCAGCAGCAGCTGCAGAACGAGCTCGCCCGGGAGCTGCTCGCCGGAAAGTTTTCCGAGGGCAGCACCGTCCGCATCGACTTCGTGCAGGACGGCTTCACGTTCATGAAGTCGGGTTGAGTCACCGCAAGACGCGGCGGGCAGGCTGCGGCCGACCCGTGCGCACGAGGCGCAGCACGGGTCGCTCGACCGGCGGGATCAGCGCTTGCGATCCTCGAGGCCCATGCGGGCGATGAGGTCGTTGCAGCCGGCGGTCATCTTGCGGAGCTTTTCGGCCATGGCGAGCTTCTCGCTGGTCGTGGCCTTCTTGAGCTTCGTCTGCATCTTCGCGAGCTTCTGCTTGCGGTGCCGGCGCCGCTTGACTTCCTTCATCCGGTTGCTGATGCCGCCCATGAGTCCTCGTATCCTGTTCGGGTGTGCGAAACTGCGGCTACTGTAGGAAACGCCGGGAATCGCGTCAAAGCCCGCATCCGGGGACCGTCGGAAACGGGTTAGAATCGGTGCACGGACGCGTGCGGCGGAGCCGCCGCGGCCTGGATGGGTGGCAGAGCGGTTGAATGCACCGGTCTTGAAAACCGGCAGCGGCGAAAGTCGCTCGTGGGTTCGAATCCCACCCCATCCGTTTCGACGAGGTTTCATGACCACCCGCTTTTGGATCATCCTGGTGCTCTCCCTCCTGGCGGGGATCGCCGTTCTGCGGGCGAGGCCCACCGGCCGGGCGTCGAAGTCGTCCGTGCCGTGGCGCGGTCAGATCAAGCCGCCTCCGCCGCCGCCGTGAACCGGGGCTGACCGCAACCGCAATGCCGCCGTCGGTCACCGCCCGGCCGCGGGCGAGCGCGTGAGCCGGTTCATTTCCCGAGCATGATGATGCCCGACCCGATGAAGATGAAGATGCCGCCGATCACCACCGGCGGCTTCAACTGCCCCTTGAAGAGCAGCACCGAGAACAGGGCCACGAATAGCGGGTACGAGATCTCCAGGACGGCCGAGCGACTCGCGCCGAGGAGCTGAATCGAGGCGAGGATCGATAGGGCCGCCGCCGTGGCGGTGACGAGCGTCAGGCCGACCAGGGCGAGGCTCGACTTCGTCGTGTCGATCGTGAGCAGCGCCGCCGGCGGCGTTCCCTGGGCGAGCAGCATCGCCCCGGCCACCACGGCCCCGCACAGGCAGTGGAGGAAGTAGAGCTTGGAGACCGAGAGGGTCGCCAGCACCCGCTCGTCGAGGCAGTAGGTCAATCCCCACAGCACCGAGGCCAGCACCGCCAGGCAGAATCCGAGGTTGTTCATGGGAGATCCCGCAGCCAGCGGACGTTGACGCGATCGGCGAGGCGGACGAGGTCGGCCACCGCGGCGGACGGCGGCTCGGCGGGCAGCGCCCAGACGAGGTTGAGCGTCTGCCGCATCACGGCCCGGGTCTGCTGCCGGCGGGCGAGGGCTGCGGCCATGCCCGTGAGCACGTCGGCGGCGGCGTCGCCACCGGTCAGCACGAACGCCGCCCGGTCGAACCAGGCCGACTCGAACACCAGCCGCGCCAGGTCCGGATCGCCACCGACGTCCGCCGCCGGAAACGCCCGCTTCGGCAGCCGCCAGGCAGCCGGCCCCGCGACCACGCGGTCGAGCGCGTCGCGGCCGGGGAAGGGGTCGGCGGCGGCGAAGAGGATGAACGTCTCCCCCTTGCGGACGGCGGTCTCGAGGAACCGGGGCAACCCGCCGGGGAGGCCCGGGGGCACGTCGACCACCCGCTCCTTGGCCGCGAGCCCGTCGACCAGCGTGCCGGCCAGGGGCAGGGGCCACACGGCGTCGAAGGGTGTGTTGAAGCGGCGGACGTATTCCCAGCCGCAGAGGCCCACCGCCAGCGAGAGCACCAGCCAGGCGATCGCGCGGTTGGCCCGGTCGTAGCGGTCGGCGACGATCAGTTCAGCCTCGGGGAGCGACCGGGCGGGGGCCGCGGTCTCCGCTGCGGCTGTCTCCCCGTCGGCGGGCGTGGCGGCGGTGCCCGACAGGGCCGCGGTGCCGGAGGTGGCCGTGCCCGATGCCGCCGTGCCGGAAGCGGCGGTCGCCTTGGCCCCGCGGGCCTGTTTCCCGCGGCTGCGGTAGGCCGGGATCTTGGCGAGTTCCTCCGCGACCGCCCGCTCGTAGGCGCCCTCCGCCTCGGCGGTCGTCACGCCCGCGCGGTCGGCCCGATCGGTGGCGGTGTCTTCGGCAAAGCGGATGCCGACGGCACGGCCCTCGAGCCGCCGCTGCGCGGTCGCGGCGGCCGCTTCCTCCGCCGCCTGCACTTCCGCCGAGCGATCGACTTCGATCGAGCGGATGCTCCTGGACGTGGCGGCCGCGAGGCCGAGCCCCACGGCCGCCGCGGCCACGGCCGTGAGCCAGGCCCGCCACCGCCGGCCGGGGCCGATGCCGGCCACGAGCCACACCAGCGCGGCCACCCAGGCCACGGCGGAGAGGCCGCCGAGCACGCCGAATGTCTTCCAGAGCGTGGCGAGGGTGGCGATCACTTGCGGTGCTTCCGGGTCATATCGAGGTAGTTGGTGAAGGCGTGGTACATGATGTTCATGCCGAGCCGGTACGACTGATCCATGAGGTCGCGGCTCATACCGGAGCCGCCGGTCTTCCAGGCGTCGTTCATGTCACCGGGGTGGTAGAAGACGGCCCACCGGTTCTGGTGCTTGACGCCGAGCGCGTCGTTGCCGCCGTGGTGCCAGAGGGGCGGCGCCCCGTTGGCAAAGGTGAACGGCGCCTGGAAGAGCGGGTCGTCGTGGGCGATCTTGACCACTTGCCGGTCGGGAAACACCGCCGCCATGAGGGCGAGGAAGCTGTTGTGGAACTGGGGGCTGCCGGCGTCGGCGAACAGCATGCCCCCGTCGAGCAGGTATTCCCGCAGCACCTTGACGTCGGCCGCGGTCACGGGGATCGCCCCCGCTCCCGTCAGGTACAGAAACGGCGGCGCGAAGCCCTTGTCGAAGTTCCGCAACTGCTGGATCGTGCGGGCCTCCGGCGTGCGAGTGATCTTGAAGCCGGTGACCTTCCGCAACTCCTCGAGGAAGTTGACGTCGGCCCGCGAGACCTCGTCCATGCCGTCTTCCCAGCCGGGCCCGGAGTGCTTGATGCGGATGAAGCGGATCGGATCGTTGCCGACGCCGTCGGGCCAGCCGCCCGTCTTGCCGCCCCCCTTGCCCATCTTCCCGGCCGCCCGGGCTTGGGCGGAACTCGTGTCGGCGGAGTAGGTGATCTCCGAGGCCTGTTCGACCATCTCCTCGATCTCGGAGTCGTCGAGGTCGGGACGGGCGAGGATGATCGCCGACTGGAGGTTGAGCAGGTAGCGGCGTTTCTTCTTCTTGACGGGCTTGGTCACCTGCACCACCGCCGCCACCGCCTCTTCACCGGAGCCGTGCGGCACGTTGTACCGCTCGCGGCAGCCGACGTACTGCAGCAGCCACGGCAGGAGCACGATCAGGAACAGGTGCCCGCCAAAGCTCCCCATCCAGCTCTGCCGGAAGAGCGGATCCCGGCCGCCGGTGCGGAGGTCGTCGAGGATCCGGTCGCCCGCCGCCGGGGCAGGCACGGCGGCCGGCGCCGCGGCCCCGTCGGCCGGGCCGCCCACGAACGAGGCGATGGTGGAGCCCCGCCAGCTCTGCACGTGCCCGAAGAGGGCCATCGCCAGCGGCAGGACCGCCGGCCCCACGAGGCTCCACCAGAGTTTGAAGAGCGTGATGCCGTCCTGGGGCAGTTCGTCGATCGAGAGCCTGCCTGCGGCGATCACGTTCACCCCGAGCGTCACGAGCACGACCCAGGCCGCGATCACCACGTAGCTCGCCCAGAAGCCGAGCCGCACGGCGGAGAGCGCCGGCCGGCCGCGGACGAGGGCTGCGAGGCAGCCGACCGCCGCCACGCCGGCCGCAGCGGCAGCGAGCACGGCGACGATCCGCATCGCCAGTTCGACCCCCTCGGCTGCGAAGGGGCCGGCCAGGTTCGCGTGCCGGGCCGCGATGGTCGCCGGCGCGGCAGCCAGCCGCCAGGCCAGCACGCCGCCCATGGCCGCGAGCGCCCCGAGGGGCGCGGCCAGCGCGAGACGGGCGAGGGTGGCGCGATCGGCTCTCACGGGCGTGGCACCCGGGGCGACGGGATGGGGCGTGTCACTTGACGTTCGTGTCCTCGATGCTCAGGCCAAGGTCGTCGGGAGTGTCGGGGATCTCGTCGGGCTTAGCCGCCTCCGTCGTGGCCTTCTCGATCGGAGTCTGCGGGGCGTCGGGCTTGGCCGTGGCCGTCGCCTCCGGCGCGGCGGCCGCCGGGGTCGCGGCCGCGGGCTGGGCGGCCGGCGCTGGCGTCGCCGCCGGCGTTGCGGCAGCCTTGGCGGCGGCCAGCGCCGCCTCCTTGCGGGCCTTGGCCCCCTCCGGGTCGAGGGCGTCGCGGATCGTGCCGATCGAGAACCCGCCGATCACCACGGCGTGGACGAGGAGGGCCACGAGGAACCAGCGGAACACGTTGCTCGTCGAAAACCCGGCGAGCAGTTCGTCGGGCGAGACGTCGGCGGGGCTGCGGGACGCGGAGGGACTGCTCATGGAAGCACCTGTGTCGGGACTGGGGACATGGCGGGGAACATCGGATCCGTCAGGGGTTGGGGCCGGACGCTTCGCCGACGGCGGCGATCACGCCGCCGGCCTTGGAGATCGCGGCCAGCACCGGCTCGAAGACCTGCTTGTCGACCCCCTTGTCGCACCGGAACACGACCAGCCGGTCCTTGGGGTCCTTCTTGCCGGCGAGGAACCCGGCCACGCCCGCCTCGATCGTGGCCGCGGCGGCGACGGGCCGGCCGTTGAAGAACATCTGCCCGGCGGCGTCGATCGACACCGAGACGTTCTGCTTCTCCATCTGCTCGAGTTCGCGGGCCGAGGGGGGCTTGATGTTGCGGGTGTCGTCCTTGGCGAAGTTGCTCGTGAGGATGAAGAAGATGGTGAGCAGGAAGGCGATGTCGCCCATGCTCGCCAGGGGGACGGTCGGCGGGGCGCGGCGGGCCTTGCGGATCTTCATTGGCCCTCCTCCACGATCGCCACCACGCCGCCGGCCGCAGCGATCGCCGCCATGGTCGCGTAGTAGGTCTGGTAGTCGGCCTTGCCGGCCGTCTCCAGAAGCACCACCTTCTCCTCTCCCTGCTTGGCGGCGAGGTTCAGATCGAGCAGTCGCTCGCGGAGCACGTCGAGCGACACCTCCTGCTCGTTGAACAGCATTTTTCCGTTGGCCAGCTGCACGGTGGGCGTCTTCGCCTCGGTCTTGGCGGCCTGCTTCTGCGTCGCGTCGGCCGAGGGCAGCTCGGCAGTGAACCCGGAGAGCTTGCTGAGCGTGGTCGTGAGGATGAAGAAGATGATGAGGAGAAACGCGATGTCCGACACCGAGTCGGTGGGGATCTCGAGTTCGCGCTTCTCCCGGCGCCGGACGATGGGCATGGCGGATGGGGCCGCGGGCGGCCGCGGCTCAGGAGGTGGCGGCGGGTGCCGCGGCGGCGGCCGCGGGACGGGCCGGCGGGGCGACGCCCTGGCGGAGCGTGATGTAGTCGAGCAGCTCGGAGGCCGACTCCACCATTTCCGCCTCGATCGCCCCGGCCCGGGCGGTGAAGTAGTGGTACGGCACCACGGCCATGAGCGAGATGATGAGGCCGGCGGCGGTGGTGATCAGCGCCTCCGAGATGCCCGCCGAGACGGTCTCGTTCGACACGCCACCCACGGCCATGCCGGCGAAGGCGCTGATCATGCCGGTCACGGTGCCGAGCATCCCGAGGAGCGGCGCCGACCCGGCCACGAAGGAGAGCACGCCGAGCCGCTTGTTGATCGCGGAGCCGGCGGCCTGGGCCGCGTTTTCCATCGCGTCCTCGACGAGGGCCCGGCAGGTCTCGGGGCGGCCCACCGTGATCCGCTGGAACTTCGCGTAGGCCTGGAGGCCGGCGAGCATCACCGCCGCCACGGGGCCGGAGGTGCTCGCGCACAGCGCGGTGGCCTCCGCCACGTTGCCCGCGGCGAGCCGCTCGAGCACCTGCGACCGCAGCGACCGCGAATCGACCTTGTCGTTGCGGACGAAGGCGATCCAGCGGTCGAGGGCGACGGCCACCGCGAGCACGCTCTGCAGCATGAGCGGCACCATCATCGAGCCGCCCTTGATGATTGTTTCAAGCATGGGTCTGGATTCCTGGGGAGGGAGACGGGTGCGCGACGGGCGGGGCTCCGGCCAGGGCCAGCAGCCCGCGGACGACGAGCGGATCGAGGGCCAGCGAGAACGGTGTCGCCGCATCGTCGCGACCGGGGGGCAGGACGAGTTCGCCGGTGACGTGGTTGTAGACGGCCTTGGCCACCGCGGCGAGGGGCCAGTGGCGGACGACGGGGCGGTCTCCCGGGGCGACGGCCACGAGCCGGTCGCCGATCACGGCCACGTGGACGGCCGTGCGACGGAGCCACGAACCCGTGTCGAGCCGCGTGGCGGTCTCCGCCTGCCAGCGGACCGGCGCGGCGGCCGCGGCGGGGAACCGCGCGGCCAGGGCCTTCCGCACGGCGGCGGGCAGGCCGGCCGCGGCGGCCGATTGCGGCGCGGCGACGGTCATTGCTTCTCCTCGTCGTCGGCGGCCTTCACCATGGCGTCCTCGGTCAGCCGGCCGCGGGCGAACTTGGCCCACTTGCTCTCGGGAAAGTCCCAGGTGACCTTCTTGAACGCGCGGTAGGCATCCTTCGGCTTTTGCGTCTGCAGGCAGATGTCACCCGCCCAATACATGGCCTCGGCCGCGAGATCCTTGTCGGACTGCGGATCCTTGGCGATGCCCTCGAAGACCGCGAGCGACCGCTCGTAGTCCTTGGCCCGCAGGTAGCACTGGGCGGAGAGCATCTTCGTCTTGTTCGCCAGCGCGTGCTGCGGGAACCGCTCGCCAAGCCGGCCGAAGACCTCGGCCGCCGTCGTGAACATTTCGCGCCCCTGGATCGCGACCTTCTCCCGGGCGACCGGGTCGGGCTGGGCCGCGGCCTCCTCGTCGAGCTTCTTGCCCTTGCCGAGGAAGTACTGCCCGAGCCGGGCGATCGTCTCGGCCACCAGTTCGTTGTCCGGATAGCGGTAGGAGAGCTTGACGTACTCCTCGCAGGCCTGGTCGATCTCGCCGAGGGTCTCGAGCACGAGGGCCTTCTTGTACTGGCTCTTGGGCGCGTACTCGCTCTCCGGATGGCTGGCCACGATGTCGCTGAACCGGGCCACCGCGTCGAGGGCGTGCTGCCGGGCGATCTGCTCGTCGGCGGCCTCCTTCGAGAACTCGTAGGACAGGTTGGCGAGCAGGTAGTCGGCCTGGGCCCGGGCGTCGGTGTCGGGGTAGTCGCGGATCGCCTCCTCGAGGAGCTTCTTGCCCTGGGCGATCTCGCGACGGGCCAGGCTCTCCTGGCCGAGTTCGCGGTGCCGCTTGGCGAGCTCGAACCAGGCCTCCGCCACCGTGAACTGCGTCTGCACGGCGATCGTGGGGTCCTTGAACCGCTTCGTGAAGGGCACGACGCTGGCGTCGCCCCCCTTGAAGATCGCCACCTTCCGCTCGATGGGGTCGCCGGTCGGCGGTGCGTAGGTGATCGTCACGGATTCCCCGTAGGCCACCGGCAGCGTGCGGCCGTCGGTCGCGGCGGCGGCGTCGCGGTAGGCGAGCTTCGCCGAGCCCTTGAAGACGCCCGAATGGCCGAAGGTTTCGGTGACGGCGAGGTCGAGCTCGCCGCCGCCGGAGGCGACGAGCTTCACCGTCGCCGAGTCCTTGTCGTCGGAGACGTCGAGTACCGGGCTGATGAGCCGCACGTGGAGGGCGTCGCCGACGAACGTCCCCTCGATCTCCTCGCGGTACCGCTCGTCCATGACGTCGAACAGCACGTCGCCGGTGAGCTTCACGGGCTGGACGGCCCACTGCTCCTCGCCGGAGGCGGTCTTGAACCGGTGGCCGACGTAGATCGTGTCGTTGCCGCGAATCTGCAGCACGGGCGGCTCGCGGTCGTTGGCCACTTGTTCGACCTCCGCCAGTGACGCGGGGGGAAGCGGCCCGAGCTCCTTGGCGACGAGGAACGTGAACCGCCCCTCGGCGAGCGGCTCGATCGCGAACTTGTTGCCACGGACGACGACGGCGCTCGCGCCCGGGGGTGGCGTGATCCCGGTCGTGTCGCCGGGCCGCCGCACGAGGCGGATCGTGCCGGGCGCGTCGAGCGGGAACTCGTCGGCGGCGATCTCGCGGCCGAGCTTCTCCCGGCCCGCGGCGGTCTGCACGTAGATCACGGCCTCGCTCTCGGCGCTCTTGGCGATCGCCGGTGCGAGCAGTTCGACCAGCAGCGGCCCGTCGACGAGGATTGAGGCCGGCCGGTCCGCGGCTGCCGGCTGCTCCGGCCGCACGGCGACCAGTTCCCGGGTGACCGGCACCTTCTCCTCGAATCGCCGGCCCACGTCCTGCCTGGCGGCGACGGCCTCGCGCTCCTTGGCGTCGAGCGGCCGGCTGGCGACGTCGTACACCCGGAGCTGCGGCACGCTCGACCCGGTCTGCTCGACCACGCTCGTGCGCTCCCAGGGGATGCCGGGGTCGGTGTTCTCGCGGTCGACGTAGGCGACGAGGAGATCCTCGCCCGGCGCGACCTTCACCTCGGCGGGTCGGGCCGGCTCGCCGGCGACGGGGAACACCGTGCCGATGAACACGCCCGAGTGGGCGTCGGTCTCCAGGGCCTGAACCTCGATCGGCGTGGCGCGGCCCGATCGCACCGTGAAGGTCACGCGGTCCGGCTCGGCGGTCACGTCCATGTCGGGGTCGCCGATGAACACCTTCACCGTGTCGCCGGGGGCGAAGCGGCGCATGGGGATGTAGCGGGTCCGCCGCTCGCCCCCCTGCTCCTTGAACTCGACGAAGGCGGCCGAGACCTCGGCGTTGGTGAAGGTCGCCGTAAGGAACTTCTCCTGCGATTTCCGCGTCGGCGTGATCACCGCCGGATCCTCGTAGAGCACGGTGATCTTGTCGCCCGGGATGATCTCCAGGCGGTCGTTCTTGGCGAGTTCGCGGAAGCTCTGATCCGTCGGCAGCACCTTCTTGCCGCCGGCGTCGAGCAGTGCCACGGCGTTGATCGCCGGGGCGTCGGTCTCGTAGTCGGCGATCAGCAGCCGCACCACACGGGCCCTGGCCCCGGCGGCGAAGGCCACGTCGAGCACCGAGCCGTCGGCGTTGGCCGTGATCTTCGCCGGTGCCGTGCCGAACGCGTCGGCGATCGCGGGATGCTTCTCGATGCTGAACTCGTCCTTGGGGATCGAGGCGGTGAACGGAGCCTCGGGGGCGTCGATCAGCACTTCGAAGTTCTGGCCCGCGTGTTGGTGGGCATGCGCGTAGACGTCGATCCGATGCACGCCCTTGGAGAGCAGCCGCTTGATCTCGAGGGGCTTCGTGCGGTCTTGCGACACCTGCCCGTCGACGGCGAACACGTAGGAGATGTTGTTGCCCTTGCCCTTGGGGGCGAGCGTCAGCGTCCGTGTCTGCGGCGTGGACACCTCGAAGCCGGCCACCCAGTGGCCGACGTACCAGCCGGTGTTGAGCGCCAGCATCGCGGCGTTGCCGCCGAGGTTGCTGTCGAGGGGGCCCACGGCGAGCGAGTCGATCTTCACCGCCACCAGCGGGGAGCCGGCGGCGAGGCGGCCCTGCTCGAAATATGCCGCGAACGCGGCGGGCGTCGTCGGAGCCGGTGGCTGTCCGCCCAGCTGGGCGTACCGCACGAGCTCCATCCGCGGGCTGCCGTCCCAGGGCACGAACGAGGCCTTGCCGTCGGCCCGCCACTGGCCGACCGTGCGGAAGTCGCGGCCGTTGAGCGACGTCTGCACGTAGACGTCCTTCAGCTTGCGGCCCGGGACGTTGGCGGTGACGCTCATCTTGCCGAGGGCCACGTTGTCGTTGAGATCCACCGCGAAGAACTTGGGCCGCTTGTTGTCGGCCAGCCCGACCCACGGCGCCTCGCCCGGCGGCCCGATGGCGTTGTTCGGATCGTTGCCGTCGGTGGAGTCGGAGGCGTAGGCCGTGGCCTGGCCCGAGCGGGTCGGCACCGTCCCCTCGAAGACCCCGGTGAACGGGCCGGTCTCGACGAGCTTCGCGACCAGGCTGTCGCCGCTGGCGGTGGCGGCCCGGATCTCGATCGTGTCCGGGGAGGGGGTCGTGCTCCGGTCGGGGTCGACGACGCGGATGTTCACGGGGTTGCCTGGCTTGATCTGGTCGTCGCTCCGCAGCGCGGAGAGAGCGATGTCCTCCGGGGCGGCGGCGTCGAGCGCCAGCTTCTGGCGGATCAACCGCTCGAGGGCGAGGCTCTCCTGCTCCTCCTTCGAGAGGATGCGTCCGCTGGAGGCGAAGAGTTCGCCGTCGCTGACGACCGTCATCGCGGCCGGCTCGTCGATCGCCCCCTTGCCCGCTGCGAAAGACTCGGCGAACGTGTAGCGGACAGTGTCGCCGCCGGCCACCTGGAGCACGTGGTCCCCCTTCGTCGGGGCCCCGAGTTGCGTGGGGATCTGGCCGGTGAACCGGGTCTTCGAGTCGCCGAACGGGAAGAGGTTGAACCGCTCCTCGTCGCCGGCGGCCGTCCAGGCCCGGATCTCGATCTGGGAGGCCTTGCCCACCACGGCCAGGTTGCGATCCTCGAGGTCGACCTCCAGCGGCTTGCCGGGAATGAGGAACTTCTTGTCGCCTAGCACGCCGAGCTTCACCTTCGAGGCCACGTCGTACTTGCGGCGGAGCAGGTTGAGCTTCCCCTCCAGGATCCGGCCGCCGACGTGGTTCGGGATCCGCGTGAACGTCTCCTCGAGGAAGCCGGCCGCCTCCTCGATCTCCTCCTGGTCGGCCTTGAGTAGCGCGAGCTGGTAGAAGGCCTCGGCCTGCGTGCCCCGATCGGAGCGGCGCGTGAGCCGCTGGAGAACCTCCTGGGCCTTGTCGAACTGCCGCGTGAGCCGGTCGACCTCGGCGACGCGCAGCTCGGCGTCGCGCTTCCCCTCGGTGCCGTCGAACTCCTTCGCCGCCGCGATCCGCTCGTAGAGCGCCCGGGCCTGGGCGTACTCGCGGCGGGCGAGCGCGATGTCGGCGTAGGCGAGGAGCAGCCCGGACTGGGCCTCGGGCGTGATGGCGCCGGGGGTCGAGTCGCTCCAGGCGAGCATCAGCTGGCCGAGTTCGCGGGCGCGGTCGAACCGGCCGGTTGCGGTGTTCTCGCGGATCAGCCAGGTGACGAATGCCGGATCGAGTTCCTTGTAGGCCTGGTTCGCGACCGCGGCGTGCGACAGATAAAGTTCCCAGGCGCTCTGGGGCTTGCCGGCCGCGAGTTGGATCTGCGCCTCGAAGAGCGGCCAGCGCGGATCGTTCCGCGGCACCGGGTTGCCACCGCCGAGCGACAGCAGGGCGTCGGTGCGGAGCGCGGCCAGCTGCGTGCGGGCCGCTTCCGGCAGCCCGGCGCCGAAGATCTGCAGGCCGCCCTCGGCGACGGCGGCCGCCACGCCGGTCTTCCCGGCCTTGGCCGCGGCGGTGGCGACACCGGCAAGCCCGTTCATGAGCGACGCGTTGTTCACGTCGCGACCGATCCGCCACAGGTTCGGGGCGATCCGCAGCAGGTCGGCGTCGCGGCCCGCGGCGAGCAGCGCCTGCGCGACGGCGGGGGCCGCGGCTTCGTGGCCGTTGCCGCCGTACCAGACGGGGGGCGACGGCAGTTCGTACACCCGCGCGAGCGTCGCGAGTTCCTCGGGCGGCAACGGCGCGGTGATCACCTGTGCGACCGCGTTGAGAGACGGTGCGCCGATCCGCGTCGGGTAGGCCTGGCGGCGGTCGAGGAGGGCGGCAAGCTTCTTGAAGTAGTCGGCCCGGCCCGGCGCCGCCGCGACCGCGGCTTGGTCGCCCGGCAGCGATCCGAAGCCCATGGCGTAGCCGTCGAAGCGGGTTTTGCCCCAGCCGGCCTCCGCGGTCTCGATGAGCTTCGCCCGCTGGGCGGCCGGCGCGGAGGCCGCGCGACCGTACCAGTTCCGCACATCCGTCGGGCCCCACGTGACCGGCCGCGTCGCGACGTCCCGGCGATCTCCCGCGACAAGCGTCTGCGGCAGCCGGTCGTAGTCCATCGGGGCGTTCGGCCCCGTGGCGAGGCCGGCCCGGCCGGCGAACAGTTCGGCCGCCGCGCCGGCGGCCTTCTGCTTCTCGTCGCGGCTGTAATTCAGGAAGGACCAGTCGAGCCAGCCGTTCGCCTTCGCCTCCTCGACGAACAGGTCGTCGAAGAACGACTCCGGCGGATACTGCTTCGCCAGGCCCTGGAACTCGTTGCGGACGAGTTGCTGATAAAAGGACGTGGCGCTCGGTGTGCCCTGCTTGTGGACGAGAAAGGCCTTGGTGTCGATGAGCTTGGCGAGCACGTCCTTGCCCGCCTCCTGGTCCACCCAGCCCTGGCCCATCTTCGTGTGGCGGAACCGCGAGAACAGCTCCGGCTCGAAGCGGCCCTTGGCCAACTGGTCGAGGATCCCCTTGCCGATGACCGGATTGAGCTTGAGCACGTGGTCGCGGAACTTCGCCGGCACCGACCAGTAGTTGGGGACGTTGGGCCGACCACCCACCATCGCCGCGTCGATCGCCATCAGGGCCGCCGTCGGCTTGCCCGGCTCCCAGGCGGCGATCTGGTCGGCGATCACTTCGGCCTGGAAGGCCGCCAGGTCGCCGTCGCCAGCCTTTTGACCGAGAAGCCATCGGAGCGACGCCTGGCCGTAGGGGGTCTTCTGGGCGGGATGGAGGCGGACGAGCTTGTAGGCCTCGCGGCCGCTCGCCACGTAGGCGTCGAGCTTGTTGTCACGGATGGCCAGCACGCAGCGGCCGAGATGTAGGGCCAGCGGGTCGGCGAGCTTCGCCCAGTCGACCGTGGCCGGCACGTTGGCGTCGAAGGCCTTCTTGAACTCCTCCTCGAGCGGCGCGATCTGGCCGGCGGCCTTCTCCCACCGCGCGGCCTCGGCCGCCTTCGCCTTGTCGCCGGCGGCGGCCTTTGCGGCCGCCTGGGCGGGCCCGACGGTTTTGCGGACCTGGTCCGCCCACTGCTTGAACGCGTCGTGGCTCGGCTTGACCGCCTGGCGGCGGGCGTTCGTGTCCCAGGGCACCCAATCGAGCCGCCGCAGGTCGGCGACAAAGGCCAACTTGTCGGCCGGGTCGGCGGCCGCGAACGCGTACGCCAGCCAGCCGGCGGCGGCGTCGGGCTGGAAGATGGCCAGCGGCGCTCGGGCGACGGCCTCGCGGCCCCAGGCGGCGACGGTCGTCGGGATCACCGCGTCCGTCACGGCCGGCTGGCGGGGGAAGGTTCGCCACGTCTGCAGGAGTTGCCCGAATGCCGGCCAGACGGCACCGAAGTCGCCGTACCAGGTCTCGGCCGTGGAGAGATGCCGCAGGCCTGCGGCAAGGTCGGTGCCCTGCATGGCATTGACCGAGTTCACGAGCCGGGCCGCATCCGAGGGCACTCCCTGCAGAAAGGGCGCCATGGCCGCGAACACGGCCGGGTCGGGCTTGTTGGCGAGGACCGGCAGGGACCGGGCTCCCGGCGCCGTCTGGAACACCGCGGGGAACTTGGTAGCCAGCTCCAACCATTGGTCATTGCTGGCCTGCTGCTGCCACCAGTTGTTCCAGTTGATCGCCTTCGCCTTCTCGTCGTCCGGCAGCTTCACGAACGATGCCGTCCACCAGCCGCGGATCGGCCCGCCGAGCGTCTGCCAGGCCGCCGGGTTGTGCGTGCCGCAGGCGAAGATGTTCTGGACGTCGGCGAGGGTCGCAGCCGTGGGCACGGCATCGACGTAGGCGGTGGCGGCGGCGGCGACCGGGGCGAAGCCAGCCGCCAGGGCTGCGGCGTCCTTGCCGGCGGCGGCCGCCTGGAACTCGAGCCACGCGGTGATGACGCCGTACCGGGCCGCGCGGTGCGGGCTCTCCCGCACGAGGCCCACGATCTGCCGCGCGGCCGGGGCGGCCGCGTGACGGTCGGGCGTGGCCCGCGTGAGTTCGCCCATGGCCCAGTCGAGGTGGTCCCAGCAGAGACTCCGCTCCAGTTCCAGCGGCAGCTTGTCGGCCATGATCGCGGCGACGAGTCGCGTCGCCGTGACGACGTCGTTGCGGGCCCGGGCCTGGTCGAGGAACCAGCCGTCGAACTGCCGCGCCTCGAGCGACTGCCGGAGGTCGAGTCCGCCGCGGGCGAAGAACGAGTAGGCATCGTCGGGGTTCGCCAGGTTCGCGACGAGGATCTCGTACAGCCGGGCCGCGACGCGGCTACGAGCTTCGTCGGCGGGCGCGGCCGCGATGAACCGCTTGTAGATCGCCGCGGCCGATTGCAGGTCGCCGGCGACGCGGGCGGTGTCGGCGGCGGCGAGGAGCAGGGCGGGCGACGGCGATGGATGCCGCGCCA
>JBIIDT010000069.1:0-14992 GCA_044238145.1 Pirellulales bacterium | reverse complement strand
AGCGACGTGACCCGCAGACTGTCGAAGTTGTTGATCACTCCCGCCAATTCGCCCTCACCGGTGCCAAACAGCTGCACGGACTTGATCGATGCGATGCTCGTCGAACCTGTATTCGACAGGTTGCCGGTGAGGGTCAACTTGCCGGAGCCCGAGGCGTCGATCTTGGCCCCGGCCGGATCAGCGGCGGTGCCGCTATCCGTCATCGCCATCGGCCGATTCGACGTGTGCCCGCTGCCGATGTATCGCAGCGTACCCCCCACCGCTCCGCTGCCACCGCTGGAGAACCGAATGGTCGCGCTCGACGGCGCTGTCGGTGCTCCCAGTGAACTGGCCGTGCCGTCATCGCCGGCAATGGAGTTGATGACGAGGGTCGCGCGACCGATGGTTGTCGATCCGGAAAATGTGCTCAGGCCCAGCAGGGAAACCGTTCCCGAGGCCCCCGCGCTCCCCCCGGTAGGCCCGGCGTTCACGGACAGGCTGCTGTGCGTGATGCTCGAAGTGATGACGATCGAGCCGGGGCCGAGAACCGTGAGTGTCTTCGTTCCCGCGCCGCTGAACGCGAAGGGCGACGAGTAGGTGAGTTGCCTGCCGCTGGTGTTGTTCGTCAAGGTCACCGTCTGGGTGGTGCCAACGAAGTCCAGCACCCGATCCGTGGCGGCGTCCACCGTGCCGGTGTAGATCAGGCCGGTGGCATTGGTCAAACTTCCCAACGCGATCGTGCCATCGGTGGCGTTCCCTGGGTTGCCGAACGAACTGTTGCCGCCGCCGACGTTCGTGATCGACCGGAAATTGAGCAGGCCGCTGCTCACCGTCGTCTTGCCTGTGTAGGAACTTGCGGTACCGCCAACGGAAATCGTGTTCAAACCGGAATTCGGGACGCTGAAAGAGACGGCTCTCTTGCCACCGCTTTCGCTGATCGCGCCATTCAGGTGCAACAGAAAACCGCTTCCGTTGACGTTATTCACCACCGACAGGTCGCCGCCGAGGATGATGTCGGTCGTGATGAAGTCCGTTGAACGACCGTTCGCGCTGCCGCCTGGGTTCGCCTGCTTTGTGATGGTGACCGCGGCGCCGCCGCTGTCCATCGTGATGGCACTGCCCGCCAGCGAGTAGGAGTAGGCGGTCGTGGTGTTAGAGGAGCCGAGCGTGAGCGAGCCGAGCGTGATCGGGCTCGTCAGGTTGATCGTCTGGCTGCCGGACAGGACGGTGGTCACCCTGGCGGACTCGCCCATACCGTTGGGAATGGCGCTCGACAGCCAATTGGCAGCGTCGCTCCACGTGTAGGTGCCGGCGGCGGTCTGGTTCCAGGTGCCGTTCGCCGCATCGGCGCGACCGACAGCCAGTAGCCCGCTCACCGCCGCGAGCACGGCGAGCCACCCGCGACACCTTGCCCGGCGAAGCCATGGGCGTTGCACGGCCGACACTCCTCGACCCAAGAGCCGTTCCCAGCGAGCTTTCATGCGCCCCCGGCATTCACTCGTGAAGCCTGCGCCGGTCGCACCGCCGTGGGTATTGTCGCCAGCGACAGATCACCCCCCCGGACGGATGACGGGATTCGCACTTGTCATCGGCCCGGCTGCCCAGGGCCAAGCAGCCCCCGGGTGAAGCAGATCGCCACCGCGTGGGTCGTGTTGGCCGCCCCCAGCTTCTCCTTGGCCGACACCACGTGCGCCCGCACCGTCCGCTCCGTGATCCCCAGCCGGCCACCGATGTCGTCGTACGCCAGCCCCTCGCTGACCATCGCGAGGACCTCGAGTTCCCGCCGCGTGACTGGGCCGGACCGCTCCCGGGCCGCGATCCGCACCGCCATCGCCTCGCCGATGGGCCGGCCCCCGGCATGGGCTTCGCGGATCGCACCGACCAGTTCCATGTATCCCGACCGCTTCGTGACGTAGCCCGCCGCCCCGGCGTCGAGGGCTGCCAGGGCGTCGTCCTGCTCCTCGGATGAGGTCAGCATGAGGACCCGGGCCTCGGGATGCGCCGTGCGCAACTGCTTGAGCACGGCGAGGCCGTTCAGCCCCGGCAGTGCCAGGTCGAGAAGCACGAGGTCGGGGCGGTGCCGGCTCCAGAGTGGGACGACGTCCTCGCCGCGGGTCGTGCGGGCCACCACCTGGAGATCCCGCTGGCGGGCGAGCGTATCGGCCAGGCCCTCGAGGAAGACCGGGTGGTCATCCACGAGCACCAAGCGGACGGGGCCCGCCGGGTCTGGAGAAGTGTCAGGGGCGATCCGAGCAGCCATGCTCGATAGTATCCCGCTTCGGCATCCGCCGCGACACTGTCGCTGGCGACACTGTCGCTCGCGCGGGGGGATCGCCGTTCCCACACGTACCGGGATCGACGGACACGACGATCCGGCTACCAGACCGGGGACTGCTTTCGATGTCGAGCGTCGCGCCCAGCCGCCAAGCCCGCTCCCGCATGCCGCGGAGCCCGAAGTGGCCCGCCCGCCGCTCGCAGGCGGCCACGTCGAAGCCCTCGCCGTCGTCCCGGACCGCCACCACGAGGCGGCCCTCCTCCGCGGCGACGGTCACCTCGATGGCCGAGGCATGCGCGTGGCTCACGGCGTTGACGACGGCCTCACGGACGATCCGCAGGAGGTGCCGCCGCGTCGGCGACGGGAGTGTCGGCACCGGGCCGGTGATCCGCAGACCGATGGGCACCGGGGAGAGGTGCCGCAAGTCGTCCGCGAGCGCGGCGAGCGACTCGGCAAGCGGCCGCTCCGCCAGCGCCGCATCGCGCACGTCCCACACGAACTGATGCGACTCGTCCTGGAGCCGCAGGACCGCCGCCCGCTGCTGGGCGAGTACGGTGCGAACCTCGTCGCCGGCGACGGCATGCGTAGCGGCATCCAGCCGCAGCGCCATCGCGGCGAGGTCCTGCTCCAGCGAATCATGAAACTCGCGGGCGATCCGCTGCCGCTCCTCGAGCACCGCCTCGGTCCGCAGCTGTCCTTCGATGATCCGCACCTGCCGCCGCACCTGTCGCCGAAGCACCACGACCCACGTCGCCGCCCCCACCGCGGCCACGCCACTGCCCGCGAGCGTCATGGCGAGCGTTCGCACCGCCCCCGGCCGCATCCACCATGGTGCCGCCCGGACGATGGCCACGTCGGCGCCCGCGGCGGGCCAGAGGTCGAAGGCGACGGGGACTGGCTTGGCCAGGTCGCGGTCGGTGGCCGTTACCCGGCACACCCCCCGGAGGCGAAGGCGGCTGCCGGGCAGGGCATCGACCGGTGGATCCGGGAAGCGACATCGAATCGTGACCTTCCGTCCGGGCGTCGTGCCGACCAACTCCGTCGTGCCACCGCGGTCGGTTCGCGAGGTCGTGTCGACCTCGACCTCGATCGGCAAGGCATCCCGCCACATCTCCCTGTAAAAACGCATCAGGGCATCGCTGGACCGCTGGCGCGAAGCGGTGTCAGGCAGCGGTACCGGCGGCGGCACCGCGCCGGTGCCGGTGATCCGCAGCACGGCGTCGTCGAGCGTGATCGCCGCCGGCCCGGGCGTTGCGAACCCCACGGCTTCGACGAGAAATCCCGGTTCGATGCTGCGAACGGCATCGTCGATCACGGCCGGAGAGACGAACAGCCCATGGTCGCCGGCGGCGAGAAACACGCCATCGCCCGTGCCACCCCGGGCCGTCGCCACGCCGGACACTCTCACGCGGTGACCGCGTCGCAGGCCGACGCCGACCCGCGCCAGCGGCACGGGCGGGGCCGCGAACGGGTCGGCACCCGCCGCGGCGATGGTGCGGATGCCCGCGGGATCGAGGACCCGCACGTACGGCCGAATGAGCTGCCGGGCGCCGTTTATTTCACCGGCACCGAAGCCCGTCACCTGCACCTCGGCGTCGACGAGCCGGTCCGCCTCGGCATCGGGGATCACCCATTCCGTCCGCACCTCGACCGTGACTCCCGCCACATTGACCATCAGCGACGACCGGGACCTGTTCAGGGCGTCCACGAGGCGAACCACGCCCGTCATGGTCACGAGGTCGTGGTACACGGCGCCCATGGCGAGGTCAGCCGGGGCGATCTCGCGCGGCGCAGGCGCCGGACCGTGATCGAGGCGTTCGATCGTCTCCGCGCGGATGCCGTTGACGTACACCCCGTCGCGATAGACCGCGCCACGGACTCGGACGCGGTCGCCCGGTGCAACCACGATCGTGGGATCCACCGGCACGGCGAACGTCGCCCCCGTGTCGTCGCGGAGCGTGATTCCACTCTGCGGATAGCGGCCCGTGACCACGGCCTCCACGTCCACCGGCCCGAGCGTTCCGGGCTCGAGAAACGACTCCGCCACCGCGCGCAGAGTGTTCACAGGTGGCGGGTTTTCGTCGCCGCGGGCGGTCGCTCCGACCGCCAGGGTGAGAAACGCACCCAGCGTAAGCAGGCGTGGTGACAACCGACGCGCGGGCCGACCCATGACATTCCCTGGCGTTGCCCCGACCGGGCCATTCACCACTCAGGATAGCAGAGCCCGGGGCCGGTTCAGTGGGCGGTGGCCATGGCCGGCTGCAACGACTCGATCCACTCGCGAACCAGTCGTACCGCGGCCTCGTCGACGACGGTCGAGCAGAGCGGGGGCATCTGGGCCGGGCCGCGGCGCGACAGCCGATACCACAGGATCGAGCGGTCGGGGGCGCCCGGGGCCACGATCCGGGCGTCGTCGATCGCGAAGGTGGCGTGCATCGGCTTCTCGTCGATGGCCTGCATCCGCTCGAGCGGCGTCCTGAAATCGAAGTGGATCCGTGAATTGCCCCCCCCGGCCGCGATGTGGCACGAGGAGCAGTTGGCATGCAGGTACGACCGCACCCGCCGGGCCAGGACCTGCGACCCGTCCCGCGGATCGACCAGCCGCGGGAGCCGCGCGGGCGACGCGAAGAGCATCGGCACCGGCAGGGGTTTGGCCATGTCCTTGCGGGCCGGCGACTCCGTGCACTGCCGCACCAGCGCGGCCCGCGCGGCGACGGCCTCGGGATCCGGAGTGCCGGCGGCGATCTCGTTCCGCACGAGGGCGGCGATCCGCTCCCGGGCCAGGCCGTCGACGTCCTGCTCGAGGAGCCCGAGGTGCTCGAACGTCCGCAGCTGGTTGTCGGTCGCCGCGTCGCCGCCGAGCACCGCGTGGTAGTCGAAGTCGCGGTTCAGCTGCACGGTGGAAAGGCCGAGCACGAAGTTCGCCGACTGGCTATGGCAGACCAGGCACTCGGCTCGCGAGGGATACCGCCAGCGTTGCACCCGCTCCGCCCCCGCCGCGGCGAGCCGCAGTTCCGCGTCGAGTCCCTCCGCGGCGACGAGTTCCGCGTCCTGCTGGTCGTCGCTCCACCGGTACGTGTAGCCCGCCCAGTCGCCCTCGTTGAGGAGCAGGATCCGCGTCTCGATCCAGCGGCGGGAGGCCGGGTCGCCGGGCTGCCCCTCCATGGCGAGCGACTGCACCACGACCGTGCCGTCGGGCATCGTCCACCCTTGCTGCGGCGTGACGCCCATCCTGGCCGGCACGGTGAACCAGCCGCGTTCCGGCGTCCGCTGCCGCATCGTCTCGGGCAGGACGACGTACCGCACCGCCTCGGCCCCGTCGGCCCACTGCGGGGCGTTGACGCCGTAGGGGATCGCCCCCGGCACCAGCTCGTGGCGTGGCACCGAGGCGAACAGTCCCGTGTCGCTCAGCCGCAGCGGAAAGCCCGCCGTCGCCTGCTGCGGCGGCCGCGGCACGAGTCGATAGATGCCCCCGGCGTTGCCGATGTAGAAGTCCGTCACCAACAGATCGCCCGCGTGGTTCCGGGCGAACGAGGTGATCATGAGCCGCGTGTCGGCGAGCAGCCGCGGCGTGGAGGCGTCGGCGTCGTCATGGGGCACCGACCAGATCCGGCCGGTCACGTGGTCGCCATACACGTACTCCCCCTCGAGGTCGGCCCGCTTCATGCCGCGGCAGACGATGCCGCCGGTGAGTGAACGGGCCTCGGAGTGGTCGTGCTCGCAGGTCGGCGGACTGATCGGGCTCGGCCCCGCCTTCCGCTCCGGCACGAACGGCCGGCTGCCCTCCGCGGCGCTCCAGCCGTAGTTGGCACCGCGCTCGACGAGGTACACCTGCTCCACCTGGTCCTGGCCGTTGTTGCCCACCCACACGTCACCCGTCTCGCGGTCGACGTCCATCCGCCACGGATTCCGCATCCCGTAGGCCCAGGTCTCCGGGCGGGCGGCCTCCAGGCCGACGAAGGGGTTGTCCTTCGGGACCGAGTAGGCCTTGCCGGGGTCGGGGTGGTCGACGTCGATCCGCAGCACCTTGGCGTTGAGGCTCGAGAGGTCCTGGCCCGTCTGGTGCGCGTCGGAGTCGTAGGAGCCGTCGCCCGTGGTCACATAAAGCATGCCGTCGTTGCCGAAGGCGACCGCGCCACCGTTGTGACCGTCGTGCGGCCACGCGATGATCTCGGTCTCCGACGCGGGGTCGAGCCGCCAGGGCGGGGCGGGATCCATCCGGTAGCGGAGCACGCGGCTCGTCCGCGGCTCGGCACGGGCGGCGTCGGTGGCGGCGTCCTTGCGGGCCCCGCCGTTGCAGCCCACGTAGATGTAGCCGTTTTCGGCGAACCGCGGGTGGAATGCGATCGCATAGTGGACGACGTTCACCCGCGAGGCGTGGGAGTCGTCGAGCAGGATCTCGACGTCGTCGGCCGTCGCGTCGGGCCGATCCGGAATGCGGCGGATCCGCGAGGCCGTCGTGCCGAAGGTGTCGGAGATGAACAGCAGCCGGTCGCTGCCGGGCTGGGGACAGACGAAGATCACGTTTTTAAGATTCGCCTGCGGAAACGCGGGCTCGACGACGTAGGGGGGCGGCGGGTCGGGCGAGCCCTGCACGCGATGGGCCGGCGACTGCGGCCGAACGGCGATCCCGAAGGGCCGCGGGGACGGGTCGGCCGCGAACCGCAGCGGCAGGAGCGACTCCGGCTCGCTCGAGCCGCCACGACCGAGGGCCACCGACCATTCGGCCCCCACGTCGGGCCGGCCGCGGGTGCGGAAGAACGCGATCCACGGAATCCGCAGCTCGGCGGTCCAGCCAGGCCCGCCCGCGGCGGCATCGCGGCGACCGGTGGCCGACTCCGCCCAGAACCGGCCGCCGACCCCGGCCGCCGCCGGGGCCTCGACCAGGTCGGCGGTGACGCCGCCCGCCATCGACACGCGGAATCGGTAGTGCTCCGGTCGCGCGGCATCGGGCCGCAGGACGAGCGTGACGCAGTCATCGGGGGCGACGCCGTCGCACTCGATGAGGCAGTGCAGATCCTCGCGCGTCCAGAGCAGGCGAGCCCGAGTGGCCGCCTGCAGGGCCTGGCCGTCGCGGTCGCCACTCGCGGCGGACGGACCGGCCACGGCCTGTGCCGCCTTCCAGGCCGCCTCCTTGGCCACGCCGTCGACGGTGATCGGTTCTTCGGTGAACGGGCAGAGCACGGCATCGTCGCCTGCCGCCGGCGACGATGCGCCGACACCCAACGCGACGATCAGCGCCCCGATCAGCCGCGGAAGCCCGCTCGCGCACGATCTCATGGGGTTCACTGCGGCCAGCGAAACTCGAGCATCACGGGCAGGCCGGACCCCTCGGACCCCGGCAAGCCGGCCTGGATGCCCACGATGAGGCGACCGTCCCGATAGCTCGCCGTGACCCAGCCGAGCGGTTTGGCGCCGTCGAGGACCACGCCGAGTTCCTTGAAATCGATCCATGAAACCGGTTGCACCTCGTCGGGCTTGCGCTTGCCGTGGAAGGCGTCGCGAACGTCCACCGGGTCGTACACCCAGAACCCCTGGGCATAGCCTTCGGCATGATAGCCCTTGGGCGTCTTGAGGCGATCGACGTACGTCTTGCCATCGGCCTGGGTGACCTCCGGTTTGCCGTACCAGACGTGTCCCGTGGAACGGTGTCCGGTGAACACCACGGCCCCCTTGCCATCGGTCTCAATCCACGCGGCCCCGCGGACCGACGTGATGTTGTCCCAATCCCGCATCGGCGCCCGCTGCGGCGTGTACGACAGGATCGGCGTGGCAGCCTGGGCCCCGCCGACCTCGACCGCCGTATCGAACCGCACCGCATACAGGCTCGGCCCATGGGAGCTGTGCTGGCTCCCCGGCGTGCCACACAAACCGACCAGATAGTCGGCGTCGATCCCGCTAGGCGGCCGGCACATGTATCCCGCCACCTTGTTGTGGTCGCATTTCCAGGCCGGACTCTCGAGCCGATAGAGGCCAAAGACCTTGCCGTCCCGATCGACCAGCCCCTGGCTGGGAAAGTCCTCGCCGCTGACGGCGTAGAAGGCCTTGAACGACATGAACAACCCCTTGTCGGTCTCCAGAAGGCCGTACTGGTGGATGCCGCTTCTGTCGGTGAGGTTCGGCGGCGCCGGCAGGCTCCGCCACTCCACCAATTCAGCCCGCGGAACCTGCTTCGGGTCGCGGGTCTTCACCGGCTCGGGGGGAGTGAGGACGCCGTAGCGGGTGGGCTGGTTCGGATGTCCCTTGAGGTAGACGGTACGTCCGTCGCGGGCCTGTTCATGGGTCGCATAACTGCCCATGAAGCCGTTCTTATCGCCACCGGACGGCGGCGCCCAAACGCCCACGAATGCCCGCTTGAAGTCCCCGGCCTCGAGGACCGCCGCACCGGCCTTCGAGGCGGCGGGAACGGCCACGTCGGCCGCCCGGCCGCTGCCTGCCAAGGCTACGAAGCTCGCCGCGACGAGAATGAATCGATGCCGCACGTGCATGCTGGGAAACTCCGGTGGTCGGAATCGGGCTCGCGGAACGTCAGTCGAGTTCATCGGCGCCGAGGTCGGGCCGGCCGCGACGGGGCTGCGCCTCCACGTCGTCGGTCACGAGCGCCGGCTCCGGGCCGCGGTCGATGGCGTCGACGGCGGCGGCCACGAGCCGCAGGTCGCCCTGCGCCGGGGCGCGGAAATACCCGGCCAGATCGCGGTTGAGGTTGTCGTGAAACGCGACGCCCGCCGTGAACTCGGCGGGAATCTCCGGGCCGCTGAAGATGTTCCCCGCCACCTCGAGTCCCTCGTTGGTCGAGACCGCGCGGAACAGCCGCTTCATCTTGCTGGCGGGATCGAACACGGTATTGTGGACGAACCGGCAGCCCTTGGAGTGGGCCGCGAACAGGTCGTTGTCCGGGCAGCGGACGACGACGTTGTTGCGGACGACGCAGTCGGTGGCGTGGACCAGCCCCTCGTTGCCGCGGGACGGATTGCCGAGGCAGATGCCCTGGTCGCAGTCGATACACAGGTTCCGCTCCACGACGGCGTTCTTGGAGCCGACCCAGATGAAGACGCAGCCGCGGCCCTCGTTGGTGTTGCCGTGGATGTTGCGAAACACGTTGTCGGCGATCACCAGGCCGTCGGTGCTCATGACGTCGATCCCGCCGATGTAGTTGAACTTGAACTTGTCCGGGTTCTCGTCCTCGTAGGGCTCGTCGCCCCGCTGCTTGGGGCGGTCGTTCTCGAACAGGCAGAACTCGATGCGGTGGCCCGGGGCCCAGTCATGGGTGCCGTCCGGCCCCGGCCGCAGTTGCGGCCCCTTCACGTGCCGCTGCCAGACGTTGCGGCTGTGGACGTTGCGGATCGTGACGTGCGCGGCCCCCTTGTCGCCGTTGAGCTTGATGCCGTTCTGCTTGACGTTCTGCACGGTGAGGTCGGCGAGCATCGCACGCTTGCAGTTGGTGAACACGACGCCCTCGGTGTGGCGGCTGCCGGCGAAGTCGAGCACCACCTTCGAGCGGTCGCCTCCCGCGCCGCGGATCGCGACGTCGTCGGCGTTCTGGATCGGCAGCAGCTGGGGCATCGCGTACACCCCCGGGGCGACGAGGATCGTCTGGCCGGTCTTGAGGGCATTCGCCGCGGCGATGAGTTCCGCGACGGTGGCCACGCGAACCACGTCGCCCGCCGGCGGCGGCAGGGGCGGCGCCTGTCGCACGAATCCTGGGACGGGGGCGGACCGCGCGGCCACCGGCGGGGCGGCCTTGTCCACCGCCGCGGCCGGCTTCACGGCCGGTTTGGCGGCCGGCTGCCCGCCACCGGCCGCGGCGTCGAGCACCTTCTGCTTGATCTCCATCACCTTGTGGACATTGAGCCAGCAGCGAAGAAGGTAGCCGCACTTCGCCAGGTTCTCCGGCGTCGCCGGACCGGGCGAGCCCTCGTTCGACGGATGCACGCCGTCCTTGCTGATCAGGGTCCCCATCCAGGCGTCGCCCGGCTGGCGGGCGAGGATCTCGCCGTGGTAGTCGACGAGCGGCAGGCCGTGCTTCTTCGCCAGGGCGACGAGGCCCGCGTTGTAGGGCCCGATCAGGCCCGCCGGGTCGGGATTCCGCGGCGGCACCGTCGTCACCACGGGAATCGTGCCGCGTTTCAGGCACTTCTCGTAGATCGTCTCCATCGACTTCAGGTACTGCTCGGCCGGCACCTTCTTCCCCGCGTCGTTCGTGCCGAGGAGGACGATCGCGATCTGCGGGTCGTGGTCCGCGAGAATCGCGTCGAGCGCGGGCAGGCCGTGGTGGCCCCCCGCCAGGCACTGGGCCGCCGTCATGCCGCTCGCGGCCGTCCAGCTGCGGCCCGAGGGCTGGTCGTTCGCCGCCAGCCACCAGCCGTTGGACTTGTCGTTGACGTCCGATCGCATCCACTTGCAGATCGCGACCTCCTCCGGCGTCCGGCCCTTGCCGTAGCGGGCCCACTGGCCGGCCGGGTTGGCGTAGGTGATCGAGTCGCCGATGGGCACGACCTTGCCCTGGGCCCCCTTGTACGCGGCGGTCACGGCCTTCATCGCCGCCGGCCACCCCCAGTCGTCCTTCACGACCTCGCCCGCCGAGGCCGCCGCCGCCACGATCCAGACGGCCGCCACCCATGCCACGTGACGCTTCATCGATCCACCTCCTGTGTTGCCGGTGCCTCGCTGCCGCCCTTCCATGACCTGGACCCGCCGGAGGTTACCAGACCTCGTTAGTATGCAGTCTCCCCGTCGCGAGTCCCATTGGCTACAACGACAGGTCGCGACGGCCCCGCCCGGTCCGTATGATCGCGGCGGCCACGGTTTCTCGAGCCACGGAGCGTTCCATGCCCCCCCTCGCCATCATCAACGCGACGGCGATCCTTCCGGACCGCATCCTGCCCCGGGCGGTCGTCGTCTCGAATCGGGGCCGGATCGTGTCGGTCGCGGCGAACGGCCGGGTGCCGCGCGGGGCGGAGATCGTCGACGTCCGCGGCGCGTACGTCGCCCCCGGGTTCATCGACCTGCACGTCCACGGCGGCGCCGGCGCCGACTTCATGGACGGGACGCCCGCGGCGGTGGCCGCGGCCTGCGCCTGCCATCTCCGGCACGGCACGACCACGATCTTTCCCACGACCACGACGGGCGCTCCCGAACTGATCGACGCCATGCTCGAGGCCTGCCGCGAGGCCGAGCCGCCGAACTTCGGCGGCGTGCACCTCTACGGGCCCTACTTCGCTTCCGGCAAGGTGGGCTGCCACGACGCCGCCGGCCGCCGCGACCCGACGCGGCGCGAGTACGACCGCTACTTCGCCACGGGGCTCGTGAAGATCGCCACCTGCGCCGCCGAACTGCCGGGCGCAGAGGCGTTCTACCGGGCGGCCCGCCGCCGTCGCTGCCTCGTCACCTGCGGCCATTCCGAGGCCACCTGGACCGAGATGGAGCGGGCCTTCGCGGCCGGCATGCGGCACGTCGACCATTTCTGGTGCGCGATGAGCTCCGTGCCCTCGATCCGCGCCCGCTGCGGCACGCCGATGCAGGGCAGCATGGCCGAGTTCGTGCTCGCGAATCCCGAGATGAGCACCGAGGTCCTCGCCGACGGCCAGCACCTCGCGCCGGAACTGCTCAGGTTCGCCGCCGCGATGCTCGGGCCGCGACGGCTGTGCCTGGTCACCGACTCCAGCCGGGCCGTCGACATGCCGCCGGGCCGCTACCGGTTCGGCCACGAGCGGCACGGCACATGGTTCGAGAGCGACGGCCTCGTGGGCCGGGCGGCAGGGGGCCTGGCCAGCGGCGTCGTGGGCATGGACCACATGGTGCGGCACTTCCACAAGGCGACCGGCGTGCCGCTGCCGGACGTCGTCCGCATGGCGAGCCTGACGCCGGCGGAGCGGGTGGGGATCGCCGGACGCACCGGCAGCCTCGAGGCCGGCAAGCGGGCCGACATGCTCGTGCTCTCGAAGGACCTTGAGATCCGTCGCGTCTTCCTCCGCGGCCGCGAGGTCAGCGGCGTCGCAGCCGTCGCCTCGTGATCCAGGCCCGGTAGCCGAACATGAACCACAGGTTCGGCCACGAGAAGAGGACGCGGGTCACGAGGCCCCACAAGCCGCGCTTGTGCTCGTACTCGATGTGCTCGCGGATCTCGGTGCGGCCGTCGGGCAGCGGCACGAACGAGTGCGTGTGCTCCCACTTCGCCGCCGGACCCGCCGCCTGCACGTCGGTGAAGCCGCGGTCGGAAACGTCGCGGTGCACCGCCGTCCAGCGGAGGGGTAGGGGCCCGACCCAGAGCGTGAACCTGGAGGTGGAGCCCTCGGCCAGCGGCTCGATCGCGTGGAGCTGCACGATCGTCGGCGGCGGCGTGAGAATCTTCAGGGCCGACGTGTCGCGGTGAAAGTCGGCAACGGCCTCCAGCGGGGCGTCGACGGTGAACGCATAATCGAAGATGGGCATGGCCGCGAACGCTCCGGGGCGAGACCGCCGCCGGGCGGTTCCCTATAGTTGTACGCCTACTGTATCCTCCGCACAGTTCGTCCACCCGACCGGAGGCTTGTCATGTTTCGCTTGCACCTGCCGCGGCCGTTCGCCGTCGCGTGCTGCCTCGCTCTCGCCGCCACGAGCGTCCGCGGCGACGATCTCACGCCCCGGCCCACGATCGGCGAGATCCTCCGGCTCGACGCCCGGGCCGACGCGATCCTCGCGGACGACGCCACGATCGAGGTCCTCGCCAGCGGGCTTGACTGGAGCGAGGGGCCTGTCTGGATCCCCAAGAACGACCGCCAGCCCCACGGGGGCGGCTACGTGATCTTCTCCGACGTGCCGCAGAACCGCGCCTACCGCTGGAAGGAAGGGGAGGGGCTCTCCGTGTTCCTCGAACCGAGCGGCTACACCGGCCTGCCAGGCTACAGCGGCGAGCCCGGCAGCAACGGCCTGGCCCTCGACCGCGAGGGCCGGATCATCTTCTGCGAGCACGGCGACCGCCGCGTGGCGGTGCTCACGCCCGGCGGCGGCAAGCGGACGCTCGCCGACGCCTTCGAAGGCCGCCGGTTCAACAGCCCCAACGACTGCACCGTCGACACCGCAGGCCGCATCTATTTCACCGACCCGCCGTACGGACTGCCCGAGCGGGCGCAGGACACGCAGACCCGCGAGATCGCCTGGCACGGCGTCTACCGCCTATCCAAGGACGGCGCCGTGACGCTGCTCACCAAGGAGATGACGTTTCCCAACGGCATCGGCCTCGCCCCCGACGGCCGCACGCTGTACGTGGCCCAGTCCGACCGCGAGGCGGCACTGTGGAAGGCGTTTCCCATTAAGGACGATGGCACGCTCGGCCCCTCGCGGATCGTCGCCGACGTGACAGCCATGGTGGGCAAGCACCGCGGCCTCCCGGACGGTCTCGAGGTGGACGTCGAGGGCCGTCTGTGGGCAACCGGTCCCGGCGGGGTGCACGTCATGACACCCGACGGCACCCTGCTCGCCCGGATCGACACCAAAATGGCCTGCGGCAACTGCTGCTTTGGTGGCGAGGACGGCTCGTGGCTTTATATCTGCTCCGACGCGTTCCTCGTCCGCGTCCACACCGCGACCCGCGGCTGGCGTCCCTGAAGGTGCCGCCGGTCAAGCGGGCAGCCTGGCGTACCCTTGACCGGCCTCGGCGGCTCACCGGGACCCGCGAATCTCCGCGGTGCCCGCAAACCTCACAGCCGATCCAGCGGGCTGACGACGCCGCAGGCCCCGCGGCGGAGCACGTGCGTGTAGATCTGCGTGGTGCTCACGTCGGCGTGGCCCAGGAGCGTTTGCACGGTGCGGATGTCGGCGCCGGATTCGAGCAGGTGCGTGGCGAAGCTGTGGCGAAACGCGTGGCAGCCGACCTTCTTTGTGATCCCGGCCCGGTTTGCCGCACGCCGCACGGCCCTTTGCAGCGTCGTCCCATCCAGGTGATGGCGGCGGCGCACGCGGTCGCTTCCGCGCGGATCAAGGCTCAGGCGGGATGACGGAAACACATATTGCCAGCGAAACTCGGTGGCCGCCTGGGGGTATTTCACGGCCAGCGCCCCGGGCAGCCAGACGCTGCCGCCGCCGTTCCTCACGTCCTCGCGGTGATGGTTTTCCACGCGCCGCAACTGGTCCCTGAGCCTGGCGACGAGGCTGGCGGGCAGCGGCACCATTCGGTCCTTGTCGCCCTTGCCTTCGCGGACGATGATCTGGTTGCGGTCGAAGTCGATGTCCTTGACCCGCATTCGGCAGCACTCGAGCACCCGCATGCCGGTGCCATACAGCAGCTCGACCATCAGGGCCACGGGATCGCGCGGCAGGTGCGTGATCAAGGCTCGAATCTCGCTGGCGCCGAGCACCACCGGCAGCCGTTGCGGACGCTTGGCCCGCACGGCGTTCAGCGTGGGTAGTTCCTTGTCAAAGATGTGCGTGTAGAGAAACAAAATCGCCGCGAGTGCCTGGTTCTGCGTGCTGGCGGCAACGTGCCGCTCGGTGGCGAGATGGGAGAGGAACCGTTCGACATCGGGCCCGCCGAGATCTCGCGGGTGTTTCAGTCCGTGGAACCGGATGAACCGCACGAGCCAGCCAACATAGGACTCCTCGGTGCGTTTCGAGTAATGCAGGGTGCGGAGGCGCGTCCGCACGAGTTCCATCAGCCGTGGCTGTCGAGTCCCGGCGGATGCGGGACGGGGGCCGTTCGACGCAGTCTGACCGGAGGGATGCATGGGCGGAAAAGCCAAGGGAACGACGCGTTTGCCGCAC
>JBIIDT010000068.1:0-15000 GCA_044238145.1 Pirellulales bacterium | reverse complement strand
CATCGAGCCGCAAATCTTTCGTGGCGGCAATGCGGCCAAGAAGGCGGCGTTCGTGCCCCGCCAGTTTCTCGGCGCCCTGGCGGGTGGCGACCGGCGGCCGTTTGCGAAGGGCAGCGGACGGTTGGAAATGGCCGAGGCCATCACCTCGGCCGACAACCCGCTCACGGCGCGGGTCTGGGTAAATCGGGTGTGGATGCATCACTTTGGCCGCGGACTCGTCAACACGCCGAGCGACTTCGGCCTGCGGGCACCGCCGCCGAGTCATCCGGAGCTCCTGGACTGGCTCGCGCGAGAGTTCGTGGCCCACGGCTGGAGCACCAAATGGCTGCACCGCACCATCGTGCTTTCCTCGGCCTTCCGCCAGTCGGCGGCCGGGCCGGACGACGAAGCCGCCCGCACGCTGGCGCACGAACGGGATCCGGACAACCGGCTCCTCTGGAGGATGTCGCGGCGTCGGCTCTCTTTCGAGGAGATGAGAGACTCGCTGCTGGCGGCGTCGGGGGAGTTGACCGAGTCCACGGGGGGCAATGGTACGGAACCCTTCACGGAGGTCCCCGGCGGGTTTCGCCGTGCCGTCTACGCGCTTGTCGACCGGCAGTTCCTGCCGACGGCCTACAACGTGTTCGACTTTGCGAATCCCGATCTCCACACGCCCAGGCGCGAGGAGACGACCGTGCCCTTGCAGGCCCTCTTCTCGCTCAACAGTCCATTCATCGCCGGCCGTTCGCAGGCGTTGGCATCGCGGGCCGCGTCCATTCCAGCTGGCGAGGAACGCGTTCGTTTCCTGTTCGGCCGTGTTCTGCAGCGGGAGCCGACCGCCTCCGAACTGACGGCCGCCGCGCGGTTCGTCGCCGAGGCTCCGGCGCCGCCCCCGAATGCCGCGACCACCGATGGTGAGACGCCGAGGCCGCTCCAGCCGTGGGAGCAGTTCGCCCAGGTGCTGCTGATGTCGAACGAGTTCATGTTCGTCGATTGACGCCCGGAGAACACGCCATGCAAGCCCATGCACCCCACGAACCACCCCTGACACGCCGGGAACTGTTGTCCCGCACGGGCCTCGGCCTCGGGATGCTCGGGGCAGCAGGGCTTCTGGCAGGCGAGGCCGCCACGGCCGGGACGTTCGCGAGCCAGCAGCCGCTGAGCCCGAAGCGGCCGCACTTCCCGGGGCGGGCGAAGCGGGTCGTGCACTTCTTCTTGAATGGCGGCCCTTCCCACATCGACACCTTCGACCCCAAGCCGCTGCTCCACAAATATACGGGCCAGCCCTTGCCGCAGACGTTCCTGACCGAACGCAAGACCGGCGGAGCGCTGCCTTCGCCGTTCACGTTTTCACGGTATGGCGAGTCGGGCCTCGAAGTCAGTGAACTTTTCTCGCGCACCGCCGGACACGCCGACAAGATCGCCGTGATCCGCTCGATGGTGGCGCAGGTGCCGAACCATGAGCCCTCGCTGATGCTGATGAACTGCGGCGACTCGATCCAGCCCCGCCCGAGCGTCGGTTCGTGGATCATGTACGGTCTGGGCACGGAAAACCAAAATCTGCCGGGCTTCATCGCGATGTGCCCAGGCGGCTATCCCGTGAAGGGGACTGCCAACTGGACATCCGGGTTTCTGCCGGGAGCGTTCCAGGGCACGGCGATCGACCCGAAGCTCGGCGACGTCCGCAAGATGATCGAGAACATCCGCAGCCCTCACGCGTGCTCCGAGGTGCAGGCCCGACAGCTGGCGCTGCTGCGCGACTGGAATGCCGCACACCAACGATCACGGGAGGACGAACGCTTGGAGGCCCGCATCCAGGCGTTCGAATTGGCGTATCGCATGCAGAGAGAGGCAAGCGATGCGTTCGACATCGCCGCGGAGCCGCGGCACGTGCGGGAGCTGTACGGCGACGGCGTACACGGTCGGCAGACCCTCATCGCCCGCCGGCTCTTGGAACGCGGCGTCCGCTACGTGCAGCTCTGGCACGGGGAGGGGCAGCCATGGGACCACCACGCCAACATCGTGCCGACGATCCGCAAGCATGCCGGTGAAATCGACCAGCCGATCGCGGCCCTGCTGACCGACCTCGGCCAGCGGGGCATGCTCGAAGACACGCTCGTCATCTGGGGCGGGGAGTTCGGTCGCACGCCGGTTTCGGAGGCGGGCACGGGCCGCGACCACAACCACTACGGCTTCACGATCTGGATGGCCGGGGGCGGCGTCCGCGGCGGCACGGTGCATGGCGCCACCGACGAGTTCGGCTTCAAGGCCGTCGAGAAGCCGACGAGCGTGCACGACCTGCACGCCACGATCCTCCATCTACTTGGCTTCGATCACGAGCGGCTCACCTACCGTTACGCGGGCCGTGATTTCCGGCTCACCGACGTTCACGGCCGGGTCGTCCACGACATCATCGCCTGACGACGCCGAGGTGGCCGATGCCGGGCCATCACGCGGCGGGCGCAGCCCGTGCGTGATCGCGGGGAAAGACGAGGGCGATCCCCAGGACGAGCACGACCGCGGCCGCCAGATAGGCGAAGCTGGTGCAGGTGAGGAGGGCGTCGATGCCGAGCGAGGCTTTCCACCGCCCTCCAAAAAGCGTGGCGAAGCCCGACATGATCGCTCCGAAAAAGTTGAGCCAACCGACCGCCGAGGCCCGCGCGCCGGCCGGAACGACCTCGAACGCGGCGGGAAAGATGTTGCCCATCAGCAGGCCGCTGAAGAGTCCGAAGCCGGCGGCGGCAGCCCGGGTGGACGCCAGCGACTCGCTGTTGCCGAGGTAGTGCAGGCAGGGCGCGGAGAGCAGCAGGCTGGCCGTCATGAGCCAGAGCCGCGAGGCCTTTGTCCGCCGGTAGAGCGCGTCGGCGAGGAACCCGCCGCCCAGCAGACCGACGGCGGTGGTGGCCTGCAGGGAGATCGTGGCGTTGAGGGCCGCCGCGGCCTGGGTGAGGGCGAATTTTTCCCGCAGGAAGGTCGGCAGCCAGCCGTAGAGAAGCCAGAGACCGAAGACGAAGACGGGAAAGACGAAGCAGAGCATGAGGAAAGTGGGGATCTTCGCGAGCAGCGCCGCGGGAACGCCGCCCCCGGATCCGCTCGAGCCCTCGGGCGTTCCTTCCTCGACGCCGCGAAGAAACAGAAAGTAGGGAACCGCGTACAGCACGCCGACGGCGCCCATGATGAAAAAGGCCGCTCGCCATTCCCCGCGATCGGCCATCCAGCCGCCGAACCAGCTCCCGCCTACCGTGCCGGCGATCTGGGCCGTCGTGAGCGTGGCGATGGCCCGCGACCGCCGCTCGGGAGGGTGCGCGTTCGCGGTCAGGGCGACCGCCGTGGGCATGAAGAGGGATTCGGAAATCCCCATCGCGGCCCGCAGCCCCAGCATCGTCAGCGCCGTTCCGGCGAAGCCGTTCGCGACCGTGACGAGGCTCCAGATGACCAGGCTGGCGACGACGAGGAGGCGTTTCGAGAAGCGGTCGCCGACCTGGCCGGCGATCGGGCAGCCGAAGGCGTAGACCCACAGAAAGCACGCGCCCACGAGCCCCATCTGCGCGTCGGTCATCCCGAGGTCTTCCTCGAGCGAGCCCGTCATCGAGAACACAGCCTGCCGGTCGCAGTAGTTGAGGAAATAGGCGCCCCACATGAAGGCCACCAGCAGGCCCGCCTTCCCGGCCGCGACGGCGGATGACGAGGGGCCGCTCACGCGTCGAGCACTTCGTCGGCACCGACCTGCTGCGCGATCACTGCGACACAATCACCCTGCCGCGTGAGGCAGGGGGCGCGGGTCGCGACGAGATATCCCTCGGTGTGTGCCAGAATCGTCTCCGGAGCGCGATCCGGACGCTCAAGGTGATGGAGCGCGGCGACGACGTCGCCGCGCTCCACGGGAGCGCCGAGATCGAGGCACAGTTCCAAGACGCCGGACTCGGGCGCGAGCAAGTAATCCTCACGGTTCAGTGCCTGCGTCAGGATGCACGGCGGCTTGCCGAGCGCAGCGCGGGTCTGCTCGACCCCTTTCAGGAGACCGACGTGAATGAGGACGTTTCGCAGTCCGTCTTGGGCGATGCGATGGACGGCGGCAGGGACGGCCTCGCTGCCGCCGAGCTCGGTGGTGACCACGAGCTTGCCCTGGTTTTCGGCCTCCACCGGGAGCAGCCCCGTGCCCGCGATGTCGGCGTAGAGGAAGGCGAAGTCCGTGCCCCACGCCATCATCGCGGCGAACATGCGGGCCCGCTGTTCGCGGTCGGCGACGAGGTGCATGTGGGCGCAGGGCACGAAGTCGATGCTGCGTCCACCCGAGTGAATGTCGATGACGACATCTGCCATCGGGAAGAGCACGGTCGTCAGGTAGTGCGCAATCTGGCTCGTCACCGTTCCTTCGGCCTGGCCGGGAAAGGCGCGGTTCAAGTTCATCCCGTCGAGGGGGGAGAGTCGAGTGGCGGCGAGGGCGGCGGGAAAGTTCAGCGCGGGAATGAGGATCAGCCGTCCCGTGATCTGGTCAGGTGCGAGGGCGCGGGCCAGTTTCAGCGCCGCGATCTGCCCCTGGTATTCGTCGCCATGATTCCCTCCCATCACGAGCACGGTGGGCCCCTTGCCGTTCGCGATCACCGTGGTGGGGATCAGCACGTTCGCCCAGCCGGCGAGATTGTGCGAGTGGGGAACCTGGAGGAAGCCCTGCTGCTTCCCGGGGCGGTCGAAGTCGAGTACTGTGTAAATCATGGCACACCGCTGCAGTGAGGATCCGGACACCGGCAGCAGCGGGTTTTCTCCCGCCGTGATGCCGAGACAGACGTGCGGACTATAGGGCTCCAGTTGGCGTTCCGGCAATCGTCGACCGGCGGCCGCTTCAGTCGAGGTCGTCCCAGCGCACGGTCGGGCAGTCGGCGGCGGCGGTCATCCGCTCGAGGGATGCCACGTCCTTGAAGCCCGTGCCGGTGACGAGGCAGACCACCGTGTCGTGCGGTCCGATTTCGCCACGGGCCGCGGCGGCGACCGCTCCGGCGACGCCGACGGCCCCGGCAGGCTCGGCGAAGATGCCTTCCTCCCGAGCCAGCCGGTCTTGCATCGCGAAGGTCTCGGCGTCGCCGACGAGATGACCGGTGCCACCGGTCGGACGACAGGCGGCGATCACGGCGTCGCCATCGACCACGCTGGGCACCTGCAGGCCGCTGATCGCCGTCGTGCAGACCACCTCGCGGGCGTCCGCGGCCCCGGCGCGGAGCGGCCCGGCGATCGTGTCGTTGCCATCCGGCTGCACGCAGTGGATGGCGGGCGACCGTGGGAGCAGGCCATGATCCACCAGCCAACGGAAGCCGCGGGCCACCGCGAGCGTGAGCCCGCCGCCGCCGGCCTCCACGAACACATGGTCGATCGGCCTCGGCCCCGCCGCGGCGGCCAGTTCGTGGGCGATCGTCTCCACGCCGCTCATGCCCGTGGGGCTGTACAGGTAGCCGCTGATCTGGAGCGCGTTGCCGGGGCGGCGACCGATCTCGGCCAGCCGTGCGAACGTGCGGCGTGTGATCTCGGCGTCGAGGCCGAAGCCTTGCACCCGGCAGAGCCGCGCCCCGTGGGCCGCCATCTGCAGCACCTTCCCCGCGGGGGCGGTCTCGACCAGCGCGATGTCGAGGCGGATGCCGGCCCGGGCGCAGGCGGCGGCCAGAGCCGCGCCGGTGTTGCCGCTCGACGTGGCCAGGCATCGCCGCTGGCCCGCCGCCCGCATCGCCGAGACGGCCACGACCGCGAACCGGTCCTTGTACGACCCGCTCGGATTGCAGGATTCGAGTTTGAACAGCAGCCGGCCGATGCCGGCCCGCGGCCCGATCGCCACCGACTCGACCACCGGCGTGTCCCCCTCGCCCAGCGTGAGCCGCGCCGCCGCGGGCACCGGTGCGATCCGCTCCGCAAACCGCCACACGCTCATCGGCTCCCGTCTCCCCTGGAAGCATCCGCCCGGGGCTCGGCGCCGCCATCCGGCCGCTCGAGGATCACCGCCAGGGCGTCTCCCACCCGCACGCTCGGCTCCGCCCGCATCACGAGCACGAGGCCCGCCGTCTGCGCGAGCACGTCGTGCACCCGCTCGCCGAGCGGATCGGAGATCGTGCCCACGACGTCACCCGCGTCGACCCACGCCCCCAGCGGCACCCGGGGGAGGAAGAAGCCCGCGGCCGGTGCGGGATGGCTGGCCTGGAGGTGGCCGGAGCCGGGCCGCGGGTCCTCGACGACCAGCGGCGACACCGCGGGCCGGGCAGGGTCGTCGCCGGCGTCGGCGTGGCTCCCGACCGCGATCATCTCCAACTCCTGCATCACGTTCAGGCAGCCGCGGACGTAGTCGTCCACCGCCCGCGGGTCGCAGCTGCCGCCGCCGCCGTGCTCGGCGTAGATGGCCGGCACGCCCAGGTCGCGGGCCGCCGAGAGCGATCGGCCCTGGAGCGCGGGCGACGTGCCCCAGATCACGGGCAGGCCGAAGCTGCGGGCCATGCGCCGCTGCGTGGCGAGGATCCGTGGGTCGGGGTGGAGCATGTAGCCGGTCATCGGCAACACCCGCAGGACGCGGCCCCCCGTGTGCAGATCGATGAGAAGATCGGCGTGTTCCAGTTCGTGAGTCACGGCCTGGGCCGCTTGGCGCGTGGGCGAGCCATCCGCGGCGCCGGGAAACGAGCGTGCCATGTCGAGGCCGTCACTGCCGGTCCGCGATCCCGAGGCGAACGCGGTGGGGTTGGCCACCGGCACGAGCGTCACGCTGCCGCGGAAGGCCAGTGTGGTGAGCGTCGCCGCCAACCGGCGCACGGCTTCCATCGGCTCGTATTCGTCGCCGTGGACGCCCGCGATCACCAGCAGCCGCGGGCCATCCGCGCGGCCCGTGACACGTCGCACCGCGATCGGTACCGCCGTCGCGGGCGGGCTGCGGTCTTGTTCGTCGGCTGGCGTCGCGATCGCGGAACTCGCTGACATGCAGGGGGCGGCCTGCCGCTCACTCGGGTCGGACGGCCACGACCTCGATCTCGTACTTCAACTGCGGGCCGAGGCAGTTGACGATCGTGGTGCGGGCCGGATACGGCGGGGAGAAGACCTCCGCATAGAGGCGGTTGTAGAGCGGCAGGTCGTCGTTGTCACGGACGTAGTTTCGCGTCTGCACCACGTGTGACAGATCGCATCCGGCCGCCGCCAGCACCCGGCGGACGTTCTCGATCGACCGGCGAAACTCCCCCTCGAACGTGTCGCTGACGATCGCCCCGGTTTCATCCACCGACGCCTGGCCGGAGATGAAGACCAGCCCGCCCACCACCACCACCGGGCTGAACGGCAGGTGGGAGACGGGCGTGTCAGGCAGAACGGGGTGCGACACTTCGGAACGGTTCATGGGGTGATCCGAGAAGGGTGGATGGCATACTTGCATCCCGACATGTCAACGGTGATAACAGTCCGGAAGTCGCACTGTCAAAAGTCCTGATCGCCGGCGGGGGCCTCGCCCCCCGGCGTGGCCGGGAGGCCGGTCGATTCATGAACCACCGCCAACAGCTCTCTCGCTTTTCGTCGCTCGTTTTGCTCGCGGTGTCGACCGTGACCGGATACGGGGGGCCGACGCGGGCCGACGAAGCGGCGTTCACGCTCGACGAGCCGACGCGGCGCCGCTGCCTCGCCGTGCTCGAGGCCGGGATCGCCAGCGACGAGTTCTGGCCGGCGATGCACGCCGCCGAGGCGCTCACGCACGCCGGGCAGGAGGCGGTGGTGCGAGAGCGGCTCGGGCCGCTCTTGGAGCGGGAGGGCGACGACCAGCGGCGGTGCGGGCTGGCCCGGGAGCTGGTGCGGGCCGGCGATTCCGCCCGCCTCGCCGTGCTGGCGGAAATCGTGGCGGGTGCCGCCCCGCATGGCCACACGCATGCCGCGGAGAGCCTCTTCAAGCTGGGCGAGGAGGGCGACGAGGCCGCCCTCCGCCGCCACCTCGCGCAGACCGAGCGGCCCGAAGTGCGGCTCATGGCCGCCGCCGCCCTGGCGCGGCGGGGCGATTCCGCCGCACGCGAGGTGCTGCGCGGGATGCTGCCCGTCGACGATCCCAAGACTTTTCGCGTCGCCGCCTGGGCCCTGGGCACGGTGGGCGACCAGGACGATATCGAGCCGCTCCGGGCCCGGCTCGCCGCCGCGGCCGACGAACTGTCCCGGGCCTACGTCGAACACGCCCTGGCCTGTCTCGGCGACGAGGCCGGCCTCAAGGCGGTGACGCGGAATCTCACCTCCGCCGATCCCCAGGTGCGGACGTACGCCGCCGAGGCCGCGGGGAAGGCACGGGCCGTGGAAACGGCCGGCCGGCTCACTGACATGCTCGGCGATCCCTGGCTCGACGCCCGCATCCGGGCCGCGCACGCCCTGCTGCTGCTCGACCGGCCCCCAGCCGCTGAGCCCCCGGCCAAGCGCGAGATCCCGGGCACGACCGTGGTGCTCGAGTTGCCCTCGGGTCCGGGCAACCCGCGCAACTCGGAGGGCTCGTTCGTCGCCCTCGAGGACGGCCGCATCCTGTTCGCCTACAGCCGCTACCGCGGCGAGCGGGATTGGGGGGATCATGCCACCGCCGACATCGCCGCCCGCGTGTCGGCCGACGGCGGCCGCACCTGGTCGCCGAAGGACCGGATCCTGGTGCCCAACGAGGGCCGCTGCAATGTGATGAGCGCCTCGCTCCTGCGGCTGGCCGACGGCCGGATCGCGCTGTTCTATCTGCGGAAGAACAGCCTCCGCGACTGCCGACTGTGGATGCGGACCTCCGCCGACGAGGCGGCGACGTGGAGCGAGCCGGTGCTCTGCATCCCCGCCCCGGGCTACTTCGTGGTCAACAACGACCGCGTGGTGCAGCTTGCCGGCGGCCGGCTCGTCGTGCCGGCGGCTTTCCATCGGGCCCGCCAAGACGGCGACAGTTTTCGGGGCAACGCCCTGGACGAACGTGGCATCGTCATGTTCTTCCTCTCGGACGACGCCGGGGCCACCTGGCGGGAGTCGAAAGACTGGCTGGCCTTCCCCGGAAAGTGCGCCTCGGGCCTACAGGAGCCGGGTGCGATCGAGCGGCAGGATGGCACGCTCCTGGGCTGGTGCCGCACGGAGGCGGGCTGGCAGTACGAGACCGAGTCGCGTGACCGGGGCGAGACATGGTCGGTGCCGAAGCCGTCGTCGTTCCGTTCGCCGAACGCCCCCTTGAGCATCAAGCGGCTGCCGGGCAGCGGACACTTGCTGGCCGTCTGGAACGATCACTCGACACGCGCTGAACATGGGCCCACCGACTGGAAGTCGTCGAGCTGGGGCCGCACGCCGCTGACTCTGGCCGTGAGCCGCGATGACGGCCGCTCGTGGCAGACCATCGGCGACCTGGAGCCCGATCCCACCCACGGCTTCTGCTACACGGCGATCCACGGCACGGCCGACGCCGTGCTCCTGGCCTATTGCTGCGGAGGCGGTGCGACCGGCGTGCTCCAGGACTCCCGCATCCGCCGAATCCCGCTGACCGCCCTCGAGCAGCCCCGGCCCACGGCCGCCGGGTCTCCGCCGCCCCGCCGCGTGATCCCCGCGGAGCATGGCGTCGTCTGCCGCCTGCCGGGCGAGCGGTTTGGCTACTTCGGCTGGCCCACGGTCGCCCGCATGGACGACGGCCGGCTCATGGTCGCCAGTTCCGGCCTGCGGGCGAAGCACATCTGCCCGTTCGGCAAGACCGTCCTCCACGAGAGCACCGACGACGGCCGCAGTTGGTCGGAGTCGCGGGTGATTCAGGATTCGCCGATCGACGACCGCGACGCCGGGATCGTGAACCTGGGCGGGAAGTCACTGCTCGTGTCGTGGTTTCGCAGCGACACGCGACTCTATGCCGCCGATGAAAAGTGGACGAGCGACACGGAACGGGCGGCATGGCGCGATCTGTTCAAGGACTGGAAAGACGAGCAGGTGGCCGGTCTCATCGGCTCGTGGGCGATGCGGTCGGACGACGGTGGCGCGACCTGGGGCGAGCCTGTCCGTGTGCCGGTCTCCGCGCCGCACGGCCCGATCCGGCTCGCCGGCGGCGACCTCCTCTATCTCGGCAAGCCGTTCGGCGCCTGGGACGACATGGCGCAGGGCCAGATCGCGGCCGCCCGGTCGAGCGATGGCGGCACCACCTGGAAGGTGGTGGGCCGCGTGCCCGTGGCGCCGCGGACCGACGCCGTCCACTACCACGAACCGCACGTGGTGGAACTCTCCTCCGGCCGGCTCGTGGCCGCGATTCGGCTCGAAGACAACAAAGCAAAGCCCTTGAAGGCGGCCGGCCTCCCGCACTTCACCATCATGCAGACGGAATCGGCCGACGGCGGCGTCACCTGGTCGGTGCCCCGCTGGCTGGGCTTCAAGGGCTCCCCGCCCCACCTCCTCCGCCACTCCTCGGGGGCCCTCGTGATGTCCTACGGCTACCGCGACAAGCCGTATGGGCAGCGGGTGGCGATCAGCCGCGACGACGGTGCCACGTGGCATGCCGACTGGATCCTGCGGGGCGACGGCCCCGACAGCGATCTCGGCTATCCCTCCACGGTCGAACTGGGTGACGGGAGCCTGCTCACGGTCTGTTATCAGCGGGCCGCCCCCCGCGAACCACCATCCCTCCTCTGGTCGCGGTGGAACCTGCCTGCCGCACGGATGCTTGACATGCCAGGCGATGTCGAGTAGAAACCAGCGATCGGTTACTGCTTGGCTGGTTTCCGTGGGGTCGCGGATCATTCGGGTCTGTTGGTGGGCAGGGGTATTCCATGCCAACTCGTGCTTTTGCGGGCTTCGAATCCTGCCGGCTGCGGCTGTTCGTGGCGGTCGGGCTCTTCGTTGGGCTCGCGGGCATCTGCCCGACGACCGCCTTCGGCCAGGCGACCTACTTCTACGGCGGCGGCACCCGCACGTGGTCCAACACCCTCTCCTGGTGGCAGACCTACATCGCCTCCGCCCCGACGCAGTCGGGCACCGCCCCTGGCGCCAACGACACCGCGATCTTCAACACGAGCGGCTCGAATGCGGCCGGCTCGGTCCTCTACACCAGCGACGCGAGCGTGCGCGGCCTACAGATTCTCCAGACCGCGACCGGCGGCCTGACTCTGCGCAGCGCAGACGCGACGGTCCGCGCGCTCACGCTCGGCTCGGGCGGCATCTTCGTGCAGCCGGGCAACACGTCGGCGGTTACGGTGGGCGGGACGGGCAATCCGCTGAACGTCACCCTCGGGCAGTCGCAGGCGTGGCAACTGGGAAACGGGGTTCTCACGATCTCGAACACCGTGGCGGGCAGCGCCGCCAGCGGCACGTCCCAGACCCTGTTGATCGACAAGGTGCGCACGGTAACAGCGGGCAATGCCAGGTTTACCGACGGTCCCAACGGCAAGCTGAACCTGTGGATCAATCTCGGTTCCGCCGGCTCCGTCAATCCCGGCATCCAACTTTCGTCGTCCAACACGTTCACCGGCACTCTGACGCTGCAGCTAACTGGCTCTGGCGCTGATTCTGGCTGGATGAACCTGGGGTCAGGCACCTACTCAACGATCAGTCGATTGCAGATGGCGGGAGGCGCGTTGGCCAGTGGCAGCTTCGCTTTCAACCCGGTCGGCACGATCAACATGCTCGGCGGTGCGTCGGTATTCGGTGACAACATCGCTGGCTCGATCGTCACGAACGCCGGCACGTTCACCCGCAGTCCTGGTGGCGGCATCTTGGTGATCAGGGGCAGTGTGTCGGGTGCATCCGCAACGCTCGTCAGCGGGATGCTGCCCTGGATGACGGACAATGTCAACGGGCAACCCATGACCATCAGCAACGGGACCACGGCCCTGGCAACACTCTCGAGCGCCTCGAACATCGATGCACTCCCTCCCGCTTCGGCAAACAATGACTCGGGGTACTTCGTGGGCAGCGGCGGCACACTGACGGCAAGTCGGCAAGCGGGTGGTGTCTCCACGCAAAACAATACTTTCGTCCTGGAGTTGAACGGATACTCCTTCACGACCAACGTGCTGAATGCTCAACGGAATGCAAACGGATCTCAGCGCGCGCCCGTCACGATCACCTCGAATCAGCCGAGCGGCTTTCTCGGCATCGGATCGTCCGGGGAGCTGCTGCTCATCCAGAACAGCCCCGAGCCGTTCACCATCGCCGCCTCGATCAGGGAGTCGGCCGCCGGCGGCTGGGTGACACTCGGCGCTCAGCAGGGATGGCCTGGCGGTCCAGCCGCCGCCACCTTCACGCTCTCAGGCAGCAACAGCCATTCTGGCGGCACGTCGATTCTGAACCGCAGGCTCAACATCAACAATGCCCACGCCCTCGGCTCGGGTACGTTTCGCATCGGCGGTAATCTGATCGTCCTCGACAACACGACCGCCGGTCCGCTGACGATCGCCACGAACAACCGCCATGAGTGGAACAGCGACTTTTCCTTCGCCGGCACGCAGGACCTGAACCTCGGCACGGGTACGGTGTCGTTGGGCACGTGGGCAGCGACGGTCCGCACCGTGACGGTAGACGCGGGTAACCTCACGGTCGGCGGCCGGATCGTAGATGGCACCTACTCCGACCTTCCCACCACACGCCTGGCCAAGGCCGGCCCCGGCAGGCTCATCCTGTCGGGATCCAACGGCTATACGGGCGCGACGGAGGTGTGGGGCGGCGAACTGCTGTTCGACAACCGCAATGCGCTCTACGGCGCCGACACGACGAAGTGGACGGCGGCGAACCTCGTCACCGGCACTGGCGGCATCCTGAGTGTGAGCGTGGGCGACCAGGCTGGGGCGTTCACGACATCCGACCTCAACACGCTGGCCGGCGCCGTCGGCGGCTTGAACGGTGGCTACCTCGGCATCGACACGACGGGCGTGACCAGCGGCACGTTCACGTATGGCACGAACCTCGCGAATCCGTCCAACGGCAACCTGTTGGGCATCGCAAAGACAGGCGGTGGCACGCTCGAACTCACGGGCAACAACACCTTCACCGGCGGCGTGCTGGCCCGCGGGGGCACGCTGCGGGTGACGGCGGCGAGCCAGGTCGGCACGGGCACGCTCGTGGCCGCCGGCGGCCTGCTCGACCTGACCGGCGTGACCGTGTCGAACTCCTTCTCGATCATCAGCGGCACGATCGCCAACACGACGATCGCGGCCAACAAGCTCACGGCGGCCGTGACCGGGCCGGCCGTAATCTCCGGCACGCTGACGGGGGCGGGCGCGAACGGTAACTGGACAAAGTCGGGCACGGGCACGCTCGTGCTCTCGGCCGCCAACACGCTCACCGGCACGACCACGCTCACCGGCGGGTTGCTCTCGATCTCGTCCGACGCAAACTTGAACGGCACGGCGTCGGCGCTCACTTTCAGCGGCGGCGGCCTGCAGGTGACGGGCACCGGGCTGACGAGCCTGAACACCGGACGCACGACGACGTTCACGGCCGCCCAATCGGTCACGTTCGACATCGCCGACGCGGCGAACACATTCACCGTGGCCCAGAACCTGCAGCAAACCACCGGCGGCCTGACGAAGTCGGGCTCGGGCACGCTGGTGGCCAGCGGCAACAACACCTACACCGGCGTTACGACGCTCACGGGCGGCACGCTGCGGATGGGGAGCGCCACGGCGCTCGGCGGCACCACCGGCAACCTGTCGATCTCGGGCGGTGTGCTCGACCTGAACGGGAACACACCGACGAAGAACGTGACGACGATCACCGGCGGCCTGATGACGGGCGGCACGCTGACCAGCGGCAGTTACGCGGTCCAGAGCGGCACCGCGGCGGCCGGGCTTTCGGGTACGGCGAACCTGACGAAGACGACGGCCGGCGTGGTTCTGCTCTCCGGGACCAACACGTATTCCGGCACAACGGCCGTGTCGGCCGGCATCCTGACCGTGAACTCGACCGATTCGCTCCCCGGCTGGAATTCCGGCCGGTTCTCCGTCGCCGCCGGGGCCGCACTGGCTTTCGGCAGCGGCTTCGCCAACGCCGACGTGGCTACTGTTGTGGGCGGTACCGGCACGTTCACTGCAAACTCGAGCCTCGGCTTCGACACCTCCGGGGCGAACCGCACATATGACAGCGCGATTGGCAACGCCGGGAGCAACGCCCGCGGCCTCGTCAAGCTCGGCAGCGGCACGCTCATCCTGTCCGCGAGCAACACGTACACGGGCACGACCGCCGTGGGCTATGCGGGCGGCCCGAACTCGGGCGTCATGCAGCTGGCGAGCACCGGCTTCGTTTCCCCGGCCGTGACCATCTTCGGCGGCACGTTCGACACCGCCGGCCAGAGCCGCTCGATCACCACGCTCAACCTCGGCGGCGGTGCGGCGGGATCGACGGCGAGCCTGCAGACCGGCAGCGGCACAGTCACGCTCGCGGGCAACGTCACGTTCACCGCGACGAATAACCCCGACGGCGCGACGATCGCCGGCAACCTGAGCCTCGGCGCGGCGACACGGACCTTCACCGTGAACGACTCGTCGGCCGCGGGTGCCGATCTGACGATTTCGGCGGTCATCGGCCAGGCTTCGGCTGCGGGCCTGACGAAGAGCGGCCTCGGCACGCTCGTGCTCGCCGGGGCCAACACGTTCACCGGCAAGGTGACGGTGAACCAGGGGACGGTGGAGATCAATTCGGTCGCTGTCGCGGGCAGCCCCAGCCCCCTGGGAACGAGCGGCACGATCGACCTCGGGTCCGGCTGGCAGCCTGGCACCCTTCGCTGGGTCGGCGGCTCGCCGGGCTCGACGAACCTAGGCATGAATCTCTCCGGGACCCTCGCTGGCGCGACGGTCGATGCCGCAGGCACGGGCGCCCTCGTGCTCACCGGCCTGGTCACGTCATCGGGCACGACGGCCAAGCCCCTCACGCTCACGGGCACGAGTACGGCCCTCAACACGATCGGCGTCGTGTCCGGCACCAACCTGTCCGTCGTCAAGGACGGCCCCGGCCGCTGGCGGCTCACCGGCACGAGCAGCTTCGACGGCACGTTCACCGTCAAGAACGGCACACTGGTGGCGGCGGCGAACTCCGGGGAGACGGGGTCGG
>JBIIDT010000150.1:0-4299 GCA_044238145.1 Pirellulales bacterium | reverse complement strand
GCATCGAGGGCGGGCCGCGGCGCAGGGTAGACTTGTCCGACCGGCGGTGGCCGCCGGCCGTATGGATTGTGGCATGGCAACGGTCGTCGACGAGCCCGGCACGAGCACCCTCGGGCCGGAATGCTTCTTGAACAGGGAATTGAGCTGGCTGGAGTTCAATCTCCGCGTCCTCGAGGAGGCCGAGAACCCGGAAAACCCGCTCATGGAGCGGCTGAAGTTCCTGGCGATCTTCAGCTCGAACCTCGACGAGTTCTTCATGGTCCGCGTGTCGGGTCTGCGTGAGCAGGCCTTCGGCGAGAGCGCCCCGCAGGACTACGCCCCGGACGGGATGACCGCGCTGGAGCAGCTGCGGGCGGTCGCGGCGCGGACGCAGGAACTCGTCGCCCGCCAGTACCGCTGCCTGCGCGAGAGTCTCGCCCCGGCCCTCGAGGCGGAGGGCTTCCGTCTGCTGCAGTACGCCGACCTCGCCGGCAGCCAGCGGGAGCAGGTGGACCGCTTCTTCCGCGAGCGGGCCCTGCCGATCCTCACGCCGATGGCGGTCGATCCCGCCCATCCCTCGCCCCGGTACCACAACCGTGGCCTGTACCTGGGCGTCATGCTCCGCCGCGTCGAGGGCCTCGGCCCCAAGCGGATGTTCGCCGTCGTGCAGGTGCCGCAGGTGCTGCCGCGGATCGTGGCCGTCGACGGCGGGGAGCCGGGCACCCGGTCGTTCCTCCTGCTCGAGGACGTCGTCTCGGCGCGGCTCCCGGAGCTGTTCGGCGGGTTCGAGGTGGAGTCGTGGAGCGCGTTCCGGATCACGCGGGACAGCGACCTCGAGCTGCTCGAGCAGGAGTCGGACGACATGCTCAAGCTCATCGAGGACCGGCTCAAGGCCCGCCAGCGGGGCCAGGCGGTGCGGATCGAGATCGCCGCCAAGGCCGACGACGCCATCGCCCGGATGATCATCGACGAGGAGGGCCTCCACGGCGGCGACGGCGCCGGCGACGGCAGCTACAGCGAGGTCTACCGGATCGACGGGCCGCTCGATCTGACGGCGACCTGGGAGCTCTACCGGCTGGCGGGCTACGACCGTTTGCACGACAAGCCGTTCACGCCCCGGGTGCCGCGCGGACTCGAGCGCCGCGGCGGCGACATCTTCTCCGCCATCGCCCAGCGGGACATCCTGCTCCATCATCCCTTCGAATCGTTCGACCCCGTCGTCGAGTTCGTGACCAGCGCCGCGGCCGACCCCCGGGTGCTGGCCATCAAGCAGACGCTGTACCGCACCAGCGGCGACTCGCCGATCTCCAGGGCCCTGATCGCGGCCGCCGAGTCGGGCAAGCACGTGACGGCGCTCGTCGAGCTCAAGGCCCGCTTCGACGAGGCCAACAACGTCAGCTGGGCGCGGCAGATGGAGCGGGCCGGCGTGCACGTCGTGTTCGGCTTCCTCGACCTGAAGACGCACTGCAAGGTCTCGCTCGTCGTCCGCCAGGAAGGGAGCGGCCTCAAACGGTACGTCCACCTCGGCACCGGCAACTACAACCCGACGACGGCCCTGACCTACACCGACCTCGGGCTATTCACGGCCGACGAGGCGGTGGCGGAAGACGCCTCGGCCCTGTTCAACCTGCTCACGGGCTATTCCCAGGGGCACGCCTGGCAGCGGCTGATCGTCGCACCCAACGACCTGCAGCGGCGGACGCTCGAGCTGATCGACGGGCAGACCCGGCGGGCGGAGGAAGGGCGGCCGGCGCGGATCTTCGCCAAGCTCAACGCCCTCGTGGATCACCGGATCATCGCGGCCCTGTACCGTGCCAGCCGGGCGGGCGTGCCGATCGACATCATCGCCCGCGGCATCTGCTGCCTGCGGCCGGGCGTGCCCGGCATGAGCGAGACGATCCGCGTGCGGAGCATCGTCGACCGGTTTCTCGAGCACAGCCGGATCTTCGTCTTCGGGCCCGACGAGGAGGCGGAGGTGTTGCTCGCGAGTGCCGACTGGATGCCGCGGAACTTCCACCGCCGCGTGGAGGTGATGTTTCCGCTCCTCGCCCCCGACATCCGCCAGCGTGTGTTGCGCGAGATCGTGCCGGTGTACCTCGCCGACAACACCCGCGCCCGGCGGCTCGACGCCGCCGGCGTCTTCCACCTGCTCCATCCGGGGCCCGACGAGCCGACCCGCCGCTGCCAGATCGAGTTCCTCGAGCAACGGCCGCTGCTCGGGGCGAGTGAGGCTGGCCTCGTCTCACCGCCGGGCGGCTGACGCGGCGACCGCGGCCGTCCTTGTGCGCGGCGGCCGGTTGGTAGAATCTCCGGTGCGGCGCGTGACCAGAGGATCGCAGGACCCGTTCGATGGCGGAGGATCACTACCAGACGCTCGGCGTGCCGCGGACCGCCTCGGCGGAGGACATCCGCAAGGCCTACCGGGAACTGGCCCGCAAATACCATCCCGATCTTCACCCTGACGACGACTCCGCCAAGGAGAAGTTCAAGAAGGTCCAGTCCGCCTTCGACGTCCTCAACGACCCGAGCAAGCGGGAGATGTACGACCGCTACGGCAGCGCCTTCGAGGGCGTCGCCCCCGGCGGGGCGGGAGGCGGCTGGGGCGGCGGACCGTTTCCCGGCGGCGGCTTTCAGGGTGGCGGGGAGATCGACCTCGAGAGCCTGTTCGGCGGCGCCGGCGGCTTCGGCGACCTGTTCGGTGCCGGCCGCTCCCGGGGTGGTCGCGGCCGGCGGCGGCCCGCGCAGGCGCCGGGCGAGGACGTCTCGGCGCGGATCGAGATCCCGTTCCAACTCGCGATCGACGGCGGCAAGACCGATGTCCGGGTCGACCGAGGAGGCAAGACGGAGACGATCAGCATCACGATTCCGCAGGGGCTGCCCGACGGCGCGCGGATGCGGCTCCGGGGCCAGGGCCTGCCCGGCACCGGCGGCGGCCCGGCCGGCGACCTGCTCCTCGAGGTGCGGGTCCAGCCGCACCCCGTCTTTCGCCGCGACGGCGACACGCTCGAGGTCGCGCTGCCGGTGTCGCTCGCCGAGGCGATCGAGGGGGCGAAGGTCGACGTGCCCACGCCGTGGGGCACGATCGCCCTGCGGATCCCGCCCGGCACCTCGGGTGGACGCAAGCTCCGCGCGGCGGGCATGGGCGTGCGGCACGCCAACGGATCCAAGGGCGACCTGATCGCCGAGGTGCAGATCATGCTGCCGGCCGGCGGCGACGCGGCCACGGCGGCCCGCCTCCTCGAGGCCGCCAAGGCGGCCGAGGCGACCGCGGCCAACCCCCGGGCGCACCTGCGGTGGTGACGCCGTCCAACCGCGGGTTCTCCAGGGCCTGCCGGCTGCTGCGGCCGGCCGACTTCGCCCGGGTCTACGCCGCGCGGCGGTCGGCGGCGGCGGGGCCACTCGTGGTCTACGCGCTGCCCCGCGATGCCGGCGGTGGGCCGAGGATCGGCCTCTCGGTGTCGCGACGGATCGGCAACGCGGTCGTTCGCAACCGCTGGAAGCGGCACCTGCGGGAGGCGTTTCGGCTGGTGCAGGCGGCGGTTCCCGCGGGGAACGACCTGGTGGTCGTGGTTCGGTCGGGCCTGCCACCCGCCGGGGCCGCGGGCGTGGAGAAGACCGGGCAATCCCTCGTCGCGCTGGCGGGCCGCGCGGCCCGCGGGAGGCGGTGAGAATGGCCGCGATCACGAGGCTCTGCGCCGCGCTGGGCCGGGCGTGCGACCGCGGCGTCGTCGCGGCGCTGGTCGCGCTCGTCGTCGTCTACAAGTGCACGCTCAGCCCGCTGCTCGGCCGGAACTGCCGATTCGAGCCCACCTGCAGCGCCTACTTCCGGCAGGCCGTCGAGAAGCACGGCGCACTGCGCGGCACGCTCCGCGGACTGGCGCGGATCGGCCGCTGCCATCCCTGGCATCCGGGCGGCTACGACCCGCCGTGACCGGGCGGCCCGGACGACACGGCGGCCGCGACGCGATCACTCCTGCTTGGGCACGAGATCGAGGAGCCGGCCCGGCGAGCCCATGATGTTGTAGCCCGCGTCGACGTGGAGGATCTCGCCGGTGATGCCGAGCGACTCGCCCGACAAGAGCCACGCGCCCGCCTTGCCCACCTCGTCGTGGGTGATGTTGCGGCCCATCGGGGACATGTGCTGGTACAGCCCGAGCATTTCCTCCACGCCGGCCCCGCGGCCCGCCAGCGTTCGCAGCGGCCCGGCGCTCACGGCGTTCACCCGGATGCCGGCCGGCCCGAGGTCGAAGGCCATGTACTTCACGCAGGCGTCGAGCGTCGCCTTGCAGACGCCCATGATGTTGTAGCCGGGCACCACCT
>JBIIDT010000067.1:0-15063 GCA_044238145.1 Pirellulales bacterium | reverse complement strand
TGCCGGCCGTACAGTCCGGCACCGCCCGTGAGCAGCGCCACCTTGCCGGCCAGCGAAAAGGCGTCGAGGATTGACATGACACGCGGCATGAGAACGGTTGACTGCGGGATCGTCAACTGGCGGCCGCTTCAGCACGCCATGTGCCGCTCCACTCGACGCTTCAAGAGACCGCGGCTGCAAGATCATGGATGACATGCCACGCACGCGGCGGTATTCTCAGTCCCTCGTGCCGCGGCCAAGCCGTCCGCCTCGCCCTGCAGCGTTCCCCGCTCCGATGAACCGTTTCGGTCTTGCCTGCGCCCGGACCGTCGCGTGCCTGCTCGCATGGCCGCTGGCAGGACCGATGGCGCTCGGTCAGGCACCACCTTCGCCGCCGCACCTCGCGGTGTTCGCCGACGGCTCCGAGGTGGCGGGCGCTGTCGCCGACCTCGGCGATCGCACCAAGGCGAGCGTCGCCGGCCGGCGGCTGTTCGATCCCGCGAAGCCCGTTCGCTGGGTACGGCTCGACGAAGCGACGCCCCAGGTTCCCCCCGCATACATCGAGTTCGACAACGGCGACCTGCTGCCCGGCACGGTGTATGGACATCGGCCGGAAGGCTTCGTGTGGCGGACGCTCGTCGATGCCATCCAGCCCATGAACCACGCCGAGTCACTGCCGGCGACGCTCCAGGTCATGCCGATGGCCGACGTGGTGAGCCCCGACCGTCCCCTCGCGCGGCCCGTCTTCAGCCGCGCGATCACGACCCGCCTCGACGTGCGCCGCGATCGCGTGCGGCGGATCGTGTGGCGGCAAGACGGCCCGAGACGCTACCAGCCGCGGACGCTCTTTCTCGCCGACGGGAGCAGCGGTTCGTTTCGCAGCGTCCGCTGGTCGGACGATGCCGTGATCATCCTGTCGGCGGACGGCTCAACCGCACGGCACCGGTTCGAAGACATCGCGGAATTGCACCTCGCCCCACGGGCCGAGCCGTGGGATGCGTGGTTCGAGACACTCGCCGCCGACGACGGCGGGGTGGTGCAGTTGATCAGCCGCGGCGGGGCCCGCGTGAGCATTCCGCAGCGGCAGTATCACATCGCCTACAGGTTGGGCAGCATACTGGCCCAGCCCACCTGGAGTCTCGATCCGCTCTTCATCCGGTTGGGCGAGATCCAGCGGATCATCGCCTTCTCGGCGAACGAGGCGCCGCTCTCGTTTCTGGAGCCGACGCGGGTCGTGCAGACTTCGCCTTTGGGGTCGAGCTGGACGTGGCAGGCCGACCGCAGCGTGCAGGGCGGCCCGCTCGCCCCGGCCGGGCCGCCGGTGGCCTGGGGCTTTGGCGTGCAGGCACGGACGGAATTGACGCTGCCGCTGGCGACGGGCGTGAAGGAGTTCCGCGGCCGCGTGGGCCTCGACCGGGTCGTCGGCGGCGGCGGCTGCGTCCGCGCCTCGATCCACGCCGACGATGCAGGCGCGCCCGCGCTCTGGCAGAGTGAACTGCTCGTCGGTTCGGGCACATTCGCCGCGTGCGAGGGCCTGCCGCTGGCCGGGCCCGCCGGAGGCCAGAAGGAGCTCGTGCTCGTCGCGGACGACGCCCACCGTGACCGCCCCCCGGGCGCGGATCCCTTCGACGTGCGGGACAACGTCGACTGGGCCGATCCGCTGGTCATCTTCGATCCCGCCGTCGTGCCCCAGAAGACCGCCGCGCGGCTGCCGTTCATCGTGCCGGCCTGGACTGGCTGGACGGTGGCCACCGACCCGCCGGCGCGGATCCGGTTGGTGGGCGTCATCGACCCGGTGCTGGGCGGCCAGCGAGCCGGGTGGGCCGCCGTCAGCATGGCCGAAGGCGGAACGATGCGGCTGTCCCGCACCTGGCCGGCGTTGCAGCCGCAGGACCGGTTTCTCGTGATCGCCGTCAACGGGTACGGCCAGGGCAAGGGCCCGCTCACGCTCCGTGTCGATGGGTGGCAGTGGGAACTCACGCCGCCGGTCCGTTCGGCAGAGGCCGCGGTGCCCTTCGTGCTGCCGCTCGCAGGGCGGCCCGAGGGGCCGCTCGCCGTGGAGATCGTCGCCCCCGCCGGCCAGCAGGTGCAGTGGCACGCCATCGGCCTCGCCGGGCCGCTCGACGAGGGCTGGTTTCCGCTGGAGCCGGTGCAGATGAAGTCTTCAGCGGGCTCGACGTTCAAGCAGCGGGACGACGGCGCCATCCTCGTGAGCCTGCCGCCCCCGCCGCAGGACGAGTACACGCTCCGCCTCGCAAGCCGCCAGGGCGGCATCCGCGCCCTGCGGATCGACGCCCTGCTCGATCCGTCACTGGCCAAGCCGGCCTTCGGTCCGGGCCGGCACGCGAGCGGCAGCTTTCGGATGTCGGGGCTCTCCGTGGCGGCCGGCGCGGCCGGTGCCGAGACACCGCTCGAGGTCACCATGGCCTACAGCAATCCCCCCCTCCCGGCGCTGCAGGGGCCGATCGACATCATTCGCAAGATGCCCCATTCCCAGTGGAGGGGCACCCCCGCCAGTCCGCACTCCGCCGTGCTCCACTTCCGCGACGACCAGCCGGCGGCGGAGGAGGTCGTGGTGAAGGCCGAGTTCCACACGACGAATCTCGAGTCGCTTGGCTGCTTCCGCGTCTACGGGTCGGCCGATCCCGAGGCCCGGCTCCCCATCACGGCCGTGACCACGCTCGTCCGCGAGCCCGCGCCCACCGGCGCGCCGCCGCGGCTGATCGTCGTCGGCAAGCCGATTCCCGAGGCGCCCCAGCCGTGAAGCCCGCCGACATCACCAGTTCCGCTGCGAACTCGGCGCGGGCGGATCGCTCCGCGGGCCGGCGACCGAGGCGGGCCGACGACCGGGCCGCCGTCGCGGCGATCGTGGAAGCCAACCGGCGGATGGTCTACGGATTCCTCCGGGCACGGCTCACGGATGCCGCCGCCGCGGAAGATCTTTGCCAGGAGGTGTTCCTGCGGTTTCTCACGAGCCGTCCCGCCGTGGCCACGGGCTCGGGCGAACTCTCGGCGTGGCTCGCGGGCATCGCCCGCAACGTGCTCCGCGAGCACGTCCGCCGCTCGGCCCGGCGACGGGAAGTGGCCTGGACGGAAGTCTGCCTGGCGATCGAGGGCGGGGAGGGAGGCGCCGCCGCGGACGACCGGCTCGACCGGCTGCCGTCGTGCCTGGAGGGGCTGGGCAAGACGGCCCGCACCGCGCTCGACCTGCACTACGGCGAGAACCTGCGACTGGCCGAAATCGGCCGCCGCTTCGACCGTTCCGAGGGCGCCGTCAAGCTGCTCCTCTTCCGGGCGCGACAGGCCGTCCGTCGCTGCCTCGACGCCGGCCGGCCCGTGGCCGAGGAGACGGACCGTGACTGACGAAGAGATCATCGACCTCGTCGATCGCACGCCACTGGAGGACCTGACTTCCGAGCAGTGCGCCGCCATCCTCGCAGCGACGAAAGAGTCGCCCGCCATCCGCCGGGCATGCCTCGAGCGGATCGGCCTCGAGGAACGGCTCGCCGCGACTCTCGGCCGGCCGCAGGTGTCGGTGGACGAGCTGCTGGCGGGCCAGCGCCGCGCGGCCGCCCTCCGCGGCCGGGCGCCCTGGCTGACGTTCGCGATCCTCGGCCTCGTGCTGGCCGCAATCGCCGCCGTGGTTTCATTCCGCCGCCGGCCGCCAGTCGATGCCTCCGTCGCGCTGGCACCAGCCGACGTGGAGCAGGCCGCAACCGAGACGCCGGCCGGCGAAGAAGCTGTCGCCGACGCCGAGCCCCGGGCGTCCGAGCCGCCGGCGGAGGCCAGGCCGGAAGCCAATCCGGTGGCGGCCAAGCCGGCGGACGTGAAGCCGGCTGCGGCCGAAGCCCCCTGGGCGAAGGCGATCGCCGCCGATGCGCCGGAGCCCCAGACGAGCGATCTATTCAAGTTGCTGCCGTACCGGCTGCCCCATCCTGGGGAGTTGGAACTGTGGTTCAGGCCGCTATCGGGCACGCCGTCCAAGTGCGGCGCGGTCAGGGTCGGCCCCAACCTGGACATGATGACCATGGAGGGAGCGTTCCGCCTCGTGCCGCCGCTGCGGGCGGGCACGGCCCTGCGGCTCATCGTCACGGCCGGCAACTACCGGATCGTCGCTTGGTCCGGGAATCGGGGTGCCGCGCTCGAGGTCGCCGGGCCGCGCGAGGGCGGCGGGTGGTGCGGATCCGTGCTCACGCGGCCGGCGGTCGGAACACCGGCCGACGGCCGCTGGCTGGCGAGCACGTCCGATGGCCGCGGGCCCCGTGCCAATGTCGGGCTGCTCGGGCCGGTCGAACTGCGCTACGCGGATGGCTGCCTCATCCTCTCGCGCGGCGAGGTGCGGCTGGTCGAGGTGCCGCTGCCTGCCGAGCCGGACGAAGTCCTGTTCGAGGGCAGGGTCGGGATCGCCGGGATGGAACTCGTGCGGGCCGTCGATCCGCCCCGGCTGCCGCCGCCGCCGGCGCCGACGGCCGTCTGGAAGCCCGCCGACCTCGCCTGGGAGGGCAGCGGCGCAGCAGCGCTCGAGAAACAGCCCAGCGGCGCCGTGCGGCTCGTCCAGCCGGAGGCCGCGCCAACAGGGCCGCTCGTGGCGACCTGGAACCTCCCGCCACCAGGGCTGGGCCCCAGGGAGATCGTCCTCAAGATCGACGAGTGCGCATCCGGGTGCGGGATTCATCTGGCCGGCCCGGGTGGGGTGCCGGCCCTGATCTGCGGAATGGTCGACCCGACGGGCGGGCCGGCCGACACGCGGCGCAACGGCTTCGTCGTCTGGCAGCCGGGCCGGCCCGCCCCCGCCCTCGACGGGAAGAATCCTGCGGTGAGGTTCGCCCCGCTCCCGCTGTGGCTGCGGCTGCAGATCGTCAACGGCTCACTGCTGATGACGCGGAGCGGCGACGGCCAGCATTGGGCCCGCGCCTGGGACTATCCCGCCTGGACGGGCCTCGGTGGCATCGCCTCGGTGGGCCTGACCGTCGGCGGCCGCGCGGGCGGCGGGATCACGCTGTCGCGGGTGGGCGTCGCGGAACTTCCCGGCCTGGCCCGGATCATGCCGCGGGACATGCTCGAAGCGGCCGACTCGTTCACCTTGGATCAGCAGGCCGCCAAGCAGTTCGACTCGTGGCTGGAGGCGGCGAAGGCGGCCCGGCCAAAGGGAAGAGACGAAGCCCGCTGGCTGGCCGCGGCGGCGATCCGCAGCCTGGCGACCGACCGCACCTTCTTCTCCCAGCAACTCGCACTGCTCGCCTGGCGGCACACGGAGTCGCTCGAGCTGCCGTTCGACGAGCGGCTCGCCGTCACCGACGACGTCAGCCGGCTCTCGCTCGCGCTGGATCCCCGCGACGCCAGCGTGTACAACGCGCTCTACGGTGTCATCGCCCGCGACTGCGCCGCCCGTGGCGACGCCGCCGGATGCCGTGCGGCATGGCTGAGGATGCAGCAGGCGCCCAGCAACATGGGGCAGGCGGCGTACGACCTCCTGGTCGACGTCCGTGGGATCCGCAGTGCAATCCTTCGCGACCTCATGACCACCGCCCCGGCCGCCGAGGTGCGGTCCGAGTTCGAGCGGCAGCGGTTCTATGCCAACGACTCCGGTCCCGTGGCTGTGGCCGCCCGCCAGGTGGAGAGCGGCGGCTCGATCCTCACCGATTCCGCCAACCGCCTCTCGAACACGGTGCAGGAGTTCCTCACCATGCTCGACACGGAGTCGTGGGAAGACGCCGCACGGGTCGTCGCCCGGCACGTGGCCGACACCGGCGGCGACGACGGCAACGGCCTGGTGCCCGATCCGCACGATGCCCGCCGGCTGGCAACGATGCTGCTCCTCGTGGACGACGCGTTGCGGGAGCGGCCCGCGTTCCGCGAGTTCATGCTGGGCAACCCGGCCGAGCGCGGCCGGCTCCGCGTGCTGCAACTGAAGGCGGCAGGCAACGCCCGTGGGATGCTCGCGGCAACGTTGGAGTTTCACGGCACGCCCGCGGCCGCCGACGCTCGCGAGTGGCTGGCCCTGCGGGCTTTGGCTGCCGGGGAGTGCGCCACCGCCCGCGAACATGTCCGCATGGGCCTCGCCTGGGCGACGGCCGAGACCCGGGATCGGCTGCACGCGGTGCGGGCGTTAGCCGATTCGCTCTCGGGTCAGGCGGCGGCACAGCCGCCGGCGACGGGGTTGCCGGGCATTCCGGCGGGAGAACTGGCGGCGATCGTCAGCGCGGCCGCGCCGTCAGCCGCCATCGCCGTGCGACCGGCCGATCTCGTCGCGACGAAGCGGCTCGATCTCGGCCCGCCAACGGCCGCGATCCCCGTGATCGACTTTCCGTCTTCCATAGGTGGCGACGTGTATGGCCCTGACGGGGACTCGCCGCTGGAACCCTTTCCGCCATCGCCGCCATTCTTCTCGCACCGGCTCGACTGGGCAGCGGAGGTCTGTGCGCTGGTGCCGGCAGCCGACCGGCTGCTGGCCTCGAACCGGGTGGAGGTCGTGTCGCTCGACCCGTCGTCGGGCGCCGTACAGTGGCGCTCGGCCGCGGGCCCGAAGCCCGGAACGCTAGGGAGCTGCGGACTCTTCCCCATGCCACCCGTCTGCGACGACAGGCACGCCTACCTGCGGTGGCTGGGACAGGGCCCGACACCGTCGCTGGTGGCGCTGCGGCTCGCCGACGGCTCGGTCGCCTGGGAATCGCCCGCCACGGGGCCGACCGCGCCGATCTCCGACCCGGTGCTCGTCGGCACGACGCTGCGGTACTGCGCCGTGCGGAAGGGCGCCGTCGACCAACTCGTGCTCGTGGCCGTCGACCCCGCCTCAGGCCGGCAGCTGTTCGAGCGTCCCCTGTGCAGCCTGTTGCCCGATTGGTGGGTCCCACGCGGCGGCGGCACGTTCCTTCCGGGCGACTGCCAGATGACGGCCGCTGGTGGCACGCTCTGCATCGCGACCGCCGGAGCCGTGATCTGCTGCGAGCCCGACGGGCGGCTCCGCTGGATTCGCCGGCAGCCCTGGATCGGACCGGCGGGCGACTCGTGGTGGTGGTACCAGTCGCCCGCGCCGCCGCTGGTGCTCGGGGAGAGCGTCGTCGTCATGCAGCCCGGCGTGCAGACGATCACTGCCATCGACGCGGCGACCGGCCGCCTGCAATGGCAAACGCCGCTGCCGCGATCACGGCGACTCGTCGGCCTCGCCGGCACGGGCACGGCCGCGCGGCTCGTGGTCGAGACCGGCGAAGGCATCGTGACCTGCGATCCTCGCGACGGCACGCTGCGCCGGATCCTGTCCGCCCGAGAGAAGCCCGGACCGGGTCCGCTGGGGCTGGCGCCGACGCGGCTCCTGGGAGCGACGGTGGCGACGGGCGACGGGATGGCGATCGCGGCCGTGCAGCAGCAGCGGCCCGGCACCGACAAGGAGCCGATCTTCGACGTCGCGCTGCTCTGGATCGATGTCGCCTCCGGCGCGGTGCGGCATACGGCGCCGCTGCCCGACCTCGCGGGTCCACAGCCCTGGGTCGGCCCCATGGCGGCGGCCGCCGGCCGCCTGTGGCTCTTGGTAGCCCCCGCCGCTCCAAAGAACCAGCCCAGCGACGTGCGCCGCGGCCTCTGGGAACTCGTGCCCGCGCCGGCCAACTGAACGGCGCGGGCAGCACTGGAATGCCTTCGTTCATGCACAACCGTAGGCACGGAGAAATCGTCTCCCCAGACGCGGGCTTCTTTGCCCGTGAGCTTCGCGTTGTGGCCAGCGTGCGCACGTCGGTGGGCGGCGGCAGTCGAACCGTCTGCGGTCTGCCGGGCCCGACGCAAATAAATTAAAGCGCAAGAGCGCTCACTGTCTTGCCATGCCATCCGGAAGCCTGGTCTGATTCGATTCCAACCTCGAGGAACAATCCAGTCATGGATCACGCATTTGCTTCGCTCCAGCAGGATTCCACCCTCGATCGCGCCGCCTCCGATTACGACCGCGATGGCGTGATCCGTGTCCGCGGTCTCCTTTCGTCGGCCGACATTGCCTCGGTGCGGGCCGCGCTCGCTCGCTACGCCCGCGAGATTGCCCCGTCTCTCCCTCCATCCGATGTCGTGTTCGAGGCCGACGGCGTGGCGGTGCGAAACCTCTGGCGGATGGAGCATCACGACCCGTTCTTCGCGGAGTTGTGCGGCCGCCCGGAAATCCGCCGCATGGTGGGCCGGCTCGTGCATGGCGAGCCGATCCTCTTGGGCGTCGAAACCTTTAACAAGCCGGCCCGCGTCGGCTCGGGGGTTCCCGCCCATCAAGACAACGCCTATTTCTGCCAGTCGCCCCCGGACGTGCTCACGATCTGGATCTCGATCGACGCGGCGACCGAGGCCAACGGTCCGATCTTCTACATTCGCGGCAGCCATTCGACGGGCATGCTCGCCCATCAGCCCTCGGGCGTGGCCGGCAACTCGATGGGGCTGGCCGTGCGGTTCGACAAGTCAGACCCGTTCGTCGGCACGCTCGAAGCCGGCGATGCGCTCATCCACCATTGCCAGACGATCCACTACTCCGCCCCCAACAAGACCGACCATCCCCGCTGCGGCCTCCTGCTCGTCTTTCGCGGCAGCCACACGCAGGACGACCCGCAACTCCGCGAGAAATACACGCAAGCCCGCCCCGCCTGACCCCCACAGGGCAAAAAAAGGGACATTCTCCTTTTTCTCACTTTTGCTGAGCACCTTAAGGCCACTGGATGAAAAAGCAGGATGTCCCCTGTTTGCTGTTTGAGCGCGACCTGCGGGAGTTCGTGCCGCCCGGCAGCTTCGACGCGCACGCGCATCTCTTCGATCCGCGGCTCGTCGGCGGCGCGGGGGCCACGATGTTGCCCGAAGGCGTCGCCGTGTGCGATCGGGCGGCCTACGACACGATGGTGGGGGAGTGGATGGGCGACCGACTCCCGGCCGGCGGCCTCTTCTTCCCCTGGCCCGGCCCGGGTGACACGCTCGCGCAAAACAGATTCCTCGCCGACCAGTTGCGGGGCGATCCCGGCTCCCGCGGCCTGCTTTTGGCCACGCCCGACGACGATCCCGCCGCGATCGAGCGGCAGCTCGACGCCGATCCCGATCTCTGGCGGGGCTTCAAGGTCTATCACGTCTTCGCCCGGCGGCCCGCCGGCAGCCCGCCGCTCGCAAGCACATTTCACGCCGACTGCGAGGACTTCATCCCGGAATGGATCTGGGAAATCTCCCAGGCCCGCGGTCTGGCGATCATGCTCCACATCGTGAAACCCCGGGCTTTGGCCGACGCGGCGAACCAGCGATACATCCGCGAGAGATGCCTGGCCTATCCGCATGCGAAGCTCGTGCTCGCCCACTGTGCACGGGGCTTCAATCCGCGGCACACCGTCGAGGGGATCGATTCGCTCCGCGGCCTCGACAACGTCTTCTTCGACAACTCGGCAAACTGCGAGCCGGCGGCGCACGAGGCGATCCTGCGGGCATTCGGTCCCACGCGGCTGTTCTTCGGCCTCGACCATCCCGTCAGTTCGATCTGTGGCCGCTGCGTCGGCATCGGCGACGGCTTTCTCTGGACGAACGACGCAGGCATCGACTGGTCGCGGCAGACGCTCTCTCAGCCCACGCTCGTGGGCATCGAAAACCTGCTCGCGCTCAGGCAGGCCTGCCAGACGATGCATCTCAACGACCGCGACATCGAGCTGATCTTCGGCGGCGCGGTCCGGCAGCTGCTCGGGCTCCCCGCCGCGAAGCCGACCGTCGACGTGCAGCAGCAATACCGCGAGGCGAAGCGGATCATCCCCGGCGGCACGCAGCTGCTCTCGAAGCGGCCCGAACTGTTCGCGCCCGACCAGTGGCCCGCCTACTACGAGGAGGCCCGGGGCTGCGAGGTGATCGACACCGAGGGCCGCCGCTTCATCGACATGTCGACCGGCGGGATCCTGGCCTGCATCCTCGGCTACGCCGATCCCGACGTGAACGCCGCGGTGCTCCGCCGCGTGCAGGCCGGCTCGATGAGCACGCTGCAATCGTTCGACGAGGTGGAACTCGCCCGGACGCTGCTCGAGATCCATCCCTGGGCCGCGATGGCCCGCTTCACGCGAACCGGCGGGGAGTCGATGGCGGTGGCGGTGCGGACCGCGCGGGCCTTCACCGGTCGCGACCACGTGGCAATCTGCGGCTACCACGGCTGGCACGACTGGTATCTCGCGGCGAATCTCCCGGCCGACGGCGCCGCCGCGGAGGGCTCGGGCACGCTCGCGACGCACCTGCTCCCCGGCCTCGAGCCGCGCGGGGTGCCGCGGTCGCTCGGCGGCCTCACCCGGACGTTCGCCTATAACCGCCTCGACCAACTCGACGAGGTGTTCGCCGCGGTCGGTCCCGACCTCGCGGCGGTGGTGATGGAGCCGACCCGCGGCGTCGACCCGGAGCCAGGCTTCCTGGAGGGTGTGCGGGAGCGGTGCACGAAGAACGGCACGCTGCTGGTGTTCGACGAGATCACGATCGGCTGGCGGCTGTGCCTCGGTGGCGCCCACCGGAAGTTCGGCGTGGAGCCCGACCTCGCCGCCTTCGCGAAGGCGATCTCGAACGGTTTCGCGCTCGGCGCCGTGATCGGGACGCGGCCGGTGATGGAGGCCGTGCAGGCGACGTTCATCTCGAGCGCCTACTGGACGGAGGCGGTCGGCCCGGCGGCGGGCCGCGCGACCGTGACGAAGATGCAGCGGATCGACGTACCGGCGCATCTGGCGCGGATCGGAGCGCTCGTGATGGAGGGCTGGCATCGGCTCGGGGATCGGCACGGGCTGCCGCTGAAGGTCTCCGGCCGGCCGGAGAACGCGGCATTCGCCTTCGACCATCCCCAGGCGGCCGCGCTGATGACGCTCGTGACGGCGCGGCTGCTTGGCCGCGGCTTTCTGGCCGGCGGCTATTTCAACGCGATGCTCGCCCACGAACCACGGCACGTCGACGCCTATCTCGCCGCCCTCGACGAGGTCTGCCGTGAACTGCGCGAGGCGGTGACGGAAAGCCCCGCCGAAATCCACCGCCGCATCGGTGGACCCGTGAAGCACTCCGGCTTCGCGCGGCTCGTGAGTTGAGGGTTGCGGCTTCACGCCGACAATCCGGCGGCGGTGTCCGCAGTGCCGCCGCCCGCCCGCGCCAGCGGAGCGTCAACAAACGTGCTTTTCCAGGGCCTCGACCGCCGCATCGAGGTCGCCGGCGCGGAACACCTGCAGCAGCGCCGCATGCTCGGCGTGAATGGCCATCGCATCGGCGTAGTTGGTCTTCTGGGTTTGCACGAAATGCCGGCGCACGCGTGACAACAAGGGCACCCACACCGCCTCCAACTCGCGGTCGTGGGCCCGGCGCACGAGCAGGCGGTGGAAGGCGATGTCGTTCTCGGCAATCGTCCGGTATTCGCGGGCGGCACAACCGGCCCGCATCCGCTCCAGGACGTCGGCCCACCGCAGGAAGTCGGCCGCGTTGAGATCGTGAAAACACGTTCGCAGGGCGAAGGTCTCGACGCTGCGCCGCACGCTCATCGCAAACTCGGAAATCGCAGCGGACGGCTGCCGGGTCACCCGCACTCCGGCATGCTTGCGGCCCTCGAGCAGGCCCTCGTACGTCAGTTGTTGGATCGCCTCGCGGACGGGCGTGCGGCTGACGGCGAACCGCTCCGACAGGCTCTGCTCGGTGAGCGCGGCGCCCTCGGAGATCTGGCCGGTGAGCAAGTCGGCCCGCAGGCGATCGGCGATCTGCTCGCGAAGGCTCGGCGCGAAGACGATGGGCGATGACATGGGCGACGGCGACCTCGCTCGGAGGGAGGGGGTTGATCTGCCTACCAGACAGATTACAGGCTTGAGCGGTTTTTGCATACCGTATACAATGCGAATGGTCCGTGGAAATCCGCGGGCTTAAGTCACCCCCGCCCCCGGCGATCCACTCGGACGCTTCGCCATGAAAATCACCGGCATCGTCTGTCAGCTGCTGCGCATTCCAGCGATCGAAAAGAAGACCGCCAGCAGCCAGGATGCCGTGATCGTTCGGGTGCGGACGGACACCGGCCTGGAAGGAATCGGGGAGGCCGACTCCCAGCCCGAAGTGGTGAAGGCCGTGATCGACGCCCCCTTCAGCCACAACATCGCCTGCGGCCTACGGGAGATCCTGCTGGGCGAAAACCCGCTGGAGACGGAGCGGCTCTGGCAGAAGATGCACCGCCGGACCATGTATTTCGGCCGCTCGTCGGTGACGATCACGGCCATGGCCGCCATCGACATGGCGCTGTGGGACCTCAGGGGCAAGCACTTCGGCGAACCGATCCATCGTCTCCTCGGCGGTCGCCAGCACGAGCGGATTCCGGCCTACGCCTCGATCCTGTTCGGCCGCGATGGAGCCGAGACCGCGTCGATCGCGGCCCGCTGGCGCGAGGCCGGATACAGGGCGATCAAGTTCGGCTGGGAGCCGATGGGGCAAAGCGAGGCGCTCGACATCGACCTGGTTCGAGGGGCCCGGGCCGGCATCGGCGACGGCACGCTGCTGATCGACGCGGGCTGCGTCTGGGATGCCCGCACGGCGTTGCGGCGGGCTCATGCCTTCCAGGAGTTTCGTGTCGAATGGCTCGAGGAGCCGCTCCGTCCCGAAGACGTGGAAGGCTACCGTTGGCTCCGCGACCGTTCGCCGTTGCCGATCGCGGCCGGCGAGGAAGAGTGCGGCCGCGAGGCGTGGCGGCCGCTGATCGACGCGCGAGCGCTCGACGTCTACCAGGTCGACATCGCCCGCAACGGATTCACCGAGGCCGACTACGTAAAGCAGCGGGTGCAGGAGATCGGGGCCCGGCTCTGCAACCACTGCTACACGAGCCCGGTGACCGTGGCCGCGAGCCTGCACTGGCTGAGCACCTGTCGTGACGCATTCCTCTTCGAAGACTGTGTGGAAGATTCGCCCCTGCGACACGAACTGACGCACGAGCGGATGCAGGCGACCGACGGCTGGATGACCGTGCCCGATCGACCGGGGCTCGGCGTGACGCTCGACGAGCGTTTCGTCGCCCGGCATCTCGTGGCCCAGTCGGGACCATGAGTGCGGGTTCTGGAGGCGCTCGACATGCGACGGTTCGCCGATCCGAAACCGCGGCCGGTTTACGGGCCACGGACGCTCGGCCTCGTCGCGGCCTGGCTAGCTCAGATCGCCTTGCAGCCGGGAGTGTCGCTCGCGGCACCGGCTCTCGATCCGGCGGCCGTGGAGTTGTTCGAGCGCAGCGTCAGGCCCGTGTTGGTGGAGCGGTGCGGTCAATGCCACGGCGACAAGAAGCAGTGGGCCGGCCTGCGGCTCGATTCGCGGGCCGCCCTGCTCGCGGGCGGCGACAGCGGTCCTGCGATCGTGCCCGGTGAGGCTGATGCAGGCGAGCTGCTCGCCCGCATCGCGACGACCGACGACGATCTGCGGATGCCCCCGCCCGACTCGGGGGCGCCACTTTCGGCCGCCGACGTGGCGGCGATCCGGCAGTGGGTGGCGCTGGGGGCCCCCTGGCCTGCGAGCCCTGCGGCCGTGGACCACGGCGCGGCCCGCCGCCACCACTGGGCGTTCCAGCCTGTGGCGATGCCCACGCCGCCTGCCGTCGTCGACGCGCGCGGCGTGCGGAACCCAGTCGACGTTTTCGTGCGGCATGCGCTCGACGAGGCCCGCCTCACGCACGCTCCGGAGGCCGACCGGAGAACGCTGCTCCGCCGAGTGACCTACGCGCTCACGGGCCTCCCGCCGACGGCCGCGGAGGTGGAGGCGTTCATGGCGGATGATTCTGACGGAGCCTACGAGCGGGCAGTCGGGCGACTGCTCGATTCACCCCGATACGGCGAGCAATGGGCTCGGCACTGGCTCGACGTCGCCCGCTACGCCGACACCAAGGGCTACGTCTACGAGCGGGAGGAGCGGTTTTTCATCCACTCGGCGACCTATCGCGACTGGGTCATCGGGGCGTTCAACGACGACATGCCCTACGACCGCTTTCTCTTGTTGCAGCTGGCCGCCGATCTGGCGGCCCCGGAGGATCCGGCGGCCCTCGCTGCCATGGGATTCCTCACCCTGGGCCGACGGTTTCTCGGCGTCACCCCCGACATCATCGACGACCGCATCGACGTGGTGACCCGCGGGCTGCTCGGGCTGACGGTCAGCTGCGCCCGGTGCCACGACCACAAATACGACCCGATTCCGACGGCCGACTACTACTCCCTCTACGGCGTGTTCCAAAACTGCGTGGAACGGCCGCTGCCCATCCCGCGTCGGGCTGGCGTCGCGGCGCCGTCTGCCGAGGTGGAGTCGGTTCTGGCCGACCGGCGTCAGGCCCTGAACGACTCCATGGCCAAGCAGAGGCAGGAGGTGTCGGCGCGGCACCGCGGACGATTGGCCGACTACCTGCTCGCCCAGCGCCGACTGGAGGACTTTCCGGAACTGGCGTTTTCGCAGCTCACCGGAAAGGACGATCTCCTGCCCGGCGTCGTCCGCCGCTGGGAGGTTTTCCTGGCGACGGCGGAGCGGAATCGTGACCCGATCTTCACGCCCTGGATCGTGCTCTCACGACTCCCGGACGCGTCGTTCGCGACGGAGGCGGCCGCGCGCTGCCGCGATTGGCTCCAGGAGGAGGCCGGGGTGAACCCGCGGGTCGCGCGGGCACTGGAGCCGCCCCCCGCCACGCCACAGGAGGCCGCGACGCGGTACGCCGACCTGTTCGATGCCATCGACAGCGAGTGGGAGGCGGCCTGCGAGGCGGCCCACGGAGCCGGCCGTCCCGAGCCGCAGGGGCTCGCCGACGCGGCGTCCGAGGCGATCAGGCAGGCGCTCCGCGCCCCGGGCTTTCCATGCACTATCCCCGACGAGCCGATCGTGAACACGGAGTTCCTCTGGGACACGCCGACCTGTGTCGAACTCTGGAAACTCCAGTCGCGAGTCGACCGCTGGATCATCGAGCATCCCGAGGCAGCGCCGACGGCGGTGGTTCTCAACGATCGCGATGCCGTCATCGAGCCGCAAATCTTTCGTGGCGGCAATGCGGCCAAGAAGGCGGCGTTCGTGCCCCGCCAGTTTCTCGGCGCCCTGGCGGGTGGCGACCGGCGGCCGTTTGCGAAGGGCAGCGGACGGTTGGAA
>JBIIDT010000016.1:0-46623 GCA_044238145.1 Pirellulales bacterium | reverse complement strand
CGATCGTGGCGGCCCTCGGCCCTTGGATCACGGCCAACACTGGGGTGCCGGTGAGCCTGCTCACGGCGGCACCCCTGGCCGAGCTCCTGCTCGTGCCGTTCCTGATCGCCCTGGCGATCCTCGCGGCGCTCCTGCCGGCCCTGGCGGCCTACCGCACCGACGTCGCCAAGTGGCTGTAAGCCGCCGCCAGCGGCTGAAAACACCGGGCCGCGGCGGGTAGGATCGGAGACGGTGTAACCACCGGGCCGGCCCGGTCATAGTCGGGAGCCGCCGGGCGCGATCTGCGGCCCCGCACGTTTGTCCCGTCAAGGAACCTGTCGCATGCCGTCCCCGATCCGTCCGCTGCCGTTCGTTTCCCGGCTGGCTGTTGCCGGCCTGGCTGTCGCCTGGGCCTGCCCGCGGCCCGAGGCCGCGGAGATGGCGCCCGCGCCGCGGGTGACTGAAGTGCCCCAGGTGCGGTCGTGGGAAGGAGAGGATTTCGGATGGCTCAACCGCAAGGCGGCCAAGCTGCCGGAGTTCAAGTCCGAGAAGCCGCGGTTCACCTGGTGGGCGCTGGGCACCGGCAAGAAGTCGGCCGCCCTGATGGTCTGGGACGAGTCGGGCGGCACCGGCACCAAGTACGACGTGCTCTACTTCGACCGTGACTTCGACGGTGACCTCACGGAGGAGGGGGAGCGGATCGTGGCGGAGCCGGCGGGCAAGTACGTCTACAGAGGCGCGGGCAACGCGTACAACGTCAAGGACGTCGCGGAGGCTGACGGCAAGGCTGTGTTCAACCTGCTGTTCATCCGTGGCCCGGACGGCAAGGATTCCTGGCAGTCGAGCTTCGGGTTCTCGATGCCCGACCCCGCCGGTTCGGCGAAGCCGGTCGGCTACAGCTGCAGCACGCTGCCGGGCGACTTGCAGATCGCCTGGGGCGATGCGCCCGAGACGGCGCCCATCTACCGGCTCGGCGGGCCGCCCGTGATGACGTTGGGCGGCACGTTCCCCGGCCAGTCCGCCGGCACGTGCAAGGCGGGAGCGGAGTTTAGTGTCGGTCCGGTGAAAGCCGTGATGGGCAGCGGGAGCGCGGTGCAACTGCGGTTCTTCCATGCCAGCGGGCCCGGGGGATCACCGCTGGTGAATCTGCGGGTCAAGTCCGCCAATGGTGACATCGCCGAGCAGATTCCCTTCACGGGGTTCTGCGCCTGTGGCGGCAATAACGTGCAAAACCTGGCCGTGCCGCGACGGGTTCCTCCGGGGCAGCACGAGGTGGCGATCCGCCTCAACAGGGAGGAGTGGAACGGCGGCCCGGCCGACTTCGTGTTCCCCGTGACCGTCGTGAACCCCGACTTCGGCCGCGATCTCGCCGATCCGGCGCTGGCGGCGCTGCGGGCGAAGTTCACGGGGGCGAACGTCCGCTTCGCCAGCCTGCGGCGGGCCGTCTCGCCCCGCGACCTGCACAAGACGGCGGCCGACGAGCCGCTGGTGGCCTGCCGCACGGCCGACACGTATGTCATGAGCAACTCGGCCCACTGGGACGCCAAGATCGACGGCAAACCGGCCGAACCGCTGATCTCGGTCGGCCAAAAAGCGGGCCTCAACGCCCCGGATCGCGGGCTGTTGAAGTTCGACCTCTCCGGGCTGCCGCAAGGGGCGAAAGTGCTTGGGGCCGCGTTGCGGCTGACGCTCGTCAACGTGCCGCACGTGACCGCGGGGGCCGATGCCCGCGTCGATGCCTATGCGGTGCGTCGGGAGTGGGCCAACGAACTCGGCGGGCCCACAGGCCTGCACTGCTCGTGGGACGGGCCGTTCTACGGCGGCAACCCCAACAACCCGGCAAAGAGCATCGTGTTCTGGAAGCAGGGCGGCTGCGAGGATCCGCAGGAAGACCGCTATCCCGATCCGGCCGGCAGCGTGTCGGTGGCCGGGTTCCCGGCAAAGCCGGCCAGCGAGCCGGCCGAGAGCTATCGGATGGTCTCGATGGACGTGACCGACACGGTGCGACAGTGGGCCGACGGCACGCTCGCCAACCACGGCCTCGTGCTCGTGTTCCATCAGTCCCAGGGCGTGGGCTGGACGCCGATCTGCTCGAGCGAGAATCCCGAGTGCATGTTCCGGCCGACGCTCGTGATCGCCTACGAGGGCGGGCCGGTCGCGCCGCACCTGCAGTCGGCCGCGGGCGAGGACCTGGAGGCCGCCCGGGCCGCGGCGGCCAAGCGGGGCGTGCCCTTGGCGGTGAAGTTCTACAGCCCGTGGTGCCCGGTCTCGACGAAGGTCAACCAGACGACGTTTCAGGACGGAGCCGTCACCAAGCTCTGTGCCGAGCGTGTCGAGTTGGTGAGCCTGAAGGTCGAGGACCATCCGCAGTTGGCCCAGGAACTGGGTGCCGTGCAGGTGCCGATGCTGGTCGTGCGGTCCGCCGACGGCTCGCGGACGCTGGCGACCGTGGAGGCCGACGTGCTGCGGGATGCGAAAGCCTGTGCGACGCGGCTGGCCGAGATCGCGCCGGCGCAGTGAGGGCCCCGATGACACCGCGCGGTCGCCATCCGCTCGTCGCGGCCGGGGTGGTGACCGCGGTGCTCGCGGCCTGCGCGCCGACGCCGTCGGCCCGCTTGGCGGCCGCCCTGAGGGAGCCGCTGGTGTTTCGCTGGACCGAGGTCCTGCAGGTCGGCATGGAGCCGAGCCACGTGGGGGGCGTGGCCTTCGTCGAGCGGCAGGGAAAGGTCTTTAGCGTGGCCTGGGTCGATCCCGCGTCGGGGCGGAACTGGCCGGCGGTCTTCGGCGTCGGCCGTCGCGAGGGGCTCTGGCTCGTCGTCGAGTACCGCACGCTCGTGCCCGATCCCAAGCACTTCTTCTACCGCGCGGAGTGCCGGTTCGAGATCGCGGACGATCTCCGCGGCTTCGACTGCCAGTTTCGCCAGCGCACCCATCCGGACTCCACCGAGTTCCAGCCGGGTGCCGCGAGCGGCGACCGCGGACCGGTCGTGGATGCGAAGGCCCATCTCGCGGCCCTCGCCTACCGGGTGCAGGAACTCGAGGCCGAAGCGGCGGCGCCGCGCCGCGCCGCCGATTGAGGATGACGGCGGCGGGCGGAAGCAACGTTGCTGGCGTCGACCGCGGATCCCTACAATCTTCGTCATGAACCGCCTGCTCCCCCGCCTCGGGGCGTTCGTCGTGTGTGCCGCGGCCGTGCTGGGCCTCGTCGCCCGGGCCGCGGCCTGCCCGTTCTGCTCGGCGGTGTCGCTGACGTTCGCCCAGGAGATCGCCCAGAGCCAGGCGGCCGTGATCGCCCGGCTCGTCGAGCCGCCGCCGGCCGCCGCCCTCGCGCCGCGGGCGGAGGGGCCGCTGCCCAAGGGCAAGTTCCAGGTCGTCGAGGTTCTCAAGGGTTCGGGCCTCGTGGCCGACGCGGGGCTGCTCGGCGCGGACGCCAGGCCGATCGAGACGATCATGCTCGAGGAGAAGCCGATCGGCACGCTGTTCCTGCTGATGGCCGTCGAGCCGCCGGAGCTCGTGTGGTCGAGCCCGATCCGTGTGAGCGACCGGGCCGTCGAGTACATCCGGAAACTCGGCGACCTGCCGGACAAGGGCCCGGAACGGCTGGCGTTCTTCGAGCGGCACCTCGAGGACGAGGACGACGCGCTCGCCCGTGATGCCTACGACGAGTTCGCCGTGGCCCCCTACGCCGACGTCCGGGCCTTGAAGGACCGGATGGACCCCGCGAAGCTCCTCGGCTGGATCGAGAACCCGAAGGTGCAGGCCAACCGCCGCCGGCTCTATGCCACGATGCTCGGCGTGTGCGGCACGCCGGCCGACGCGGACCGGATCGGCGCCATCCTCGAGGGCAAGACGGCCGACGGCGCGGCCCTGCCCGCCGACCGGGCCGAGGTTCGCGGCGGCCTCGACGCGCTCATCGCCTGCTACGTCGCCCTGCGGGGCCCGGCGGCGCTCGACCTCGTCGACCGGCTGTTTCTCGACCGCCGGGGCCGCGACGTGCCCTTCGCAGAGACCTACGCGGCGGTGATGGCGCTGCGGTTTCTGGGGGAGGAGTCGGATCTCGTGTCCCGCGACCGGGTGCTCCAGTCGCTGCGGCTCCTGCTGGAGGAGCCGAAACTTGCCGACCTCGTGATCGCGGACCTCGCCCGCTGGCAGGACTGGACCGCGATCGACAAGCTCGTGGGGATCTTCAAGTCCGCGACGTCCGACAACATCTTCGTGCGCGAGCCGATCGTGAACTACCTGCGGGCCTGCCCGCTACCCGAGGCCGCCGCGGCCGTCAGGGAACTGGAGGCGATCGACCCGGAGGCCGTCCGCCGCGCGGCGACGCTCGCGGGCCTCGCCGGCGCGATCGCGGCGCCGCCCGCCGCCGATCCGGAGGGCGACCCCGGCGAGGGCACGCCGCTGTCGACGCCGCCCGCCGTGACCCCGGCCGACGAGGCGGCGCTCGCCACGCGGATCGCGCCGGTGATCGGCGAAACCGACGACCTGCCCGCCGGGCCGGCGACGAGCGCCGCCAAGCCGGCGCCCGGCATGCCGCTCGCGACCTGGAAGTTGCTGAAGTGGCTGCTGTGGGCCGTCGCGGTGGCGGTGATCGCCTTCGTCTCCCGGGCGGTGCTGCGGCCCGGAACCGGCGGCCGGCCGGTGGTATAAGAATTGTTCGCAGGCCGGCGATCGGCAGCGAGGACGTCCATGGCTACCGGAATTTTCGAGGCACCGCCCGCCGTCGTGGCCCGCGACTCCGGCCCCGACGCCGAGGGCGACTATCGCGCGATCTCGGGCGTCGCCATCGCCGCGGCGGCGCTCGGCCTGGCGTCGCCGCTGGCGTTTTTCGACTGGTGGCTCGCGGTCGTGCCCGTGCTGGGCATCGTGCTCGGCTCGGTAGCCCTCCGCGACATCGCCCGGCGGCCCACCGCGCTCACCGGGCGGCCCCTGGCCCTGGCGGCGATGCTCGTGTCGGCGGTCGCGCTGGGCGGCGGCCTCGTGCGGCTGGCGACGATCTACGCCGCGGAACTGCCGGAGGGCTTCGAGCGGCTCTCCTACGCGGCCCTCCAGCCCCTGCCCGGCGACCCAGCCGACGCGGTGCCCGAGACGGCCCGGGCGGCCGACGGCCGCAACGTGCTCCTCAAGGGATACATGTTTCCCGGCGCGCAGGTGAGCGGCATTCGCCAGTTCCTCCTCGTCCGCGACCAGGGCGACTGCTGCTTCGGCGGCAACCCGAAGATCACCGACCGGGTGCTCGTCACGCTCGCCGAGCCCGCCGGCGTCGCGTTCACGCCGCGGCTGGTGAAGATCGCCGGGCGGTTCAGCGTTCGGCCCGCCGGCGCCCCCGAGATCGGCGGCGGCGTGCTCTACCACCTCGAGGACGCCCGCGCCCGCTAGTTGAACCGCATGATCCGCGGCGGCACGACGCCGCCGGGGGCGGCGCAGGACCCGGGCCATGCCACCCACGATGCGACGGCGCCTGACTCTCCTTGTGTGGCTGACAACGCTCGTCGGCGCGGCCGGCTGTGGCACGGGCCCCGGGCCGACGGCCGAGCCGGCGGTGACGGCCGGGTCGGCATCATCGGCGAGCGCCGCGCGACCCGCGGCGGAGAGCCCGCCCGCCCCGGGGAAGCCGCGGGAGATCACGTTCGACGACATCAAGCTCGACATGCAGAAGGGCGACCCGTTCACCCGCGACCTGCTGCCCAAGCGGGTCACGGCGCTGGAACGGCAGCTGGTGCGGATCCGCGGCTACATCCTCCCCAGCTTCCAGCAGGCGGGGCTCACGCAGTTCGTGCTCGTCCGCGACAACCAGGAGTGCTGCTTCGGGCCCGGCGCGGCCCTGCACGACTGCGTGGTCGTGCGGATGCGGCCGGGCAAGACGGCGAACTTCTCCATCCGCCCCGTGGCGGTGGCCGGCACGTTCCGCGTGGACGAGCTGCGGGGCCCCGACGGCAGGCACCTGGCCATCTACGCCCTCGACGGCGAGGCCGTGGAGTAGCCGCCTGCCGCCGGCGTGCAGGCCGCGGCGGCCGTTGGTACCATCGCCCGGGCGGCCGGTGCCGCCGCCCCTCCCGCGACGGACCCGCGATGCTGCCCTCGGTCGAAGACTTCTACTGGCTCTACGATCTGCCCGCCTGGAAGGCGTCGCTCGTCTTCATCGCCGCGTTCGTGGGCTTCTACTGGATCGGGTCGATCTTCGTCCGGCCGTTGCTGCGGCAGTTCGTCCGCAACACGCCCGGCCAGAACGACATCGTCGGCTACGTCCTGTCCTGCTTCTGCGTGTTCTACGGCCTGCTCCTCGGCCTGATCGCCGTCACCGCCTACCAGAACGTGTCGGATGCGAGCGAGAACGTGACCCGCGAGGCGGCCGCGCTCTCGGCGCTCTACGAGGACGTGTCGCGGTACCGCGAGCCATATGGCCAGAATCTCCGCTGGCTGCTCCGGGACTACACCCGCTACGTGATCCGGTACGCCTGGCCCCTGCAGCAGCGCGGCATCACGCCCGAGGAGGGCACGATCCGCGCGGAGGCGTTCCACGAAAAATTGCTCGAGTTCCAGCCCGCCACGCCCGCCGAGGAGATCGTCCACGCCGAGGCCCTGCGGCAGTTCAACAACTTCCTCGAGTGCCGGCGGATGCGGCTGTTCTCGGTGCACTCGTCGCTGCCCGACTCGATGTGGTACGTGATGATCCTCGGGGCCGTGCTCAACATCGCGATCTGCTGGCTGTTCGACATGCGATTCGTCACGCAGCTCGTGCTCGGGGGCATCCTCGCCGCCTACCTGGGCACGATGATGCACCTGATCTTCGACATGAACCAGCCGTTCCGCGGTGACGTGAGCGTCACCGCCGAGCCGTTCGAGGCCCTCTATCGGCGGATGAACGAGGAATGACGCGCCGCCTGGAATCCGCCGGTTCGCCGGGCGGCGTCAGCCGTCGTGCCGCCTTGAAGCGGGGTGCGGCCGCCACGCTCGCCGCCGCGCGGGCGCTCGCCCCGGGCGTGTTCGTGGGCTGCTCGCTGGGGGTGCCGCCGCGGCAGCCGGAGGTGATGCTCGGCCTGCTCCACTCGCAGACCGGCCCCCTGGGGATCAGCGCCACGTCGCTCCGTGACATCGAACTGTATGCGCTCGAGCAGATCAACGCCGCGGGGGGCATCCTCGGCCGCCGGGTGGTGGCCCGAGCGCCCGATCCGCGATCCCGGACCGACATGTTCGTGAAGCGGGCCCGGCAGCTGCTCGAGGCCGACCCGGTGGCCGTGTTCGGCTGCTGGACGAGCGCCAGCCGCAAGGCGGTGCTGCCGCTGTTCGAGGAGGCGAAGAAGCTCCTCTTCTACTCGGTGCAGTACGAGGGGAACGAAGCCTCGCCGTACTGCGTCTACGGCGGCATGGTGCCCAACCAGCAGATCCTCCCCGCCCTCGACTGGCTGCTCGGCAAGGAGGGGGGCGGGAGGAAGCGGATGTTCCTCGTCGGCTCCGACTACGTCTTCCCGCGGACGGCCAACTTCGTCGCCAAGAAGCACCTCCAGTCCAAGGGGCTGAAGCCGGTCGGCGAGGCCTACCGGCCGCTCGGCGACCGGGACTTTGCCGAGATCGTGAAGAAGATCCAGTCGACCGGCGCCGACTGCGTCCTGAACACCGTCAACGGCGACTCGAACCTCGGCCTGTTCGCGGCCCTCGCGGCGGCGAAGGTCGATCCCGCCAAGGTGCCGGTGCTCTCGACGAGCATCGCCGAGGACGAACTGCGGAGCCTGCTGCCCGCACAGGTGCAGGGGCACCTCGCCGTCTCCTGCTACTTCCAGAGCCTCGACACGCCGGCGAACCGCGCCTGGGTGCAGGGCTTCCGCGACGCCTTCGGCTACGATCGCGTGACCGGCGACCCGATGGAGCCCGACTGGTGCCTCCTCCACCTCTGGAAGCAGGCCGTGGAGAAGGCCGGGTCGTTCGCGACCGAGGCGGTCAGGCAGGCGTTCCGCGACGGCATCGAGTTCGCCGGGCCGGGCGGCGCCGTGCGGCTCGATCCGAAGACGCAGCACACGACCAAGCACTGCCGCATCGGCCGGATCCGCGCCGACCGGCAGTTCGACATCGTCCACGAAGCGGGGCCGATCGATCCCGACCCCTATCCCCAGATCGCCTTCCCCGGCTGGTCGGTCGACTGGACCGGGAACGGCGTGACCCGCGGCGCGGAGGTCGACATCGATGGCCCGGTTTGAGGTCGAGTCGAGCGAGGGGATGCGGTGGGTGCGGGTCGACCTCCAGAAGGACGACGTCCGCACCGAGCGCGGCGCGCTCAACCACATGCAGGGCGCGATCACGATGGACGTGCCCTTCCCGACGCTCAAGACCTGGTGGGTGTCGCTGTTCTCGGACGAGACGCCGCTGCGGCCGCGGTACCACGGCACGGGGAGCGTGTGGCTCGACTCGACGCTCGGCGGCTACCACATCATGAAGATCGAGTCGGGCGACCGTTGGATCCTCGACACGAAGTGCTTCTGGGCGAGCGACGGCGAGGTGAAGCTCTCGATCCACCGCGAGACGATGTGGACGAGCTGGTGGGCCGACCAGGGGCTGTTCTGGTACAAGACGGCGCTCAAGGGGGACGGCCAGGCGGTGCTCGCCGTGGACGGCCCGGTGGAGGAGGTGACGCTCGAGAACGACCGGCTCCTGACCGACGGGCCGTTCGTGATCGCCCGCACGGCCGGCATCCGCCTGCGGATCCGCCGGCCGGCCCGGTCGTTCGTCAGCTACTGGCTGTCGGGCCAGAAGCTCGCCTACTCCTACGAGGGCACCGGCAAGCTGCTCCTGTGCACCGTGCCCTATTGGCGGCAGCGGATGCAGCGCGAGCGCAACCCGGACGCGATGTACGCGTGAGTAGCGCCGGCATTCGACGGCTGTTCCTGCTCGGCCTGCTCGCCGCCTGGCCGGCACGAGCGGGGGAGGGCTGTCCGTTCTGCGGCGTCGTGGGGCGGTCGCTCGCGCAGCGTCGTGATGCGGCCGCCGTGACGGCGGTCGGCGAGTCGGCAGGACCGGCTGCGCGGGACGACGCCGGTCGCCTCGCGCAGCCCTTCGCCGTCCGGCAGGCGATCCGCGGTCGGGCCGCCGCGGGTGACGTCGCGGCCGCGCGGGTCGCCGGGCCGGTCGCGGGAACGGCGGTCCTGTTCGGCGACGCGTCCGGCTGGGAGGCCGTCGCCGCCGACGAGCCGCTCCTGGCGCACGTGGCGGCGGCCCCGGCGATCACGGAGCCGGCCGCGGGCCGGCTCGCCTGGTTCGCCGCCCGGCTCGAGCACCCCGATCCCGGGATCGCGGCCGACGCCTTCACGGAGTTCGGCCTCGCGCCGTTCGCCGCCGTGCGGGACGCGGCTCCATCCTTCGACGCGCAGAAGCTCCGGCAGTGGATCGCGGAGCCGGGGATCGACCAGCGACGGCGCGGGTTCTACGGGCTGGCGCTGGGGATCGTCGCCGCCGGCACGGCCGACGCGAACGCGCGGGCGCGGCACGTCGCGATCCTGCGGCGGGCGGTCGAGGCGCCGGCCAGCGATCTCCGCGCCGGATTCGACGGGCTGCTCGCCGGCATCGTCGTGGCCGAGGGACAGGCAGGCCTCGACTATCTGGAGACCCGCGGCCTGCTCGCGGGCGACACGCGGGCGGGCGACGCGCGGCATGCCTTGGCGGTGCTGCGGTTCGCCTGGGAGAACCTCGGCGAGACGGTGCCCCCAGACCGCGTGGCCGCGGCCACGGCCCGGCTGCTCGACAACCCCGCCGTGGCTGCCGACGCGGCCGTCGATCTGGCCCGGTACCAGGACTGGTCGGCCGTCGCCGCGGTCGCCGGCCTGTGGGACGCGCTCGGCCGCGACGACCCGCTCGTCCGCCGTGCGGTCGCCGGCTACCTGGCCGCCTGCCCGCTGCCGGAGGCCCGCCGGCAGCTCGGCCGGCTGCGGGAGGCCGACCCGGCCCGGCTCGAGGCTGCCCTCGAGGCCGCCGCCGGTCCGCGATAGCGGTTTTCACCGGAGAAAACCGCCAACGGCGATCCGGGTGCATCCGGCACCGGGCCGGGTGCGAAACCGTCGACGGTGGGCCATACTTTACGGAGCCCGCCCCGGTACCACCGCCCCGTCCCCATCCGGATCCCCCACCCCTCGGAAGGAAGTTCCATGGCCAGTGCCTCCACCGCCGACCGTGCGGCCACGACCCTGGGCGACGGCGACGTCGCCGCGCTCGACCGGCTGCGGACCGTGTATCAGCGGCTCAAGCAGGAGCTCGGCCGCGTGATCATCGGCCAGGAGGAGACGATCGAGCGGCTCACGATCTGCCTCTTCGCCCGCGGCCACGCGCTGCTCATGGGTGTGCCCGGCCTCGCCAAGACGCTCCTCGTGAGCAAGCTCGCCGAGACCGTGTCGCTGAAGTTCAACCGCATCCAGTTCACGCCGGACCTGATGCCGATGGACATCACCGGCACCGACATCCTCCAGGAGACGGCCGACGGCCGCCGCGAGTTCCACTTCGTGCCCGGCCCGGTGTTCGCCAACATCGTGCTCGCCGACGAGATCAACCGGGCGCCGCCGAAGACGCAGGCCGCCATGCTCGAGGCGATGCAGGAGCACAAGGTCACGGTGGTCGGCAAGACCTCGAAGCTCGACCCGCCGTTCTTCGTGCTCGCCACCCAGAACCCCGTCGAGCAGGAGGGCACCTATCCCCTGCCCGAGGCCCAGCTCGACCGGTTCATGTTCCTGATCGAGCTCGACTACCCGAACGAGGAGGAGGAGGTGATGATCGCGCGGAGCACGACCGGCGACTCGATCCCCGCCCTCGACCACGTGCTCACCGCCGGCGAGATCATCGACTACCAGCACCTCGTCCGCCGCGTGCCGGTGCCCGACCACATCTACCAGTTCGCGGCCAAGCTCGTCCGCAAGACCCGGCCGCGGGGCGACACGGCGCCGGCGTGGCTCAAGCCGCTCGTCTCGTGGGGCGCCGGCCCCCGGGCCGTGCAGAACCTGATCCTCGGGGCCAAGTCGCGGGCCGCGCTCTCCGGCAGCTACATGGTCCGCCTCGAGGACATCGAGGGCGTGGCGGCGCCGGTGCTGACCCACCGGCTGATCACGACGTTCGCCGCCCAGGCGGAGGGCATCGACGCCAAGCAGATCGTGAGCCGGCTCGTGAAGGAGACGGTCGAGGAGCAGGTCTAGCCGTCCCGGGGCCGCAGGCCCCGCGTGCCCAGCGCAGGCGACCATGTTGAACGACCGCCAGACCCGCAGCTTTCTCGAACCGGCCGTGCTCTCGCGGCTGGCCGGCGTGCCCCTCATGGCCCGTCGGCCCATGGTGGGCAACGTGTCGGGGCGGCACACGAGTCCGCATCGCGGCTCGAGCGTGGAGTTCGCCGAGTACCGCAAATACGTCCCCGGCGACGACCTGCGGCGGCTTGACTGGCGGGCCTTCGGCCGCTCCGACCGGTTCTACGTCAAGGAGTACGAGGCCGACACCAACCTGCGGCTGTGCCTCGTGCTCGACACCTCCGGCTCGATGAACTTCGCGGCCGAGGAGCGGCTCTCCAAGATCGACTACGCGCGGCGGATCTGCGCGGCCCTGGGCTACCTCGGCTCCCAGCAGGGCGACGCGGTGGGCATCTCCTGCGTCGCCGACGGCATCGTGAAGACGCTGCCGCCGCGCCGCAGCCCGGCCCACCTGCGGCTGGTGTTCGACATCCTGGAGGAGGCGCGGCCCGCGGGCCCGACGCGGCTGCCGGAGGTGCTCCACGAGCTGGCCGAGACGATCCGTCAGCGGGCGCTGGTGGCGATCGTCTCGGACCTGTTCGTCGAGCCGGAGGTGCTCGCCTCGAGCTTCGAGCACCTGCGGTTCCGTCGCCACGACGTGGCCGTGTTCCACCTCCTCGACCCGCAGGAGATCGGCTTCAAGTTTCAGCGGCCGACCCGGTTCCTCGACATGGAGGGGGGCGGCTCGATCTTCGCCGATCCCGTCGACATCGCCGACCGCTATCACCGGGCGGTGACGAAGTACCTCGAGGACATGAAGCAGGTGGTGCTCGAGAGCGGCATCGACTACAGCCGCGTGCTGACCGACGAGAGCTACGAGCAGGTGCTGGCCCGGTTCCTCGTGGGCCGCGCCACCGGGAGGGGTCTGCGATGACGTTCCTCCAGCCGCTGGTGCTGGCGGCGCTGCCGCTGGTCAGCCTGCCGATCATCATTCATCTCATCAACCAGCGTCGCTTCCAGACCGTGCAGTGGGCGGCGATGATGTTTCTGCTCTCGGCCCGGGCCCTGTCGCGGGGCTACTCGCGGCTGCGGAACTGGCTGATCATGGCGATGCGGATGCTCGCCGTGGCCGCCGTCATCTTCGCGGTGGGACGGCCGCTGTCGCGGGGCTGGCTGGCCCTGGCGGGTGGCGCCCGGCCCGACACGGCGATCGTGATCCTCGACCGCTCCCCGTCGATGCAGCAGCGGAGCGCCGCCGCCGCCGACACGAAACTCGACACCGGCCGCCGCCAGCTGGTGGAGTCGCTCCGCACGCTCGGCGCCTCCCGCTGCGTGCTCATCACCGACCCGGCCCAGAAGCCGCTCGAACTCGACGGGCCCGAAGCCCTGGCCGACCTGCCCGCCGCGGGTCCGGCCGCCGTGCCGGCCGACATGCCGCTCCTGCTCCAGGCGGCCTACGACTACGTGAAGGAGAACGCGGCCGGGGCCACGGAGGTGTGGATCTGCTCCGACCAGCGGACCAACGATTGGTCGCCCGACAACGGCGCGTGGAGCAGCATCCGCGACGCCTTCGCCAAGCTGCCCCAGCAGGTGCGGTTCCAGCTCCTGTCGTACGACGAGCCGGCGGCCGGGAACGCGTCGGTCCGCGTCACGGGCACGAAGGTCGAGCGACGCCGCGACGGCCACGAGCTCCTGGTCACCGTCGCGGTCGCGCGGCAGGAGGACGGGGAGCGGGTCGTCGTCCCGCTGAAGTTCGAGATCGGCGGCGTGGCCTCGACGGTGGATGTCGAGTTGACGGGGCGGGAGGCTGTGCTCAAGAACCACCCCATCCCCCTGGAGCGGGCGGCGGGACCGCGGGGCTGGGGCCGGGTGACGATTCCGGCCGACGCCAACGTCGCCGACAACGACTTCTACTTCGTGTTCGACGAGCCGGCGGCGCGGAAGTCGCTCGTCGTCGCCGAGGATGCCGCGTCGCGTCGCTGGCTCGAGCTGCTCGCCGGGATCCCGCCCGAGAAGGAACAGAAGTCGACGGCCGAGTCCCTCGAGCCCGACACCTTCGCCTCGGCGTCACTCGACGACGCGGCGGTCCTGCTCTGGCAGGGGCCGCTGCCCGCCGGGAAGGTCGCCGACCAGGTCGCGGCGTTCGTGGGTCGTGGCGGCCAGGCGATCTTCTTCCCGCCCGAGGCGCCGACGGCCGACGCCTTCGCGGGCGTGAAGTGGACGGAGTGGACGAGCCACAAGCAGCCGGTGAAGCCGGCGTCGTGGCGGAGCGACCAGGACCTGCTGGCGAGCACGGCCTCCGGCGCGGCGCTCCCCGTGGGCGAACTGCAGATCTTCCGTTCCTGCGGCCTCGCTGGTGACAGCGTGCCCCTGGCGGCGCTGCCCGAGTCGGTGCCGTTGGTCGTCCGCGTGCCCGACAAGGCCGGGGGCGTCTACTTCTGTGCGACCACGCCCAACGGCCGCGACTCCACGCTCGCCAGCGAGGGCGTCGTCCTCTACGCCCTCGTGCAGCGGGCGATCGACCGGGGTGCGGCCGGGCTCGGCAAGGCCCGGCAGCTCGACGCCGGGCCGGCGGCCGACGTGCTCGCCGCCAAGGGCGTGGAATGGAACCGGCTCGCTGGTCCGGCCGACTCGCTCTCCACGGAGATCGGCCGGCACGCCGGCGTGTTCGCCGCCGAGGAGCGGCTGGTGGCCGTGAACCGTCCGGCCGACGAGGACGCCGGGCGGATCGCGGCCGATGAACGGGTCGACGGCCTGTTCCGCGACCTCACCTTCTCCCGGATCACCGGCAAGGCCGGCAGCACCGACAGCCTGGTGCAGGAGATCTGGCGGGCGTTCCTGATCGCGATGGTGCTCGCGCTCATCGCCGAGGGGCTCCTCTGCCTGCCGCGGCCCGCCGCGGCGGGGCGGTCGCCACTGTCGGGCCTGCGGCCCATGGAGGCCGCGGCATGACCGAGTTCGAGGGCTTTCGCTTCTTCACGACGCCCTGGACGCTGGGCGTCTCGTTGGTGCTCGTGGCCCTGACGGCGGCGATCTGCTTCTTCGCCTGGCGCCGGAGCGGCTACGCCGCGAGCCAGGGGCTGCTCGAGCTGTTGCGGCTGGCCATCGTGGGGCTCGTGGCCCTGCTCCTCAACCAGCCGGAATGGGTGCAGGAGTACCGCCCCACCGAGAAGCCCACCATCGCGGTGCTCCACGACGCCTCGCGGAGCATGGACACGCGGGACGTCGTGCTCCCTGGGGCGGGCGAGCCCAGGACGCGGCGGGACGCCGTGGCCGACCTGACGACGAGCGAGTTCTGGAAGCCGCTCGAGGAGCGGTTTCGGGTCGAGGTCTCCCCCTTCTCGCCGGCGCCCGACGCCGCGGGGACTGACTACGCCCAGCCGCTGGCCACGGCGACGGACCGGTTCGGGAATCTCCGCAGCGTCGTGCTCGTGGGTGACGGCGACTGGAACCAGGGTTCTGCGCCGTCGGAGTCGGCCCAGGCCCTGCGGCTGGCGGGCGTGCCGGTCGTGGCCGTGGCCGTGGGGAGCGAGACCCGGCTGCCCGACGTCGAGTTCGCGAGCCTCGACTGCCCGACCGTGGGCGTCGTCGGCAAGCCGGTCCGTGTTCCGTTCACGATCCACTCCTCGCTGCCCACGGAGCGGGTGATCGTGGTCGACTTCAAGGCCTCGAATGGCGACGTCCTGCGCAAGGAGGTCCGCCTGCCTGCGATGGGCACCGTCACCGACTGGGTCTACTGGACGCCGCGCGACGTGGGCGACTACACGGTGACCGTGACCGTGCCGAAGCAGGAGGGCGAGCTCCTCGCCGACAACAACGAGCGGACGGCGCCGATCGCGGTGCGGCAGGAGAAGCTCCAGGTGCTGGTCGTGGAGAGCATCCCGCGATGGGAGTATCGCTATCTCCGCAACGCCCTGTCCCGCGATCCCGGCGTCGAGGTCTCCTGCCTGCTCTTCCAGCCCGGACTCTCCCGGCGGGGCGGCGGCAACAAGGACTACATCCAGAAGTTCCCCGCCGGGCTCGACGAGCTCTCGAAGTACGACGTCGTGTTCCTCGGCGACGTGGGTGTCGGGCCCGACCAGCTCACCGACGAGGATTGCCGGCTGCTGAAGGGACTCGTGGAGTACCAGGCCAGCGGCCTGGTCTTTATCCCGGGCTGGCGGGGCGAGCAGGCGTCGCTCGCGGGGACGGCGCTCGAGGAGCTCTGCCCGGTGGTCATCGACCCGATCCGCAAGGAGGGCAACAACACCGAAGGCCCGCGGCGGCTGGTGCTCACCGAGGCGGGCCGCAAGAGCCTGCTCACGAAGCTCGCCGACTCGGGCACGGAGAACGTCGCGGTCTGGGAGAGCCTGCCGGGCGTGCAGTGGTTCGGCCCGGTGCTCCGGGCCAAGGCCGGCAGCGAGGTGCTCGCCGTCCACGAGGACGCCGCCAACGAGTACGGCCGGATCCCGCTGCTCGTGACGCGGACCTACGGCGCCGGCAAGGTGCTGTACATGGCCACCGACGGTGCCTGGCGGTGGCGGAAGGGGGTCGAGGACAAGTACCACTACCGCTTCTGGGGCCAGGTCGTCCGCTGGATGGCCTACCGCCGCAACATGGCCAAGGGGGAGCGGATGAGCCTGTCGTTCGCCCCCGAGCAGCCGCAGCTCGGCCAGTCGCTCGCGCTCGACGCCCGCGTGGCCCAGGCGAGCGGCGAGCCGCTCTCGCGGGGCGAGGTGGTGGCGCGGATCAGCGCCCCTTCCGGCGCGATCGAGACGGTGCGGTTCGTGCCGCCGGCGGGCGAGGGGGAGTGGGGCGTGTTCGCCTCGAGCTTCACGCCCCGGGAGCCCGGCAAGCACGAGGTGCGCCTGAGCTGCAAGGAGACGGGTGACACGCTCGACGCGTCGTTCTTCGTGCAGGGCTCCACCGCCGAGGGCATCGGCCGTGCGGCCCGCCCCGAGGTGCTCGCCGAGATCGCCCAGGTCACAAAGGGGCGGCTCGTGCCGCCGACCGAGATCGCCTCGATCATCGAGTCGCTTGCGAAACTGCCGGAGCCGCCCCCGAGCGTGCGGCGATTGCAGCTGTGGTGCCACCCCGTGGTGGCGATTTCGATCGTGGGATTGCTGGGGCTGTTTTGGGTGCTGCGCAAGCAGCAGGGCCTGGTCTGAACGACGTTTTCCCGACGCGGTGCTCACAGAGGAGAAGCCATCATGAGTTCGGTCACGGGTGCGACGGAGACGCGGGATGCCGGCCGGACGATCGTCCTGCCCGTGGATCTCGAGCGACGGCTGCACGCCTTCCGCCGGCTGGTCTGGCGGATCAAGTCGATCGAGGCCGTGGGCGGCGCCCTGTTCGGGTTCCTGCTCGGCTACGCGATTGTCTTCGTGCTCGACCGGCTTATGGAGACGCCGCAGTGGGCTCGGCTCGCCGTCTGGGCGGCCGCCGTCGCAGCCTGCGCCGTGGTCCCGGTGGCCTTCCACCGCTGGATCTGGGGGCACAGGGCGCTCGACCAGGTGGCGCGGCTGATCGCCAGGCGATACCCGAGCCTCGGCGACCAGCTCCTCGGCATCATCGAGATCGTGCGCGAGTTCTCGGCGGGGCGGGCAGGCGGCGAGTCGGGGCGGTCTCGGGAGCTGTGCGCGGCGGCCGTCGGCCAGGTCGCGGCCCAGTCGGCCCGCTACGACTTCGCCGAGGCCGTGCCGCGTGCGCGGCACCGGCTGTGGATCGGGCTGGCGGCCCTGCCGGTGGCGGCGGCGGTGCTCGCCGCCGTGCTCGTGCCGGCCGCCGCGGCCAACGCCTGGGCACGGTTTCTGGCGCCGTGGAGGGCGATCGAGCGATACACCTTCACGCGGGTGGAGAAGCTGCCCGAGGAGATCGTGGTGCCGCACGGGGAGCCGGCCGCCCTCGTGGTCGGCCTGGGCAAGGACACGCTCCAGGAGCCGGCCGCGGCCTCGGCCCGGATCGGCCGGCAGAAGCCGCTGGCCGCGGAGCTCGCCGACGGCCGCTATGCGTTCACGCTGCCACCGCAGCTGGTGGAGTCGCGGCTGGCGCTCGCCGTGGGCGACGCCCGGCAGCGGACGAAGCTGACACCGATGTTCCGCCCGGAGATCGAGGCCGTGGTCGCCGAGGTGACGCTGCCGGCGTACCTCAAGCGGCCGGACGTGGTGAGTCAGGACGTCCGCGGCGGCGTGATCGCGCCCGTCAAGGGCAGCACGGTCGCCGTCGCGGCCACGGCCAACCGGGAACTCAAGTCGGCGACGGTCGACGGCCGGACCGTGGCGCCAGCGGGCGCCACGGTGCGAACGGGCCAGGTGCCGGCCCGCGAGGAGGCGAAGGTCACGATCGAGTGGCAGGACGCCCATGGTCTCGTCGGCGCCAAGCCGCTGGTCGTGCTCGTCGCCCCGCGGGACGACGAGCCGCCGGCCGTGACCACGCTCGACATGCCGGCCAGCCGCGACATCCTCCTCTCGAGCGACACGCTCCGCTTCAAGATCGCCGTCCGCGATGATTTCGGCATCCGGCGCGTGGGCATCGAGTGGGAGGGCGCGACCGACGACCTGGGGTCGGCGCCCGACAAGGGCGACCGTCTGCTCCAGCAGGGCGGGCCCGCCGAGGAGGCGATGGAGGTGGCCGCGACTTTCTGCCCCGACGCGCTCGGCATCCGGCCGCAGCCGCTCGTGCTGCGGGCCTTCGCCGAGGACTATCTGCCGGGTCGCGGCCGGGCCTATTCCCCGCCACAGCTGATCTACGTCGTCGACCGTGCCGAGCACGCGCTGGTGGTCAACGAGCGGCTCAACCGCTGGCGGGCGCAGGCCAGCGAGGTCCGCGACCGGGAGATGGGCCTCCTCAAGGAGAACATCGACATCCGTTCGCTGCCGGCCGACCAGCTGACGGCGGAGGATACGCGGGAGCGGATCGAGCGGCAGGCCGCCGCCGAGGATGCCCAGTCCCGGCGGATGGATCGGCTGCTCGACGAGGGGGAAAAGCTCGTGCAGGAGGCGGCGAAGAACCCCGAGTTCGAGCCGCAGACGCTCGAGAAGCTCGCCGAGGACCTGAAGACGCTCGGCGAAATCGGTGAGAGCCGGATGCCGAGCGTGGCCGAACTGCTCCGCCAGGCCGCGCGGGCGAAGATGGCTTCGGCCCAGCCGGGCAAGCCGGGCGAGAACACGCTCGCCCAGAACGATGGCCGGCCCGGCGAACCGAAGCCCGGCGAAGGCGCCCAGCCCGGCGAAGGCAAACCGGGTGAGGGCAAGCCCGGCGAGGGCAAGTCTGGTGAGGGTCAGCCTGGCGGTCAGCCGCAGTCCGCCGAGGGCAGCCAGTCGAGCGGTGGCCAGGGGGGTGAATCGAAGCCGGGCGAATCGGGCAGCAAGCCGGAGCCCGGATCGAGCGATCCGCAGTCGGCCGAGGGCAGCAAGCCCGGTGACGAGTCCGGCGAGGACAACGTCAAGCAGGCGCCGAAGGAGGGCGGCAAGCCCGGCGAGGGCGGTCAGTCCGGCCCCCAGGCGCCCAAGGCAGGCGTGGACCAGAGCAAGCAGGGCGGCGAGGGCGGCAAGCCGGGCGAGCCGCCGTCGGTCGCGACGCCGCAGCTCGTCGACAAGGAGTCTTCGCAGCAGCCCAAGGACCCGAACGAGAAGCAGGGCGGTGGCGGCGGCGGCAAGAGCCCGCCGGGCCGTCTTGGCCTGCCCACGACGCAGGCCGGGGTCGCGCCGCCGACGCCGCCGGGCGGCGAACAACCGCCCGCGGACGACGAGCCACCGGCCGACGAGGCGCTCGCCGACGCGATCGAGGCCCAGCAGAAGCTCCTCGAGGAGTTCGCCAAGGTGGCCGAAGACCTCGCCAAGGTGATGGCGAGCCTCGAGGGCAGCACGTTCGTCAAGCGACTCAAGCTCGCCTCGCGGCAGCAGGGCACGATCGCCGAGCGGCTGGCGTCGATGTCGGTCGAGGCCTTCGGCAAGCCCGAACGCAAGCCCGAGAAGGTGCAGAAGGCGATCGGCGAGGTGGCGGATACCAACGTCCGCGAGACGGAGAAGGTGTCGAACATCATGGACGACATGCAGGCCTACTTCGACCGCCGGCAGCTGCCCGCCTTTCGCACGGTGCTCGAGGAGATGAAGGGTCTCGACGCGCTCGGCAGCCTGCGGGCCCTTTCCGACGACATCAAGAAGGAGGCCGGGATGTCGATCGCCCAGGCCGAGTTCTGGTCCGACACGTTCGACCGGCTCGCCGACGACCTCGTGCCGCCGCCGCAGGGCGGCGGTGGCGGTGGCCCCCCGCCGCCGGGTGGCGAAGCGCCGCCGAGCGTTCCCCCCGACGTGGTCCTCGAGGCGATGCAGATCCTCGAGGCCGAGGTGAACCTGCGCGAGGAGACCCGCGTGGGCGAGCAGACGAAGAAGGCACTCACCGTCGAGGAGCACGCCGCGCTCGGCAAGAAACTGGGCGAAGCGCAGGACGACCTGGCCGACAGGATCGTTCGCCTCGTGGATCGGCTCGTGGAGGAGGAGAACGGCGAGCAGGCCTTCGGCCAGGAGATCCAGCTCTTCGAGAAGGTGGAGGAGGTGATGGCGGAGGCGGCCGACATGCTGCGGACGCCCGACACGGGCGCGAAGACGATCGCCGCCGAGACGGAGGTCATCGAACTGCTGCTCGAGTCAAAGTCCGCCGGCGGTGGTGGTGGCGGTGGCGGTGGCGGTGGTGGCGGTGGCGGTGGCGGTGGCGGTGGTGGCCCAGGCACCAGCCCCGGCGGCGGCGGCACGGGCACGACCAGCGCCTTGGCCGAGATTCTCGCCGGCCGCGGCAACAAGACGAAGGGCGGCGGCGAAAATGTGGAGAAGGGCCAGGGCACCGGCCAGTCGGGCCGCGTCCTGCCCGACGAGTTCCGCTCCGGCCTCGACGCCTACTTCAACCGCTTCGAGAAGGAGCGCCGATGAACCCGCGTCATCGATCGGAAGGTGTCGGCCTGCGGGCACCCCTGGCAGCGGTGACGGCCGTGGCGGGGCTCGTCGTGCATGCCGCCGTCGCGCAGGCGCAGTTCGCCGTGCCATTGCAGCAGCTGGTGCAGCCGATGATCGCTCCGTTCGGTTTCCAGGCCGAGGCCGAGGGTGACGCGATTGGTGATCCCTGGTGGGACGAGGCCGAAGCCAAGCGGCCGGCGGCGAATGCTCCGGGTGCGGTTGCCCCGGAAGCCGAGGCCGCCGAGGAGCCCGCCGACGCCCAGGCGATGCTCCAGGCGCAGCTGCGTGCGCAGGCGGAGGCCCTCGCCCAGAACGTCCGCCAGCAGGGCCTGGCCATCCTCCGGCGCGAGCTGTCGCTGGTGCGGCAGTCCTGCCCGTCGCTCGAAAAGCAGCAGCGGGCGCTCGTGCTCGAGGCCGGCCGCGGGGCGATCGATCGCGTCGTCGACGAGCAGATGCAGGCGGCCGGCGGCCGGCGGCGGCGGCCGGCGCGGCCGACCGATCTCGAGGCCACCGTTCGCGACGCCCTCAAGGCCACCCTGAAGGCCAACGCCGACGATGCGGAACTGGCGGCCTACGAGGCCGAGCACCGTCTGCGGGAGGAACGCCGCAAGGCCGCCGTGATAGCGGCGATCGTGGCAGAGGTGGATCGCGAGGCCTACCTCGACGACGCCGAGCGGGAGGCCCTCGCCAGGACGCTCGGGGAGTCGTATCGCGAACGCTGGCGGCCGGCGGTCGTCGCCCTCCAGCAGCAGGGCATGGCGGTGCCCGACGAGAGCATCCTGCCGGGACTCGAGCGGTGCGTGGAGAAGGCGCTCGGCAAGGAGCGGAAGTCCGCGTGGGTGACGGCCCGCGACGAGGCCCGCCAGCTCGCGGGCGGGCCGGGCGTGCAGAACGGGCGGGTGGTGTTCGGCAACGGCGTCGTGGAGGGGCAGGTCTTTGTCGGTCCCGGACAGCCGGCGGTCCGCCGCGTGATCCGCCGGCAGCAGTTCGGCGGCGGCGGCGTGCAGGTGCAGGTCGAGGTGCAGGTGGGCGGCGCGGCTGAAGCCGGCGCGGCCGAGGACGCCCCCCAGGACAACGAGCAGGAAAAATGAATCGGGCCGCACGCACGATCGCGACCGTCATGCTGGCCGTGCTCGCCATGTCGGGCGGTCGCGCCGACGACGTCGTCGTCGACGGGGCCCGCGATGACGCGGCCGATGCCCTCCCGGGCATGGTCTTCGTCGGGGGTACGGGCGATCTCCTGGAGATGTTCGACGGCCAGGCCTTCGCCAACGGCCAGGGGTTCGGCATGGTGGTGATGAACCACCAGGGGCAGGCGGAGCAGCCGCCCGCCGCCGACAACGACGCCGTCGTCGCGCAGCGGCTCGAGCCGGTCCGGCAGCGGGCTGCGGCGAAGATCGCCACGGTCGACAAGATCGTGGGGCTCGCGGAGAAGCAGCGGAAGAAGCTCGAGATCGCGGCGCAGTCCGACCTGCGGCGGCTCACCGCCGCCGTGGCCGAGGCCCGGGCGAAGTACGTCGGTCGCACGCTGCAGATGGATCCCCGCAACGGCGGCTTCGGCGCCGAGGGCCAGAAGGCGATCGAGGAAGTCGGGCAGGATGCACAGCGCTGCCGCGAACTCATCGGCCGGGCCTCCGGATCCGAATCGCTCCTGTCCAAAGTGATCATCGGCACGCTCGACGAGCCGCAGGCGGCGAAGTACAAGGCCGTGATGGACGGCCGGCGGGACTGCCGCTGGAAGGCGGCGGTCGCGACCTACCTCGGCCAGTTGGACGAGACCCTGGGCCTGACGCAGAAGCAGCACGACGCGCTGACGACGGCCCTTCTCGCCGCGCCCCCGATCGCCGAGGAGCTCTTCGCCGGTGGCTCGGCCCAGCCGCAGCAGGTCGCCCTGTTGGTGGCGAACCGGATGGCGGCCGCGATCGAAGGCGACGCGAAACTCGCGGCGGCGCTCGATCCCAGGCAGCGGGCGGCGGTCTCGATGGTCGTGCAGGCCGGCGGCTTCGAGGGTGCCGTGGGCGGTGGCATGGGATTCGAGGGACTCATCGTCGAATAGCCATGCACCGCACACTCGCCGCTTTCCTCGTCGTCGCCGTCACCGCCGCGGGCCTCGCCCGCGGCGAGGGGCCGCTCGTCAAATACGGCGACCCCGTGCCCCGGGACGTCCGCGAGATCTACGACGCCGGCATCCGCTACCTGCTCAAGACGCAGGATGCCGACGGGTCGTGGAAGGACGGCCAGGCGGGCGCGGGTGTGACCGGGATGGCGATGATGGTCCTGCTCGCCTCGGGTGAGGACGCCAACTACGGCCCCTACCGGGTGCCGATCCGCAAGGCCCTGCGGAGCATCATCGGCCAGCAGGACGCGGGCACCGGCTTCTTCGGCGGCGAGCGTGGCGGCGGCCACGACAGCATGTACCAGCACGGCTTCGCGATGCTGGCCCTCGCCGAGGCCTACGGCATGGTCGACGACCGGACGCTGTGGACGGAGCCGGGCGCGCAGAAGGCGGGGCCCGGGGCGGGACGGCCGATCGGCAAGGCCCTGGAACTCGCCGTCCGTCGCGCGGTCTCGAGCGCCAAGCAGAACCCGACGGGTGGCTGGCGGTACGGCCCCGACGCCAAGGATGCCGACACGTCGGTCAGCGGCGCGGTGCTGATGGGGCTCCTGGCGGCCCGCAACGCCGGCATCGAGGTGCCAGACGAGACGATCGACCGGGCGATCAAGTACTACGTGACGATGACCGGCGGCAACGGCCAGGTGGGCTATTCCGGCGGTGCCGGCGGCGGCAGCGACGCGGTGACGAGCATCGGCGTGCTCGTCTACTCGATCGCCCGGCGGCAGGAGTTTCCGCAGTACAAGGCGGCGGCGAAGTATCTCGTCGCCCGCGGCAGCGGCGGGTCGCAACCGGGCATGGATGGCTACCCCGGCTACACCGACTACTACCGGGCCCAGGCCCTCTTCCAGTGCGACGTGACGGCCTGGGAGAAGTGGAACGCCGGGCTCGTGAAGACGCTCAAGACGACCCAGGGCAAGGACGGCAGTCTGGCGGGTGGACGCGGCGGCATGGGCACGGGCGGGGGGACGGTGACCTCCTCGCTGTACCTGCTCTCCCTGGCCGTCAACTTCAAGTTTCTTCCCGTCTACGAGCGCTAGAGGATCACGCCATGCGGTCGATGCTCGCTGGAATCGCCCTGCTCGTCGCCGTGGCGACGGCCCGCGCCGAGGGTCCGCTCGTGAAGTATGGCGACCCGGTGCCGCGGGACGTCCGCGAGATCTACGACGCCGGCCTGCGGTGCCTGCTCAAGACGCAGGACGCCTCGGGGGCATGGAAGAGCCAGCACGGCACGCCGGCTCCGACGGGCATGGCGCTGATGGTGCTCCTGGCCAGCGGCGAGGACCCCAACCACGGCCCCTACCGGGCGCCGATCCGCCGGGCGCTCCGGGCGCTCATCAACGAGCAGGACGGCGCCGTGGGCTACATCGGGGGCGAGGGGGGCAACCCCAGCATGTACCACCACGGCTTCGCCATGCTCAGCCTGGCGGAGGCCTACGGCGTCGTGGACGACCGTGGACTGTGGTCGGAGCCCGGCGCGGCGGGCGGCAAGGGGCAGGGCCGTTCGATCGGCAAGGCCCTGGAATTGGCCGTGCGGGCGGCCGTCACGGCCAACAAGAAGAACCCCACGGGCGGCTGGCATTACGGCCCCGAGATGCCCTCGGCCGACACGTCGGTCAGCGGCGCGGTGCTGATGGGGCTCCTGGCGGCCCGCAACGCCGGCATCGAGGTGCCCGACGAGACGATCGACCGGGCGATCAAGTACTACGTGACGATGACCGGCGGCAACGGCAACGTCGGCTATTCCGGTGGCGCGGGAAACGGCACCGAGGCCACCACCTCGATCGGCGTGCTCGTATTTTCGATCGCCCGGCGGCAGGCGTTGCCGCAGTACAAGTCGGCCAAGACCTACCTGGAGAAGGCGAGCGCAGGTGGGGCCGTGGTCGGTGACCGGAGGATGGGCATCCGCGGCCAGGGCTCTTCGTACGAGCACTACTACCGGGCCCAGGCCCTCTTCCAGTGCGACGTGGCGGCCTGGGAGAAGTGGAACGCCGGGTTCGTGAAGACGCTCAAGAGCCAGCAGGCCAAGGACGGCAGCTTCACGATGTCGTACGGCACCGACGTCGACACGCCGCTGACGCTGTTGGCCCTGGCCGTGAACTACAAGTTCCTCCCCGTGTACGAGCGGTGACGGCGATGGCGCGAACCATGAAGCGACGACTCCGGATCGTGCTGGCCTGGATGCTGGCGCCGGCCGCGGTCGGTCTGTCCGCCGCACGGGCGGAGGAGCAGGCCGCGGCGGCCGCCGGCGAGGCGGGCGTGGAGGCGGCCGGCCGGCTGCTCGGCGCGGTGCTCCAGGCCGTCGAGCGGACGGCCCGCGAGGGGGCGGTGGACGCCGACCCGCAGGCGCAGGCCGCGCAGAAGCAGGAAGCGGCGAAGCAGAAGGCGGCCGCGGCGGAGGCGGCCAAGAATCAGCGGCAGCAGCAGATCGACCAGCAGGCCAAGCAGATGGAGCAATTCTTCCAGCCGCCGCTACAGGCCGAGCTCGAACTTGTCCGCCGGACCTGTGGCAGCCTCGCCCCGGACGCCCGCAAGGCGATCGTCGCGGCCGGCGCCGAGGCCGTGAAGGCGACGGCGAAGCAGTTCGCGGCCTGGCAGTTCGGCGAGCGTGGGAAGAAGAAGTTCGACGGTCGGCAGACGATTCACGAAGCCGTCGCCGCCGCGGTCAAGCCGCACGCCAAACCCGACGAGTTTGCCGCCTACGAGCGGGAGCATGCCGCCCGGATGGCCCGTCGTGAGCAGACCGCGCGGTTCCTGATCGTCGCCAAACTCGACCGGGAACTCGAGCTCTCCGCGGCCCAGCGCGACGCGATCGCGGCCGACCTCGAGAAGCGCTGGGAGGCCGGCTGGATCCGGGAACTCGACGACAACGGCGGCATGCAGATCAACAATTATCCGCCGGCCCCGGATTTCGCCGACAAGTGCATCGCCCCGCACCTCGACGAGCGACAGCGGGCGGAGTGGAAGGCGTGGACCCAGCAGGCCGGCTGGAGCCGCATGGGACAGCACATGGGCTGGAACTTCGACGGCCAATCGCTCCAGCCCGATCCATGGTGGAAGCCATGATCGCGTCGCGTTCGAGACCCGCCCGCGGACCGCACCGGTCGCCGCCGCTGCTGGCGATGGCCTGTGCGGCGGCCTGGGCCTGCGCCGCCTGCGCCGAAGACGACCGGGCGGTCGACGACGTGGCGGCGGGCGTGGCGCAGATGCAGGCCCAGCAGCGGGAGAACTGGGTCGACCTGGGGGCGAACTTCGACACCAACGTCTTTCAGCAGCAGGGGGGTGGGTTCAGCCTTTCCGGCGGCCGACGCGGGAACCGGCCCGGCGCGCCGCGGGCGGATGCCGGCGGCGAGCAGCCGTCCGAATCACCCTCGCTGTCCCAGTTGCGGAAGCTCGGCGAGGCGCGGCTGGGGCGGATCGACGCCGCGTGCGGGCTGTCGGATGCGCAGCGGCGGAAATTGCGGCTGGCGATGGAGTCCGACGTTCGCCGGTTCGCCGAGGAGATCGACGTCGAGCGGCGGAAATACCAGGGTCTGGAGGTGAACTTCGGCGACCAGGCCGGCCAGCGGCAGTGGCAACAGTTCCAGCAGGACGTGCAGCGGTGCCGGAACCGGCTGCGCTCGATCTTCGACGCCGATTCTCTCCTCATGAAGGTTCTCCCCACCACGCTCGACGCCGACCAACAGTCGCGGCTCACGGCCGAGACGGCCGCCCGCCGGGCCCTGCTCTGGAAGGGTCTCGTGCTGGTGGCCCTGCTCAAGTTCGACGACATCATGGGGCTCGACCAGAAGCAGCACGACGACCTCGAGAAGATGCTGCTCGAGAAGCAGCCGCCGTTGCGGATCGAGGGATTCGCCAGCCGCCAGAACAACAACCAGCACCTGCATCAGATGCTCGTCTGGCTGGCGCTCGCGGAGATCGAACCCAAGCAACTGCGTGCCGGATTGAGTGAGCGGCAGGCTGCGATGGTCGCGCAGTTCGCGGCCCAGGGCAAGGCGATGCGGTCGCACGTCGAGGCCCAGGGCATCCTGGAGAAGGTGGCGCCATGAACCGGAACCGCACGCACGATCGCCGGGGGGCCACGGCATGGTGTGGACTGGTCGCGGCGATCGCGTGGCCGGTGGCTGTGCCGGTGGACGCCGAGGAGCCGGCCGCCGGGCGGCGGCCCCCCGCCCCCGCGCGGACGGCGTCCGTACTCGACCTGTCCGCCGACGGGTTCCTGGTCGGCAACCTGGTGGCGGCACCGCCGGTCGACGGCGGACCGCGGACGACGTTCCTCTGGCAGTCGCCGCTCTTCAAGGTGCCGATCGAATTCGACGTCGACGGCGTCGAGCGCATCCGGTTTGCCCGGGTCGATGCCCCCAAGCCGCCCGCGACCGACTGGCGGATCGGACTCTGGGGCGGAAGCTTCGTGAGCGGGGCGATCGAGGCGATCGACGCCGACCACGTCGTGCTGGCCGTGCCGGGCGTGGCCGACGGCCGGCTGCGGCTGCGCCGCGGTGCGATCGAGCGGCTGAGCCGCGACTCCACGGCCGGCAGACTGATCGTGCCGGGCGGCCTCGACGGGTGGGATGTCGCCCGCGGAGCCTGGCAGGAGCAGGCCGGCCGGCTGGCCTGCGGCCAGGCCGGCGCCGACGCCTTCCGCGACGTGGACGCCGCTCCGCGGGCCTGCTTCGACCTCGTGCTCTCCTGGGACGAGCGGCCCGAGATCGAGGTCTTCTTCGCCGCTCCCGCGACCCGCCCCCGGCCGGTTGCCAAGGACAAGAAGCCGGCCGCCGCCGAGGAGCGGTATCGCATCGAGATGACGGGCGGCGACCTGCTGGCCATCCGCGAGAACGGGCCGGCCAGCAAGTTCGATCTCGTCGGTTCGATGCCGCCCGGCGCCGGCGGGTTGCACCTGCAGGTCTACGTCGACCAGGTGGCGGGGCGGATGGCCGTCGTGCTTCCGGACCGCGAGTCGGCCGGCAAGGCCCTGTTCGACGAGACGCTCGCGCCGCGCAAGCCCGGCCACCTCAGCGGGTTCGGGATCCTGCTCCGCGGCGGCAGCGTGCGGGTCGATGGACTGCGGGTGGTGCCGTGGACGGATCCGGAGCCGCGGCTGGTCGCGGGCGGCGGGCTCGGCGGCCCGGACGCGGTCCTCGAGTCGTTCGACAAGGCCCAGGGCACGTTCACCTTCCGCGGCCCCGAGGGGCCCCGGCAGGTGCCGGTGGCCGAGGTATCGATGATCGAGTTCCCGGCGGCCGGTGACGCCAAGGTGCAGCCGCCGCCGGGCACCGTGCTGGCGGCCTTCCACGGCGGCACGCGGCTGGCGGGTCGGATCCTCGATGTCACCGCACGGGCCGTCCGCCTCGATTGTCCGGCCGTGGCCGAGCCGCTCGTCTGCGAGTTCGCGCAGTTGGCGGAGATCGAGTCTCTCGCCGAGCAGTCGCCCGGCCCGCTGCCGGGCCGTCCCGGGCGGCTCGAGGCCGATGCGGGCCGGATGCTCGGTTGTCTCGCCAACCTCGGCCCGGGCGGCGGCCTCGCCTGGCAGCCGCGGGGTGGCGTGAAGCCCGTGCCGATCGACGCCGACGTGCCGCTGCGGATTTCCTACCGCGGGATCGTCGCCCTCGGCGGCGTGGGCATCGAGTTCGTCCGGCAGGGGCCGGCGTTCCTGGCGGCGGAGCCCGTCGCCGGCGGTCCCGCGGCCCGTGAAGGGCGAATCAAGGCCGGGTGGCGGCTGCTCTCGGTCCGCCTCGACCCCGCCGCCGAGCCGATCGACGTCGGCCCGCTCAAGCCGGCGGATTTGCGGGGCCTGCTGCGTGGCGTCGCGGGCTCGACCGTGGTGCTCAAGGTCGCCGCTCCATCGGGCGCGACGCAGGACATCCCGCTGGTGCGGGACGCCAAGGGGCGGGGTGACCTCGCGGGTGCCTCCGAGCAGGATGTCCTCGAGCAGGCGCTGAAGATCCACGAGGCGCGGATCGTCCACGGCCCGGCCCCCGCCGGCCTGGCGACCGTGTACCTGAAGACCGGGGATTCGATCACGTGCACGGTCGTCTCGGCCGACCCCGAGGGCCTGCGGATTCGCACCGATCTGGCCGGCGAGGCGGTCGTGCCGTCGGTCGCCCTGCGGGCGGTCGAGCTCGTGCCGGGTGCCGGCGCCGGCATTCCGAGGGAGAAGCTCAACCGCCTGCTCTTTTTGCCGCGGATGCAGCAGGCCGATCCACCCACGCACATGCTCCGGCTGCCCAACGGCGACTACCTCCGCGGCAAGCTCGTGTCGCTCGACGACAGGGTGGTGCGGATGGACGTGCTCGGCGTGGTCAAGTCGCTGCCGCGGTCCGAGGTCCAGCGGCTCATCTGGCTCGCGATCGAGGGGGACGAGGCCGACGCCAAGGCCGCGGCGGCGGTGATGGGCGGGCCCGACGCGGGCGGCATCCCGACGCGGGCGACGATGACCGATCTCCGCTACCTCTCCCTGGCCGGCGAACGCGTGGACGGCGACCGGCTCGTGGGCCGCAGCGGGGTGGTGGGCATCGTGGGCGTGGACTTGGCCCGCTGCGACCACCTCGATCTCGGCCGTGCCGCCACCGCGTCCCCGCCGGAGGAGTTGCCCTACTCCAAGTGGAAGCTCAAGCCCGCGCCCGGGCCGCGGGCCCTGCAGAAGCCGGGCGCACCGGACGGCAAGCCTCGCGCCGAAGCGCCGCCGCCCGCGGCTCCGCCCGACGCCAAGCCGGCGGCGATACCGGTGCTCCCGTTCCTCGAGCCCGACGCGACGGGCAGACGGCACCTGTCAGCCGTGGGCCTCGAGGGGCGGATCGCCGTGCTCGGCCTGGTCGACGTCGGGGACCGGGCCGGTGTGGGCCGCCTGCCGCGGCTCGCCGAGATCGTGGCCGCGGTCGAGTCCGAAGGCGTCGTCTGCGCGGCGATCATCGCCGGCGGAAGCCGTGAAGAAGTGACCCGCGCGGTGGGCGACCTGAAGCCAAAACCGTCGATCGCGGTCGATCAGGCCGGGCGTCTGCGGGCGGCGTGGGGTGATCCGGCTCTGCCGGCCTGCATGCTCGTCGACCGGGAGGGTCGCGTCGCCGACGTCCTGCCGCTGGAGGACGGTGCGGAAAAGATCCGGGACCGGGTGGCGGAACTCGTAGCCGCCTCGAAGGAGACACGTCGTGAGTTCCTGTCGTTGGCCCGGGCGCACGAACGGGCCCTCGCCGGCGACCGCGGCTGCCTGGACGATCTCGGCGAACTGTTGACGGCGAAGTCGGAGGCGGTGCGGAGACGCGCCTGTGGTCAGCTCCGCCGGCTGACGGGGCTGTGGGAGAACGGCATGCCGTTTCAGCCGGACGGCCCGCCGGACGTGCGGGCCGGACAGGTTCGGCAGTGGCGGCAGTGGCTGGCGAAGGAGGGAGTCTCGGCAAAACTCACGTTCCCCGAGCGTGTCGACGCCGAATGGGACGCGGGCCGGCCGATCACCGGGCGAACGCTCGTCTGCCGTCCGAAGAACGGCGACGTGGTGGAACTCGACGAGAACGGCAAGGAGGTTTCCACGGTGCCGGCCGGGTCGGCCTGGGGCTGCGACGTCACACCCGAGGGCAACCGGCTGACGGGCGACCACTCCGGGAAGTCGATCGTCGAGTTCGACGCCAACGGCAAGGAGGTGTGGGCGGTGCGGGGCCTGCCGGGCGGCCCGATGAGCGTTCGCCGCCTCGCCGGTGGCACCACGCTCGCGGCGCTGTCGGACGCCGATCTCGTGGTCGAGTACGATCGCCAGGGCAAGATGGTGTGGAGCGCGAAGGTCGAGGGCCGTCCATGCGATGCGCGACGGCTGCCCGACGGCAGCACGCTGGTGGCGGCCCATCGGGGCAATCGGATCGTGGAGATCGACGCGGCCGGGAAGGAAGCCTCGGTCGTCAAGGACATCGAGGATCCGCAGACCGCCCAGCGGCTGCCCAACGGCCACACGCTCGTGGCCATGAGCACTCCGGGCATCGTTCGTGAGATCGATCGCGACGGCCGCGTCGTCTGGCAAAGGGAGGGGTTCAAAGTCCCGGTCGATGTCCAGCGGCTCCCGGACGGCCGCACCCTGGTGCAGGAGCAGCAGGGCGACCTCGTCGAACTCGGGCCCGATGGCGCCGAGATCGGCCGCACGAGCACCGGTGGGAGCCGGTTTCTGCGGTTTTGAATTCACGGAAACCCGCGGCATCCTGCCGCGGTTTCCTTGGCCGGCCTCCGCCGGCTTGCGAGAGGCCGCCATCCAGAATGCATTCGACTTTGGTGTAGCACCGGCTCGGGGGCGGCAAAAGTCTCGTCGCTGGGGCGAGGATACGCCCCACGCTCCTCGAGCATTCGCCGACCCCCTCGCCTCCCTCACCTCAACTGCCAACTCGTCGTTACCGTAAAACCAGATTCACTCTTGGCGGCCGACGGATGGCGCTGCTGCGGACCGCCGGTGGACGGGAACCCTTGGCATCCTGCCGCCGTGTGCGGAGGAGTCAGCCGGCGGGAGTCGGCGTGGGGAGGAGCTCCGGCGTGGCGGGTGGCACCACGCCGGCCGGGGCGGACCCGTTCTCGCGGGTCGCCGGGTCTCGGGGCGGCAGCTGACTCGGGCGGGCGTCGGCACCGATCGACTCGAAGTTCTGGGTGACCGCGCCGCGACTGAAGACACCAGGCCGCGAGTGGCCGTAGTCCAGGTACAGGCTCGCGTCCCGCTGCCGGGCCCGGCGATGGGCGTCGAAGTAGGCCTTGCCCGGCCACGGGCCCTCGGCGAGAAACACGCCGTTGTATTCCAGCAGCGAACCCTTGCGGAAATGCAGCTGCGAAATCGAGCGGTTGTAGTCGACGATCGCCCGGTAGTAGGCGCTCTCCGCCTCGGCCCGGCGCCGCTGGGCGTCGAGCAGCTGGTCGAGCGTCACCTGGCCGGCGTCGTAGGCCGCCTGGACGGCGTCGACCTGCCGCTCGGCGGCGACGCGGCGGTTGAAGTTGGTTTGGGCGAGGGCGAAGTTCGTGTCGACGTTGCGAACCGCCTCGACGAGGGCGTGCGAGGCCTCGAGCTCCTCGTCCTGGAGCCGGGCCCGCTCGCGGGCCAATTGCAGTTGGTGGTGGCGGACGGTGGCCAGTTCGCGGCGGAATCCGAGCGGCATGAGGAACTGGGCCCCGGCCTGCCACTCCTGGAACTGTCCGGACAGCAGCGTCGAGTAGGCGTCGGTGCCGACGAGCGGGTCGGGGTTCAGGCCGCCCTCGGCGTCGTAGGGGTTGTAGTCCTGATTGACGAGTTCCTGGCCCATGCCGAGGAACCGCCACCGCCCCACGAGATCGAGGCGGGGCAGGATCAGGTTCTTGGCGGCCGTCAGCTCGAGCTCGCGCTGCTTGATCACCCACTTCTGCCGGCGGAGTTCCGCCGACCGGGAGAGGGCCTCCACGAGCGACTGCTGCCAATCGAACGAGATCCGTGCGGTCGTCGGCTCGTCCGACGGGCGGATCAGCCGGCCGTCGCTGGCCGAGATGCCCATCATGAACCGCAGCCGGTTCTCGCAGCGGTAGACGTCGGTGAGGGCCTGCTCGACCTCGCCACGGAAGAAGAAGTACTGCTCGCGGGCCTGGGCCTCCTTGTCCCGCTCGCCGCCCCGCGAGCCCTCGACCATCAGGGCGTGGACCTTCCGCCAGGCCTCCAGGGAACTGTCGCGGCCGGCCTTGCGGGCCTCGAGATTGCGGTAGGCGAAGTACAGCTCCCAGTAGGACTGCTCCGCGTCGCTCACCAGGTTGCGGACGCCCGCTTCGAACTCGGCCAACGTGATGTCGGCGTTGATGCGGGCCAGGAGCACGCCGCGGAACAGCGGGCGGCCGTAGATGTTCTCGAAGGCGTCCGGGCCGGCGATCCGGTTGTAGGTGACGCCGGCACCCTGCAGCAGCGGCTGGCTGAAGGTGAAGTCGTAGTTGGTCGTCCAGGTGGAGGGCACCTCCCGGATCGGTGAATTGTTGTTGTCGTAGACGGTGGAGTTGGTGAAGCCCCAGGTGGCACCGGTCGCGGTCCGCTTCGTGATCCCCGAGGTCCAGTTGCCCTGGTCGCCGAGGAGCTGCTGCTGGAAGATGAGCTGCCCCGTGGGATTGATGTTTTGCGGCCGGTTCTGCCGCTCCCAGGTGAGCGAGCTGGAGAGCTGGGCGTCGAACAGGGCCAGGGCGCTCTCCACGCCGCGGAACGGGTCGGTCTCGGTGATCGCCGGGTCGTAGACCGTGGGCGTCTGCGTGGGCGCGGTGAGCAGCGAGACTGCCGGCTCCCCGGTCTGCGGCCGGGGCCCGCCGAAGCTGGCGAACCGACCGCCGAGGTTGCGCAGCACCTTCCCGTTCTCGAGTGCCGTGCGGATCGCCTCCTCGAGCGACAGCTCCCAGATCGAGTCGTAGCCGGGGTTCGAGAGCGTGGCCGGTTCGACGGCCCCCGCGGCCTCGGCGAGCGGATCCTGGCAGGTGTCGGGATACTCGAGTTTCTGGATCGCCCCCACGTAGTGCGAGAGATCGCCGTCCTCGAAGAAGTAGAACGGCTGCTGCGGCGCGCAGCCCCCGGCGAGGAGCGAGGCGCTCGTCAAAACCGCCCAGAGGGTGCGGGCGAATCGCGGCACGGGGGGCTGTCCGGGTTGCAGGTTGTGTGGGTGTCGCAAATGCCGCCGCTGCGCCTTGGGGGAGTTGGCCGCATGTGTGCGGCCCGCTCCCGGCACGGGGCCCCCCGACTCCGTGCCCGCACCGCGTACGCCCAGGCGCAGCGGCAGCACCGGATCTATCGGCCCGCAAAGCCCGCAAACTTGGAGCAATCGTCAAGGTCGTCGTGGTCGGCCGGCGGACTGGGGAAGCGGGGCAGGCCAGGCGGGCGTGGTTGTCTCCCGCGTGCGGCCTTCCTCGATCCACATGAACCGGGCCGCGGCACCCGGGAACCGGGCGATGAGGGCGGCCCCGGCGCGGGGCCCGAGCACGCTCGCGGCGGTCGCCAGTGCGTCCGCCGTGGTGCAGTCGCCCGCCAGCACGGTGACGGCCGCCGGGCCGACGACCCCGAGCCCCGTCCGCGGATCGACCACGTGGCTGTAGCGGACACCGTCGATCTCCACGGCCTGGAAGGCGTCGCCGGACGTCGTCACGGCGCCGTCGGCCAGTTCGATCATGGCCGCGGTCTCTCCCGTGCCAGCGAGCCCAGCCACGGCGACCCGCCAGCCGTCGGCGCCCGGCGGATGGCCTGCGGCCGCCACGTCGCCGGAGGCATCGACGAGGGCCGCTTCGATGCCGCGGCCGCGGAGCAGGTCGAGGACGCGATCGGCCGCGTAGCCCATGCCGATGCCGCCGAGGTCGAGGCGGCTGCCGGGCTTCGGCAGGCGCACCTTCCGCAGCCCGGCGTCGAGTTCCAGGGCCTCCGGGCCGACGGCCGCCCGGGCCGCCGCGAGCTTCTCCGCCTGCGGCATCCGCCCCGACCGGCGGGCCTGCCGCCAGAGCGTCGTCAGCGGGCCGACCGTCGGGTCGAAGGCGCCGTCGGAAGAGTCACGGAAGGCGACGGACTGTCGCAGCACCTGCCAGAGTTCGGGGCCCACGGCCACGGGTGTGGGCATGGGGGCGGCCGCCGACAGCCGCGACAACTCGCTCGTGGCGTCGTAGTCGGAGAGGATGCCCTCGAGACGGTCGACCTCGGCGAACGCGGCCGCCAAGGCCGCGCGGCCGGCTTCGAGGGTCGGAGCGTAGAGCGTGATCGTCCAGGGCACACCCATCGCCCGCCGGGTCTCGCCGACCCGCACGCTCCCCGCCGCGGGCCGGCAGGCGAGCGTGCCCGCCGCCAGCAGCACGAGCACGGCTGCCGTTCCCAGCCCGCAGGTGTAGACTTCCCGTCGCATGAATCCGTCTCCTGACCGACCCGCCGTCGCGATCACCTTCGAGTGCACGCCCTTGCGGTCCGTGCCGCGGTTCGACATTCCGCTCGATGCCTCGCCCGGCTACCGGGCGCGGCTCGAGCGGATGCAGCAGGCCGTGGCCCGGCACGGCACGCGAAACACCTACTACCTGACCGACGGCTCCTGCACCTTCCAGTTTACGAACGATCCGGCCCGTGGGTGGATTCGGTTCACGTTCGCGGGCACCGTGCTCACCGACGAGGCCGACGCCCGCACGATCGGCAGCGACCTGGCGATCGACCTCGACGGCGAGACCTGCGACTGGCTGACGCAGCCGGCCGTCGAGTGGCTCAGGCTCTCGGTGAAGCACGCCGTGGAGGTGGAGTTCGACCGCTACATCGCCGCCGGCGACCTGTCGCGGGCGCTGGAGCGTCTGGCCCGCGAGCAGGCGGCCAGCGACGCCGCCGGGGGGTACCTGGGCATGAACCTGTAGGTGAGGGAGTGACGCGACCCGTGTGGGTCGGTTTCGGATCAACTCGCCCAACCCGCTCAGGGCTGCCCACACCCTCTCGCGGGACGTTCGCCTCGGCCCTCCAGGCCTCGGCTCTCTGCATGTCCGCTGCGCTTCGGCATCCTGCCTTCGCTTGCTCCCATAGCCCCGCTCGAGGGGATGGGCAGCCCTGAGCTGCCTTGCACCAAAAAAGAGCCGGCCAAGACGGTCTGGGCAACCCCGACGCGACACGTTCAGTCGCTGCGGGCCTTGACCTCGAGGAGCACGCTCTCGTTGTCACTGCCGCGGATCGGCCAGGCGGCGATCCGGCGGACGAGCACCCGCCTCACGAGGCCCCGGTGCCGGGCCTCGGCCTTCTCCTCCTCCCACCGCGGGCCCTTCACCACGAGCATCCGGCCGTAGGTGTCGGCGATCGGCTCGAACCAGCCGAGGAGCTTGACGAGCGGAGCCACGGCCCGCACGACGAGCGTGTCGAACCGATCCGGGCCCCGGCCCCGGGCCGCCACCAGCCCCTGCCCGGCCGCGGCATGCACGGGCAGGCCGCGACCGATCTCTCGGAGGATCTCCGCCACCGCGCGGGCCTTCTTGGCGACGCTCTCCGCCAGCTCGACTCGCAGGTCGGGCCGGAGGATCGCCAGCAGCACGCCGGGCGCACCCCCGCCGGTGCCCACGTCGAGCACTCGCTCGCCGGCCGCCAGATGGGCCGCGATCGCCACGGCATCGCCGACGTCGCGGGAGACGAACTTCTCCACGTCGGTGTGCCGCGTGAGGTTGAGTCGCTCGTTCCACGCCCACAGGCTGGCCGCGTACGCGGCCAGCCCGGGCACGGCACCGGGCGGCACGCCCAGACCCAGGCGGTCGCACTCCGCAGCGATCGCGCCCGCGAGGTCGCCGGTCACTTGATGAACAGCATCTCGCGGTAGGTCGGCAGCGGCCACAGGTCGTCCGGCAGCAGGACCTCGATCTGGTCGGCCGTCTCCCGCAGCGCCGCCATCGCCGGGATGACGTCCGCGTGGAAGTGCTTCACCTCGGCCCGCAGGTCGCCGCCGCCGTGGTGGCCGAGCACCTTCTCCAGGGCCTCGATCCGCCCCTCGAACTCGCCCACGAGCTTCGTGAGTTTCTCGAGCGTGCCCATGTGGGGCGCCTGCCCGAGGCCCTTGAGTTTCGTGGCGATGTCGACGAGCTCGCCCTGGTAGCGGTATCCGGCCGGGAGGATCATCGTCTTGGCGATCTGCAGGGCTGCCTGGGCCTCGGTGTTGATGTCCTTGCAGTACCGTTCCATGTAGATCTCGTAGCGGCTCTGCATCTCCCGCTTCGAGAGGACGCCGTACTTCTCGAACATCTCCAGGTTCTTCGGGGCCACGAGCTGGTCGAGGGCCTCGGGGGTGGCCCGGTTGTTGGGCAGGCCCCGCTTCCCCGCCTCCTCGTGCCACTCCTGGGAGTAGCCGTTGCCGTTGAAGATCACCGCCTTGTGCTCGGAGACGATCTTCTGCAGGAGCTTCTCGACCGCACCGGCCAGCTTCGCCTGGTCGCCGCCGGTCGCCTTCTCGAGCTCGGTGGCGATGTAATCGAGGCTCTCGGCCATGATCGTGTTCAGGGCCACGAGCGGCCCGGCGATCGACTGGCTCGAGCCGACGGCCCGGAACTCGAACTTGTTGCCCGTGAACGCGAACGGGCTCGTCCGGTTGCGGTCGCCGGCGTGCTTGGGCAGCGGCGGCAGCGTGTCGACGCCGACCGTCAGCGTGCCGGTGCTCTTGGAACTCGTCGCCTTGCCCTTCTCGATCTGCTCGAACACGTCGGAGAGCTGCTCACCCAGGAAGATCGAGATGATCGCCGGCGGCGCCTCGTTGGCACCGAGCCGGTGGTCGTTGCCGCTGGAGGCGACGACGGCCCGCAAGAGGTCGCCGTGCTTGTGCACCGCCCGGATGACGGCCGCGCAGAACACGAGGAACTGCATGTTGGCGTGCGGGGTCTCGCCCGGCTCCAGCAGGTTGCCGAGCTTGCAGCCCAGCGACCAGTTGACGTGCTTGCCGGAGCCGTTGATGCCCGCGAAGGGCTTCTCGTGGAGCAGGCAGGCCATGCCGTACTTCTGGGCCACCCGCGTCAGCGTCTGCATGATCGCCTGCTGGTGGTCGGTGGCGATGTTCGCGTTTTCGTAGATCGGGGCGATCTCGTACTGGCTGGGTGCCACCTCGTTGTGGCGGGTCTTCACCGGCACGCCGAGCTTGAACAGCTCCCGCTCGCCTTCCATCATGCAGGCCAGCACCCGCTCCGGAATCGCGCCGAAGTACTGGTCCTCGAACTCCTGGCCCTTGGGAGGCTTGGCGCCGAACAGGGTCCGGCCGGTCATCGTCAGGTCGGGCCGGGCGAAGAAGAAGTTGCGGTCGATGAGGAAGTATTCCTGCTCCGGACCGGCCGACGCCGAGACCTGGCCCACGTCCTTGTGGCCGAACAGGGCGAGTACGCGGCGGGCCTGCTTGTCGACCGCCTGCATGGAGCGGAGCAACGGCGTCTTCTTGTCGAGGGCCTCGCCCGTCCACGAGCAGAAGGCGGTCGGGATGCAGAGCGTGGTGCCGTTGGGGTTGTCGAGGATGTAGGCGGGGCTCGTCGGGTCCCAGGCGGTGTAGCCGCGGGCCTCGAACGTGGCCCGCAGGCCGCCGGAGGGGAAGCTGGAGGCGTCGGGCTCGCCCTGGATCAGTTCCTTGCCGGAGAACTCGGCGATCGCGTCACCGTCGCCGGTGGGCGTGAGGAAGCTGTCGTGCTTCTCGGCGGTCAGCCCGGTCAGCGGGTAGAAGACGTGGGCGTAGTGGGTCGCGCCCTTCTCGATCGCCCAGTCCTTCATGGCGAGGGCCACGGCGTCGGCGATGCCCGGGTCGATCGGCTTGCCCTGCTTGATCGTCGCCTGGAGGGCCTTGTAGACGCTCTTCGGCAGCCGGTCCTTCATGACCGCGTCGCTGAACACGTTCGAGCCGAAGATCTCGCTCGTGGGGGTCTCGCGGAAGTTCCACGCCTGGCCGTTGGACTTGTAGTTGTTGATGGCGGCGATGGCGCTCGAGCGGGCACTGGTCATGGGATGATCCTTCTTCCTGGGCTGGAGGGAAATGGTCGTGAACGGCCCGCCTCGGCGCGCAGGGCGACACCGTGGCAGGGGCTTGTTCGCCCGTCGCAGCCAGAAGAAGAAATCAGCGACGGGCGGATCGAAACACCGCCCGTCAGACTAGCCGGGCCGGAAACGCACTTCAAGTCGCTCGGGCCACCACCCGGCTGCCGCTCACCGGGCCGCGGTCGCCCGGGTCGCCGGCTTGGCCACCGGCTTGGCCGCCCGTCGCGCCACGTCGGTCGCGGCGTCGAGTGCCGGGTCACCCGCCGGCTGGCTGACGGCCCCGTCGACAGGCCGGGCCGCCGTGTGCACCGCCAGATCGGGCTCCACGCCCACGCGGCTGTAGGGCAGGCCCCGCGGCGAGTAGAACTTCGCCGTCGTCAGCCGCATGCCAACGCCGGCCGACTCCAGCGGGAAGATGCCCTGGATCGAGCCCTTGCCGTAGCTCCGTGCGCCGACGATGGTGCCCCGGCCGTGGTCGCGGATCGCGCCCGCGAAGATCTCGCTCGAGCTGGCCGACTCGCCGTCGATCAACAGCACCAACGGCATCCGCCAGGTGCCGGGCCGGCCGGCCGAGTAGTTGAAGTCCTCGTCGGGGCTACGGCCGCGGGTGGCCACCACGAGGCCTCGCTCGAGGAACAAGTCGGCGACGTCCACGGCGGCCGACAGCAGTCCGCCGGGGTTGCCCCGCAGGTCGATCACGAGCGACCGCATGCCCGCGGCGTCGAGCCGCCGCAGGGCTGCCTCGAGGTCGGCGGCGGTCGTCTTCTGGAACGAGGTGAGCTTCAGGTAGGCGACGCCCGCCTCAGGCTCGAGCAGCCGCACATCCTCGATGCTCGGCACGTCGACGTGCTCGCGCCGCACGGTCACGGCACGGGCCGGGGACGGCGCCCGCAGGATGGCGAGCGTGACGAGCGAGCCCTCCGGCCCCTGGAGCAATTGGGCCGCCTCGTCGACGCCCATGCCGCCGATCGAGCGGCCGCCGACACCGACGAGGTGGTCGCCGGCGCGGATGCCGGACCGCTCGGCCGGGCTGCCCGGGATGACGTGCACCACCAGCAGCCCGTCGCTGGCCGCCTTCAACTCCACGCCGAGGCCGACGAAGTTGCCCTCGATCTGGGCGTACAGGTCGTCGAGCTGGCCCGTCGTCAGGAACGTCGAGTATTCGTCGAGGCCGCCCACGGCGGCGGCTGCCATCTCCATGAGCGTCACCGCCGGCGGCACGCCGAGCAGCGAGTGGGCGGTGCGGGCGATCCAGGCGGCGTGGGTCTCGGCATCGACCTGCGTGGCGACCGGCCGCGAGGCGGTGAGCCGCTCCACCTGCTCGCGGTACAGGACGCGACGGTCGGGCGTGGCCTGGCTGGCGTGCAGGGCCGTGAAGGTGCCGTCGTCGAGGGCGATCTCGACCGCCGTGCGGCCCCGGGCCGCCAGCCGTCCGAAGTCGGGGGTGTCGACGTGGTGCGACGCGATCCGCGCCAGCACCTCGGCGTACACGCGGCGGGCTGCCGCCTCGTCGAGTTCCGCCAGTTGCCGCCGGAAGGCAGGCTCGGCGTGACGCCGGGCGATGTCGCAGTGCAGCTTGGCGAGGTCGTACCGCTGGGCGAGGGCCGGAGCCAGCGTGCCCTTGCGGGCCGCCGTCTCGCACATGCTCACGATGTCGGCCCACCGGCCCTGGTGGACCAGCGTTGCCGTACGGGCGACGAGATCCTCGCCGGGGGCGTGGGTGGCCGGCGGCTCGGGCGCCACCGGACCCCAGCGGAGCGCGGGATCGGCCAGCGCCGTGCCCGCGAGCAGTGCGAAGGCCAGCGCCGCGATTCCACCACGGTGGAACCGCCGCAGGGCGGATGACGTCGGAAAACAGACGCCGAGCACGGGGCAATCCGTTCGCGGGAGGCCGCATCCTGTCGCGGCAGCCAGCGGTCTCTCCTTCGACCGCCCGCGATTATGGATCACGTTTCCGGGTCGGGCAAAAACGCCGGGGGCCGGGGTGCGAAAAAATGCGGTCCGCCCGGGGCCACGGCCCGTGCGACCCCCGCAGCCGTCAGCACCCGAACGGCCGACACGTTGGTACGATGGGGTCGCAGGTGTTCAGCCGGCACCACCCCTTCCGCCCGTACCGTCCCCATGACCACGCCGACCGGTTCCCCGCGAGTTCCGGACGACCCGTCCGCCGGCCCGGCCGCTGCGGACAGCGAGCCACAGCCCACCCTCGCCCTCCTCGAGCGGGTGCGGCGGGGGGACGGGAACGCGGTCAACGGCCTGCTCGAACGGCACCGCGAGGCGATCAAGCAGATGATCGACCGGCGGATGGACCGCGGCGTGCAGCGGCGGGTCGACGCCAGCGACATCGTGCAGGACGTGCTCGTCGAGGCCAATCGCCGGCTCGGCGAATACCTCTCCAATCCCACGATGCCGTTCCAGCTCTGGCTGCGGCACATGGCCCGCGACCGGCTCATCGACGCCCATCGGCGGCACCGCGTGGCGGCCAGCCGCAGCGTCGACCGCGAGGTGCCGCTGGCGGCCGACGAGGATCGCTCGGGAACGGAACTGGATGGCATCGTCGTCGACCGGGAATTGACGCCGGCGGCGGCCGCGACCTGGCACGAGCTGGAGCGGCGGTTCGCGGCCGCCGTCGAAGCCCTCGAGGAGTCCGACCGGCAGATCGTGCTCCTGCGCCACTTCGAGCACCTCTCCACCGCCGAGGCGGCCGAGGTGCTCGGGCTGTCGAAGCCGGCGGCGGGCATGCGGTACCTGCGGGCCATGCGCCGGCTGCGGGTCCTGTTGAGCTGATCGAGCCGGCTGCTCGGCCATCCCTGGCCCTCGCGGGAGACTCGAAGGGTCTCCCGGGCCGCGGGCACCGCATCCTGCGGTGCCGGGGATGGAACGCGAACGTCCTGCCGTCGCCACGGGGCGGCGCGGGACTACGATAGTATGACGCTTAGGGGTTCTCCGCCGATGACACCGACGACGATGGGCCGCTCGCTCGCGATCGACGCGCCGCTCGCTCCGGAGCAGGAGGAGCGGCTGGCCGAACTCGTCGAGTCGCTCTCGGAACTCCGCGGCCCGGCGGCCCAGGCGGCGCTCGAAACGCTCGCCGCGGCGCATCCCGATCTCGGCGGCCAGCTCCGCGAGCTGTTCGCGGCGATGTCGGTCGCCGAAGCGGTGGCCGAGGAGTCGACGATCTTCACGCCGTCCCGCACCGTCGGCGCCGAGGATCCCACCCTGCCCGCCGGCTGGAGCCCGCCGGCCGGTGGCTTCCTGCCGGGGAGCACGCCGCTCCCGGTGGCCTTTGGCGACTACGAACTCCACGAGGAGCTCGGCCGTGGCGGCATGGGGGTCGTCTACCGCGCGACGCAGCGGAGCCTTGGCCGGACGGTCGCCCTGAAGATGCTCCTCCGCCGCGACCTGGCCAGCCCGGCCGACCTGGCCCGATTCCGCAGCGAGGCGGAGGCCGCCGCCCGGCTGGATCACCCGGGCATCGTGTCGATCTTCGAGGTCGGCGAGTGCGACGGCCACCCCTTCTACAGCATGCAGTTCGTCGAGGGCACGACGCTCGCCAAGCGGCTGGCCGCCGGGTCGCTGCCCGCCCGCGAGGTGGCCGCACTCGTCGCGAAGGTGGCCGAGGCCGTGCAGGTGGCGCACGAACGGGGCGTGCTCCACCGTGACCTGAAGCCGTCTAACATCCTCATCGACGCCTCCGGCGAGCCGCACGTCTCCGACTTCGGACTCGCCAAGCGTCTCGAGGGGGATGCCTCGGTCACCCACACCGGTGCGATCCTGGGCACGCCCTGCTACATGTCGCCCGAGCAGGCCGCCGGCAGCCGTGGCGACGTGGGGCCCACGAGCGACGTCTGGAGCATCGGGGCCATCCTCTACCAGGCGATCGCCGGCCGGCCTCCGTTCCAGGCCTCGAGCCCGATGGACACGCTCCTCGCCGTGCTCGAGTCCGACCCGCCGCTGCCGCGGTCGCTGGAGCGCGGCGTGGATCGCGACCTGGAAATGATCGCGCTCAAGTCGCTGCAGAAGCCGCAGGACCTGCGGTACGCGTCGGCCGCGGCCCTGGCCGCCGACCTGCGGGCGTTTCTGGCCGGCGAGCCGGTGGCCGCCCGCCGCGGCGGCCTGTCCGACGTGTTCGCCCGGCTGTTCCGCGAGACCCACCACGCGGTCGTGCTCGAGAACTGGGGCCTGCTGTGGATGTGGCACTCGGTGGTCATCCTCGCGCTGTCGGTCACGACCGACGTGCTCGCCTGGCAGGATGTGACGACCCGCTGGCCCTATCTCGTCTTGTGGGGCGGAGGGCTCGCGCTGTGGGCCCCGATCTTCTGGGCGCTGCGGCACCGGACCGGACCGGTCACGGCGGTGGAGCGGCAGATCGCCCACATCTGGGGCGCGAGCGTGATCGGCAGCGTGATGCTGTTCTGGGTCGAGGACCTGTTGGGGCTGCAGGTGCTGACGCTCTCACCGGTGCTCGCCCTGCTGGCGGGAATCGTGTTCTTCGCCAAGGCGGGCATCCTTTCCGGCGCCTTCTATATCCAGGCGGCCGTGTTGTTCGTGACGGCGCTTGTGATGTGCGTCGTGCCCGGCTGGCAGCACGTCATCTTCGGCCTCGTGAGCGCGGCCTGCTTCTTCGTGCCGGGACTGAAGTACTACCGCCAGCGCGGTCGGGTGGAGTGAGATGCGCGGCAGCGTCATGGTCGCCCTCCTCGTCGCGGCGGCGGCGCCGGCCGCGGCCGGTGACTGGCCGCAGATCCTCGGGCCGCAGCGGTGCGGCGTCGCGGCCGGTGACGAGAAACTCGCCGAACGCTGGCCGGCGGCCGGGCCGCCGGTTCGTTGGCGGCAGGAGGTCGGCAGCGGCTACGCGGGGGTGGCGGTGGCCGGGGACCGCGCGGTGCTCTTCCACCGGCGGGGCGACCGCGAGATCGTCGCGGCCCTCGACGCCGCCACCGGCAAGACACTGTGGGAGGCCGGCCACCCGACGACATTCCGCCCGCAGGTCGGTGGCGGCGACGGGCCGCTGTGCACCCCGCTGATCCACGACGGGAAGGTCATCACCCTGGGCGCCCAGGGGGACCTTTCGGTGCACGAGTTGGCCGGCGGTGCGGAACGCTGGTCGCGGCGGACGCACCGGGAGTTCGCGGCGGCCGAGGGCTACTTCGGCGTGGGTTCGACGCCGGTGGTCGCGGCGGGGAGCGTGATCGTCAACGTCGGCGGCCGCGGCGACGCGGGGGTGGTGGCCTTCGACCTCGAGACCGGCAAGACGCGCTGGCAGGGCACCGCCGAGGGGGCGAGCTACTCGGCCCCCGTGGCCGTGGATGTGGGCGGGGCGCCGCACGTGCTCATGGTCGCGCGGCTCTCGTGCCTGCTCCTCGACGCCGCCACGGGCGAGGTTCGCTGGACGTTTCCCTTCGGCCAGCGGGGGCCGACCGTCAACGGCGCGTCGCCGGTCGTGATCGGCGCCGACCGGTTCCTGGTGACGAGCGCCTACGGCGTGGGCTGCGTGTGCGCCGCCTTCGACCGCGCCGCCGCGAAACCCGTGTGGCAGGGAGAGGGCCCGCTGGCCACGCAGTACTGCACGCCGCTGCTCGTCGGTGACCACCTGTACGGCATCGACGGCCGCGACGACGTGCCGCCGGCCGATCTCGTGTGCGTCGCCGCGGCCACGGGCCAGGAGGCCTGGCGGGAGCGGAACTTCGGCTACGGCACGCTCATCGCCGCCGACGGCAAGTTGCTCGCCGCGAAGACCGACGGCGAGCTCGTGCTCCTCCGGGCGGCGCCCGCGGGCGTCGAGACGCTCGCCCGCTGCCGCCCGCTCGCGGGTACGCTCCGCGCCCTGCCGGCGCTGGCCGGCGCCAGGCTCTACCTGCGCGACGACGCCACCCTCATGTGCCTCGACCTGGCACCGTGACGTCGGCGCCGAAGGGCCGCGGCAAGAAATCGGCCAGCCGGAACGTGCCGCCGCCGTCGATCAGGATCTGGGTGTCGGGAGAGCCGAACTCCGCGATCACCTGCAGGCACGCGCCGCAGGGGACGATGCCCGGCACGGCGCGGCCGTCCGCGTCGCGGCAGGTGACCGCCACCCGCAGCAGCTTGCGATGCCCGGCGACCACCCCGGCACAGATCGCAGTCCGCTCGGCGCAGATCGTGAGCCCGTAGGATCCGTTCTCGACGTTCGCGCCGACGAAGGGCGGCCCCGCGGCTCCGGCGAACTCGACCGCGGCGCCGACGTGCCAGCCGGAATACGGCGCATGGGCGTTGTCGCCAGCCCGGCGGGCGGCGGCGACGAGCGGGTCGACGGTGCCTGGTGCGTGCATGGGCTGCCTGCCGGTCGGGATGCGGAAGCGTTCGACAACGCGCCTGCAAGGGATATGATCTCCACCCGGGGTTTGCAAGGTCGCTCCGAGGGCTGCCCATGGCCGGCGTGCATGTCTCGACGCATCCGTTGATCGCCCACCACGTCGTCTCGCTGCGGGACCCGGCCACGCGGCCACCCGAGTTCCGCCGCGTGGTCCGGCAACTGACGCGGCTGCTCGGCTACGAGGCCACCCGCGACCTCCCCAGCCGGGAGGTCCGCGGGCCGACGCCCCTCGGGCTTGCCGCGGGCCGCCGGGTCGAAGAGCGAATCGCGATCGTCCCGATCCTCCGCGCCGGCCTGGGCATGGCCGACGGCCTCCTCGAGATCATCCCCGACGCCGAGGTCTGGCACATCGGCCTGTTCCGCGACGAGCGGACGCTCAAGCCCCAGGAGTACTACAACAAGCTGCCGCGGAACTGCGGTGCGGCCGTGGCGATCGTCGTGGACCCGATGCTCGCCACCGGCGGCTCGGCCGTTCGGACCTGCGAGATCCTCCGCGACGCGGGAGTGCCGCGGATCATCTACCTGGCGCTGATCGCGGCGCCGGAGGGCGTCGCCTGCCTGGAGCAGGGCATGCCGGGCGTGACGATCCACGTCGCCGCGCTCGACGCCGGCCTCAACGACTCGGGCTTCATCGTGCCCGGTCTCGGCGACGCCGGCGACCGGCAGTTCGGCACGGCCGCCAGGCACTGAGCTGCCGCCGCCGCCTTCACCACGCGACCACCGCGGACACCGTCATGCGAGCCGTCGACCTGATTCGCCGGAAGCGAGACGGCGGCGACCTCACCGCCGCGGAAATCAGTTTCATGGTCGGCGGGATCGCCACCGGCGAGGTGCCCGACTACCAGTGGTCGGCCCTGTGCATGGCGATCCTCTGGCGGGGCATGAGCCGGGTGGAGACGGCGGCGCTCGTGGAGGCCATGCTCCACTCCGGCACGGTGCTCGATCTTTCGGACATCCCCGGGCCGAAGGTCGACAAGCACTCCACCGGCGGCGTCGGCGACAAGACGAGCCTGATCCTGGCCCCGATCGCGGCCGCCTGCGGTGTCACGGTGCCGATGGTCTCGGGCCGCGGCCTCGGCCACACCGGCGGCACGCTCGACAAGCTGGAGAGCATCCCCGGCTTCCGCATCGACCTCGATCTGGCGGCCTACCGGCGGATCGCCCGCGAGTGCGGCCTCGTGCTCATCGGCCAGACGGCCGAGATCGCCCCGGCCGACCGCGTGCTCTACGCGCTCCGCGACGCGACGGCGACGGTCGAGAGCATCCCCCTGATCACCGCCTCGATCCTCTCGAAAAAGCTCGCCGAGGGGATCGACGCCCTGGTGCTCGACGTGAAGACGGGCGACGGCGCTTTCATGGCCCGCGAGGAGGACGCCCGGCGGCTGGCCGAGAGCATGGCCGGCATCGGCCGGGAGCTGGGGAAGCCGGTGCAGGCGGTGCTCACTGACATGAACGCGCCGCTGGGCCGGGCCGTGGGCAACGCCCTCGAGGTCCGGGAGAGCATCGACTGCCTGCGGGGCGGCGGTCCCGCCGATCTGATGGAGGTGTCGCTCGAGTTGGCGGCCGAGATGCTCGTTATCGGGGGCGTGGCGACCGACCTGGCCGCCGCCCGCGATCGCTGCCGCCGAGCGATCGCCGACGGCTCGGCCCTCGAGCGGTTTCGCCGCGTCGTCGCCGCCCAAGGGGGTGATCCGGCGGTCTGCGACGATCCCGCAGGCGTGCTGCCACGGCCGCGGGCCGTGGAGCCCTACCGCATCGACCGGCCGGGCTGGATCACGCGGATGCTGGCCTGGCCGGTGGGCCAGGCGTCGATGCTCCTGGGGGCCGGCCGCGCGCGGGTCGACGCCGCGATCGACCCGGCCGCGGGCATCGTCCTGCACCGCCAGGTGGGCGAGAAAGTGGCGGCCGGCGACGTGATCGCCGAACTCCACTACGATCCGCGAACCGCCGACGTGCGCGGGGCGTTGGCGACGTTCGACACCGCGATCACGGTCGCCGCCGAACCACCACCGCCGCGGCGGCTGATCCTCGATCGGCTGTGAGAGAAGGTTCCTGCAGGAAGGGGTGTGGGCGATGGCTGACCTCGAACGGTTCCGCGGGCTCCTCGGGGTGGCCGCCATCCTCGGTGTCGCCTGGCTGTGCTCCGAGAATCGGCGGAAGATCTCGCCGCGGATGGTGCTCGGCGGCCTGGCCATGCAGGTCGTCTTCGGCCTGTTCCTGCTCCAATCGTCCGCAGGTCGTGCGGCGCTCGGGGCCGCCGCCCGCTGGGTCGATACGGTGCTGGCCTGCACCGACGCCGGATCGCGGTTCGTGTTCGGCGACAAGCTCGTCGATCCGGCCGGCCCGGCCGGGTTCGTGTTCGCCTTTCGCGTGTTGCCCACGATCGTGTTCGTCGCCGCCCTGTTCGCGGTGCTGTACCACCTGGGGATCATGCAGCAGGTGGTGCGGGCGTTCGCCTGGGTGACGGCCAAGATCCTCGGCTCGAGCGGCGCCGAGACGCTCAACGCCGCCGCCAGCATCTTCCTCGGCCAGACCGAGGCGCCGCTCGTCATCCGTCCGTACCTGCCGCGGCTGACGCGGTCGGAGCTCGCCGTGGTGATGGTCAG